>NZ_BILZ01000054.1 GCF_004000825.1 Paenibacillus kobensis NBRC 15729 | reverse complement strand
ACCGCCAAACGCACCGCCAAACGCACCGCCAAACGCACCGCCAAACGCACCGCCAAACGCACCGCCAAACGCACCACCAACCGCACCACCACGCTCTCGCCCCACCCGCCCCACCAATCGCACCTCGGTACCGCCCACGCCAACCCGGTAATCGCCCCAATCTGCACCTCTATCGCCCACGCCAACTCGCCTATCGCACAACCGCGCCAACCTGCTACATCCCTACCACACTCGGCTTCAATGCTTTCGTTAAAGTGCTAAGTTGTTCAGAGTGCAATATGCTCCCAATGCTCATACTAATTAAATGAGGAAAAGTGCGCCATTCGCCGCGTCCGCAGCCAATGCAGGATGAGGCGCCGGGCATCCGTCTGTCCGAATGCGCAGCGCAGCAAGCAGTCACTTACAAAGGAGCGAAAGTTTCATGAAGCCGAGTCCATTCCTATCCGAGGTATACAACAAATCGAGCTTTCCGCTCATCGGCCATGGCCCGAGAAATGTCGGCGTGCTGAAGGAGGCGCTCGATCAATATGAGGGCGAGCAAGACAGTGATATCTACGGGACCGGCACTGTAATTGAGCAGTTCCAGCTTGACGTAGCGCAGCTGCTCGGCAAGCCGGCAGCCGTGTTCTTCCCGAGCGGTACGATGGCGCAGCAGATCGCGCTTCGCATATGGTCGGATGCGGCGGGCAGCAAGAAAGTGGCTTATCACCCGCTGTGCCACCTCGAAATTCATGAGCAGGACGGCATGAAAGAGCTTCATCATCTCGAGCCGATTCTGCTGGCGGACAAGACGCGGCCGGTTCGGCTGGCGGATGTGCAGGGCATGCCGGAAGGCGTCGCCTGCCTCCTGCTGGAGCTGCCGCAGCGTGAGATCGGCGGGCAGCTGCCGCCGTATGAAGAGCTTGAAGCGATTGCTGCGTATTGCAGGTCCAACAGCATCAAGCTTCATCTGGACGGCGCGAGACTGTTCGAGATTCTCCCTTATTACGGCAAGACGGCCGAAGAGGTGTGCAGCTTGTTTGACAGTGTCTACATTTCGTTTTACAAAGGGCTTGGGGGCATTGCCGGAGCGATGTTGGCTGGCGAGTATGACATGACGGAGCAGGCGAAGATTTGGAAAAGAAGGCACGGCGGCGATTTGATCAGCCTGTATCCGTATATTCTAAGTGCCGACTACTACATGAAGCTGCGGCTGCCTCACATGGAGCGGTACTACAAGGAAGCCATTGAACTTGCTGCTCTGTATAACAGCTGTCATGCTATCACGACGGTGCCCGAAGTACCGGTATCGAACATGTTCCACGTCCATATCGCGGGGAAGAAGGAGGCGGTGGAGCCGATGTTCATCGCGGTCAGCCAAGAGACGGGCGTTGGCTTTACCCATATCGTGCGGGAGAAAGAAGATTCCAACTGCTATTTCGAGGTCAGCATTGGCGAACGATATGCGGCAGTCCCGCAGGATCGGATGCACGAAGCGTTCCGCAAGCTGGACGAGCAGCTGCGAAGCTTGAATTGAAAGAGTCAGCCGCCTTTGCTATATGACAAAATCGCCGAACGAGCCGGTTCCCGCTGCATGAAGCGGAATCCGGTGCGTTCGGCGATTTTTTTTCCTAAGCTGAACAGCTTACGGTTAATTGACAGCCTGCAACCGGCTCAACAGGTAGCTCTTGTTGGCTTGAATTCGTTCATCGTTCGGCCGGAATGATGCTGCGCGTTCGTTCGCTTCATAGGCCGAACGGTGCTCGCCCATCCGATCATAGCATACGCATAGCTGAAGATAGGGCAGCCAGGTCCAGCAGGCGTGTATCGTGTGCGCCATGGCATCCGGCTTCGGCAGCTCGGTCGCCAGCCTATACCAGAATGCCGCCTCGCTGTAGCGCTGCTCTTTCATGAAGAAGCTTCCGAGCCGGCAGCAGTTCTCCGCCCTCGGAGCGGCATAGACGAACGATTGCAGCGCCTTCTGCTTCGCTTGCTCGAGCAGGCCCATGTGGTCGTAGCATTCCGCAGCCTTGCCGCAGGCGCCGATCCGGTCTTCGATCCATACCTCGCTGAATTGAAGCAGCTTCTCATACTGCTCGGCAGCGCGTTCCCACAGCTGATGGTCGAACAATTCGTTCCCGAAGTAATAGGTGTCCCTTGCGCCGAGCTCGGCTCCGGATGTTACCTTTGCTTCGTATATTTTCAGATTCCGGTCCGATTGGGTATGGACGCGGTCATGGGTAACGGCGATATCGCCAGCCATGATGCTGCCGTACACCTCGAGATACTCGTGCACCGCGCCAATCCACCGGAATCCGCGGCTTCGCCGAACCAAGCGGTTGCGGCGCAGACTGCTCGTGACGTTCCCGTATTCGTCCTTGGCCAGATGATAATTCATGGACACTGCGTCCGTCTCATAAGGGAGTGCCTGAATGAGCGCTTGCAGCTTGGCTGCATCTTCCGGCAGAAGAATATCGTCCGCGTCGAGCCATAGCAAGTATTCGCAGGTCGCTTGAGAGAAGGCGAAATTCCGGGCGGCGGCAAAATCGTTCACCCATTCGAAATCAAACACGCGAGCTTGGAACGACTGGGCAATCTCCTTGGTACGGTCGGTCGAGCCTGTATCAATGATGTTGATCTCATGGACGACACCATCAACGCTCGATAAACATCTTGCTAACGTGGCTTCCTCGTTCTTGACGATCATGCACAAGCTGACCGTGACCGGGCGGGGCTGCCGGAACAGCAGGGAAGTGACATCGTCACCCCACTTCTTCTGTGCGTATTGCCGGTTGACGGCCATCTGATGCTGAAGGAAGTTCGGATTGTCGGCCCAAAGAGGCGGAGGCGTCAAATAATGCACCGCGCTGTCGCGTACGACGTACAACTCATGACCCGCTTGCAGCGCGCGCAGGCACAGATCGTCATCCTCGTAGCTTTCGTAGCGGTAGCCTTCGTCGAATCCGCCGAGCGCCAAGAAGGCTTGGCGGTCTGCGGTTAGCAGGAAGCTAAGCAGACGCGAGACGCGCTGCGTGCCGCCGGCAGAGTCCGCCCATTGCTTGCGAACGTCCGCCGGCATCGTCTCGACCGCTTCGATGGGGATGCTCGACTGCTGAATGCCGCTGACCCCATGGCTGAGCGGGCCTGCGAAGGCCGCTTTCGGATGACCGTCCAGGCCGACAAGCAGCGGAGGCAGCCAGTCCGCAGTCACACGGACGTGATCGCGAATGAATACGATGCGCTCTCCGCGCGCAATGCTTGCTCCGAGATTAAAACCGGCGGCAACCCCCGTGAGCACGGGCGTTGGTGCAAGCACGGCGTTCTTGTCCTCGAAGGCTTGGTCAATGGCTGCCTGGTTGCCGTCATTGACCACAATAAGCTCGTACGGAACGAGGGTGTGACGGCGAATGGCATCCGCGCAGCCGGACGCAAGAGCGGCATGCTGGGCGAGCAGTACGATACTGACAGCGGTCATAATGGATTCCTCCAATTGCTTCTTCATGATGACTTATATGTATGAATGACTGTGCCGGATGCATGCAAGCATGCTCCGGCACAGGGGATATATCGTTCGAGCTGCGTTCCGCAATGGGAGAGGGAACCTGTTGTATCCTAACCTTGCCGTTCGAGACGGCAAGAAGATTGCATTGAGATGGCCGATTTCGTTTAATTAGAAGTAGCCTATTAACGATTGGGATGAGGGAGACGACCATGAACATTGTACTCGCCATCGCGGCGATTGCGGCAGCCATTATTGTCGCAACCGTTGCTGTACTGCGCTATTATCCGGCTTTCGGCAGGAAAGCAAGGAAGGAACAAGTCAGCCGCAACCTGAAGTCGGCTAACTACACGAAAGGCATCTTCGTGAATCTGATCCCGACTTCGTTAAGCATGAATGTTCGGGATTGGGCGCCGCTGCTGAAGCAGTATATGAAGGGCAATCCCCGCAAAAAGCCGGATCAGCCGCTGCCAATGGCGGACTTCGATGTACAGAAGATTCGAACCGGCGGACAGCCTGCCGTTACATGGTTCGGTCATTCTGCCGCGCTGTTGGAACTGGACGGCAAAGCGCTGTTGCTCGATCCGATGTTCGGTTCCGCTCCGTCGCCGTTCCCGGCGATCGGCGGCAAGCGTTACAGCGGAACGCTTCCTTTTCAGATCGAGAAGCTGCCGGAGATTGATGCGGTCATCCTCTCTCACGATCATTACGATCATCTGGACTACGGAACGATCAAGAAGCTGAAGGGGAAGGTCAAACAATTCATCGTGCCGCTCGGCGTCGGCAGCCATCTGGAACGGTGGGGCGTTGAGCCGGGCCGGATCAAGCAGTTCGACTGGTGGGACGAATTCGAATTTCACGGGCTTGAGCTCGTATGTGCGCCTGCGAGACATTTCTCGGGCAGAAGTCTGAACGACCGCAACTCGACGCTGTGGTGCTCATGGGTCATTAAAGGCCGGCAGGCCAGCGTATATTTCAGCGGCGACAGCGGGTACGGGCCTCATTTTGCCGAGATCGGAGAGCGTTACGGGCCGTTCGACTTCACGCTGATGGAGTGCGGCCAATATAACGAAAGCTGGGCAGCGATTCATATGATGCCGGAGGAGACGGTGCAAGCGCATATCGACGTGCGCGGACAAGTTATGCTTCTGATTCATTGGGCTGCTTTTACTCTGGCGCTGCATGATTGGACCGATCCGGTCGAGCGGGCGACGAAGCGAGCGAAGGAACGGGGCGTGCAGGTGACGACGCCGCGCATCGGAGAGACGGTTCTGATCCGTCCGGAGAAAGGCGTTTATCCTAGCTTTGCTTGGTGGAAGTAACCGAGGGGACATGCGGAGCTGCTAAACATTTCGAAGCATTGCCTTTAATTATTTGGGTCTATTTCTTGTTATCATGGGAATAAAACCCAACGTTTGGTATGGGGGCAGGGGAGCAGAGGCGAATGACACGGCCAACCTATGTTCAGTTCATCGACAACCGAGAAGAGGCGAGCTTTGCTCTCGCGCATAACGGACAAGCCGCCGAGCTGATTATCGGTTCAGGTGAATTCGAGGGCGTCGCGAGAGCGGGCAGTGACTTGCAGCAGGATATTCAGCGAGTGACAGGTTTGAAGCCGGATCTGAACGCCGAATGGAGCGGAAGGTCGAAGCGTGCGGTTATTATCGGTACGATTGGACGCGGCGGGCTCATTGACGAGCTGGCCGCAAGCGGCAAGCTTGATGCGGCCGACACGGCGGGCAAGTGGGAGTCGTTCGTCATTCAGACGGTTGCGGAGCCCGTTCCCGGATTGGCCGAGGCGCTCGTTATCGCTGGCAGCGACAAGCGGGGCACGATATTCGGCATCTATGACGTATCGGAAGCGATCGGCGTATCACCGTGGTATTGGTGGGCGGACGTGCCGGCGGTTCGCCGCGATTCGCTGTTCGTATGCCAAGGCACTTACAAGCAGGGCGAGCCTTCCGTGAAATACCGGGGCATTTATATTAACGATGAAGGTCCTTCGATGATGGCATGGGTGCGCGAACGTTATGGCGATTTCGTCTCCGGCTTCTATGAGAAAGTGTTTGAGCTTCTGCTGCGCTTGAAGGCGAACTATTTGTGGCCGGCTATGCGGGACAATGCGTTCAATGAGGACGACGAAGAGAATCCGCGTCTGGCCGACAGGTACGGCATCGTCATGGGGACGAGCCCTCATGAGCCGATGACCCGGTCGCACGGCGAGTGGAAGAGCGGCGGCCAAGGCGCATGGAACGATGAGAAGAACGGCGAATTTCTGCGCAAGTTCTGGGAGCATGGCGTCAAGCGGAACCGCAACTATGAGAGTATTGTCACGCTCGGTATGCGCGGCGACGGCGACGAGTCGATGGACGAACAACCCGATATAGTGTCCAAAATAAAGCTTCTGGAGCGGATCGTAGCGGATCAGCGCGCGATACTCGCTGAACATGTGAGCGAGGACGTCGCCCAAGTGCCGCAGCTGTGGGTGTTAGATAAAGAAATGCAGGATTACTACGAGAGCGGCATGCACGTGCCGGACGACGTTACGCTGCTGTGGTCGGACGACAACCACGGCAATCTGCGCCGGTTGCCGACGCCGGAGGAGCGCAGCCGTTCGGGCGGGGCGGGCATCTACTATCACCTCGACTATGCAGGCGGTCCGAGATCGTACAAATGGATTAACGTCATGCCGCTTCAGAAAATGTGGGAGCAAATGAACAAGGCGTACGAATTCGGCGCCGACCGCATTTGGATACTGAACGTGGGCGGCTTGAAGCCGATGGAGCTGCCGATCGATTATTTTCTCCGGATGGGCTGGGATATGCCGTCGTTCACGAAGGATAACGTTCATTCGTTCATTGTGAGCTGGGCGGCATCGGTCTTCGGCGATACGAATGCGGAAGAGATCGCTTGGCTGCTCGCGATGTATACGAAGCTGAACGGCCGGATCAAGCCGGAGAATATCAACATGGCGGAGACGTACAGCCCGGTCCACAGCCGCGAGGCGGAGGATCTGTTGTCCGTATGCTCGGAGATGAGAACGCTGGCGGATCAGCTGTACATGACGATGCCGGATCATCTGCGCGATGCGTTCTTCGAATTGGTGTATCATCCCGTTCATGCTTCGGTAACGATTGTAGAGCTGTACATTGCAGCCTCTTACAATAAACGGTATGCGGAGCAGGGCCGAGCGGCAGCTAACTTGACGGCGGCGACGGCCGAGCGGCTGTTCCGCCGCGACGCGGAGCTGACGTTCGACTATAACAATCGGGTCGCGCTGGGCAAATGGAATCACCTGATGGATCAGAAGCATATCGGGTACACGTATTGGAACTGCCCGGAACGCAACATCATGTCGGAAGTCCGGCGGGTATCGGCGGGCGCGGAAGCGAAGCTGGGCGTAGCCGTTGAGGAGTCGGCGGAGGCTTGGCCGGGTGCAGAGGCGGAGTGCCGGCTGCCGCAGCTGGATCCGGATACACGTCCGGCAGCGTTCGTTGAACTGTTCAACCGAGGGGAAGAGGGGCTAGGCTTCCACATAGCGGCGGATTGCGATTGGTTGAAGCTTGACGTGACGGAAGGATCGCTGCTGCTGCAGAAGCGTGTTGCCGTTTCGGCCGATTGGGAGCAGGTGCCTGCCGGGAAGGCGGTGTCGGCAGTGCTGATGGTAACGGGTTCGTGCGGAACGGAGGTTCAGGTAACGGTGCCGGTCTATCAGCCGGCGCAGTCGGAACGGGAGACGATGACCGGCTTCTTGGAACGCGATGGTGTCGTTGCGATCGAAGCCGAGCACTACGCGCGTAAGTCAGAGGGCCAAGACGGAGCGGGCTGGGAGCGAATCGACGGCTACGGCCGTACGTTGTCGTCGATGGCCGTATTTCCGGTGACGGCGCTGACGCCTGCAGACCTGTTGGACGCTCCTCATCTGGAGTATGATGTCTACCTGCGTCAAGCAGGTGACTATGAGACGACGGCTATCGTGGCGCCGACGCTCGATTGTGTGCTGGGCGGCAGCGTGCGAATCGGTTTCTCGCTCGATGACGGGCCGATCGTGATCGCCGATGCCGTGAAGCGCAGCGAGGACGGCGGCTTCCATGAGCATGATTGGGAGCACAGCGTCATCGTCAGCAAACGCGAAGCGAAGGTGATGCTGCACGCGGCAGCGGCAGGCGCGCATGTGCTGAAAGTATGGATGGTCGATTCCATTACGGTGCTTCAGAAGCTGGTCATGGAATCCGTTCAGGCGTTGAACGAACGCGGCCGCAAGCACACCTATTTGGGGCCGGCCGAGAGCGCACGGGGCACAGGTCTTATGCCGCCGCCTGAAGAAGACAGCCTGCATCTGCAGGTAGCGGGTCCGTGGGACGACGGCGGCGAGCTCCAGCAGGCCGAATGGCTGGACCGCGAGGAGCGGGACAGCAAGCTGCTGATTCGTCCTACGCTTCGGCTCGAGAACGGCTCGCAGAGCAGCGGCGTTATTGCGCAGATCGGGGTCTATAACAGCCAGCCGGTTGCGTATGAGATTAAGCTGACCGCAGAGCTCCACGACGAGTATGGCGCTTCGTATGGATCGGCCATCACGTTCGATCAACTGCCGCGCGATCAGTGGAAGCTGTATAACATCGGCTTCCAGCATGGATCGGCCCGCACATGCGGCGATCTGCTGCTCAGCGTCAAAATTTCGTTCAGCAACTGCGTGCTGGTGCGGGAGTACCGGTTCCCGAGCTTCGAGGACGAGCCGGAGTATGCCGCACAGAAATATTAAACGGTTGTAGTGGTAATTATTAGGATTGTATTTGTTCTCTGAAGTCATGCGAATCAAGATATAGGATTGATGTCAACATTAATTCAATTGTTGGCGTCAGTCCTTTTTATGTAAAAACTAATATTTCTTAAGTGAGTTCTATGGTTTCTATGTTCTCGGCGTCTCTCAAGCCCGTCATAATAATAGGATGCAAGTGAAAGCGGATACATGTTTCATTGAATGCGTTTTCTTTGAAACGATCCCTAGAAACTTCTCACTCGCACAGATTATGAAGTAGGAGGACATTAGAGAATGAAGAAAAAATTTAACACTGCATTAGCACTAATCTTGAGTGTTGCGCTTATGGCGCCTCAAGCTTGGGGAGCTCTAACCGCCTCTGCTGCTGAAGTCGGAGATTCGGTTATGAGCGCAAGCTTTGATTCCGGAACCGACGGTTGGTACAAGCGCGGATCGGAGACCGTGACACAGACGACGGCAACTGCACAGAGCGGTGCCGGAAGCTTGCTGGCTACTGGCCGTACTGTTTCTTGGAACGGTCCGGGAGTCGATGCAAGCGCATTGCAGCCGGGTGCCACTTATGAATTTTCGATATACGCCAAGCTCAAAGAGGATGCTGTAGGACCGGCTAACTTGGAGCTTACTATCAATCAACAAGGGCTTCCAGCCAACGATCCTGCCACCTATTCCAAAATTAATTCCAAAGCGGTTACCGCTGCGGATTGGGTTCCGTTGAAAGGCCAACTGACGGTCGATGCCCGAGCGACCAAATATCAAGTCTATGTGCAAGCAACGGACAATGCAACGGTTGCTTACTACCTCGATACGTTCGAGGTGAAGCTCATTGCTTCCCCGTCGAATCCGAACACTGGTGGGCCTGCAGTGGCTGATATCACAGCAGACTTCGAGAACGGACAAGGGGCATGGGTAAGACGCAACGGCGCCGGAAACATTAGCGTCGTAGCAGCGGACAACCATACGCCGGGCGGAAGCAAAAGCTTGCAGACTACCGTCTCCCAGCAATACGACGGGCCGCTGCTCGACATTCTCGGCAAGATGGAGCCGGGTCATCAATACAACCTTTCCGCATGGGTGAAGATGGCTCCAGGACAAGATCCGACGACGCTGCGGATTTCTGTGCAATCCGGCGACAGCACTTACGCCAATGTATCGCAGAACGCGCAAGTCAAGTCGGATAACTGGGTGCAGCTGACGGGCAAGTTCACGTTATCGGCCGTGCCAACCGTGCTGAATGCTTACGTGGAAGTGGCTGACACAATCAGCAATGAAAGGTCTTTCTATGTAGATGATTTCGTGCTGTCGCAGCTTGGCGCCGTTGAAGGTCCGAAGCCGATCCAGACCGATATCGATCACTTGAAAGATGTATATGCCGACTACTTCAAGATCGGCGCAGCAGTAGAGTCGGCGCAGCTTGAAGGCGGCGTGCATGAACTGCTGGACTATCATTACAACTCGCTCGTATCCGAGAACTCCATGAAGCCGGGCTCCTTGAACCCGTCGGAAGGGGTATGGAACTGGGCAGCGGCCGATAAGGTCGCGAAGTATGCGAAGGATCACAATCTTACGCTCCGCTTGCATACGCTGGCATGGCATTCGCAGGCGGCTGAATGGATGTTCAAGGACGCGAACAACCAGCCGCTTGAAGCGACGCCTGCCAATAAGCAGCTCGTTCTTGACCGACTGACGACTTATATTCAAACGGTAGCGCGCCACTTCAAAGATGCGGGCGTTACGATTAACGCTGTCGACGCCGTGAACGAGGTTATCGACGAGGGACAGCCGGACGGCATGCGCAGAAGCGAATGGTACCGTCTGACGGGAACTGATTTCATCAAAACGGCATTCACCGTGGCAAGACAAGAGCTTCCGAACGCGAAGCTGTACATTAATGATTACAATACGCATGATCCGAAGAAGCGCGACTTCTTGTACGCTCTCGTTATGAAACTGAAGGGCGAAGGCGTTCCGATCGACGGCGTTGGCCATCAGACGCATATCAATATTACAGGCCCGTCCATTCAGCAAATTTCGGATTCGATCAAGAAATTCGGCGAAGCTGGCTTGGACAACCAAGTAACGGAGCTGGACGTATCCGTATACACGAATAACGGCACTGTATACGATACGGTTCCGGAAGATATTCAAGTTAAGCAAGGCTACCGTTATAAAGAATTGTTCAAAGAGCTTGTTCGTTTGGACAATATGGGCAAGACGGCGAGCAATCCAGAAGGCTGGATCAGCAACGTGACGCTGTGGGGCATCGCGGACGACCACACATGGCTTCACAATATTAACAATACGACGCGTCAAGACGCTCCATTCCCGTTCGACAAGAAGTATCAAACGAAATACGCTTACTGGGGCATGGTTGAGGCCGTAAAACCGCTCAATCCTTCCCACCTCCCGCTTACGGTGAAACAAGGAAGCACGGCGCAAGGCACCCCGGTCAGCGGTTCCTCGAAGCTGGCGTGGAGCACGGTTCCTGCAATGAGCACCGAGAAACTGGGCACGCTTTCGGCGGATGTAAAGACGCTCTGGGATGCGCAAAATCTGTATGTTCGCGTAGCGGTTCAAGACAAGACCAATACGGCGACGGATCAAGTCGAGCTGTTCATCGATAACGGCGGCATTCAAAAGCAGTCGTTCTCGCGCAGCAACCCTTCCGTGACGGAATCGACGTACGGTTACGTGCTGGAGACGGCGATCCCGCTCGCTGGCTCGTTAGGCAAGCAAGTGAAGTTCGATGTCAGAGTGACAGATAAAGGAATCAACGACGGTTCAGAATTTGGCGGCAACGGCGCCATCGTGTCTTGGAGCGATCCGCGCAACGCGCAGGACAGCGACAGCCAAGGCTATGGCGTATTGACCTACATCGAGAAAACCAATACTGGAACAGCTGCTTACGGTACTCCAGTAATTGATGCTGAATTGGATGGCGCATGGGAGAAAGCAACGGTCTACAAAACGGATGTGAAGGTCGAACAGAAGAACGATGCTGTCGCGACAGCTGAATTCCGTACCATGTGGGATGAGCAAAAATTGTATGTTTATGCGGTTATTAAGGACAGTGCATTGAGCGATGCGCCTGCAAACCCGTGGGAGCAGGACTCGGTCGAAATCTTCGTCGACCAGAACAACGGCAAGACTTCGAGCTATCAAGAAGACGACGGCCAGTACCGGATCAACTATAAGAACGTTAGAACGGTCGGCGGCCATGCGACTAGCACAAACTTTACTTCGGTTACGAAAGAAGTCTATGGAACCGGCTATGTCGTTGAGGCGGCAATCGATCTTGATACGATTAAGCCGGAAGCAGGAGCGTTCATCGGCTTCGATATCCAAGTCAATAACGATCAGGATGGCGGCAGCCGCGACAGCGTATTTATTTGGAATGATCCTACGGGTCAATCGTATGCGAGTACTTCCAGACTGGGCGTCATAGAGCTTGCGGCTGCACCTTCGAACCCAGGCCCATCGAACCCAGGTGGTCCATCGAACCCAGGTGGTCCTTCGAATCCAGGTCCAGGAACGACGCCGGATCCAGGAACGAAACCGGATCCAGGTACGAAACCGGATCCAGGTACGAAACCAGGCACAGGTACGAATCCAGGCAACAAGCCAGAATTTAAAGACGTACCAGCTAGCAACTTCGCAGCCGGCGCTATTGCGCGTCTGGTAGAGCTGGGAATTGTGAACGGCGTATCGAGCGACTCGTTCGCGCCGCAAGCAGCGGTGAAACGTTCGCAGCTTGCTGTAATGATCGTTCGTGCACTTGGTCTCGATGTGACGAACAGCGGTCAATCCGGCTTCAAGGATGTACCGGCAAGCCGCAGCGATGCAGCCGCAATCGGTGCCGCAGTAGAAGCGGGATTGATTCAAGGCGCGAACGGCAACTTCCGTCCGAACGATGCGATGACTCGTGAAGAAGCGGTTGTTGTATTGATGAGAGCATTCAACTATGCAATCGAATCGCTGGGCCTCGATGCGAGCTCGCTGAACAAATCGGAAGCTGTTTCGTTCCAGGATAACGGCTCGATCTCCAAGTGGGCGGCGGAAGATATTGCTACGGCGGCGTCCCTTGGTCTCGTAACGGGCGACCCATCAGGCAAATTCCGTCCGAATGGTCAAATCTCGCGTGCGGAAACGGCGGTACTTGTTGACCGTATCCTCACCCTGTTAGGCCAATTGAAACCAGCCAGCAAATAATAGGATACGATAATCCGTATCATTCAAGAAGGCTTGTCCGAAACCGGACAAGCCTTCTTGCTGTTACTCCGGCATAGATCATCATGACACGTCATGCCAAATCCGATGGCAGCGGTACTATGCCCTCCCGCTAATTCATAGAATGGGATGATGAATAGTAGAGGAGTGGTATACAATGGAGGAGACGCTTAGAACGTATTTCGAGCTGAAGCAGCAGCAGAAGGAACTGGAGCAGGCGCTTGACGAGCTGCGGGAGGAGATCGTCGCATGGTGCATGCAGCAGGAGGACGGCGAAAGGCTTGCGGGAGGCTATCAAGCGCGGGTGGTGCAGCAGGAAAGAAGAGAGTACGATGATGCAAGGCTGTATGATGTGCTGCCCGAGGCCAGCGTATGGAGACTCGTCTCCAAGGCCGATCCGGGGAAGGTGGCGAGTCTGGTGAAGCTGAACATTTTGTCGGAGGATGGATTGAAGGGGACGTTCACGAACAAGAGGATTCAATCCCTTCAGGTGAAAAAAATATAAACGCGGGAGCAGGGATGGTATGTTGGAAGTTGCCCTCATCATTCTAAATGGTATAACTTTGCTTGCGGTCGTGCTGCTTCTCATCAAGCAGCGCGCCGTAGGCGGTTCTGATTCGGCTCGCAGCCAGCTGAGGCTGGAGCTTGAGCGGACGAAGGAAGACATCAACAAGTTCCAAATGGACCAGTCGGCGCTTAACCGGCAGGAAGCGGGCATGGCGGCCAAGCTGAACCGCGAGGAGATAGCAGGCTCCATGCAGGCGATGAACCAAATGCTCGTGGCGACGATTAGCGAGATGTCGGCTCAGCAGAAATATTTGCTCGACAGCTTCTCGAAGCGTCTGTCCGATCTGACCATGATGAATGAGACGAAGCTGGAGAATATCCGGACGACGGTCGAGGAGAAGCTCGTTCATCTTCAGGAGGATAACAGCAAGAAGCTGGAGCAAATGCGCGCGACGGTGGATGAGAAGCTGCATGCCACGCTCGAACAGCGGCTGGGCGAATCGTTCAAGCTGGTGAGCGAGCGGCTGGAGCTTGTACATAAAGGGCTGGGCGAGATGAAGACGCTGGCCAATGGCGTTGGCGATCTGCGCAAAGTGCTGACGAACGTGAAGACGCGCGGGACGCTCGGAGAGCTTCAGCTTGAGAACTTGCTGGAGCAGACGCTGACGGTGGAGCAGTTCGATAAGAACGTTGCGACGAAGAAGGGCAGCGCTGACCGGGTCGAGTTCGCGGTGAAAATCCCGGACAAGAACAACAAAGACCAATACATCCATCTTCCGATCGACTCCAAGTTCCCGATCGAGGATTATCAGCGTCTGCTTGATGCGCTGGAGGAGAACGACGGACAAGCCGCGGCGGAATATGCGAAGCAGCTTGATGCGCGGATCAAGAGCGAAGCCCGGTCGATTAAGGACAAATATATCGATCCGCCGAACACGACCGATTTCGCGATTATGTTCCTGCCGATCGAAGGGCTGTTCGCGGAGGTGCTGCGCAAGCCAGGGCTGTGGGAGTCGATCCAGCGGGAATACCGCGTCGTGATCGCGGGGCCGACGACGCTGACGGCGGTGCTGAACAGTCTGCAGCTCGGCTTCCAGACGCTCGCGATCCAGAAGCGGTCGAGCGAGGTATGGCAGTTGCTTGGCGCCGTCAAAACCGAGTTCGGTAAATTCGGCGACGTGCTCGACAAGACGCAGAAGAAGCTGCAAGAGGCAAGCAACACGATCGACCAAGCGACGACGCGCACGCGGGCGATAGAGCGCAAGCTGCGCCAGGTACAAGAGCTTCCGGCGGCGGAGTCGAGCCAGATTTTGCTCGAGGTCGGGGTAGATTGACGGGGGCTGGCTGCAGATGCCGCGGCTCGTTGAGTCAATCGCAGCTCGCTGAGGGCGAATTCGGCCCAGAATGGATGAATGAACTGCTGTAGGGTAATATGGGTAATAGGAATAAGCGGGTTGTGGCGGTCAACGCGACGTTCAGCGTCAACCCGGCGGTTTTAAGGGAGGATTAGCTTTGCGAATGATGATGTTGCTCGTTCTCGTCGTGCTTGCAGGATGCGGACATGCTGCTACTAGCGACGATGCCGATGCAACCCGAAAAATATCGCTGGACCAGTATTTTTACTCGGAAAGCGAAGAGAGGCTGCGGGCGCTTCAAGGGCAGTTGCAAGCGGACGGATATAAGGCGAGCCGGCCGAGTTCCTATGAACATAACGGGGTAACCGAATGGTCGATCCATTCGACCGTGGAAGTGACGACCCGCGAGATTGCGGGTGAAGATGAGAAAGCCGAGAAGTATGCGGAGCGGTTCGGTGTCCAGTATGACGGGAACGGAGTTTCGCTGGAGTAGCTTTTGCACTTACGGATTGTTGAATTGAGAGAGGCTATGCTGACTGCTGCCTGTTCAAGTTCTGCGGAGCTTGAACAGGCAGTTTTTTGTGCTGTACATAATTACAGTGGTTTATAATGTAAAAAAACAGATGGGCGTTAGAGGGTTGAACAATAAGGGAATGGGAGAGGTGCGATGACGATGACAATGACAGGACGCAGAGTACTGCTGACAGGGGCGAATGCCGGAATCGGCAAAGCGACGGCGGAGGCTTTGGCGAAGCAAGGGGCGGCCTTGATTCTCGCTTGCCGGGATACAGCCAAAGGGGAAGCGGCTGCGAATGAGATAACACGCAGTACGGGGAATGAGCGAATCGAGGTGCTGCCGCTCGATTTGGCTTCTTTTGCTTCGATTCGGGCATTCGCCGATCGGGTGAACCGGAACTATGACAAGCTGGACGTTCTCGTGAACAATGCCGGCATCATGATGGACGAATGGACGCCGACTGCCGACGGTCTGGAGACGATCATGGGCGTGAACCATTTCGGCACGTTTCTTCTGACGGGGCTTTTGCTCGATCAGCTGAAAGCATCAAGCGGCCGCTCGCGAATCGTTACGGTCAGCTCGATGGCTCACCGGATGTACAAGCTGAACGTCGATAAGCTGAACGAGCAGCGCCGGTACATGCCTAACCGAGCCTACGGGTTATCGAAGCTGGCTAATATTCTCTTCACCTATGAGCTTGCGCGCCGGTTGAACGGAACGGATGTGACGGCGAACTGCCTTCATCCCGGCATTGTGCGCACGAGCTTCGCGAAGAGGCTGACGGGACTTGAGAAGCTGTCGTTCGCTGCCCTGAAGCCGTTCATGATTCCGGTGGAGAAGGGGGCCGCAACGTCGATCTACTTGGCATCGTCGCCCGAAGTAGAAGGTGTGACCGGAAAGTATTTTATCCGCTGCCAAGAAGCCCCTTCATCCAAGCAAAGCCGCGACCTTGCACTTGCGCAGAGGCTGTGGGAAGAGAGCGAGCAGGTGACGGGGTACTCCTATAAGCTGTAGCGGCGAGGAACATGATCGTTTGGTGCAAGGATTGCAAGGTTTTATTTTCCTCGCTCGATATAATGAGTTCTTGTAAGGATGAACGGCGGCCAAGGGGATTCACTGAAAGCCTGGTCAAGGTTATCCTTTCCTATATCGATTCGAGGAGATGCGAAGATTAATTACAACATTGAAGTAAACCAAGGGTTAAACGATTCGGAACCATTCCCCGCGGAAAGTGAGAACAGAATGGACAACGCCATCCTAGCACAGCATGCGCTTGCGCAATACGATATTAACGTGGTGTCCGTATCGCCAGTAGCTCAAAGCGGCGCTGCGGTATTCAAAATGGAAGATGACCGCGGAATGATATACAGCTTGCGTATTCACAAATCCGAGAGCAGTACGCTTGAGAAGATTTGGACGAACCGGGAGGTGCTCGATTCGGAGTTAGTATGGCTGGATGCGCTCAAAGGCAATAGCCGTCTCACGATCCCTGTACCGCAACGCAATCGGCAAGGGGCCTATGTTACGCAAGTGAACGAGGTCTGTTGCACGCTGCTCAGTTGGGTGGAAGGCGAGCAGAAACCTTATTTTACGAGCGAGCAAGAAATGAAATCCACCGCTGAAATGACGGCAGCCTTGCACCGCCTTGCCAGCGAGTGGCAGCCGCCTTCCTCATTTATCCGTCCAACGGTTAATCGTGATCGCATACAGAGTGCTCTGGACCTGCTCAAGCAGCAGGTGAGGGAAGGGCTATTCGATGCACACGATGTTGAGATCCTTGAGGCTGCCGGAGAAAAAGCGATGGCCCTGCTCGACACGCTCCCTCAGAATAAAATGTCGTGGGGCTTATTGCATGGGGATATCGTTCCTCCCAATATCGTGTTTGTAGATGGGGCTGCTCATCCTATTGACTTCGGCGCTTGCGGATTCGGTCCTTTTCTTACGGACTTGGCTATCACCTTTACCTTTATTCATCCGAATGCCAGAAGGCAGTACATCGAATGGTATGGAGAGAACTTCCCGCTGCCCAATGACTATGTAGCACAAATTGAAGCCTTATTTATTTCGCTCGCGCTGATCGGGATGAGGATCGCTCTTGGTATCCCTGAATCGAACGATTGGCTGCCAGCGCATGTGAAGAAGTGCGCTGCTCGTGAATTTGGCAGCTATGCACGAGGCGACTCTTTTCTTTTTACAGGCACGCCTTGTTGGGAGTAAGGTGCACAAAGGTATTATTTCGCGGTCAGTGGGGTAATAGTTAACGAGATCATAGGAAAGGGGCTTCGCTCGATATGACAACATCACAATCGGAAGCATCGTTCCAATACTTGAAGCTGCGCTCGGAGAATAGAGTTGCTTATGTAACACTGAACCGTCCTCCGGTTAACGCGCTCAGTACGGAGGTTATTGCGGAGCTTGGGGCGTGCTTAGGTAGTCTCGCAGCAGATACGGAAGTGAAAGCGATCGTAATGACGGGTGAAGGGAAGCTGTTCGTTGCGGGGGCGGATATAAAAGAGTTCACAGGCGCATTCGGTAATTCGGAGCAAGGCAAGCAAATGGCGTTGTCCGCTTCGCAGACGTTTCAGCGGATCGCTGCGATGACGAAGCCCGTCATTTGTGCCATTAATGGTGCGGCGTTAGGGGGCGGATTGGAGCTTGCGATGTGCTGCCATCTGCGCATTGCGGCGGAAGATGCACAGCTCGGGCTGCCGGAGCTGAAGCTGGGGCTTATTCCAGGCTACGGCGGCACGCAGCGGCTTGCTCGGCTCGTCGGTCAGGCCAAGGCGACCGAGATGATTCTGACGAGCCGGCCGATTACCGGACGAGAGGCGGAACGGGTCGGGTTGGTCAACAGAGCCGTACCGGGTGATCAGTTGCTGGCCGCTGCCGCTGAGTGGGCGGAGCTAATCGCAACCGAGCGAAGCTCGGTCTCCGTCGCTGCCGCTTTGCAAGCTATTGCCCAAGGGCTGGACGGCACTTTGGAAGAAGGCTTGCAGCTTGAAGCCGAGTTGTTCGGCGATTTGTTCGTAAGCGAAGATATGCGCGAGGGCGTGACGGCGTTCGTAGAGAAGCGCAAGGCGGTATTCAAGGACCGCTAGCAGCAGCTTTATAGAGAAAGCATTTTGTCGAGAAGAGCAGGAAGGCATCATTTCCTGGGGAATAATGAGCGCGAACAGTAAACGTGTAGTGGGGAAAGAGGGAAGGAACCTCTTTCCTTTTTTGTTTTATAGGAGTATAATTTTGGTTAATAAAAATGAAACAGTGTTTTATTCAATGAAACTACTTGTGGGGGTGTTTATTATGCCGATTGATTTTCACAACGAGAATGTCCGGTTTACTTATGCCGGTCGCGCAGTAGACTGTTCTTGGCTGGGGGAGTTTCAGGAGTGGGTCGACGTTCGGGACAGGCGTATCGCCGATATCGGCTGCGGCGGAGGCATCTATTCCAAGGCGATGATAGAGCTTGGCGCGGCACATGTCACGGGGGTCGATTACTCCGAGATGAGTCTTGAATCTGCAAGACAATACTGCGAGGCGGTCGGCCATGCCGAATTCGTGAAAGGGGATGCGGCGACAACCTCTTTGCCGAGCGGACAATATGATGTCGTGCTAGAGCGGGCGCTCATTCATCATCTGCCGGAGCTGTCGCCTTGCTTCAATGAAGCCTATCGGCTGTTAGACGTCGGCGGTACGCTCATTGTGCAGGATCGGACGCCAGAGGATTGTTTGTTGGCAGGGAGCTCGAATCATATTCGCGGCTATCTGTTCGAGAAATTCCCCTCGCTTGCACAGGTCGAAGCGGACCGCAGGCATGCAAGCCACAGCGTCATTGAAGCGCTGAAGGCAGCCGGCTTCCGCCGGGTCGATGAGTTTCAGTTCTGGGAGACGCGCAGAGTGTATGCGCATTTCGATCTCTTGGCAGACGATTTGCTGAAACGGACCGGCCGGTCGATTTTGCACGAAATAAGCGATGAGGAACTGAAGGAATTAGTCGAGTACATCCGAAAACAGCTTGGCGTGCAAGCGGCCCCGATTGTGGAGCAGGACCGCTGGACGGTGTGGAAGGCGAGCAAGTAAAATAACTGGATCTGTTAGGGCGACGGCCATCAAGAAGTGGTATTTTCGCAACGTCAGGGTCGGCGCTGCAGCGTTGTTTCCAATCCCAATGAACACCCCGGAAGGCTTTATGCCTGCCGGGGTGTTCGTTGTCTCGGATGAGGCTCCGATTTATTTCAGCGTATAAGGGAGTTTGAACTGCCACAGCTCTGTGCCGTTCTCCTCCGTCGTGCCGCCGATGCCGAAGTCGTTGTCGTTCACGATCGTCAGCGTGTTGCCGTTCGTCAGCGTAACGCCTTCGATTTTCTCATACGGGAATTTGAAATCGACTGCATCGAGAACAGTCCGTTTCGATACTGGGTTGATGCCGTTTGCTTTCAGGTCGGCAATCATCATTTGCTCCAGCGTCTTGCCGGCTGCTGCCGCATCGTCATACTTGCCGAGAATGTTCGTCGCGTTCGACAGGTCAACCGCATAGATCCGTTTGAGTTGCGCTTTGTCGCCTGCGAATTTGTCGCGCTCGTCGATGAGCAGCGTGTTCTCGTTCACGACGACGAGGTCGGAGACGACGATGTCGCCTTGCACGAGATCGGTGAATTGCGTTGCGTCCTCGAGCAGGTAGACATATTCGGCTACGGGCTTCAGCGTCGCCAGATCGAACTTGATGATACGGACTTGGCGCGAGTTGTCCATATCTTTGTTCGGGTTGCGCAGAGCGTTCTGCATGGCCATGAACATATATTTGCCGTCTTCCGTAATGCCGACGGCTTCGGCGCCGCGGTTCTGGCGAAGCTTGTTGTAGACGGCAGGAAGCGTCTCGCGTGCCGGTACGAGCGGCGTCGCTGCTTGCGATGCCCAGCCTTGCGGCACGATGCGCTCGATGAGCGTACCGTCGCGCTTTACATGAACGATGGACGGACCGTACTCATCGGAGATCCAGAACGTGTCGTCCTTCGCGTTATAAGCGAGGCCTTCGATATCCAGGCCGTATGGATCGTAGGCGATTTCTTTCTCGCCTTTGGTATCGAAAGGAGCTTCGTCGCGGCCTTTGATGTTCGGCAGGCCCGTAATTTTCTCGGAGCCGGATACGGCATCCTTGCCCGCTACTTTCAATGGGAACTTATCGAGGATGCTGATGCGGCCGTCCGCAATTTGGATTTTATAGATCGTCGGCGTGTAGTTGGCGAACGGGAACGTGCGAACGAGCTTGCCGCCGCCTGCGTCCACTTGGCCGTTCGGACCGCGGTCCGCCGTCGAATAGAACACATTGTCCGGGTCGCCTGGCAGGTGAGTCAGCGAGGAGCCGACGCCCATTTTGATGCCGTCCGCCAGGTTCGGTTCCTGCAGCTTGAATTTACCCGTCAGCTGAGGCTTGTCCGTCAAAGCAACGCTTTGATTGAAATAATCGTAATCGACATATTTGCCCGTTGTCTCGCCGATCGAGCGGACTGGCAAGTACAGATGGCCGTCGATGTTGACTGCCGGGGCAGATGGAGCAACGGCTTGTCCGTTGTTCGAGAACGTAATACCTTCCGCCGTGTTGCCGCTAAGTACGGCTGCGGATGCGATTCCGATGCCGGCTGTCAGCGTCAATGCTGTTGCAGCCGCAATAATCGTCTTCTTCTTCATTCTTTCATTTCCCCCTGTGGACGAAAGTGTCGTCATTTGTCGTATTAGTTATAACGAAACAACATTATCCGAGTGTTATTAGGGTTTGAATTTTATGTAAAAGCGAAATGAAGAGGCGTCTGCCGAATGACAGACGCCGCTCTTTTTAATAGAACATTCCTTTTTTGAAAGGAGGATAGTGCTTCATTTTTTTGTATACCTTTTTCACGTCAACATGCTTGTTTTTCTCCGTGTTGCTTCCGCCGAAGAACGCGTTTTGTCCGCCTTTTTTAGCGTCAGCGACAATTTTGATGATCTGTCCGCTCTTCTCCGCGTGCTGGATAATGAAGTTCCCTTTAACAATCGTGATGATGTTGATCGTGTTGCCTTTATGATGCCTGTTCTGATGATAATGATTTCCCATTACCGACTCTCCTTTGTTTATAGAGGATACTCGCAATATATGATTCTATGACGAAATGCGAGTATGCAAATGACCGAAGGCAGAACACCATTTGCTTCATTTAGGCGGATTCCCCGGCAGTCCTATTGACATCAATTTTTGGAATATGATATATAAAAAGAAGCGACTGGCACTCTCATGGTTGGAGTGCTAACAACAATCGTAATTTGAAGTTTGGAAGGAGATCCGTTCATGACGAAAACAGCGTTCAAAGCAGAATCGAAGCGACTGCTCGAAATGATGATCAACTCGATCTACACTCAGCGTGAAATTTTTGTGCGGGAGCTCATTTCGAATGCCAGTGATGCCATCGACAAAATTTATTACAAAGCGCTGACCGACGATCAGCTCGTATTCAACAAAGAAGACTATTTTATTAAAATAACGGCGGACAAAGCAGCACGTACGCTTACGATCGCAGACTCGGGTATCGGTATGTCGCCGGAGGATCTGGAGAACAATCTGGGCACGATCGCGAAGAGCGGCTCGCTCGCCTTCAAACAGGAGAACGAAGCGAAGGACGGCCACAACATCATCGGCCAATTCGGCGTCGGCTTCTATTCGTCGTTCATGGTTGCAGATGTCGTAACGGTTATCAGCAAAGCGCTCGGCAGCGACCAGGCATACAAATGGGAATCCGAAGGCGCGGACGGTTATACGATCACCCCTTGCGACAAGGCGACGGTCGGTACCGAGATCATCATGTCGATCAAACCGAATACCGAGGACGACCAGTACGATGAGTTTCTGGAGCCGTACCGGCTGAAGGCGATCGTGAAGAAGTATTCCGACTTCATCCGCTATCCGATCAAAATGGACTTCCCGACGTCGCGGCCGAAGGAAGGCGCAGAGGGCGAATTCGAGGAAATCGTAGAAGAGCAGACGGTCAACAGCATGGTTCCGATCTGGCGTAAGAACAAGAGCGAGCTGACGAACGAAGACTACGAGAACTTCTATTTCGAGAAACGTTACGGCTTCGACAAGCCGATTAAGCATATTCATATCAGCGCTGACGGCGCTGTAGTCTATAACGCGATTCTGTTCATTCCAGAGCGTACGCCTTTCGATTACTATACGAAAGAGTATGAGAAGGGCTTGGAGCTGTACTCCAACGGCGTTCTCATAATGGACAAGTGCTCGGATTTGCTTCCGGACTATTTCAGCTTTGTCAAAGGGATGGTCGACTCCGAAGACTTGTCGCTCAACATCTCGCGCGAGTTGTTGCAGCATGACCGCCAATTGAAGCTGATCGCGAAGAATATTAAGAACAAAATCAAAAGCCAATTGGTCAGCCTCGCGAAGGATGAGCGCGAGCAGTACGAGAAGTTCTTCGAATCGTTCGGCCGCCAGTTGAAATTCGGCGTCTATAACGACTTCGGCGCGAACAAGGACGATCTGCAAGATCTGCTTCTGTTCCACTCCTCGAAGGAGAAGAAGTTGGTGACGCTGGACGAGTACGTGTCGAGAATGCCAGAGGATCAGAAGTTTATCTATTACGCAACGGGCAATTCAATCGACCGGATTGAGAAACTGCCGCAGACGGAGCTTGTGGCGGACAAAGGCTACGAGATTCTGTACTTCACCGACGACATCGACGAGTTCGCGATCAAGGCGCTGAACAGCTACAAGGAGAAGTCGTTCAAGTCGGTATCGAGCGGTGACCTGGGCATCGAGCCGGACGCGGACGACAAAGCGGCGGATACAGAAGAGAACCAAGATCTGTTCGAGCAGATGGGGACGATTCTTGCCGGTCAAGTGAAGAAGGTCAAAGCGTCCAAGCGTCTGAAGTCGCATCCGGTCTGCTTGTCGGCTGAGGGCGAAGTATCGATCGAGATGGAGAAAATATTGAACGCGATGCCTAACGGCGGTGAAGTTCAAGCGGACAAAGTGCTGGAGATCAACGTCAACCATGACGTTTACCAGACGCTGAAGGCTGCGCAAGCCTCCGACCCGGAGAAGCTGAAGCTGTTCACGAACCTGCTGTACAACCAAGCGCTTCTGATCGAAGGTCTTCCGATCCAAGATCCGGTTGCGTTCACGAACGATATTTGCAAAGTCATGGTGTAATGGAGAGCCCATTATAAGCTATTCGAATGCCGATGTCCCCCCGTGCAGGGGGAACATCGGCATTTTGGATTGTTTAAAAGTTTTAGGAATGAGATGACAAAACAGGCTGCCTGAGCGCACGCGGGGAAACGCAGTCGGCTGCCAGGGCGGGGTAAAAGACTCCTTATTCAAAAGGCTGTTCGCGGAGCAGATGATCCATCATCTATCCGAGAACAGCCTTTTCATGTTTAATGCAGGAATAATCATCCAGAAGCGCGGGACACTATACTTGAATATTGAATATTGCTATTCATCCCCATTTGCCCCTGACGGTTGCGATTGTTTATTCGAAGGATCCGCTGGTTTCTTGAACAACCGTCTATAGTTGTTAAAGAACCAGACGATGGCCGGTGCCAGAATGTTGATCCCAAGTGTGACGTACACGATGGTCCACATAAACCACTGTGTGTTAATGATTTTCTGATACAACCAAGAATGGTACAGGTCCACAGTTGCTGCCCCCTTTGCCTGCAGGTATCGCGCGCATTATTGCCGTTATTATTGCTGTTTCGCTGCCAGGCTATACCAATTCGGGAGGAGAGATCGGCGTCATGACAGGAGTAGCCGCGGATACCCGCCAAATAGCGGAAGAGAATGCGAAGATCGCAGCCGAAGTCCAAGAGATGCTGAAGCAGCCGCTGAAGCAGATGTTGAAGGACAATCGGGCGGATATTGATCACATTATGGGCTCAAGCGTCGATTTTCAGAAGCGGGATTTTATGCTCTGCGGGAGCGCCGACCGACCGGGTATTTGCTGCTATGTGGACGGCTTGGTCGATACCGTCATCGTGGAATCGATCTTGAAGGCATTAATTGTGTTCGGCGGAGAACTGCATCATGAACCAGACAAGCTGCCTTCCGCCGAGGATATTCGGGCAAGACTCATGATTAATGCGTCGGTGAAACCGTGCTTGAAGCTGGGAGAAGGGATTACAGCTGTGATGTCGGGCGACACGCTCGTCTTGATCGAAGGATTCGACGAAGGGATTCTCGTCAGCACGAAGGGTTGGAAGGACCGCGGCGTCGAAGAGCCCGCCTCAGAGAACAACGTACGCGGTCCGCGGGACGGATTCTCGGAGAGCATTCGCACGAACACCGCTCATGTGCGCAGAAGAATCCGCGACCCGCAGCTGCGGATCGACGGAATGGTCATCGGGACCCGTTCGAAGACGGATATCAATATTGCTTATATTGCCGATCTGGTGAAGATCGGGCTAGTGGATGAGGTGAAACAGCGGCTTGGCCGGATTAAGATCGATGCGATTCTCGAAAGCGGTTATGTGGAAGAAATGATCGAGGATGCGCCGTTCTCGCCATTCAATACGATCCAGAGCACGGAGAGGCCGGACAAAGTGGCATCCGCGCTGCTCGAAGGGCGCGTAGCGATTTTTATCGACAATACGCCGGTCGTTCTCGTCGTGCCGAGCTTCTTCTGGCAGTTCATCCAGGCGCCGGACGATTATTATCACCGGTATTGGGTCGGCACGTTCTTCCGCTTCGTCCGCTACTGCGCATTTATGATCAGTCTCGTGCTCCCGTCCATCTATGTCATGCTCGTATCCTTCCATCACGAAATGATTCCGACCTCGCTCGCGCTCACGATTGCGTCCGGCCGGGAAGTCGTGCCGTTCCCGGTTCTGCTGGAGGCGCTTCTGATGGAATTCGCATTCGAGCTTATGCGGGAAGCGGGCTTACGGATGCCGAAGCCGATCGGCCAAGCGGTCAGTATCGTAGGCTCGCTTATTATCGGCCAGGCGGCGGTTCAAGCCGGTCTCGTGTCGCCGTTCATGGTTATCGTTGTCGCGATTACAGGGATATCATCGTTCGCGATTCCGAGCTATTCGTCATCGCTGGCGTTGAGAATATTCCGCTTCCCGCTGCTGATCGCTTCCGGCCTGTTCGGGCTATTAGGGTTCGCCACGGTGTTCTTCGCGCTTCTCCTCCATGCGTTGTCGATCCGGTCGTTCGGCGAATCGTATTTGGCTCCGGCGAGCCCGTTCAGCCGAACCGCTCAGCGGGACATGGTGCTGCGGTTGCCGATGTGGATGATGGATTATCGTCCGGAGTTCGCGCAGGACAGCGTGCGGTCGGGAGAACATCTAATGCCTGAGCCGGACAAAGGCAATGGCAATGGCAAAGGCAATGGCAAGGACGGGTCACAATGAGAAGGCTGGCGGTTACGTTCGTGCTGTTTAGCCTAATGGTCATCTCGACGACCTCCTGTACGGGTGTTCGTCAAATTAACCAGCTCGCCATCGTCGCGGCGGTCGGGCTGGACTTAGGCGAGAAGCCAGGAACGATCCGGCTGTCGGCCCAAATCATTCGTCCCGCCGATGCGAGGGGGCAGACCGGTGCCCCTTCCGGCGGGACGGGACAGCCGATTTATTCGGTCTCGGCGGAAGGGAAGACGATCTTCGAAGCGATTCGCAATCTGGGGCGTTTCACGTCGCGAAGAGTGTATTGGGCGCACAATTTTCTAATCGTCATGCATGAGGATTACGCCCGCAAAGGAATTAACGACATGGTCGATTTCTTCACGCGCAACCATGAATTGCGGATGAGCACTTGGGTCGCTGTTACGCCCAACCGTCCGGACGAAGTGATCGCAACGATAACCGGACTGGAGGTTGTGCCCGGTGAGGCGGTGGACCGTCTGTTCAGCAACAATCATATCGTTGGACAAGCTCCCGCCAGCAACATGATGAATTTGGAGGAAACGCATCTCAACGCGACGACGCAGTCGCTGCTTGCAAGACTTCAGCTCGTGCCAAGAGGCATATCGAACAAGAAGCCGGAAGAGCACGGCTCGATTAAACAGGTAGAATTGGCGGGTTCAGCAGCTTTCCACGACGATAAAATGGTGGGATGGCTGACGACGAAGGAGACGCGGGGCGTATTGTTTTTTCTGGAGCGGCTGGACAACGGGATTGAGGTGGTATCTTGCCCGGAAGGTGATGAGAAAATATCGCTCGAATTTCATAACGCCCGCCTGAAAGTGGAGCCGTTTTACCGCCAATCCAAGCCTCAGTTCAATATCACGTTGAAAACGGATGCGGATATTGTGGAGAGCGGCTGTAATTCTACACTAACCGGGAAGAAGCATGAGATTACGCAAAAGCTCGAGCAGCAGCTGAAGCAGCGCGTCGAGAGTGCGGTGGACAAGGCTAAGCAGTACCACACTGATATTTTGAAGCTGGGCGAAATATTCCACAACAAGTATCCGCAAGAATGGCGGACGCTGGGTCCGCGTTGGGACACGATATTCTCGGAGCTCGAACCGACGATTCAGGTGAAGGCGTCGATTAAGAGCACCGTAGTGAAAGTGATGGGGACGAAAGTCAAATGACCAACAAAATCTATATCTCGCAGGGCATGCTCGTTGCGATGATCGTAAATATCATTTACGTGAAAGCCATCGGGGTTACGCAGGGAACGCTCGCACGGGCCGTCGGCCAGGATATGTGGATTGCGACGCTGCTCGGCATTCTGCAGGGCGCGGTTATGATTTATGCGACGTATCTCGTTGTACGGGCGATGCCGGAACGGGACTTTATCGGCATTGGCGAGGCGCTGCTTGGCCGGTGGTTTGGGATTCTGATCGCGTTGATATTCATTGTGTTTTTTATCGCCGCGTTCGGTCCCGTAATGATTACGTTCGTGTACCATTTGAAAGATTACTTTTTGCCGGAAGCACCTTTGTGGATGTTCATCGTCGCAGCGCTGCTCGTTGGCTCGCTCGGATGCTTTTACGGACTGGAGGTAATGGGGCGTATCGCGCTCGTCGGGATGGCGTTTATTTTTATGCTGAACCTGCTCATTACGATCGGTTCGACCCACGAATTCGATATCCGCAATTTGCTTCCCGTATTCGAATCCGGCGTGAAGCGAACGGCGGCGGCAAGTCTGCATTATGATGCGGATTGCGCGCTCGCGATCATGCTGGCAGCCTTAGTGCTGCCGATCGTCAAGGATGTCGGGAAGAAGGGTAGCCGTGCGGCTGTGATGGGCATCGTCGTGAGCGGGATATCCGTTATCATGTGGGCGATTCTGGAAAGCGCCGTCTTATCGGCGGATGTGACGAGCCAATACACGGTGTCGTGCATGAAGTTGGCGCGTAACGCCCATATCGGCGACTTCCTGCAGCGTTATGAGATGATCATGATTGCATTGTACTCCTTGTCTGCGTTGTTCCAGGTCATGTTCTGCATCTATGGAACGGCGGAGGGGGCGGCGCGGTTGTTCGGGTTAAAAAATAATAAGTGGACGATCATTCCGTCAAGCATTGTGCTCGGTTTCTTCGGTTATTGGGTCATCGAAGATCATTTCCGCGCAATCGATTATCTCGAGCATTACTGGCCGTTCATCGCGGTTCCCATTGCATTCGGAATGCCGCTCCTTATGCTGGGGCTGTCGATCATGGTCGGGAAGAAGCCGGATGTTAGCGCGGCGGCTTCGAAGTAGAGAACATCTAATAGGAGAAACCGGCAATCGGCTGCCGGATTGCGGTTTGCATACACGGTCAGCAAGGAAAGGAAGGGGCTGTCTCAAAAGTGTTCGCACGATAGGAGAACCCCCCGATTTACACACGAAAGGACCTCAGATTCCACTAGAGAGTAGAGGCTGAGGTCCTTTTCCTCGAAGAATTTCAGTCATAAGTGGGGTTTCAATGAGCATAATTAGACTTTTGAGACAGCTCCATTTCTTCGTATCGCATAACCGCTGGCACCTAGCGCAGAGCAACTGATCTTCATTGCATTTCATGCAATGAAAACAAACTGAATGAACCTTGTCTGAAACGCTCATTGCATTCCATACAATTAGAAAAGTTCAATTAGTGACGAATAAAGCTCAATTGGTGCCTATTCCCCGATTCTCAATGTACGAAATACAACGGAGCTACATTTTCTGCCTTATGCGGTGGTTTTCATTGCATATAATGCAATGGAAACTTCAAATCCCTGCGGTCTGCATCCTTTTTTTGTACCGTTCCCTTGCTATACTCACTCTAAGGCGCCATTTTTGGTGCTGCGGTGTCAAGGCGTAAGGCGGCTCAAGCGGGCGCTTCTTCGCTGCGAATATGCTATTATCGTAATCATATGAAAGTTTTGTGCAGGTTAAGGGAGGGACGGAAACGATGGCGAAAGCCCGGATCGTATGGTTTGTCGGCCCTGCGGGGGCCGGCAAGACGACGCTGGCGAAAGCGCTGGCGCGGCGCCGCCGGATGGCGGTGCTGGATATGGACACGCTGCTTCGTCCGGCAGCAGAAGCGATTATGAAGCAAGCGGGACTCGATCCGAGCGACCGCGATTCTTCCGAATATAAGAGAAGATGCCGCGATCTTGGCTATCGCATTACGATGGATGCCGCGCTGGAGAATGCGGCAAGCGGGATCGATGCGGTCGTTATTGGTCCTTTCACGAAGGAGCTGAATGACCCGGATTGGGTTGCCCGAGAGCTCTCTGCTATAGAAGGGCAAACAGGAGAGTTCAGCATTGAAGCGAAGGCAGTGTTCGTCTATTTGCCGAGCGAACAGCATTATTACGATCGAATCCGGCAGCGCGGATCGGCTCTGGATCAATGGAAGCTGGACCATTGGGATACGTTCCGCGCATCGCTCGTCCGCCGGGAAGTCCGATGGAGGCTGCCGGAAGGCTCTGTGCTCTATCTCGATAATTCGGAACCGATGACAGAGGAGACGCTAGACCGGCTGGACCGTTTCGTATTCGGCCATGACAGCGGAGATCGATCCGATGACCCGAAGGAAGGACAAGGGCGATGAGCATGCGGTTATCGCAGCAAGAAATTCAACGGCTGTGCGGCGTGACTTCGTACCGCAAGGGTGAGACATACCGCCGCGGCGGCAAAGTGATATTTACGCATGCCGATCCGGGGAAGCCGCTATATGAAGCGACGGTTAGTGTAAACGGGGGCTTTCAAGTTACCGTTACGCAGAATGAGGAAGGGAAGACCGTGGCGCAATGCACATGCCCGACGCTGTCTTCCTACGACAGCTATTGCAGCCACGTCGCGGCTGTACTGCTCGAAATTCGGATGCATGAAGCAGACGCTGTAATGGGCCCTCCCGGGCGGAACGCAGCGGATGCCGCACGCATTAGCGGTGCCGGTACCTCTGCGGTGCTGTCAGCTAGCGACGCAGAAACTGACGCAGCAGCGGTCGATGCGGTCAAGGAGGAGCGGCTGACCGGCGCGATGCTCGCGTTGTTCGGCGGCAAGCCGAAGCGGCCGAGCGGGACGCGAACGCAGTTCGATACGCGCGAGCCGTTGGAGTCCGTGTTCATCGTCACTCCGCAGCGGCATCGCGCAGGCTTGATGTTCGGCATCGAGCTGAAGGTCGGACCGCAGCCGAATAAGCTGTACGTCGTGCAGAAGCTGCACGCTTTTCTGGATGCGGTAGAGCGGCGGGAAGAGTATCCGTTCTCGAAACATTTTACGTATGACCCCGAGCATCACCGGTTTCCGCAGCGGCAGGACGCCGTACTGCAGGAACTGATCCGTATAGGCGGCAGCGATCGGATGCACGCCAGCGCCAGTTCCGTTCAAGGCAGAGCGTCTCTCTCTGCTCACGACCGGATGATGCTGATCACGCCGGCAGGTTGGGAGACGCTGTTGCCTAAGCTGACGGAAGCCACGGGCGTCCAACTGGCCGTCGATAATGTCGTATATGAGGGAATGGATCTCTCCGACGAACCGTTGCCGCTCCGATTCCTATTCGAAGAAGGGGATGGGGAGCGGGCGGATACTGCTCGTAAGAATACCGAGTCGCCCTCCGCTCCATTCTTTCGTCTTGGTGTCGACGGGCTAGACGCTTTGACCGTAATGGATGCTTACGGAGTCGCCATCTCTCAAGGCAAGCTGCTTAAGCTGACGGAAGCGCAGGGCAAGCAGCTGGCAGATCTGCAGTCGCTGCTAGGGCAGACGAGCGGTAACCGGTTCCGGATATCGCCGGAGCAGATGGAGACGTTCATGGAGCGGGTCGTACCGGGCCTGATGAAGTTGGGCGGCGTCCATATTGCGGCAAGCGTGTCGGAGAAGGTCGTCCATACGCCGCTCAAGGCGAAGCTCTATCTCGACCGGGTGCGCGACCGGCTGCTTGCCGCGCTTGAATTCCATTATGGTGACATCGTCATCTCGCCGCTTGAAGGCGCGGAGCAGAGAAGCAGCCAGGACCGGATTATTATGCGGGACGGAGTACGGGAACAGCGAATTCTCGAGCTGATGGGGCAGGCTGAATTTTTTGCGACCGAGGGCGGTTATATGATGAGCGGGGATGATGCCGAGTACGATTTTTTGTATCATATCGTGCCTCAGCTGGAGGAACTGCTCGACGTGTATGCGACGTCTGCCGTGAAGACGAGAATCGCCGTCGGTATCGGGGAGCCGACCGTGAAGGCGGATGTCGACGTCCGGACTGACTGGCTCGAATTCAAGTTCGAGCTCGACGGAATTCCCGAGAAAGAAATTAAGAAGGTTCTGCAAGCAATCGAGGAAAAGCGGCGGTTCTACCGGCTGCCGAACGGCTCGCTTGCCCCGCTCGAGGGCGAAGAGTTCGCGGAGATTGCCCGGCTCATGAATTTGATGGGGGTGCGGTATTCGGAGCTGATTGATGCACGCCTTCGGGTACCGTCCTTGCGCAGCCTTCGGCTGCTCGACATCGATATGGAGGGACGAGCCGTGAAGCTTGGCCGCTCGCTGCGGCAACTGCTGAACAACATGCGCCATCCCGACAGCTTGAACTTTCCCGTACCGGATGAATTGGCGAACGTGCTCCGCGATTACCAGACGATTGGGTACCAGTGGTTGCGGACGCTCGCTCATTACCGGTTCGGCGGTATTCTTGCAGACGATATGGGACTGGGCAAAACGGTGCAAAGCATCGCGTTCATCCTCGCCATGCTGCCCGAGATCCGGGAGCAGCGTCTGCCGGCGCTGATCGTCTGCCCGGCATCGCTTATGTACAACTGGCAGCAGGAGCTGCAACGGTTCGCGCCTTCGATCCGTTCGGTTATCGCCGCCGGCGATAAGCCGGAGCGGGAGCAGCGGATGAGTTCGCAGGAAGCAGACGTCATTATTACGTCGTATCCGCTGCTTCGCCGCGATGCGAAGGCGTATGCGGAGCTTGCGTTCCATACTTTAATTCTTGACGAGGCGCAGTACATTAAGAATTACACAACGCAGACTGCGCAGGCCGTGAAGCAGCTTCAAGCGAAGCACCGTTTCGCTCTGACCGGCACACCTGTCGAGAACCGGCTCGAGGAGCTGTGGTCGATCTACAACGCCGTATTCCCGGCACTGTTCCCGAGCCGTCAGATGTTCCACGAGCTGACGCGCGAAAGCGTGGCGAAGCGGACGCGTCCTTTTCTGCTGCGCAGGCTGAAGCGGGATGTGCTCAAGGAGCTGCCGGACAAGATCGAGACGCTTCAATCGTCCGAGTTGCTGCCGGAGCAGAAGAAGCTGTATGCGGCTTATCTTGCTCAATTGCGCATGGAGACGCTGAAGCATCTGGACGATCAAGACCTGGACCGCAACCGGATCAAAATATTGGCCGGCATCACCCGGCTCCGCCAAATCTGCTGTCATCCCGCCTTATTCGTCGAAGGCTACCGGGGCAGCTCGGCCAAGTTGGAGCAGCTGCTCGATATCGTCGAGGACTGCCGCAGCGCCGGCAAGCGGATGCTCATCTTCTCGCAGTTCACCGGCATGCTGGAGTTGATCCGGCGCGAGCTGGGCGTCCGCGGCGTGCAGCTCTTCTATCTGGACGGCAGCACGCCGCCGGAAGAGCGGGCCGACTTGTGCACCCGGTTCAACCGGGGAGAGCGTGAGCTGTTCCTAATCTCGCTGAAAGCGGGCGGCACCGGGCTTAATTTGACGGGTGCGGATACGGTTATTTTGTACGATCTATGGTGGAACCCGGCTGTCGAGCAGCAAGCGACCGACCGCGCGCACCGGATCGGGCAGAAGAACGTCGTTCAAGTGATCCGGCTTGCGGCGAGAGGGACGGTCGAGGATAAAATGCACGAGCTGCAACAGCGCAAAATGCAGCTGATCGACGAAGTGATCCAGCCAGGCGAACAACCGTTGAACGCGATGACGGAAGCGGACATTCGGGAGATTCTGCAGGTGTAGGGAGCCATAAGCAAGAGAAGAGCCCAGACAACAGCGGCCAGCTGTTCTGGGCTCTTTTTATCATGACTAGGCTTCCACCTCTTCTCTGCTTCTATTGTCCGGCAAGTTTGCTATAATAATAGAATGGCAAGACGAATAGAGCAAGATCATGGAATGGAGCTCTCTCATTGAAAACATTCAAGAAAGTATATATCGAAATTACGAGCATATGTAATCTCTCCTGCACGTTCTGTCCGCCGACGGCCCGGGCCAAAGGGTTCATCAAACAGGAAACGTTCAACCACGTACTGGATGAGATTAAGCCGCATACGGACCATATTTATTTGCACGTGAAGGGCGAGCCGCTGCTTCATCCGAAGATTGACGAGCTGCTCGATGCCGCGCACGAGAAGGGCTTCAAGGTCAACATTACGACGAATGGCACGCTTATTACGAAAAATAAACATAAGCTGCTCGGCAAGCCGGCGCTCCGCCAAATGAACTTCTCGCTGCACAGCTTCGACGGGCATATTGGCTCAGAGAACCGCGACGGTTATCTGGCCGAGATTTTATCGTTCGTCCGCGAAGCGTCGGAGCATAACGTGTTGTTCTCGTTCCGTCTGTGGAATCTGACGCAGGACAATATGACGAACGCGGAGCGTCAGCGCAACCGCGAGACGCTCTCGATTCTGGAGCAAGAGTTCAATCTCGACTACCGGATCGAAGAGAGGGTGGAACCGGGCAAAGGCATCCGTCTCTCGAACAACGTGTACATCAATCAAGATTACGAGTTCCAATGGCCGAGTCTCGATGCGCCCGAGGACGACGGCAAGGGCTTCTGCCATGCGCTGCGCACCCAAGCGGCCGTGCTGGTCGATGGAACCGTCGTGCCTTGCTGCCTGGACGGCGAAGGCGTCATCAATCTCGGCAACGTCCACGAGACGTCATTCTCCGAGATCGTCGAAGGCGAGCGCGCGAACAATTTGTACTACGGCTTCTCGCGCCGCGAAGCGGTGGAAGAGCTCTGCCGCCGCTGCGGCTACCGCCAGCGGTTCGGCGCTTAGCCCGCATTAAGAACATAAAAAACCATTCGGACTTTAGCGATTTACGCGGTTCGAATGGTTTTTTCATTTCTAATCGTTAGGGTTCGACGACTTCCCAGCCTTCCGAATCGTTGAGAGACACGGATGCAACGCTCATATCGTCCGTGTTATATTTAACCGCGAATGATGTTTTGCTATTGGAGATGTAGCCGGAGTTATCACCAGCTTCCAACGTACCGGATACGCCGGCCCATAGCATTCCGTTGTAATATTCCATATATACATTACGGCCGATAACAAGATTGTCTTTCATTGCATCCGAGCCGAAGTTCGTCTGGCCAAGGGAGAGATGCAGTTTTTCATTTGCAGTATCGAGATAAAGCTCCGTATAACCGTCATTGAGTGCGAGCGATGGCTTATAATGAAGCTTTGTTACCGATACGGGATCAGGAATGTGAATCTCAGAACCGTCTTTCGGACGGATAATATGAAGCGATTGCCGGTAGTAGCCCATGCCCCCATCTTCGCTCCAACTCGGATTGCTGGTCGTGTTGACGAGCAGTTCGTCTTTTCCATCGCGGTTCAGATCGGTCCATTCCAGCTTGATGACAGGTTCTGATTCTTTATTAATTGTAATTCCCCACAGGTAAGTGTACGAACGGCCGCCTTTAAGTTGAACCGTTAATTCGTCATAACGTTTAAGCGGACGATACTTTAAGTTCCCTTCATCTAATATCGTTCCTGCTCCGTACACCTTCGCTCCCTCTATCTCTGCAAGCAGCTCCATGCTAGGTTCTGTTCCTGTCTGGGCTTTTGCAGACACCGGTATAACAGAGCCGAGCGCCTCGTTCTCCATCGATGGGCCCCGGGTCTCTTCGTTCGGCTTGTCCGGCTTGCCCCCTGTGAAGGAGCATCCTGCGATCAGAACGAGTGCGGCGATGCCAAGCATCGTGCGGCGTAAGCTAGACCTTGTGCGCGCTTGTATCATTTCGATTCTCCTTCTCCAAAAAATGCGGTTGCCCAACATATTGGCGGTGTGGACCAGCCGGCTTGACGTGCCAGACCAGCCTTCCAACAATCGAATAAGCGTCAGCGCATAGTCGCGCCGTTCCTCGGGACGAAGCCGGCTAAGCGCTAATGAATCGCACGCAAGTTCCTGATCTTCGCGCATGCGGCTATAGGCAAAGTAGAGCAGCGGATTGAACCAGTGAACCGCAAGCAGCAATTGGATGATGGCGTTAAAGTAAAGGTCGTTTCGTTTCAAATGAGACAGCTCATGGAGCAAAATATGCCGAAGCTGCTGCTCATCCAGCTTGTGCGCAATCGATGCGGGCAAGAGCAGCTTAGGTCGAACGATGCCGGTCAGAGCGGGGCTCGTGACACGATCGGTAATATAGATTCGGACCCGCCGCCGGATGCCGAGCAGCCGCATGCATAGAATCAACTGCTCGTTTACCGCCTGATCATGAAGCTCAGCCGCATGGAGGTGCAGCTCGCGGGCGAACCGGATGTTGACTCGTACATTGGCAGTAAGCGCAGTAAAAGTGCCGGCCAGCCATATCCATGTCAATGCAAGAACAAGCATGGGGCTGAACGGCTGCTTTTCTTTTCTCGGCTGCGCATGTTCAGTGTTGGCGTTAGTCTCATCGACTATTGTGGACGCAATAGATGCAGGATCATCGGATCCGCGCACATGATTAGAATTCGAATAGTTATCCTCGTCCCGGTAATCACTTTGCAGGCTCAAGGATGCAGCTTTATCAGTCGTATGCAGTCCGATCTCATTGTTTGATGCGGCAGTCAGTGGTGTATTCGCAGCAGTGGCGGAATCGCTGAAGGCAGGCATGGATATAAAGTTATATATACTGAAGCTGCTCTCTGGTGTCCACGGAAGGAGAAGGCGGATCGGTATGAGCAGCCAGAGCAGATAGGTCCAATGCGCAGACAGCCGCTTCCGCAGCAGCAGCCTGACGGCGATAATAAGTCCGATTACGGGGCAGGTTAGCAGCGAAGCTTGCAGCACGCTATAGAATGAAGAAACGAGCCAACCGCCAGGGGCGAGCATGTCCATTGCATCCATGGTCTACTCCTTCCGCTGATCAAGAATCTGCTTCAATTCCTCGATGTCTTCTTTCGTCAGCCGTTCATCGCTTAGAAAATGGACGAGCATCGGCTTCAGCGCGCCGCCGTAAATCCGCCGAAGCAAGGAAGACGTCTCGTACCGTACGCACTCGTCTTCCTTCACGAGAGGGAAGTACGAATAGCTTTTCCCCTCTGGGTTACAGCCAAGAGCGCCTTTCTCGACCAGACGATTCATCAAGCTTCGCACCGTCTTCGGATTCCAGTCCTTGCTGCCTTCCAGTGCGGCGACGACGTCGCTCGCCGTTAATGGTGCCCCCGCCCATATGATCTTCATAACTTCCCATTCGGCTTCGCTAATGCGAGGCAGTCCTTTGCTTTTCTCATCCATTGGCGATCCTCCCCTCCGCGTATAAAGAAATGTTTGATTGATTACAACTGTAATCCATAATTGATAGTTAGATTACAACTGTAATCCCATAATGTCAATACATGGTGAATCAACCAACGGCGATTAGGCAATATTACGGAAGGACAGGAGGGGTTCGTGATGGCTTTTACGGAAGAGCAAAGAATTACGCTGCACGGCTTTAACAACTTGACGAAATCGCTCAGCTTCAACATGTATGATATTTGCTTCACGAAGACGAAGGAGGAGCGGGAAGCCTATATCGAATATATTGATGAACAGTATAACTCGGACCGGCTGACCCATATCCTCAATACGGTTGCCGACATTATCGGCGCGCACGTGCTGAATACAGCGAAGCAGGACTACGTGCCGCAAGGGGCAAGCGTAACGCTGCTCGTATCCGAAGGGCCGATCGTCGAAGTGCCCAACGAATCGTACGAGGAATCGCCGGGACCGCTGCCGGACAACGTCGTCATGCAGCTGGACAAAAGCCATATCACCGTGCACACGTATCCGGAGTATCATCCGAGTGAAGGCATCAGCACCTTTCGGGCCGATATCGACGTCTCCACCTGCGGAGAAATATCGCCGCTCAAAGCGCTGAACTATTTAATCCATTCGTTCGAAACCGACGTCATGACGATCGATTACCGGGTGCGCGGCTTCACGCGCGACATTACCGGCAGCAAGCTGTTCATCGATCACGACATTAACTCGATCCAGAACTATATTCCCGATGAGATTATCGATATGTTCGATATGATCGACGTTAACGTGTATCAGGAGAACATTTTTCATACGAAGTGCAAGCTGCATCAGTTCGATCTGAACAACTATTTGTTCGGCTACACGAAGGACAAGCTGAGCGAGCAGGAGCAGAAGGATATTACGCAGCGGCTGAAGGTTGAGATGGATGAGATCTTCTATGGGAAAAATATGAAAGACATCAATTAACGTCAAGCCTTCGGACTCGCGCAATGCTGCGGGAAGCCGGAGGCTTTCTTCTGTCGGCTGTTGTGAAGGAAACAGCTCCCGTGTATCGAACTAATTTTACTAGAGATAAATGCTGTTAATGCGGCGGACGCCATCTAACGGCAGGGTGAGGTTATAGACAATATTAATGTTTTTCAGATGGAGGAGGCTGTTTCGAAATCATGATTGTAATTGACTTGACGAACAGAACGGCTCTCGTGACGGGGGCTACCGGCGAATTGGGCCGCGTCATGGCTCGTACGCTTGCCCAGAGCGGGGCCGATATTATTATTCATTATTTCAGCAGCGAGTCGAAAGCGAAAGCATTGAAGGAAGAGATTGAGCAGCTTGGACGGCAAGCCTATATCGTTCAAGCGGATATGTCGCAGCAGGAGTCGGTTCAGCAGATGAAGCAGAAGCTGGAGGCGGAATTCCGGCTTCCGACGATCGTCGTAGCGAATGCAGTCTCTCAATATAAATGGACGTCCGTCTTGGAACAGGATGTGAACGATTATGTAGATCAGTTCAATACGACGGTCATGCAGTTCGTTCATACGGCCAAAGCGTTCGTTCCGCACATGATTGATCAACGGGGCGGACGTATCATTGCGATTAATACGGAGTGTGTCATGCAGAACCTCCCGACGCAATCCGCATACGTTGCCGGCAAGCGCGGGATGGACGGCGTCTGCCGCGTGCTGGCGAAGGAAATCGGCGAGCATCAGATTACGGTGAACCAAGTGGCGCCGGGGTGGACGATCAGCGAACGCGACCGGGAGAATGGCACGGAAGTGAGCGAGGGGTACGACAACAATGTGCCTCTGCGCCGTCGGGGCACCGACCAGGAAATCGCGAACGTCGTCGCCTTCCTAGCATCCGACCTTGCGAGCTACATAACCGGTGCTTATGTGCCGGTATCGGGCGGTAACGTGATGCCGACGATTTAAGACCGTTCTCTATTAAAACAAACACAAGCGCCGGCCCTCAATAGAGTTTGGCGCTTGTGTTTGTTTTGGAATTGGCCGTCGAAGGTGATTAGCCAATAATGCGGTATAGTTCGTCAAGTCCGCGCTGTGCCCGGTTGTTGAGTGTACGCTTATCTTTCAACCCATATTGGGACAATTCATGTCCGGGGTCGATAACGAGAGGGGCAGTCTGGACATCGAGCAGCAGAAGCTCTATCGCCTTATAGGCGGCATACAGTTCTTCTTGAACGAGTTGATCCCGGTATTTCTGGATCAGTTCCGTAAAATGCTCGGCATAGTGCAGTTTAACGATGCTGTCCGCACTCATAAGATGTCGGGATACGAACGCCGTCACGCGATTCACCATACTTTCCCCAGCCGGATAGTTCCGAGCCAGCAACGCTAAATTCGCGATTGCATCCCAATTGCGGATGGACAGATCGGCAAGGTAGCGTTCCATCATTTGCACCAGCCATTCGGCTTCCACTGCAGGATCGACGTTCATCGAACGGTAAGCCGTCCATTTGCCTTCACGGTGCATGAGTTGCCGATTGCCGAAGTAAGTCATGAACAAAGCTTTAGCTTGCTCCAAGTCATGTATCATTGTAATCACCATTTATTATTGTAGAATACGCTCAACGTATCGGTTATTTAAGCAGAAGTCAAATGAATTCTCATTGTAATGGAGATTGATTAGCGGTGGTATTAAAGAAAATCAAATGAGTTTATAAAAAACAGTTGCAATGTGATGATGGCCTATGGTATATTCTAATTCCGGCCAAGAAACACGACGCCGGCGAGGCTTGAAAAGAACGAGATCAGAAACAACGATTTCTGAAATTGAGAAAATAAAGCTTGCATGACAATCGGCAA
>NZ_BILZ01000053.1 GCF_004000825.1 Paenibacillus kobensis NBRC 15729 | reverse complement strand
GCGAAGCAAAAAGCCGCATCACACCTGTAGTGAGTGTGATGCGGCTGCAATCATTACCCCACGTTCCGCACCTTGCCGAGGAAGGTGTTGATGGCGTAGTAGGCGGCTCCGCGAACGGCGGAGCGATCCTGCAACTCGGCGAACAAGATGCGCATCCGTTCGCGGTGGTAGGACAGCGTGCGCTGATCGACTGCTTCCTGAACAGCTGCTTCAAGCCAGCGGCTTGCGTGGCTGATCCGGTTGCCGATGATAACAACGTCCGGATTGAAGACGTTGACGATGTTCGCAATGCCCGCGCCTAGATAACTGCCGATTGAGCGGAATAGTTCTATGGCGCGCTCATCGCCAGATTCCGCAGCCGCGACGAGACTGTCGAGCTCGCCTTCCAGCCCGGCCTCGGCAGCGCGGTCCAGCAGTGCATTCTCGGAAGCATACAGCTCCCAGCATCCGTGGTTGCCGCAGCGGCATGGCTTGCCGTTGTACTCGATAGATAAGTGGCCTAGCTCCCCGGAGAAACCGGAAGCTCCTTTATACAGCTCTTTATTCAAAATAATGCCTGTCCCGATCCCGATCCCGACACTCACATAGATCTGATGTGGTATGCCGCGTCCGGCCCCGTATTTCTGCTCGCCTTGAGCGCCGGCATTCGCTTCGTTATCGATCGTGACGGGCACGCCGAATTTCTCTTCGACGAGCTTCTGGAGCTCAATGCGCTCCCATTCCAGGTTAGGAGCGAATAAGATCGCACCTTTGTCATCGACGATACCCGGCACCCCAATGCCGATCCCGACGATTCCGTATGGACTGGCTGGAGCAAGAGCAATCAGTTTCTCGATGCATTCCGTCAATTGTTTCAAGCCTGACGCCATGTCCGGACGTTTCATCGACCACTGCCGTTCCTCAATCACATTGCCGCGCAGGTCGGTCAGCACGCCGCGAATGTAGTTAACGCCTAGATCGATGCCGATTGCATAACCTGCATGTGAGTTAAACAACAGCATGACCGGCTTGCGGCCGCCTTTCGATTCGCCTTGTCCGATCTCTTCAACAAGTTGTGCGTCGATAAGGTCGAGCACAAGACTGGATACGGTCGCTTTGTTGAGTCCCGTCTGCTCGGAAATCTGCGCTCTCGACAACGGTCCGCCTTTGAGCACGGAGTCGAACACGATCGCTGTATTAATTTTTTTTATCATCGTTTGATCGCCTGTAGGCTTCGGTTTCGCCATATCCTGACATCCTCTGCAACAATAGTGGTTATATTGTAACATAACCGCTGTGGTTTGTTTAGTCATTAAACGAAGTGAGGTGTCATGCGGCATAATATGAAGCCATCCGGCGGACATTTATAATATTGTGGCACCATTTAACATCAGGCCAAGACGACCGCATTTGCCGGCCATTTCAAAGTGTACTCCTTGGCAGTCAACGTGCTGAAGCGATGAATGAAGAAATCGGCCAGAGGCTACAATACGATGGATATGACAAAATAATGTTCAAAAACCGATCCAAAAAAATGTTTAAAAAACTTAGTTTGTTTAATAGACAAACCAAGTTCCGGAGTGGTATGCTGTCGTTAGAACATCGCATTGCGCTCGGTAACGAAGTTTCGGATCTATGATCTTCATAGCTGCCGCGCAGGCATCGCAGTTTTGAACTAAATCATACTGAGGAGGATCAGTTAACGATGGCTTATTTCGCTAACATTCCGCAAATTAAATTCGAGGGCAAAGGCTCCGACAATCCGCTTGCATTCAAACATTACGATCCGCAACAAGTTGTATTCGGCAAAACGATGGAGGAGCACCTCCGTTATGCAGTAGCATACTGGCACACTTTCACGGCAGACGGCACGGATCCATTCGGCGCTGGTACGGCTGTACGTGCTTGGGATAGCCTGGGCGCTCTTGATAAAGCAAAAGCACGCGTTGAAGCTAACTTCGAATTCATGGATAAGCTGAACATTCCTTTCTACGCTTTCCATGACCGTGATATCGCTCCAGAAGGCGCGACGCTGCAAGAAACGAACAAAAACCTCGACGTTATCGTCGCTATGCTCAAAGACGGCCAAAAAGCGTCCGGCAGAAAGCTGCTCTGGAACACGCAAAACATGTTCACGAACCCGCGTTTCGTTCACGGCGCAGGCACGGCAGTTAACGCTGACGTATACGCATACGCTGCAGCACAAGTGAAGAAAGGCCTTGAAGTAGGTAAAGAGCTCGGCGCTGAAAACTATGTATTCTGGGGCGGCCGCGAAGGTTACGAGACGCTTCTGAACACGGACATGAAGCTGGAGCTGGACAACCTGGCTCGCCTGTACCACATGTCTATCGCATACGCGAAAGAAATCGGCTTCGACGCACAATTCCTGATCGAGCCTAAGCCGAAAGAGCCTACGAAACACCAATACGATTTCGACTCGGCTACGACGATCGCATTCCTGCAAAACTACGGCCTGAAAGAGCACTTCAAGCTGAACCTTGAAGCGAACCATGCTACGCTGGCTGGCCACACGTTCGAGCACGAAATCCGCGTTGCTGCAATCAACGGCATGCTGGGCTCGCTCGATGCGAACCAAGGCGACATGCTCCTCGGCTGGGATACGGACGAGTTCCCTACGGACCTGTACTCCACGACGCTTACGATGTACGAAGTTCTCAAAGCAGGCGGCCTGGGCCGTGGCGGCGTAAACTTCGACGCGAAAGTTCGCCGTGGCTCGTTCGAAGTGGAAGACCTCTTCCTGGCTCACATCGCAGGTATGGACAGCTTCGCATGGGGTCTCAAAGCAGCAGCTAAACTGATCGAGAACAAAGTACTCGACAGCGTTGTTGAAGACCGTTATGCAAGCTTCAACTCCGGCATCGGCGCTGAGATCGTATCCGGTAAAGCAACGCTTGCTTCCCTGGAGCAATATGCGCTGCAAAACAACCCAATCGTTAACAAGTCGGGCCGCCAAGAGCGTCTCCGCCTGCTGCTTAGCGAAGTAATCTACAGCGTTTAATTAACATCTATACTCGAGACCGGTTAGCGGTTTCGACCACCATATATCAAGTTCAAAAAGTCGGCTATATAGCTGGCTTTTTGAACTGTTGAGGGGAGTATTGTCGGACGATGAGTTACGTAATCGGTATTGACCTTGGAACGAGCGCCGTTAAAGCGCTGCTCATTGATAAAGAAGGCAACGTACGCGGAGAGGCTACACGCGCATACCCGTTGTTCCACGAGCATTCCGGCTGGAGCGAGCAAAAACCGGATGATTGGGTAGAAGCTACGATTGAGTCGCTCAAAGAGCTGTCCGGTGCTGCAGGCGTAAATCCAGCAGAAATCGAAGGCATTAGCTTCTCCGGTCAAATGCACGGTCTCGTGCTGCTGAACGCTGAAGGCAACCCTGTCCGCAACGCCATTCTGTGGAACGACACGCGTACGACGGCGCAATGCCGCGAAATCGAGCGTACGCTTGGCGACAAGCTGCTGAGCGTTACCCGCAACCCAGCGCTCGAAGGTTTCACGCTGCCGAAGATCCTGTGGGTTCGCCAGAACGAGCCGCAAGCGTTCGAGCAATCGACGCTGTTCCTGCTGCCGAAAGACTATGTACGTTACCGGTTGACCGGCGAACTGCACATGGACTATTCGGATGCAGCGGGTACGCTGATGCTCGACGTTGCGAACAAGCAATGGAGCAGCGACGTGCTGTCGGCATTCGAACTGCCGGCATCGTTCTGCCCTCCGCTCGTTGAGTCGCACGGTCTTGTTGGCACTCTGCTGCCAGCAGTAGCGGATCGTTCCGGTCTGCCAGCTTCGGTCAAAGTATTCGCTGGCGGCGCGGACAACGCGTGCGGCGCTATCGGCTCGGGCATCCTGTCCGAAGGACTGACGCTGTCGAGTATCGGTACGTCCGGCGTTATTCTCAACTACGAGAATGACAAGGATGCTGACTTCGCAGGCAAAGTTCACTTCTTCAACCACGGCAAGGAAAATGCGTTCTACGCAATGGGTGTTACGCTGGCAGCAGGCTACAGCCTGAGCTGGTTCAAGAACACGTTCGCGGCAGGCGAATCGTTCAACCAAATGCTCGAAGGCGTTGGCGACGTGAAGCCAGGCGCTGGCGGTCTTCTGTTCACGCCGTACCTCGTTGGCGAGCGTACACCGCACGCGGACGCACAAATTCGCGCAAGCTTCATCGGCGTAGACGGTTCGCACCGCCGGATCGATTTTGCACGCGCGGTTATGGAAGGCATCACGTTCTCGCTCAACGAGTCCGTTGACCTGTTCCGCAAAGCCGGCAAAAAAATCGAGACGGTTATCTCGATCGGCGGCGGCGCGCAAAATCCAGTCTGGCTGCAAATGCAAGCCGACATCTTCAATGCAACGGTCGTTGCGCTGGAGAATGAGCAAGGTCCTGGCCTTGGCGCGGCGATGCTGGCAGCTTACGGCTGCGGCTGGTTCGCAAGTCTCGACGCTTGCGCAGACAAATTCGTGAAACGCGGCGCATCGTATGCACCGAACCCAGAAACGGTTGAAACGTACGCGGGTCTGTTCCGTATTTATCAGCAAGTGTATGAGCAAACGCGCGGCTTGAACACGGCGCTTGCTGCATACCGCAACTAATTCATATCCTTACCTTCACATAACGCGCAACCTGGCGCGACTATCACAAGCCGCTCTCTCGAGACTTAGACTCCGAGGGGGCGGTTTTTATTATTACATGGGTTGGAGTTGCTGTGGGAGGGGGGATCTATGAAAGGTAATGCGAAGCTAGGAAGAAGAGCATCGTTAATCGTCTTAGTTGTTTTACCGGCTCTCTTCTTCCTCATATCGCTCAATATGAAAGCTCTAATCGGCAAATGGGGATTTCCATTTTGTGTTCGTATCCGGATTTACAAGGACCTCTTTATATTTGTCAATTTTGAAATCAATCATCTTTTGTGTCTCCTGTAATCTGTCAATCTCGTTCTGAATTCTATTCTTGTGTTCGATTAGAATGCTGACTCTCTGAGTGAGTGAGGCTTCACCTATTTCGTACAGCTTTCGGAAATGCTTCATTTCTTCCAATGTCATTCCGGTTGCTTTGAGTCTCGTTAAAAAGACCATGCCGTTCAATTGATGTTTACTGTATGTTCTGTGTCCGCTTGCTTTGCGGTCGGCATACGGAAGTAAGCCGATTTTCTCGTAATAGCGGATCGTATCTTCTGACAGACCCGTGAATTCAGCCGCCTGTTTAATTGAGCTTACGGTTTCGGGAATGCCGGTCACTTTGCCGCACCTCCTGACGTATTACCACGGTATCACTCCGTTCTCATCAAAGAAACCGCCGTTCGGACCATCACTCGGAAGGGTGGCGAGTTTCACGACAATGGAAGCGCCCTGTTCAACGGTACGATAACCCGTATGCCCATTCAAATCCGTAGCTGTGTACCCTGGATCAGCTGAATTTATCTTGATCGGTGTATCTTTTAATTCTTTGGCAAACAAGACGGTTAGTGCATTGACAGCCGTTTTCGAACTCATGTAGGCGAGCAAATTTAATCCGTATTTTTCGGCATCCGATTCCGGGATATTATACTCGGTCAAGGATGCCAAGCCGCTCGAAAGGTTTACAATTCTGCCGGCAGGAGATTTTTTAATCAAAGGGAGCATTGCCTTCGTGACAGAAAAACTGCCGAAAACATTTGTCTCATAAGTATTCCTTAGAATCGTTAATTCATGTTGACTCGGAGGAAGACCGCTTTCCAAGCATACGCCAGCGTTATTAATCAGAACATCAAGCGCTCCATACTGATCATCAACTTGTTTTACTGCGGATTGTATGGTATCCAAATTTGTTATGTCCAGGGTAATTGCCTTTGCATTTATGTTCTCAGCCGTCAGGGCAGCCGTCGCTTCCTGTCCTCTTGCTGCATCTCTTGAACCGAGCAATATGGTGAATCCTAGTTTGCCCAATTGCCTAGCCGTCTCAAGACCAATACCTTTGTTCCCGCCAGTGATCAAAACTACTTTTGATGTGCTCATGATTACGCCTCCTAAAAGTGATATTTACTTGACTAACGCTCACTATACAACTTGGAGCACACTCCAAGTCAAGAGCAACATTCAAGATTAAAATGGCCTGTTATTAGACTATTTGGGGCGTTGGTTTAATAAAACTACCGTCTGTTGTGACACAAAAAGTGATGCACTATCGAGACAACGGTGCTAACGTAACTCCCTAAAAAAACACCCCGGAAGCATACGGCTTCCGGGGTGTTCTCGTCGGTCTATATACTGAAGCTGTAAGCGCCCCAAATCTCTTCCGGGCCGACGCCGAGCTTGTCTGCGATGAGCTTGGCGGTTAGCCGCTTCGGCTTTTTGATTTTGCCGTTGCGGATCTTGGATATGGTCGTCAGCGAAATGTGCGTCGAACGTGCCAGCTCAGTAACGGATACGTTCTTCGCGGTCATGAGTACCCTTAGCTTAAAGGAGGAGTCGACTTCCTCTTGTTTCGGCTCCAGATGCAGCAGGACGACCGCGCTGCTCTTGACCTCGCCTGTCCAATGGCGGAACGTCATGAATAAGGCGCGTGCCGTATAGGCATGCTCTCCGACCGAGATGCCGAACATACAGGCATGAGGTTTTCGGTTGGCCGACGAATAGTCGATCGCCCGTTTGACATGTCTTCTGTCGTTGACAGATACGAATTGAAGGACAGGCTGGCACAGAAACGTCGATGCGTCGTACCGTACGGGAGTCGTATAGCTTGTAATCGATTGTACTGTCATTTCTTTATCGAGAATGACCGATCCGAAGGCGCGCTCTCCGCGAATGACCGAATCGATCCATAGCTGCTCTGTAATATCGTGCAAAATGACAGCATACCGGGACTCGCGGCTGTCCGGCAGACTAATTCGCATCACTTCAAGCCGAACGTCGAATTCAACGCCGCTCTTCGAGCGAATCCGGCACCAAGGCACGGCTGCCTTCGCTTGGACCCATTCGCGCAGCCTTTCGAACGGCTCGCTTATTCCTACATGATCTACGACGAATTGTGAAGGAGAGGTGCCCAGCACTTGCTCCTTAGGATAGCCGCTCCATTCGCAGAAAGCGTCGTTCATATCGATTAATTGAAGCGTATCTTGCGAACAATCGATGATTAGAATTGGATCGGAACTAAACGAGAATACGTCGTACATGTGCTGGCACCTCTTTACGTTAGGATAGGTAACTCTAATCCGGAAATATTAATCTATTTTTATTTTAACATCTCTTATGTTATATAACATGACATAATTGAATGATTATTTGTAACATTTGATGAACGGGTTTAGATTTTTTTGTACAAATGGGTCAAAGTACAAGCCTTGGATGGATAAAAATGGGGTCGTGAGGGCAACGTAAGACGGCTGATCCGACAAACGCGTACGCTTTAATCGCGTGTATGTCCAACGGCGTTCATTACGTAAGCGGAAGGAGAATTGGGAATGGAAAGCACAAACGGCTCGGCGCTGCTGTTTCAATTCGCCGACAATGCCAGTGCGCAGGACGCAAGCACAACGCTTCGTGATCTCGGATATGATCCGGTTGCGCACGAAGGGGGACGCATTCATATTCATCTGGAGGGGAGCGATCTAACGTCCGCGCTGGAAATTGCAATGTCGCACGGCGGGGAGTTGGTCGAAGAGAAGCCTATTGATCCGCTTGCGGTAACAGGACTTGCCTATGGAATGGACAGCATTCCGATACCGGCTCATACGGTTAACGAGGATTGGACGGATGCTTATGCTTCCGGCAGCGGATTTTATGCGGATGAGAATGAGGGGCTTCACAATCGTGACGACGACGGCGAGGACGCCGATGCGTTCCGGCCCGACGACGGTTCTTACAATTATATATCCGGCGATGTCCATACCTAAACGAAAGGGCTGTTCCGTTGGTCTCGAAGCGACCACAGAACAGCCCTATGTTTACTTATATTGCGCTTGCGCAGCCGCGCTGCTGCCGGCAGCGTAGCCCGTCGAGAATGCAGCCGTAATGTTATAACCGCCCGTATAGCCGTGAATATCGAGCACTTCTCCGCAGAAGTACAACCCGTTCATCAGCTTCGATTCCATCGTTCTCGGATCAACTTCTTTCAGATGGACGCCGCCGCCTGTGACGAACGCTTCCTCGATCGACCGTGTTCCATAAGCGCGCAGAGGGAACGACTTCGCTGTTTTCGCCAGCTCCATCCACTGCTGCTTCGGAATATGATCGTACGTCAGTGTTTCCGGCAGACCGGACCGTGCCAGAAGGAGCGGAATCATTTTGTCCGGCAGGTAGCCGTGCAGCACGTTCTTGACCGCTTTCTTCGAATCTGTCTCCGCCAGCTTCAATGTCTCGGCATATACCTCGTCGACGGACTTGTCCGGCATCAAATCGATTGTGAGAATGATATTGCCGACCTGGAACTGCTTCAGCGCTTTAACAACGAATTGGCTGCAGCGCAATGCGATCGGACCCGAGACGCCGAAGTGTGTAAAAATCATATCGCCGCGGTGCTCGATGATCCGCTTGCCCTTCGGATTCCAGACAGACAAGCTGACATCCCGCAGCGACACGCCTTGCAGCTCCTTCGATACGATGAACGGCTCGTTCGAAGTGATGGGCACCTCCGTAGGGAACAACTCCGTAATGGTATGTCCCGCCTTCTCCGCCCATGCATATCCGTCACCGGTCGAGCCGGTATGCGGAACCGATTTGCCGCCCGAAGCGACAATGACGGCCGCCCCGGTAATCCGTTCGCCCGAGCGCAGCCGGACGCCGGCCACTGCGCCGTCCTTATACAGCACTTCGTCAACCGGTGCATGTGCGCGAATATCGACTCCTTGCTTGACCACTTGATTAACAAGCGCGTCGACGACCGTCTTCGCTTTGTCCGTAACCGGGAACATGCGCCCGTTGTCTTCTTCCTTCAGCTTAATGCCCATGCTCTCAAAGAAAGCGATGATATCTTTGTTGCCGAAGCTCGTCAGGGCGCTGTATAGAAACCGGCCATTGCCCGGTATATGTTTCACCAGCTCGTCCATCTCTTTGTTGTTCGTCACGTTGCACCGGCCTCCGCCGGAAATGCCCAGCTTCCGTCCGAGCTTATCGCCCTTATCCAGCAGCAGAACGCGTCCCCCAGACGCGCTGGCAGCTACTGCGGCCATTAAGCCGGCGGACCCGCCGCCTATAATAATTACATCGTAAACCATTGTTCTTCCGCCTCCGTGTCATCGCTGCTATGCCCTTCATTGTAAACGGATTGAGCACTATTAGCAAAGAACTCGTCCGTCCTTTGAATCGTGGCGAATAAACCGCTTGCAATTCTCATACAAAAGTGATAAACGTATGTAAAACAAGACGAAGGACGTGCAGCGATGAACCGGTCTCATCACCTCGGACATCCCATCCCATTTACGCTTGCCAGCCCGGTTGACCGGCTGTCGATTCAGGCAGCCGAATGGCCCGCCAATGGAGAGCCCGTCGGTGTCGTATGCGTCGTTCACGGCATGGGCGAACATAAGGGGAGACAGACTGCCATGATCCGCCCGCTGTGCGAGTCGGGCTTTGCCGTATTCCATTACGATCAGCGCGGACACGGGCAGTCCGGAGGACGGCGGGGACATGCGCTTCGATTGTCCGATTTGACGCGCGACCTCGAAGCGGTCGCTGCCGAAGCAGCCAGCCGTTATCCGTCGCTGCCTTTATTCGTATACGGCCATAGCATGGGCGGCAATATAGCGATTAATTACGCGCTTCGGCATCAACCGAAGCTGGCGGGCGTTGTGCTGTCCAGTCCATGGCTTAGGCTGTCGTTCCAGCCGCCTGCGTGGAAAGTGCGGCTTGGCAGAGTCGTCGGCAAGCTATGGCCGACATTCACGCAATCAACCGGCTTAAGCTCGGGTGCTTTGTACCGGCCGGGCCACCCGGAACCGGCACCGACTACCGACGAGCGTTCGCATGGACAGATAACGGCTTCGATGTTTACGTCTGTTGTTGACGGAGGAGAATGGGCGATCGCGCATGCGGAAGAATGGAAAGCTCCGCTTCTCATTCTGCATGGCACGGCGGACCGTATTACTTCATTCGAAGCGAGCCGCGAGTTAGCAGCTAATGCGGGCTCGCCGCAATGCACGTTCATTCCGGTGGGAGGCGGCTATCATGAGCTGCATCACGATCCGGAAGGATTAGAGACGATGCAGATCATAGCCAGATGGCTAGCTGAAAAGACTGAAACATTTTACATAAACGGTCAATCGAATTAACATTGCCTTAACAATGATATGGAATAATGAAGACACCCTATTTAAAAGTTGAAACGACTTCTAGTTCCTGATTATTCCATTAGAGGCTAAAATAACGTTGGCAGTTGTCTATTTGGACGGCTGCTTTTTTGTTTAACCAGTAAACAAATAGGAATTGTAAAAAACGTTGTAGTCAAATTGCTTGAAGTATGATTTAATCTGTGATAACTGATGGAAAATTTTATTTAATTGTATTGATTAATAGTCGTGTGTCGGAGGAGGCAAGTAGCGGATGTGGCAAACGATGATTTTGCAAGTATTCATATCTATGCTGCCGCCGCTTGTTTATCAGTTGTGGCATGACAGGCCGAATTATGACGCCAAGCGGGGCGCTTGGTTTACCGGGATCGTCTGCGGCATATCCATGGTGCTGTGTATGTTGATGTCGATGCATATGGAATCGGGCTATCAATTCGATATCCGGCTTATTCCATACATCATCGGTTCCTTGTACGGCGGATATTGGAGCATGGGGGCGCTGACTCTCTTATACACGAGCTTAAGAATTCCGTTCTTTAATACGGATGGCGAGTGGTTGGCTTTCGGAATGTTCCTCATTATTTTCTGTCCGATGGTGCTGCTGTCCATTCAACCTTTCCAACTCGCTAGACGGAAGGACAAGCAGAAGATTGGCGCGGTGCTCATAACGGTGCTGCAGCTGTTCTATGGCACAACGATGTTGATCGATATTATCCTTTCGAAGCCGAAGCTCATGTGGGAACACGTATGGATCCTTATCGGCTTAATTGTGCTGTCCTATCTTGTATTATGGTCTTCCATTCTGATTATCGAAAATATGCGCGAGAAGCAAATGCTTCACCGCCAGCTCAGGCGGATGTCGGAGAAATATCGGGCCGAGGTGCAGAAGCTTCAGCAGTTCATTGATGAGACGCCGCTCGGCGTTGTCCTTCTCGATTCGGAAGGAAGAGTAACGCACCTGAATGAAGTGGCGCATATGCATTTTACTCCTTCAACCGATAAAGGGGCCGTGCACGAAATGCGGGGCTGCACTTACTTGGAGCTGATCGATCCGGTACGGGATGGTCAAAGCATCAGTATGCTGCAGAAGGCGCTCAGAGGCAGCCGTACTTCGGTAGAGCTCGTGGAGACGGAAGGGCGGGTGCTCGTGAAGACCGCCTTTACAATGCGGGATAACGAAATGACGGGACCGACTTCGATAACCGGAGCGGCTCTTATCATGCATGACATTACGGAGCTTCGCCACTTGCGCGATGAGCTTGGCCGAATGGACAGGTTGAGTCTGGTCGGTCAGATGGCAGCCAGCATAACACATGAGATCCGTAATCCGATGGCGGTTATCCGAGGATTCGTCCAGCTGATGAGAGAACGGGCGAATGAAGGCCAGATCGAATATTTCCGCATTATTATGGAAGAGCTCGACCGGGCGAATGCGATCATTAACGACTTCCTGTCGCTGGCGCAGAACCGGCTGATCGACAAGGCGCATTCTTCGCTGAACGATCTAATGTCGGAGATGCTGCCGCTCATTCAAGCAGATGCGAATTTGCGTGGCATCCAAGTCGAGTGGCATCCGAAGCCGGGATTGCCGGCGCTGCTGCTGAACGATAAAGAGATGAAGCAGCTTATTCTGAATCTTGCGCGCAACGGCCTGGAAGCGATGAAGGAAGGCACAGGCGTATTGCTGCTCTCGACCGATTTGCTGCCAGGAGCAGTGGTACTGCGGGTGCAGGATACCGGAATTGGGATTTCGAAGGAACAAATGGCTAAGTTGTTCGAACCGTTCTTCACGACCAAATCAAGAGGAACGGGGCTTGGCTTGCCCGTATGTCTGAGCATCGTCGAACGGCACAACGGCAGGATCGACGTTGAATCGGAAGAAGGAAACGGCACGACGTTCGTCGTCACATTCCGTCTCGAGGAAGGCGAAGCCGAAGCCGCAGTTGCGGCAGAGGAGTATAAGCGAATCGGATAAGGATTTACCCGGCCGAGCATACTATCGCTTGGAAGGGGGTCAAACGACGATGAGCAAGAAGAACAACTCGCAAGACACAGCTGCAGCGAAGCAGCGTTCCGGTTCCGGGAAAGCGCCGGAGACACAAGGTTACGATAAGAAGCTGGATGGTCCTAACCGTCCGTCTACATAAGGCGGATATCGCGATGAGCAGAGAACGGTATGAAGACTGGCTGGACGAACGCGATGCTGAGGCGTACGGACATGCGGACAATCCGGAACTTGATCCCTATGAGATTAATTTTTTGCCCGCATACCGGAAGGGAAGAGGACCGAGGGCGCCATTCGTCAATCGGTATGGCGTTGTTATTGGGGATCATCTGTATGCCTCACCGGAGTCGCCGCTCGAACAGTGGTCGAAGGATACGGATCCTTCCGTAATGGCAGGGGACGATTGGGTTCATCCTTATAAGGACATCGGGTTTCTAACGGCGGATAACCGGGCGGTCTTCGAAGAAGGCGCTGCTGTGCAGGCTGGTATATTGCTGCATCCCGATAAGGATGCAGGTTATGCGTCCGATCCGCCGTCATCCGGCAAACCTTAAGAGGATCAAGCGACAGGCTTGCTGCCGGACGGTTCGATTCGATTGCTCTAGATGGCAAGCAGCCGGGAATACGCCGGCTGCTTTTTCTTTACTTTCATTTTCCGCGAGGTTTATAATATCAATAATAAGTAACAATAATTTTGAAAGGTGAGTGAGGTACATGTCAATGTCCTTCGAACGATATATGCTGGATATGGTTCAACCGATGCGCGACGATCTGACGCGTCTTGGCATTCAAGAACTGCGCACGCCAGAACAAGTTGAGGAGAATATCCCTAATGCGAAAGGCACGGCGCTTGTCGTCGTTAACTCCGTATGCGGCTGCGCCGCAGGCCAATGCCGTCCTGGCGTTGCTGCAGCGCTTCAACATGACGTAACGCCGGAGCATCTGTACACGGTGTTCGCTGGCCAAGATAAGGAAGCTACGGCGAAAGCGCGCGAGTACTTTGCACCATACCCGCCATCGTCGCCTTCCATTGCCGTAATGAAGGATGGAGAGCTCGTTCACTTCATCGAGCGCCATCAGATCGAGAACCGTTCGGCTGAAGAGATCGCGGCTGATTTGACGGCTGCTTTCGATCGCTTCTGCCGGTAATCGCAGAAAGGACGGTAATGCGATGAGTTTGCAGCGCGAAATTATAGAACGGCTCGGCGTACAGCCGACGATCGACGTCGATGCGGAAATTCGCAAACGGGTCGATTTTCTTAAAAGTTATGTTCTCAAGTCCGGAACGACGGGACTGCTCATCGCGATTAGCGGCGGCATCGACAGCGCAGTTGCAACGGGCCTGTGCAAGCAGGCGACGGATGAGCTGTCTGCCGAAACCGGCAAGGAATACATTACGCTAGGCGTGTTCCAGCCCTATTCGGAGCAAGTCGACATTTCCGACAGCTACGCGACGGCAGAAGCTTTCAAGCTGACGCACCGTGTGGAGACGAATATCGGGGAAGCGGTTGACGAAATTTCGCTCGAAGTAGAGCACAGCTTGAAGTCGATCGGAATTAACCGCCATATTAGCCGCGGCGGCAAAGGCAATGTCAAAGCAAGAACACGCATGGTCATGCAGTATGCGCTCGCGTTCGATCTGAACTTGCTTGTCGTCGGTACGGACCATGCTTCCGAGGCGATCACGGGCTTCTATACGAAGTGGGGCGATGGAGCGGTCGACATTACACCGCTTAGTTCTTTGAACAAACGCCAGGTACGCCAGATTGCTGCGAAGATCGGCGTTCCGCAGAGTGTTCTCGACAAAGCGCCGACGGCCGGACTATGGGAAGGCCAGACGGATGAGAACGAGCTTGGCATCAGCTATGAGGATAACAGCAGCTATCTCGAAGGCAAGGAAATTGATCCAGCCGTAAGAGAGAAGCTGGAGAAACAATATTTGCGTACGGAACATAAACGTTCGCTGATTCCAGGCATTTAAGGAATCGGGCTAAGAATAAGCCGGGATACGATCGCATGCGAAGCGAGCCGTCCCGGCTTTCTTGCAGATACAGGGATACGCTTGAAACGGAGGAGAAAGGTTGATTATCGGAATCGGACACGATATTGCCGACATTGACCGGGTGGCAGGCATACTGGAGAAGGAATCCGGAGAACGGTTCATGCGACGCGTCTTAGCGGGACCTGAGCTAGAGACGGCAGCCCAGCTGGCAGGCAGACGGCTTGCGGAGTTCGTAGCGGGCAGATTCGCAGCGAAGGAAGCGGCCGTAAAGGCTCTCGGATGCGGAATCGGCGCTACGGCAGGCTTGCATGACGTCATTGTAACGCGAGATCCGAACGGTAAGCCTGAGCTGCTGCTGTCGGTGTCGACACAGCGCAAGCTGGGCTGGATTGGAAAGACGGAAGCGGCTGGCAGCACTAGCTCCAGGCGCATACACGTTACGATTACACATGAACGCGGATTAGCTTCCGCTTTCGTCGTCATTGAGCAGCTTGGATGATTAAGCTTCGCACCATTTGCCCATAGTAGGAATAATGTGACATTATTCCATGCGGCAAGGGGTGGAAGGGATGAACAAGCGGTGGAAGACGGTTAGAGAACGGTACAGAACGGGTGCGCGCGTACGGTATGACGGTTTGTATACCGACGGGTGGGGAGGAGAACTGTTGCTGCTTAGCGGTGACCGGTTCCCGTGTCATCCGGAGATGGGGCCGACCACGTGGACCTATGCTTCGGTGCTTGCACATTCGCATTCAATCCGGGATGCGGAGATCGGCGGCCTCGGCCGATTGTGAGGAAGAAGCTGCTATATTAATTCCGGCATCGGCTTAAGCCGGTCAGCATTCATTGCTGACCGGCTTATTGGCGTGCGGCGAGCCAGTTGCCGAGCGCTTCAATCTCGGCAGTCGAGAGGCGGTCCTTGAACGGCGGCATAATGTCTCCGCCTTCCGTGATTTGATGAATGATCTCTTCTTTGGTCATCCGGGCGCCGACGGTGCGAAGATCGCTTTCGGGACCGACCTTGCCGCTCAAATCTGCGGCATGGCAGCTGATACATTTCGCTTTGTAGAGCGCAACCGTATCGGCTGGGCCATCTATGGCTTTGGAAGCTTGGCCTGCATTGCCGCTTGAAGAGCCGCAGCCTGCGAGAACGGCAACTGCCGCTAGTGCAACTAAGGGGAGGAGCCTTGCAGTAAACATCGGATAACCCTCTCTTCCGAACCTGCTAATTGCAGCAGTAACTATTATTTCAATTATACCATAACGGGATTTCGGCTTCTCTTTGCCGCGCAGTCTCTTTATAATGAGGGAAGGCTGTATTATTACGCCAAGCAACGATGAATCCAACACTAGGAGCTTAATGATATTGGCATACGATAGCATATTGCATAGAAAACTCAATCAGATGGATGCGGAGCATGTGCTGAGCGGTATATCGAGCAGGGAAGCAGGCTGGACGAACGATTCAACCGGTAGAGAGTTAAATCGACTATTCTACCCCGTGGCAGGGGAAGGATGGCTGCAAATAGAAGCAGGAAGAATGAAGATGGAGCCTGGCAAGCTGTATTTGCTGCCGGGAGATGCGGAGCTGTCGTTCGGCACTGAAGGGAGCGGCAGCTTCGTCTTTTATTGGACGCATTACAAGATGAACATGGGCGATTACAACCTGCTCAAGGAGCTGGAAGTTCCATTCTGGACCGATGCGGTTAATCGTCAAGAACTGATCGAGCTGTTCGAGAAGCTAATCCGGCTGCAACAGACCGAAACAATGCTTCAAGGCTGGCGGAGAAAGGCGGCGCTCCTTGAGCTGATCGCTTGCTTCATGGAGGGCGCCGGGCTGGAACGCAAGATCGAGGCTAAGCAAGAAGTAATGGAACAATTCGACGACGTGCTCAGTTATATCGAAGACAACATGTCGGAGAGCATATCGATCGAGCAACTGGCTTCGATCGTCTGTCTCCATCCGAACTATTTTATAACGATGTTCAAGAGCTTAACCGGCACATCGCCGGTCCACTATATGAACGAACGCCGGCTGGAACAGGCAAGGACGCTGCTGTCGGAGACCGATATGGCAGTGGCGGACGTTGCTGCGCGCATCGGCATGCAGAATCATTACTTGTCCCGGCTGTTCAAGCAGCATTACGGCGTAACGCCGCGCCGTTACCGGGAATTGTCGCAGTCGATTGATGGAGCCGTTCAACCGGCAGAACCTAAGGCATGTACTGGGGATACGGGAAGGGAGGAGGGTTTAACTCATGAACGGAACTCGCGGTTTGGTTCAGGAAGAAACGAATAAGAACGATGGCATGCAGACGATGCCTGCGTCTGCATCATTTTTTGGTACGGAGCTGCTTGGCTGGTACGATGTCGTAAAGCGTAAGCTCCCTTGGCGGATCAACCGGGACCCCTACCGTGTATGGGTATCCGAGATTATGCTGCAGCAAACGCGCGTCGATACGGTTATCCCTTATTATGAGCGGTTTATGGCGAGGTTTCCTACCGTTCAGGTGCTTGCGGAAACGCCGGAGGAAGATGTCCTGAAGCATTGGGAAGGCCTCGGGTATTACTCCCGCGCACGGAATCTGCAGGCTGGCGCTAAGGAAGTCGTCGACCGGTTCGAAGGCATCGTGCCGGACGATGCGGCGTCTGTTGCTTCTCTGAAAGGGGTAGGCCCTTATACGGCAGGGGCGATCATGAGCATTGCGTTCAATCGTCCGGAACCAGCGGTAGACGGCAACGTCATGCGCGTACTGTCGCGGTTCTGGCTGCTGGAGGACGATATTGCCAAGCCTTCGACCCGTGTCCGTATCGAGAAGCTTGCAAGGGCAATCATTCCGGAAGGACGGGCAGGCGACTTCAATCAGGCGCTCATGGAGCTCGGCGCGCTGGTCTGCACACCGAAATCGCCGGGCTGCTTGACTTGTCCGGTAATGGAGCGGTGCGAAGGAAGACTGGCGGGCAAGGAGAAGGAGTTGCCGATTAAGACGAAGGCGAAGCCTCCTCGTCCGGAACGTCGGCTAGGCGTCATTGTCGCGGGCAAAGGAGAGCGTGAGGGACAAGTGCTCGTCCGGCAGCGGCCGGAGACGGGGCTGCTTGCGCGCATGTGGGAGCTGCCGCATGTGCTTGTGCCGCAAGAAACGGAGAAGGCGCCCGCCCCTGCGATGGCTGACCAGTTGGCAAGAATGCTTCATGAGGATACCGGTCTGCTGCTGCGTCCAATACGTCATCTTACGGAAGCAGAGCATATATTCAGCCATATTCATTGGAAGATGGACGTATTCGAGGCGGACATGCCGGCCGGGCCTGGTGCAGGGAGTGCAACCGATACAGCGGGCGCTGTCGCGGCGGAATCGCCGGGCGAATACGATGCGGCGGCGATAGGTATCCTGCAGGCGGCCAATGATGCCGGATTGCCGGAAGGCTACCGATGGATCGGGCCAGACGCGATGGAGACACTGACTTTTCCTAATTTATTTATTAAGCTGCTTCGGCAATATTGGGGAATCGACGGAAGGGGATCATCGAAATGAGCGAATTGCTGGATATGCTGGAGCGCCATCGGATCGTCGCGATATTGCGCGGTATCGAAGAAAGCCGTGCGGACCGGACGGCGCAGGCGATTATCGACGGCGGTGTAAGGCTGCTGGAAGTGACGATGAATACGGACGGAGCGGCTGCTATCATTAATCAATGGCGGACGAAGTTCGGCGGCGGGGAGGCCCGGATCGGAGCGGGAACCGTACTGGATGTTCAAATGGCTCAGGAGGCGGTAGCTGCTGGTGCACAGTTTCTTATTTCGCCTAACCTTGATGAAGAAGTCATTGCTTACGGCGCGGAGCGGGGAATATCGGTATGGCCTGGCTGCATGACGCCAACGGAAATCGTACGGGCTTGGAAGGCAGGGGCCGAGGCGGTTAAAGTGTTCCCGATGGGCACGCTCGGCTGGAAGTATCTAGCTGAGATACGCGCGCCGCTCGATCGTATTCCGATGCTTGCCACCGGAGGTGTCAATCTCGATAATATCGGCGATTATTTCCGTGCTGGAGCGTGCGCAGTCGGTATGGGGACGAAGCTCGTCGATATGGATTGGGTACGTGCAGGCGAGTACGAACGGATTACGGAGCGTGTGCGGCAGTTCGTATCGGCGGCTGAAGGGATATAAGAACAAAAAAAGGAGCCTGCAGCTTACGCGCTGCAGGCTTTTCAATGTATTACTATATCAAAGGGGGGTCTTGTCACTTATTATAGGCTGTTAAGATGAAACGAATCTGAGCGGAATGTTACAGGTTGATTACAAAATAGAATGGAATGACTTGTGTATTTTTCACTAAATGAAAGTTTAGAAACCAGTACCAACTGTGTTCAGTAAAGGTTATAATTTCCTAGTGTGAAGGTTATCGGAAACGAGATATAGAGAGAGGCTGGAGGGTGAAGGGTTGATGGTTGAACTGTTCATGGTCCGAATTAATGATAAGATTAGTCCCTCGATTATTCACCAAGATGTACTGCCTACCTTATCTGCCAATCGGCAGGACCGAATTCGCAAATATAGACGGGAAGAAGATGCCCGGCGATCAATCGTAGCGGAGATGTTAATACGGGCTATTGCGATGGACAAGCTGAAGTTGTCGAATGACAAGGTCGTCTTCGGAGCGACCTCTTATCAAAAGCCATATCTCATCCATGATGAAGCATTCCATTATAATTTGTCGCACTCAGGCGAGTGGGTCGTATGCGCTATAGACAGCTTGCCTGTCGGGGTCGATGTCGAACAGATTAAGCCGATTGATCTGGACGTCGCGAGACGGTTCTTCTCTGCTTCGGAGTATGCGGATCTGATGAGCAAGCCGGAGCCGGAGCAGCTCGCTTACTTCTACCGTCTATGGACACTGAAGGAGAGTTATATTAAGTCGGTAGGACAGGGATTGTCGATTCCGCTGGATTCGTTCACTTGTCAGATAAGCGAGACGAATAACAGCGCGCGGATTGAGGAGTCAGGGAGACCGTATTATTTGCGTACGTCGATGTTAAATGAGTATATGGTGTCCGTGTGTGCGGAGCAGGAAAGCTTTGCGCGTCCGATCGAGCTGCAGGAAGAGACATTAATCCGCCGTTATTTGAATTTGCTGAATCGTTAAAAGGACAAAAAAAGTAGCCTGCAGCGTACGCTGCAGGCCGTTGCAATAACATCTCTATATTAATAAAGGGGGGTCTTGTCAGTTATTATAGGCCTCTTATATGAAACAAACCTTAGAGTAATATTACGGATCGATTACAAATTCGAAACCGTTTGCATTGCTGCGGATAAGAAATACGAGGGGGATCCGTTTGGAGAACGATCAAAGAACGGCGGATGGCAGCTATATCCGGCGTGCTATTGAGGGAGATGCGGAAGAGCTTAGCCGAATAGCCTATGCATCCAAAGCTTATTGGGGTTACGATGACCAGTACATGATAAGCGCTAAGCCTTTTCTAACGATAACGTCTGAACATATCCATCGTAACGAAGTGTACGTACAGGAACGGAGCGACGGCATTGCCGGATTCTATTCGCTGCGGTTGGAAGGCCGGGAAAGCGAGCTTGTGTGGTTATTTGTCCGCCCGTCGTTTATTGGCAAAGGGATGGGATCGCTGCTGTGGAACCACCTTGTGCACCTTGCCGATTCATGCGGTGCGCAGAGAATGTACATTGTTTCCGATCCGAACGCAGAACGGTTTTATTTGGCCAGAGGAGCGAGCAGAGTTGGCACAAAGCCCTCCCTTGTTGATCCTTCGATAGCAATGCCTTGGCTGCGGTACGATTTGCGGCGATCTTGAGCTGATGTCCGGCCAATCCGTGGTATACGTCTAAAACAACAAGAGGGATCTCACGCCGTGAGATCCCTCTTTCACTATCACTTCTGAATGTCTGAATGCAGTTAACTCGTATAGGATATCGGCGCCGATTCGTCCGAGTCGAACATCGTGATGTTCGCGCCGAGCGAGGCGAATTGTCCGATGACGTCTTCGTAGCCGCGTTCGATATGCTGTATGCCGGCAATTGTCGTAATGCCTTCCGCGCGAAGCCCAGCAAGGATGAGGCAAGTTCCTGCCCGTACGTCCGAGGCATGAACAAGCGTGCCGCGCAGCGGGTTGCCGCCACGGATGGAAGCGACGCCGGAACGCACCTTAATGTCCGCGCCCATCCGCATTAACTGCGGAACATGATTAAATCTTCCCGGATAGACGCGCTCCCCGAGTATGCTCTTGCCTTGCGCCATCGTCAGCAGAGCGGTTAACGGCTGCTGCAGATCGGTTGCAAAACCCGGATACATCGCCGTACGGACTCTTGTCGCTCTGAGTATACCTGTGGAATGAGCCGTAATCGAATGGTCGCCGACCTCGATGTCGAGGCCGATCTCGCGAAGCTTCGCCAGACAAGAAGACAGATGTTCCGGTATGACGTCTTGGACGGTGACAGAACCGCCGGCCGCGCCGGCTGCCATGAGGAACGCGCCGGCAATCAGCCGGTCCGGAATAACGGTGTATGTACAGCCGGATAGCGACGGTACGCCTTCAATGCGAATGCTGTCGGTGCCTGCACCGGTTATCCGTGCGCCCATCCGGTTCAGCAGATTGGCAGTATCCGTTACTTCGGGATCGCGAGCCGCATTAAGCAGCGTCGTCGTGCCTTTCGCCAGCACCGCTGCTAGCATGGTGTTGATCGTAGCACCGCATGTAATGACGTCGAAAAAGATAGCCGCGCCGGTGAGCTGCGCCGCTTCGACCGTATAGCTTGTCTCGGAGTAAGAGAACTTCGCGCCAAGCATCGTCAACGCTTTGATATGCTGATCCATCGGACGGCTGACGAAGTCGTCTCCGCCTGGATAGCCAACGGTTACTTTGCCGAATTTGGCAAGCAGCCCACCAATGAAATAATATGCGCTTCTGAAGGAGGAGGATTGGCCGGGATCCAGTTCCGTCCCGTGAATGGCAGTCGGATCGACGACAACGCAGCCGCTCGGCTCGCGAGTAATGCGAAGACCGATTTGCCGCCCGATGTCGCTGATGACACGAATATCCGCAATATCCGGAATGCCGAGCAGCTTAACGGGTTCATCCGCTAAGCAGGCGGCTGCCAGCAGCGCTAGGGAGCTGTTCTTGGCACCGGGAATTTGGACGCTGCCGCGTAGTGGGCCGGAACGTTCCACTTTAATTGCCCTCATGATTATTTCCTCCGCTCGAATAGTCTTCATCCGCAAATATGACTTTGACGTTACGACTGTTGAACTCGTGTATAAATTTCTCTGGTGCGCCCTGGTCAGCTATAAGCAGTTTAATTTGGTTTAACGGAATTGCCCCGGCGAACATGGTAACGCCGATCTTCTCGTGTGGGGCAAGACAAACCGTTCTTCTGGAGACGGCAGCAACCGCACGTATAATGGCTGCTCCCTCGGGTGTCGCCATGCTGATGCCGCCAAGAGAAATCCCGCCTCCGGTGACGAAGCCGATGTCGAAATTAAACCGGCTGATCATCTCGCACGCAATCGTATCAATAATGTTCCCGCCGCTGCTGTTCGCTCTCAGTTTGCCGCCAATAAGATAAGAATCGATATGAGGCCGATGCCGAATATGCTCTGCAATGGCAAGGGAGTTCGTTACGACTGTGATCGGGAGCTCGTCCGGAATATGCTTCAGCATCCCATAATGAATGCCGGCTCCGCCGATAAAGACGGTGTCGTGTCTCTGGATATAGGAGGCTGCCGCCTTGGAGATGGCGTCCTGATGAGGCTTCGGAGCTCCATAGCGGACAGCCGGCGGCTGCGCCATTGTACGGACTTTAGGCGTCTCTGCGAATGGAATTGCACCGCCGTACGTCTTCTGAAGCAGTCCTTGATCCTCCATTATGGTCAAGTCGCGACGTATAGAATCAATCGAAAGCTGAAAAAGATGGGCGAGCTCTTTGGCGACGACTCTGCCCTCCAGGGATAGTCTCTCCAATATAAGCTGCCTTCGTTCTTCTGCGAGCATGATAAGCCTCCATGTGTGGAGAAATGACATAATCTGAGACGATTATATTCCGCCTGATTCAGCGTTGTCAATTTATGTGTTCAGTTTGTTTAAGGTTTATTCATGATCCTAGAGGGTTACCTGAAAAAGAGATAAAATCTATCAATCTGCTATTGGCATGCAGTGCAAAATGCTGGAGAAATTGGTATATTACCTAATGTGGATAACAATCCCAAATGACGAAGGGAGAATTACAGTGAAGAAGCTTACTGCACTCATTATGGCCACGATGCTGCTCTTGCTCGCATTCGCCGGCAGTGTCTCCGCAGCAGATAACAAGCAGCCGATTAAAGTATGGCTTGGCGATCAGGAGGTCAAGTTCGAAGTTCCGCCTGTTATCGTGAAAGGTACGACGTATGTCGAGTTCAAAGGATTGTTCAAGGCGCTGGGCTACTCCATTACTTATGACGGGACCAGCAAACAAATTACAGGCAAGTCGGATCAAAGCACTTTGACGTTGAACACCGTTACAGGAGAAGCAACGGTCAATGGCGAGAAGCAGAAGCAGGCCGCACAGCCGCTCGTTCAGAAGGGCCGCACTCTCGTTCCGATCCGTTTCATAGCTGAAGCGACGGATATGGATGTCAAATGGAACTCGGCTAAGCAGACGATTACGATTACGTCCAACGGTCCGTCGGATGCCGATATTAAAGAAATTCAGGCTTTCTTGAATCAGGTTGACGATTATTCGAATGCGGATGATCAAGATTCTTTCATGAAACTTATCTATCCGGGTTCTTCCTTAGAAGCGCTGGTCAAAGATCTGCTCGCAGCAGGTGACGATGACGGAGTGAAGACCAAATCGACGTCTACGCTTACGAAAGTACTGGATTGGCAGGGGAATACAGCGGTTATCGAAGTTGAAGAGTTGACAGAGAAAGTAAGCGGCGGTTTCTATCTCGACAACCAAAGCGTGATGCACATGCAGTTGAAGCGAGGGGCCGACCATCAATGGAAGCTCGAGATCATTGCGCCGCAGGGCATTCAATATCTCAATATCGATAAGACGGTCAGCCAGGAAGCCGATGTGCCGGCCGATGTGAAAGCTGCCATTTTGTCCGTTATCGATAAACAGATTAAGGCCACGAACGATGAAGATTTAGTGGCTTATAAGGCTACGCTCGACCCGAGTACGCCAGGACTGGATGAAGGACTCGCGCAAGTTCAACAGACATTCGATGCTTATGATGTTAAAGTGACGCTGGAAACCGCCCGCATTGTGGAATACACGGAGTCGAAAGCAACGGTGTACATCGTACAAACGAACGAGAGTCTGAAAGGGAACGAATACCCGAATAACCGTGCGTCCATGATCGCTACATTTGTGAAGACAGCTTCTGGGGATTGGGTAAGCAGCGACGGCACTGTTATTAATATTGAAGCCATATAGGGAAGTTGAGAGACGGCTGCTGGCCGTCTCTTTTTATTTTGTATACAGAGAAATGCGAAACGAAATCGGTTAATGAAGTATACAGATGGTCAAGGAGGGCTTTTCCAAATATGGTTCTAGTTTCTCTTATTCGGTTATAATGTTGTTTAACATGACCGAATTGAGGAACGAGAGGTGGATGAGGTGCGTAACGTACGGATCATCCTAGTCTTGACAGCACTCGGGCTGCTTGGCGCATGGCCGCTTCTAAGAGGAGTTCTCCATCCGGGAGAACGAATGGGGGAATCGCCTGCTGCAGCAGCTGCGCAGAAGGGGCTGTCGCTGCCGGAAGTTATTGAGGAGCATCTGCTTGCCCGCGAGCAGAAGTTTTCTTTTACAATGTACGATTATGAGGATGCAGAGCAAACGTTCAAGCAAGCGTTCGCAGAAGCGGCGGCAACGAACGACTACACGGCCTACATTATCGATTCGTACCATTATACGATCCGAGAAAGAACAGAGCGGGCGGATGTCGAGATGACGGTTAACTACCGGGAGTCTGCAGATCAGACCGCACAAGTCGATCAGATCACGACACAGGCGCTCCAGTCCATCATAACAGCCGGGATGAACGATCATGAGAAAGTAAAGGCCATCCATGACTGGGTCGTGGACCGGGTTGAATACGATACGTCTCTAACCCGTTATACGGCATACGAAGCTCTTCTTACGGGCAAGACGGTCTGTCAAGGCTATGCGCTGCTTATGCATAACATGCTTACGAAAGCAGGCTTTGTATCGCGCATTGTGGAAGGAACGGTGTCTTCGGGAGACCATGCTTGGAATCTCGTCAGGTTGGACGGGCAATGGTACCATCTGGATGCGACTTGGGACGATGCAGCGCCCCCGGCCCAGGCGGAGAACGGCGGAGAAGCGAAGGAAAGCGCGGAACAAACAGCGAGCCGTTACCGGTATTATTTGCTCAGCGACAAGCAGATCGAACGGGACCACCAGTGGACGAAGCGCTATCCGAAGGCGGTAACCGCTTATTCTGAGACGTTAGCGTTGGCCAAAGAAGCGGGCTCGAAGACGCAGGCTGCCGAATGGGCCAAGCTGGAAGCCGCAATCGGATTGGATTGGCTATCGCCGTCCCGGACCGTTCAATCGGTCGGCATGTTGGCTGAACGGCTGATGAATATGGCGCGTAATAACAAGAGCGAATTGCAAATCCGGTATACGAACGGGGAGAATTGGTCGGACGATATACGTGCCGCGATCCGCAAGGCGAGCATTCCAGACGGTTACACCGTTCGAAGCTATCCGTATGGAACCGACGGCTCGGTGCTTCTGCATATAAGGCTTATGCCTGGAACGTAAGCGGATGATACCAAAAAGGCAGTCCCCTGCATAGCGGCCGTTATGGCCGGTTTATGCGGATGGGGACTGCCTTTTCGATTATGCGCGCTCGCCGCTATCGTCGTCGTCGGCAGAACTGGAGTTGCTGCGGTTGCGCTGCGTCATCTGCTGCCAGACGGAGCCGGCTGCTTCCTCGCCGCGTTCGATCCGCTCCACGGCCATCGTGGCTTGAAGCGATATTTCGAACTCGGGGTCGGCGGCCGCTTCCCGCAGAGGTTCAAGCGCGCTCTCGTCGCCTGCTTCGTACAGGAAGCGGGCAGCGCGCCAGCGGACGAGCTTGTTCTTGTCGCGCAGCGCTTCGATCATTGGGCCGATTGCGGCCGGATCGCCAATGTCCGACAGCGTGTCGCCCGCCGTACGGCGGACGGATACGGACTTGTCCTTCAGCGCGTCGAACAACAGCGGCATCGCTTCCGCGCTGCGCAGATCGCCGAGATAGACGACGGCTAGCCGGCGGATCGACGCGTTCTCGTCACCGATTGCCTGCTGCAGCATCGGGAGCGCTTCGGGCGTCGATTCGGACAGCCGGTCGAGAGCGGCATACCGGGATTGCCAATCGGCCGAACCGAATGCGGCCAACACTTCGCCAGCCGACAGTGGAGCCGGTCGGACAGGCGCGTCGACGGGAGCTTCCGGTCCTTGCTCGAGCGAAGCTTGGATGAGAGCGGCGAGCCGCTCTTCCGTGTAGGCGGCTTCAAGCTCGCGGACGATTTCGGCCGCGATTTCTTCCGGCTCTCCGTAGCGTACGCCGAACTCCTCCAGCTTCCGCTCGCGAATCATCGTTGCGCCGGCAGCGGCTTGCACCGCGTCAACGAACCGCTGCGTCATCGCTGCACGCACTTCGCGTTCGCCGATTCGTACGCGAACTTGCATCGGAATGCCGCGGTACTGCTGCACGAGCACATGCGCTTCGCCGAAGCCGTCAGCGGCTGGCGCAGCGCCCGACGAAGCGGCGCCTTCTGCTTCATCGCCTGATGACAGCAGGCGGCGGGCTTCGGACAGGATACGCTGCCAGTCTGCGCTTGGCAGCCGGTCCAGTGCGATAAAGTCGGCTGTGCGGAACAAGCTTCGGACGCCTTCAATCGCAAGAAGCGGTCGAAGCGGCTCCGGCGCATCTGATGCTTGCGCGGGATAATAAGTATGACGGAAGCCGCGGGGCAGCGTTTCGTCGACGTTTAATTTCATCGAATTCGGACTTGGCGTCGGTTCGATTGATAACAGCTTCATAGACAATTCCCCTCCGCTTACAGATCATTCATGATACGAATAGTTTACCCGATATCCCGCCGGGATGCGAATCGCTCTGGTGCTTCGATGGCGCCGGAGCGAGGGTCCGCCGCCCAATTGATTCGCACACCGTTCATCTGGTATGTTGGAATCGGACATACCGCTTAGCCTGCTGAGGGGGTGCTGCGATCCGTTAGCCGCCCCGCCCTGACTGCTATACGACGGGGGACAGGCAGAGCGAGCAGCTTGCAAGACTCGGCCAGCCAATCTCCAATAGCAAATTCGGACAAGACTTCGCCAATCCGGCACATCGTTAACCGGGAATGACAGCGCTATAATGAAATCAATCTCATAATCGCCATGCCGTAACAATATACTCGATGTATATTTATGTCCGTACACGGCGGCACAAATCGGAGGATTAACAACGATGACGACAACTTCAACTTCCCGTATTCGGTTTGGCATTATCGGAGCAGGGGCGATTGGCGCAATTCATATGGATGTACTGAGCAAGCTTGGTGAAGCGGCAGAGCTTCGCGCTGTAACGGATGCTTATTTGCCGCTGGCTGAACAGCGGGCGGCTGAGCATAACATTCCGATCGTGCACCCGTCGCCGGAGGCGCTTATCGCCGATCCGGAGCTGGATGCCATCGTAGTAGCTGTACCGAATCAATTCCATGCTCCGCTGACGATTGCGGCGCTTCAAGCAGGCAAGCATGTGCTGCTCGAGAAACCGATGGCGATCAACGCATCGAAAGCGATGGAGATCGTCCAAGAACAGCAGCGGACAGGCAAAACGGTCATGATCGCGCAGCAAATGCGATTCACCGGGCTGGCGCGAGCGGTCAAAGCTGCGATCGAAGCGGGCGAGCTTGGACGAATCTATAATGTGAAGACAGGCTGGATGCGCAAGAAGGGAATTCCGGGCTGGGGCTCTTGGTTTACCCGCAAAGAGCTGGCGGGCGGCGGTCCGTTGATCGACATCGGCGTCCACATGCTCGATCTGTCGCTCCACTTGATCGGCAGTCCGAAGCCGGTATCCGTGTTCGGCACGACATATGCGGAGTTCGGTCCGCATAAACGCGGCACGGGCACGTGGGGTACGCCGAACTGGGAAGGCTCATACGACGTTGAAGACTTGGCGACGGCGCTCATCAAGTTGGACGACGGTGCGACGTTGTCGCTCGACGTAAGCTGGGCAGCGCATGCGGCGAATTACACCGATCAGCCGTTCATTCATATTATGGGCACCGAAGGCGGCGTATCGATTGTCGGCAACGAAGCGACCTATATTACGCATGTGGAGAATGAAGTGGTGACGAAGCCAATCGAACCGCTCGATGAAGTGAATGACCGCGAGCTTGTGGCGAAACATTTTATCGATGCGATTCATACGGGAACGACGCCGGTTTCGTCCGCGATGTCCGGCTATACGAACAACCGGATTCTTGACGCGATTTACGAATCCTCCGTTAGCGGCAACGAAGTGAAGTTGAACTGGGATTAACGATATCGAAGCTTTCAGACCGATCAATCGGTTTGGAAGCTTTTTATTTTGCGATCCGCACGTCAAGCAGCCGCAGCTGTCGCCGACCGCTGGAGCTGTGCTGTATGCATTGTGCCAATTGAACGGGAAAGAGCGGGCGGACAGCTTTATATCAAATTTGCAAAAGAGCAGTATATCCCATCCGCATACGTTATGACGTACGAGTGCATTTATGATATAATAATGCGATGAACATGTTTTGAGAGGACGGGATTTAATCCATGATAAGTACATCTGGCGTGTCGCTCCGTTACGGGAAGCGTCCGTTATTCGAGGATGTTAATATTAAATTTACACCAGGCAACTGCTACGGTTTGATCGGCGCGAACGGCGCGGGCAAATCGACGTTCCTGAAAATTTTGTCCGGCGAGATCGAAGCCAACACGGGCGACGTACACATTACGCCAGGCGAACGGATGGCTGTACTGAAGCAGAACCATTACGAATACGATGAGTTCGCGGTACTCGAGACGGTCATTATGGGCCATAAACGTCTGTATGACGTTATGAAAGAGAAGGATGCTCTCTACGCGAAAGCGGACTTCACCGACGCAGACGGCATTCGCGCAGGCGAGCTGGAAGCGGAATTCGCCGAGATGAACGGTTGGGAAGCAGAGTCGGAAGCGGCTGAGATGCTCAACGGCCTCGGCATTACGACGGAGTTCCACGATAAGCAAATGAAGGAGCTCGGCGGCAACGAGAAGGTTCGCGTATTGCTTGCGCAGGCGCTGTTCGGCAGCCCGAACATTCTGCTGCTCGATGAGCCTACCAACCACTTGGACATGGAATCGATCCACTGGCTTGAGAACTTCCTGGCGAAGTTCGAAGGCACTGTAGTCGTAGTCAGCCATGACCGTCACTTCTTGAATACGGTATGTACACATATCGCGGACATCGACTTCGGCAAAATCCAAATGTACGTGGGCAACTACGACTTCTGGTACGAGTCGAGCCAGCTGGCTCTTACGCTGCAGCGCGACCAGAACAAGAAGAAGGAAGACAAGATCAAGGAACTGCAAGCGTTCATTCAACGCTTCAGCGCGAATAAATCGAAATCGAAGCAGGCGACGTCGCGTAAGAAGATGCTCGACAAAATTTCGCTCGACGACATTCGTCCTTCGAACCGCAAGTATCCGTTCATCAACTTCAAGCCAGAGCGCGAAGCAGGCAAACAGCTGCTGCTCGTAGAAGGTCTCACGAAGACGATCGACGGCGAGAAAATCATCGACAACCTGACGTTCACGGTCAACAAAGGCGACAAAATCGCTCTCGTCGGTCCGAACGGCTTGGCGAAGACGGTATTGTACCAGCTCATCATGGGCGAATTGGAGCCGGATGCCGGCACGTTCCAATGGGGCATTACGACGACGCAAGCGTACTTCCCTAAGGACAACTCGGCTTACTTCGACGGCGTCGATCTGACTCTCGTCGATTGGCTCCGCCAATATTCGAAAGATCAAGACGAGACGTTCATTCGCGGCTTCCTCGGCCGCATGCTGTTCGCAGGCGACGAGGGCATGAAGAAAGCAAGCGTTCTGTCCGGCGGCGAGAAAGTTCGCTGTATGCTGTCCAAGATGATGCTTTCCGGCTCGAACGTTCTGATTATGGACGAACCGACGAACCACTTGGATCTCGAATCGATTACCGCGCTGAACAACGGCATGATCGATTTCGACGGCACGATGATGTTCACCTCTCATGACCATCAGTTCGTACAGACGGTTGCGAACCGGATTTTCGAAATTACGCCGAACGGTCTGATCGACCGGATGATGTCGTACGACGAATATCTTGAGAATGCAGAAATTCAAGCGATGCGCGCACGGATGTATCCGGCTGAGTAATCGCTGATGAAGGAGCCCGCAGGCAAGTATGCTTGCGGGCTTTTGCAGCATCTGTGATGCTGGACCGAACAATTGGGCGGATAAAATCTGGCAATCGGATGATTAAATGCGGCACGGTGCGGTTAATGAGAACCATCATACTAGCTTGATGGTAAGTGGAGGGGAATTGCCCGATGTCTATATTCGACAAGATGAAGCAGGGTGCGTCCGACGCAGCGCGCAAGGCGCAGCAGACGATCGAAATAGCACGTCTCAACAGCCAGAAATCTTCACGCGAGAAAGATATGACCAGGTTATATACCGAAATGGGCGAAGCAATGTTCCGTGCATACCTGACCGGCGAGACGGCGGAGTCGGAGGAAGCTGTCGCATCGTGCTGCGAGCAGTTGAAGACGCTGAAGCAGGAGATCGAATCGATCGAAGACCGGGTCAAAGCGGTCAAGCTGGAGAAGAGCTGCTCCTGCGGCAAAGTCGTCGCAATCAACGTCAAGTTCTGTCCGGATTGCGGCACGCGGTTCACCGAGCAGGAGCCGAAGCCGGAGATGACGATGGGCGAGATTCGCGTCATCTGTCCGGACTGCGACACCGAGAATGATCTGATGGCGCGTTACTGCACCGACTGCGGACTAGAGCTTGGCAAACCGAAAGCTTCGGCAGCCGATGCAGCGGCAGCTGCTCCATCCGCGGCGTTCGATCCCCAGCTGCAGACGGAACTGGATGATGCGGAAGACGATAGCCGCCGGGATGACTACCGGGATGACCGTCATGATGAGCATCGTGATGAACGCAGTGATGACCGCAATGATGATCGCAGTGATGAGGAACGAGAGCGAGAGCAAATCAACCGCGACAAACCGACTCGTTTTGCTTACGAGGAATAATAGAGCTGTGCAAGCAATCCTATGGCAGATCCCGCTGCCGACGGTTGCTTGCACAGCTTTTTTAGATGAGGCTATTCGGCGAATTTCCATTCGGAGAAGATATTCAATTTCGTATATAACGCTTCGTGTTCAATAGGCATGTTGTTCTCGATCCACCAAGTTACCACACCGAGCACGGCCCCGATGTAAGCTTCAATTTTAATCTGCATGTCGATGGAATTCTCTTTAATTGAATTATGCTTAGCCAGGTAGTTCCTTATCCCCGCCCCCATCTCTCTTCGCAACAGATTTCGCAAAGAGTCCCTGTCTTCAGCTAAGAGACGGGAAAACAATTTCTTGTGCTTCACCGCTAACGAGAATAACTCCTTAAAATTATCGGCTGGAGAAAAGGAGTCATCGACCATACCTTTAAATTCTTCCTCCGCAATTTGATTCATAGCGCGAGTTAGTAAATCAAATTTATCCTGGAAGTGGGTATAGAATGTAGTTCGATGCACCATCGCCAGATCACAGATCTGCTTCACCGTAATCGTCTCGAACGGGTGCTTATCCATTAATTCTAACAGCGCGTTGTATAAAAGCTTATGAGTTCTTTTGACCCGAAGGTCCTCGGTTGTTTTATCGTTCATGACAGATTCCCCTCTCTGTATCGTTTCAAGACATATCTGCGATTTTGTCGGTTGTTGAAGTTTAGTATACATTATATCATTTATCCTACAAATGCATTTTAAGTATACATCTGTATATAAAGAGGTGAATGATGAATGGCCAACTTAAATACAGAACGGCAGCTCACTGCTGTAGAACAGCAATTGCTAAACCATGCTGCCGAGTTAGTCCCCTACCTGCAGAAGTTCGGTCCTGTCATTGATGAAGAACGGTATATTCCGGATGAGGTGATTCAGAAAATTTCGGATGCGGGGCTGTTTAAGCTTGGCACGCCGAAAGAGTACGGAGGCCATGATATTAGCATCCGTGCGATGGTCGAGATTGTTTCCGAAATGGCCAAGGGAAATGGTTCTGTCGGGTGGGTCGTTCAAATTATTAATGGAAACAACTATAATGCATCGCTGTCATTACCTTCCGACGTCTTAGATTCGATCTATAACGAGGTGGAGGAGATACGCTTTTGTTCTGTCCTGCTGGCAAGTAAAGCGGTCGTAAAGAAAGTGGACGGAGGTTATTTGGTAGAGGAAGGGCTGTGGAGGTTCGGTTCAGGATCAAAGCATGCGACCCATGCTCTGCTGAACTTGAGGGATGGCAAGTCCATGCAAGAAGGCAAGTCAATGGAGATGATGCTGGCCGTTGTTCCGATGAGTGACGTCACGATAGCTGACGATTGGTACACGATGAGTTTAAGAGGATCTGCAAGCAACAGTCTAGCAATGAGAAATATGTTTATCCCGGACAAATACGTCATCACCCAAGAGATGAATCCAGGAGGTTCGCTGCCTGTTGCTGAGTTGAAGGGGCGTGACAGATACAAGCCTTATGCACAGCTTATTATTAGCATCACAACGGGGATAAGCGCGATTCTCGGACTCGCAAGAGGGGCAGTCGAATATTTTGCGGAAATAGCGCCTCTCAAGGGAATTGCAATGACGGTCCATCCTTCTCAAGCGGCAGTGGGTCATATTCAGTATAAAGTAGGACTTGCGGCTATGAAGGTCGAATCCGCTCATCTCCATATCAGCCGGACAATCGACAATCTGGAGCGTCACGTGCAGCACATACAACCATTCGATCTAAAGGAAATGGCGCAGCTCCAGACAGATTTGACCTATGCAGCCATGCTGTGCTGGGAAGCCGTAGATATGCTAATGGCGGAGAGCGGAGGGAGCGGAATAGCCGACTCCAACCGCATGTCTCAAATCTTCCGGGACATTAGAGGCGGTGCCAATCATGCGCTGACTACGGCATCGACTGGACTGGAGCTGTACGGAAGAATGCTGATGGGCTTGCCGCCGCAGCATGTCATGACATTAGGAGCCGCATCCTTAATCAAAAGCTAACGGTGGAACAGCGAAGTGATGTTTATTTTTTTTAAAAAAAAAGTGTGCATATTGCACATAAATTGAATATACTATTAATATGTGCAATATGCACATATTAGGAAGAGGCAAAGGGGAGAAGAAACGATGAAGGCAGCAATTGTGAAGGAGAAGGGGACAATTCCTGTACTGGGGCAGTTTAATTCCCCCGTTGCGGCAGGCGGAGAAATTCTGATTCAGGTGTCGGCAGCAGCCTTGAGCCGAGTCAGCAAGTTCCGATCAATGGGGATGCACTACTCATCCAGTGTTAACTTTCCGATTGTAGCCGGCCTTGACGGAGTGGGTACTTTGGAAGATGGGACTCGCGTATACTTTGCAATGCCTGCTGCACCATATGGCAGTCTGGCGGAGCAAACCATTGTCAACGCGAAGCTGACGGTTCGTTTGCCGGATGGCATTGACGATCTCACAGCTGCCGCCATCGCTAACCCGGCTATGTCGTCGTGGGCTGCACTGGTATTCCGGGCAGGCTTCAAGCCCGGCCAAACGGTATTGATTAATGGCGCTACGGGTGCATCCGGCAGTCTAGCCGTTCAGATTGCGAAGGGTCTTGGGGCCAAGAAGATCATTGTAACGGGACGTAATGAAACGAAGCTGCAAGCACTTGAAGCTGATGAGGCTATTGCATTTGATATGACAGCTGACAACGGAAAAACGTTGTTCGAACATGCCCTGATGCCAGTTGTGGCCGAAGGTGTGGACGTTATATTGGATTACCTTTGGGGAGACAGCGCGCTCACCATCATGTCAGCTCTTGCGAAGACCAATACGGATCGTGCAACGCGCTTTGTAACCATTGGAACTTCATCCGGGCAAGAGGACATCCAGTTGCCGTCATCGCTTCTGCGCTCATCAACAATTGAACTGGTAGGCAGCGGAGATAAAAGTGTCTCTAAAGCGGATATGCTGTCCGCAGTGAAGGGTGTTTTTGAAATGGCGGCTGAGGGTAAACTGCAAATCGCTATTCAACAATATGCGATTGAAGAGATCGAAGAGGCTTGGAATGCCCCTCTTACGCCTCGTCCAGTTGTAAAGGTGCGGTAGAAAAATGGAAAATCAAATTTTTAAAGCGCTGATTGACTTGGTTTCCATTATTAATCAGCCAGACCGTGATAAGAAAATGATTACTCACGCAGGCGTAAATCTAGAGGCGGCAACCTTTCGCGTCTTCGTCGGCATCGCGCATCTCCAACCGACCAGTGTCGGTGACTTGGCCGATATGATGGGGAAAAACTATTCGAGCGTTAGCCGGCAAATCGATAAGCTGGAAACCGCCGGGCTGGTCCATACGTATCCCTCGAGTTCGGATTCCCGGATTCGCGTATCTCAATTGACGCAGCACGGCGAGGAGATCAATGCCATGATTAGCTCCGCCCGCGAGAGTAAAATGCGCGAAGCTTTGGCGGATTGGACTCTGACGGATAAAAATGATTTGTTGAATCATTTAAGACGTTTATTTGAATCGATGCAAAGGATCGACTAGCACTCGTTATCATTCAGCAAGCACCGACTCCTTCCGATATTCGGAAGGGGTTGTTTTTATTTGCCTGCGGAACATTTTAATGAAGTAGCTGACATGATCGAAGCCGACTTCGAGTGCGATATCGCTGATTTTGCGGTCGGTGCTTCGCAATAGTTCAGCCGCCTGGCGTACCCGGTACCCGTTCAAGTAGTCGATCGGCGTCGTGCGCGTCATCGATTTGAACCAGCGGATGAATTGGCCTTCGCTCATCGGCACGAGATCGGCGAGCTCACGGATCCGAACCGGACGGTCGTAGTGATGCTGGATATATTCGATGACGGACTTCAGCCGTTCAACCTTAGCGAGCTCTCCGGCGTTGGCAGCGGTCCGCTTGCGCCATTCTCCCGCAGCTGCAATTTCGGAGAACAGAAGCAGAAGGCGGCCTTTCAACGCTGCTTCGTAACCGGTTGGCTGCTGTTCATACGCCGTAATAACCGCGCGCAAATGCGCCATCACGGCATCCGACCATTCGGTGCCGGGTCGAATATGCCGGGGCAGAGCCGCCCGTTTATCTAAGAGAGGCGCGATGAATCCCGCTTGAACCGCATCATAATCCGCGCTGGCCAGCCACCTTGCATCGAAGACGATCGCGCAATAACGGCATGCCGAGCCGTTGCTCGAATGCCCCGCATGGATGTCGCCTCCGTCAATATATACGGCCTCGCCTGCGCGTACGACGAAGTAGTCGGTATCCACTAGAAACAGAACCTCGCCTTCCAGCACGCAGAAAAACTCCGCTTCCTGATGCCAATGCATGTCCAGGATAGACTCGCCTGCCTCACGGTCGATCCAGTAAGCTGCCAGCGGCAGCATTGCATCGCCATGCAGCCGGTCTTCCCGCAGATTATGCTTCGTATATAAATCCATAGCCATGACCACCTTTGTCAACTGTTCCTAACGTCAGAATCGTGCTATGAATGCGCATTATATTGATAGTTTGACTCCGATGCAATCAGTATAATACAACTATAGAGTCTTATACACAAGCAATCCACACTCCTCTAATACAGCCAACAGGTTATGAACGATTCCTGATTCCTTGCATATGACGATAACGATTCGAAAGGTGGAGCATCAACGATGAAATTCCAAGACGGCAACTGGCTTATCCGCGAAGGTTTTACGGTCAAACCGGCCGTGCAAGCGCATGAGGTTGAGCAGCGGGGCGAAGAGCTGACCGCTTACGTATCGCCAATTCCGATTCATAGCCGTGCGAACATGCTCGATACGCTGCAGTTGACGGTGAAGTTCCATTCCCCGGCGCCTGGCGTCATCGGCGTGAAGCTTATTCACTACGCAGGCGTGGTAGAACGCGGACCGAAGTTCGAGCTGACGCCGCAATCTAGCGGACACGTCACGGTAACCGAGACGGAAGAGGAAATGATCTACACGACGGGCAGCCTGAGCGCGCATATCCGCAAAGGCGCAGAGTGGAGCGTCGCGTTCTACCGCGGGGGCGAGCGTCTGACGGGCAGCGGCCCGCGTTCGATGGCTTATATTACGGAAGGCAAAGACCGCAGATGGCTGCGCGAAGAGCTGGATCTCGGCGTAGGCGAGTTCATCTATGGTCTTGGCGAGCGGTTCACCGCTTTCGTGAAGAACGGACAAGCCGTCGATATCTGGAACCAAGACGGCGGCACGAGCTCGGAGCAGACGTATAAGAACATTCCGTTCTACGTCTCGAACAAAGGCTATGGCGTATTCGTCAACCAGCCGGAGCTTGTTTCCTTCGAGGTTGGCTCGGAGAAGGTGAAGAAGGTTCAATTCAGCGTCGAAGGCGAGTCGCTCGAATACTTCGTTATCGACGGTCCTTCGATCAAGGACGTACTGGGCAAATATACGGACCTGACCGGCAAACCGGCGCTGCCGCCGGCATGGTCGTTCGGTCTGTGGCTGACGACGTCGTTCACGACGAACTATGATGAAGCGACGGTCAACTCGTTCGTAGACGGCATGGCGGAACGTGATTTGCCGCTGCATGTGTTCCACTTCGACTGCTTCTGGATGAAGGAATACCATTGGACAGACTTCAAATGGGACGACCGCACCTTCCCGGATCCGGTTGGCATGCTGAAGCGTCTGAAAGAGAAAGGGCTCAAAATTTGCGTCTGGATCAACCCTTACATCGCACAGCGCTCCCGTCTGTTCGAAGAGGGCAAGCAGAACGGCTACCTCGTCAAGCGTCCGAACGGCGACGTCTGGCAGTGGGATCTATGGCAGCCGGGCATGGCGCTCGTTGACTTCACGAATCCGGCCGCATGCGAATGGTTCGCAGGCTACTTGCGCGATCTTGTCGACATGGGTGTCGACAGCTTCAAGACGGACTTCGGCGAGCGGATTCCGACTGACGTGGTGTACCATGACGGCTCCGATCCGTTCAAAATGCACAACTACTACACGCAGATGTATAACGAAGTCGTGTTCAACGTTCTGGAAGAGAAGCTTGGCAAAGGCGAAGCGGCGCTGTTCGCGCGTTCGGCTACAGTCGGCGGACAGAAGTTCCCGGTTCACTGGGGCGGCGACTGCTACGCAGACTACGAGTCGATGGCAGAGAGCCTTCGCGGCGGCCTGTCGCTCGGCTTGTCCGGCTTCGGCTTCTGGAGCCACGACATCGGCGGCTTCGAGAACACGGCTCCGACACATGTGTTCAAACGCTGGCTGCAGTTCGGCCTGTTGTCGAGCCACAGCCGTCTGCACGGCAGCAGATCGTACCGGGTGCCTTGGGCTTATGACCAAGAAGCGGTCGATGTTACGCGCTTCTTCACGAAGCTCAAATGCAGCCTGATGCCGTATCTGTTCGACACGGCAGCGCAAGCGCCTGAGCGCGGTCTGCCTTCGCAGCGTGCAATGGTCATCGAATTCCAAGACGATCCGACGACGGAATTCCTCGACCGCCAATATATGCTCGGCGAGAACCTGCTCGTAGCGCCGGTATTCCAAGAGAGTGGCGACGTTCAATACTACTTGCCGCAAGGCGGTACTTGGACGCATGTACTGACAGGCGAGACGAAGCAGCCGGGCTGGCACAAGGAGAACTACGGCTTCGACAGCCTGCCGTTGTTCGCCCGTCCGAACTCGATTATCGCGTTCGGCGCGAACAATGTTCGTCCGGACTACGATTACTCGAACGGTGTAGACTTCAACGTCTATACGCTCGAAGACGGCCGCAGCGCTTCGGCGACGGTACGCGATATCAAGGGTGCGGTAGAGACGGCCGTCTCCATCACCCGCGAAGGCAAGTCGATCGTCGTGTCGCTGCAAGGCAGCGGCAAAGCGTTCAGCGTTACGCTGCACGGCATCGGCGAGATCGCATCGGCTAGCGGCGCATCCGCTTCGGTAGACGGCAGCTCGGTGCTTGTACCGGCAGGCGAGAGCAGCGCGACGGTGACGATTACGTTGAAGTAATTCGAACGTATAACGATATAAGCGATTCCGGGTCCCGGCCTTCATCGATGATGACGGCCGGGATTATTTGGTTTCGTGCTGACGGCGCTTCCGCCCATGCTGTTCTTCCTCGTGATGCAGAAGAACATTATGAAGGGCATGGTTACAGGGGCTGTCAACGGTTAATAACGTAAGCGGCGGTGAAGTTAGGGTGGCGGTTCGCCAGCCAGAGCCGCACCTAACGAACGACGAGCGCAAGGCGCGCCTTGGGATGCAGCAGTGCATCCGGGGAGCGCCTTGCGTGCGTTTAGCTTAGCATCGGGTATTTTACCGGAGCGTTACAACAGCAATGGCAACGGCAACGGCAATGGCAAGCGAATTTTAATTATTCTTAATGTGAATTTGAATTATAGGTAATTGATGGAAGACAACTCTTTCGGTAGTATTAATGACCGGGAGTTGATGGGATGACGCAGCAAGGTGAGATAAATGCAAAAAAGTCGAACGTAGAGATGACTGCGAAGATAAATGGTAAGAAGTCGAACATAGACATGAACGCGAAGATAAATGCAAAGAATCTGAATTCGGAGTTCAAATGGACAGGGCGGCAAATCGGGAAGACGCCTCTTGACCCGGTGCAAGCGGGTTGGATATTTCTGTTTTCTTATGCGGCAGGAGTTATGCTTCCGGACTTTGCATCTTGGCAAGACGGGAAGGGAAACGGCGTTCTTGTGTTGTTTTTGTTCTATGTATTGTTTGGGCAGGTCGGTTTAAATTTGTTGCCGGGAGTCGGTTGGAGCAAGTGGAGGGGGTTATCCTTGCGCCGGACGCTGCGGCTTAATCCCGTACCGTGGTCTGTGCTGGGTCTAGGCATTGCCGTATATGTCGTCAGCCAGATTCCGCTGCTGTTCGTACATCAGCTTACAGAGCTCATCCTATCGGTCGTTGGCGACACATATAAGGTTTCGGAGTACCCGATCGCGGACAATATCGGTGCTCTGCTGCTGTTGATTCTAAGCATAGGGATCATTGCGCCGATCTGCGAGGAAATGCTGTTCCGCGGGGTGCTGCTGACCGGATATGAACGGCGCGGAACGATCTTCGCCGCCGTTATGAGTTCGGCGCTATTCGCTTTATTTCATGATAATCCCTATAGGCTGCTCGAATTGTTCATCGCTGCATTCGTCTCATCGATCATCGTCCTGTACGCAAGGTCGATCTGGCCTGGCATAGCGGTCCACTTGGCGACGAATATCGCGTATGTTGTCGGCTCGTATGTACGTGGCGGAGATCTTGTGGAAGGAGCTTCGTCAGGAGGCGGGAGGATCGATGTATGGCTGCTGGCGGCTACGGGAGCCGCATCGGTACTTGCCGTCTATGTATGCTTGCGGCTGCTGAAGTTGATGAAGAGGAGGATGGATGCGAGCGGGATAAGCAGTTCAAGTAACAAGTTAGTTCAGCGTGGCGAGGAAGATGAAAGTGTCATCAATGAGCGCGAAAATCGTAGTTGGGGCTGGCTAATCCCAATTGGATTGGCGGTTGTTGTGTTTGTGGCGAAGGCAATGGTTTGAACGTTGGACAGGTGCAAAAATGCGAATGAAGTGTGAACGGCACTGCAGCGGTGCAGAATAACGTTTTGAGATGTGTCCTAGGTGCCGAAGAGCACTTATTTCGGCCCGCTGGGCGCGAAAGCGAGGAAATAGGTGCCGAAGAGCACCTATTTCGGCCCGCCGGGCGCGAAAGCGAGGAAATAGGTGCCGAAGAGCACCTATTTCGGCTCGCTGGGCGCGAAAGCGAGCAAATAGGTGCCGAAGAGCACCTATTTCGGCCCGCCGGGCGCGAAAGCGAGCAAATAGGTG
>NZ_BILZ01000052.1 GCF_004000825.1 Paenibacillus kobensis NBRC 15729 | reverse complement strand
TTTCGCTCGTTGTTCAGTTTTCAAAGAACAATTCGTTTTGTTTCGACAACTTTTACATCATATCAGATGTTAATCAGTTGGTCAAGCATTTATTTATTTTTTTTGTTTCTCGTTCGCCTTTCGTTCAGCGGCGACTTTTATAATATATCACAGCCACCCAGATGAATGCAAGCACTTTTTGAAATTCTTTTTTTAGGCTTTCTCTGCTACTCATCCGCCGTTAAGGGCGAGGAATTCAATTTAACATATCTCGTCCACAGAGTCAACCGCCGCAAGCTGCGCTCATCAAAACAACGTATAGCGCAATCCCACAATCAAAGCAATGCCCGGGAGACCAAGTACCATAACAGTTCCGATTGTCGCAAAGTTCAACGGTATCTCCCAACCGCTCAGCAATCCCGAATAATTGATCGCGTATAAGCCGATCGCCGCCAATATGAGATGAAGCGCCAGGCGCCGTATCCATTCGAGCGAATACCGGTTTCGAATTAATACCAACACTAATGATAAGGACGAGACAACGAGGACAGCAATCATGACCCACTTCATTGCTATTCGCCCCCTACCCATGCCGGCCACTGAACGGATGTCATCGCCTTCGCTTTCCGGATCAACATGATATAACGTTGTTCAGTCGCCATTAAATGATAGACGGCATAGTCAACCTCATCCGGCTCGACAACATATTCGAAGAAACGGCAAGCTGCCTGCCAGCCGCGGCGCGCCTCATCAATGTCTTTCTTGAGCTGCATCACTTCATCCGGTACATATCCGACTGCTTTCTGTTTCTTACTGAACTTCGGCGATTTTACTTTCAACCACGATAACAACATCGTCATCCCGTTCACGCTCCGCTCGTCCAAATTTGTATCACCACAATTTATGAGAGCGGATGAATCAATAGAACATGAACAGATGGACATACACCGTCATGACAAAAAGAAAAACCGGGCCGCTTGCCGGCGCCCGGTCTCTTACCCTTATTAGTTCAGCTCGCGCCTTCCTTCCAGCGCTTTCGACAAAGTCACCTCGTCCGCGTACTCCAAGTCTCCGCCTACCGGCAAACCATGAGCAATACGCGTAACCCGGATTCCGAACGGCTTAACCAACCTAGACAAATACATTGCCGTCGCTTCGCCCTCGATATTCGGATTCGTCGCCATAATCAGTTCCTGCACGCGCTCATCACTCAGACGCTGCAGCAGCTCTGCAACCCGGATCTGATCCGGCCCGATCCCTTCCATTGGAGAGATCGCACCTTGGAGAACATGGTAATAACCGTTGAACTCCTTCGTCCGTTCCATAGCTACCAAATCCTTGGACTCCTGAACGACGCAGATGACCGCTTGATCACGGCTCTTGTCCTGACATATTCTGCACGGATCAACATCGGTAATGTTGCAACAGACCGAGCAGTAATGCAAATTGCGTTTAACGCTGACGAGCGCCTTGGCGAAATCGATGACGTCATCCTCCTGCATCCGCAGCACATGAAACGCCAGCCTAGCCGCCGTCTTCGGCCCGATTCCCGGGAGACGAGTGAACGCATCGATCAATTTGGCTATCGGCTCAGGATAATACATGATTACGTTCTCCTCTCTCAACATAACAAACGGCCTGCCGGTCGCAGGATGCGGGTCCGACAGGCCACTTCTCATGAATGTCGCTGTAAATCTATAATTAGAACAGGCCTGGAATCTTCATGCCGCCTGTGTATTTGCCCATATCGTCGTTCGCCATTTCTTCCGCTTTAGCCAAAGCGTCGTTCACAGCCGTCATAACGAGGTCTTGGAGCATTTCGACATCTTCAGGATCAACCGCTTCAGGCTTAATCGCGATCGACAAGATTTGCTTATGGCCGTTTACTTTAACCGTAACAACACCGCCGCCTGCAGATCCTTCAACCGTTTTGGTGCCGAGCTCTTCTTGAGCTTTAAGCATTTGCTCCTGCATTTTCTTCACTTGTTTCATCATATGCTGCATATTCGTCATATTAATCACCCCATGGGAAATATAGATACCGCTATTCTACCTAATCGCGCTTCAGCTCGACAAGCTGGTCGCCGAACAATTTGAACGCTTCTTCTACCCATTCCGGTCTTTCGGCCGGCTCATCGCCCTCAGGTTCCAACTGCAAAGTTTCTAAGGCGGGACTACTTTCTCCACCCTCGGAAGCCGCCTGCCAGTCCTTCATCATGACGGTTGCCAATCTTACTGCTCTGCCGAATACTTGGTTCAGAACATGTTCGATCAGTTCGCGGTTCGCCGGCTTCTCCGTCGTCTCCCGGTGCATCATGCTCTTGAACGCAACAAGAACCGTTTCATCCGCCGCTGATACAGGCTCGCCGTCTACGAGCCAAGCATGTACCGTAATTCTCGTTTCTTTCACACGTTGCAGCAGTTCGCCCCAACGCATCCGGATTTGAGAAATGGCTTGCCCGTTCATCGCCGCAACAAAAGGCTCCAGCTTCGGTTTGCCGATGGCGCCAAGACCCGATCCGCCTGCGGATCCGAAAGCATTGCGGTTACCGCCTCTGCGATTCGCTCCGCCTGCAGCCTGACTTCCTTGCGCCGCTCCTGCTCCGTCGCCTGCCCCAGCCGCAACTCCGCTGCGAAGCAGTTGCTCCAGCTTCTTCTCCAACATCTCAACCTGACGCTGAAGCCGAATGACATCGCCGCCCGATCCGTCTTGCGCAGAGGCCGAAGATGAATTTTCGCCAGAAGCCGGTGACCGCTCGCCTGAATCTCCATGTTCCCCCATCGTACAGAGCTTCATGAGCGCAACCTCGAACAACGTCTGCGGCTGCAACGCATGCTTCATCTCCGTCTGGTAACGATTGAGCACATCGATCATTCGGAACAAACGGCCCGTGCTGAACGCTTCCGCCATCTCGCGGAATTTGCCCTCGTCGACGATTCGCTCCGCTTGAGCTCCGCTGTTAGGTGCAAGCTTCAGCACAAGCAAGTCGCGGAAGTAATAGATAAAGTTCTCCATACACTTCTCGGCGCTCTTGCCTGCCTGCATCAACCCTTCTACAAGAGGCAGAATAGCTCCAGCATTCCGGTCGCGAACCGCTTCTGCCAACTTCGCGAACTGCTCCGCAGCCAAACCGCCGGTGACGTCGATAGCCCCTTCCAGCGTAATGCTCTCCCCGCCGAAAGCAGCCGACTGTTCCAGCAGACTGATTGCATCGCGCATGCCGCCTTCAGACAGCCTCGCGATGTAGGACAACGCCTCGTCCTCCGCCTGAATACCTTCTTCCTGGCAAATAAGGCGAAGCCGTTCCGTCTGTTCATCCAGTGACACCTGCCTGAAATCGAACCGCTGGCAACGGGATATAATGGTCGGCAGGAGCTTATGCGGCTCCGTCGTCGCCAAGATGAAGATAACATGCCCAGGCGGTTCTTCCAGCGTCTTAAGCAGCGCATTGAAAGCTTCCGTCGTCAGCATATGCACTTCATCTATTATATACACTTTATAGCGAACCTCGGACGGGGCGTAACGGACTTTGTCGCGAATTTCGCGAATTTCGTCAATCCCTCGATTGGAAGCGGCATCAATCTCAACGACATCCATCACCGTGCCTGCTGTAATGCCTACGCATGCGTCGCATTCATTGCAAGGCTCCGGTGCCGGTCCGCGTTCACAGTTGATCGCTTTCGCCAATATCTTAGCGGCGCTCGTCTTGCCTGTACCGCGCGGTCCGTTGAATAGATAAGCATGTGAAACGCGATCCTCGCGTATCGCATTCTGCAGTGTCTGAATGATGTGCCGCTGTCCGACCATGTCATGGAACGTCTGGGGACGCCAAGCTCGGTATAAGGCTATGTGAGACATGCGAACCCGTCCTTTCTGCAATGACATTTCGATCCGATTATTCCATTATACACGAACCATTGCGGCAACAAAACAAGCATTATGCCCGGCAAAAGTTGTATAACAAAAAATCCGGCCTGCGCAAGAACGATTCAATCGTTCTTCACGCAGCCGGATATGGCTCGCATGATATGTAGGAACCGTGCACCTGCTCCCGATACATGCGATCCGGGCGGCATCCTTGCTCCCAACTCGAGTCAGGCACTCCCCCAACACATGAACGTGTCTGCTTACGGCTGCTTCCTTCCGGACCTGACCGGGTTCACAGATGCCCATTGCGAGGGACCCAACTGTCAACATTGTTCGCAAGTGCCAAACCCCGCATCACATAACCTCAAGCAGGAATTCAACCTCGCTATAGCGGATTGCGAGTTACAGGGCACCGCTACCTCCCCGTCTAGCACGGTAAAGCTAAGTATAGACCATTCAGAAGCAAAGCGCAACCGCTTAGAAAAAGTTACAAAAATCAGTTTTCCGGTATCCGCCTGCTTATGGCGCAATATTGACGTTCACGCTGTAGCGCGGCATGTTATACCTGACCATCGCTTCCGCTTGATTCTTCACACCCGTTCTCTCAATAGCGCTTAGTCCCGCTACCGGATATACCGTGACGACCATCTTCGAGCCTTCCACTACGATACGCGTATGGTCGACGCCCCTGATTGTGCGCAGCTTCTGATCGATGAAATCGGTATCGTTCTTAAGCGTTAAGCTGTGCGGCGAATTCGGCAATGACGGATTCGTATTCGTAAGCCCCATATAACCGTCATGGCCGTAGTGCTGAACCCTCATCTTATTATCGTACTTTCCGCTGCCTCCGCCGCAGCCCGCCAGCAACAACAATGACGCGATAACAAGCAAGCCCGGAAGCAGGCCTATACGCAAGTTCGAACGCAGCCGCTGGTGCATGAATCGAAACATAACAAAAAACCTCCCTTCAGACCATAGGATGGCTGAGGGAGGCTGTTGTATTCTGCCAATTTCAGACAGAATATTAGATGCCGTATTTCTTTTTGAATCTGTCCACACGGCCGCCTACATCAACAAACTTCTGTTTGCCAGTGAAGAACGGGTGGCATACGGAACAAATCTCGACACGAAGATTCGATTTGATCGAACCCGTCTCGAACGTGTTACCGCAAGCGCACGTTGCCGTCGTTACGTGGTACGTCGGATGAATGCCTTGTTTCATCGTCTGTTCACCTCTTTCCGCCCTGGATTACATGCGAACCCAGAGTAAATTACGCAATACAAACACGATTATAGCATGGGCGATTCCTCATGCGCAATGACATCTATACCCTACCCAGGGCTGTCATTGGATAAGAAATGCAGACTTTATCAAGTACGAACGCGCCGAAGCTCGCCCGGCGGCACATGCGTATAAGATCCAATGACAACATCCGGCAATTCCTCGCGATAGATCTCGAGCATCTGTTTCATACCGTAAATCTCGCCCCGCGCCTTCGGAATCAGCTCCAAATAACTTTCCGGGTCTATATTCAGATTACGCATCTGAATCAACTTCAGACCTGTCCTCTTGGCGAAGCCGATCATCGCTTCGATCTCTTCTTCGCGGTCGGTGACGCCAGGGAAGATCAAATAGTTGATCGACGTGTAGACGCCTTGCTGCGTCGCATACTTGAGTGACTTCTCAACGTTAGCGAGTGTATAGGCGCGCGGTTTGTAGTAAGCGTTGTAATGATCGTCCAATGCGCTGATCGTGCTGACACGCATGAGATCAAGGCCCGCATCAACAATGCCCCGAATATGATCAGACAAGCCCGCATTCGTATTAATGTTGATATAGCCCATCGAAGTGCGGTTGCGCACTTCTTTGATCGCTTCGATAATGATCTTGGCTTGGGTTGAAGGCTCGCCTTCGCAGCCTTGTCCGAAACTGATGATCGCATCCGGTGTAACGAGCTGCTCCATCATGACTTGAACGATTTCTTCAACCGTTGGCTTGAAGTTCATTCGCGTCTGCGGCGCTACGAAGCCGCTGTCGTCCGGTTGTTCAGAAATACAGCCGTAACAACCCGCGTTGCAAGAGTACGATACCGGCACTCCGCCTTCCCACCGATGCAGGAACGTGTTCGACGAAGTTAAGCATTCGTAACCGAGTGCGCAGTTGGACAGATGCTTGTACAACCGGTTGTCCGGATACTTATTCATCAGCCGCTCGACACCGTTAGCTACTTCTCGGCGGTCGCAGTTCTCCGGATTCCAGCGCTCCGGATCATCAGTCGGCTCGGCAGCAACGTAGAACTGGTCATCTTTCCATACAACCGCTGTATATCCGAACAATGGGAACTTTTCATTCTTATCCGTCTTCATATAAGACGGGATGTTCAAACGGGTATAGCCTTGTGGAAGCAAAGCGCCGACCGCTTGGACATCGCCGGGCAGCACAGCCATTTGACCCGTCCTCGGATCAAGGCCGATCGGACGCGTATGCGGCAGACCAACCAACGTCGCGCCGTCCGGAAGCGGTATAAGCTCGTCCTCCAACAACTCGACGACCATATCGCCGCTGCGCCCAAGGCCGATCCAGCTCGGATGGTCAAACACTTGACCCTTGGCATCTGCATAAACGAGATTCATGGTGTCCTCCTAAAAGCTTTTGCTCATTACTATGCCTGATTAGGCATTATTGAGCAAAAGCTACTTCGTAAGCATTATCTAAGCTTTGAGACTTTGCGATTTGTATTGCAAATCGCATGGAACAAAGCTACTTCGTAAGCATTATCTAAGCTTTCGCTCCAAGAAAACATTATTCACAAAACTATTCGCGCGGCGTTGCCGTCGAACGCGTTGCCGGTCTGCGGCCAGCCGCACTTGCCCCGCCAGTACCGCTTGATGTTCCTGAGCTGCCGCCACTTGGCGCGCTTGGGAATGACGATGTGTCGAGCGACATAAGGAATTCTTCGTTCGTCTTCGAATCGGCAAGCTTCTTCAGGAAACTGTCGACGAATTCCATCGAGTCGTTCATGCTCTTGCGAATCGCCCATATTTTGTCAAGCTCTTCCTTGGTCAACAGCATCTCTTCACGGCGGGTGCCGGAGCGACGAATGTCAAGCGCAGGGAATATGCGTCTTTCCGCCAAGCGGCGGTCCAGATGGAGCTCCATATTGCCCGTACCTTTAAATTCTTCATAAATGACGTCGTCCATTCTCGAACCCGTCTCTATGAGCGCAGTCGCCAGAATCGTCAGGCTTCCGCCTTCTTCCACGTTGCGGGCGGAACCGAAAAACCGTTTAGGGCGATGGAATGCCGCTGGATCGATACCGCCGCTTAGCGTACGTCCGGATGGCGGAATAACAAGGTTGTAAGCCCGCGCTAGCCTTGTAATGCTGTCAAGCAGAATAACAACATCCTTCTTGCTCTCAACAAGACGAAGCGCCCGCTCGAGCACCAGCTCCGCGACTTTAATATGATTCTCCGGCAATTCGTCGAATGTAGAAGCGACCACTTCCCCTTTGACCGACCGCTGCATGTCCGTTACTTCCTCCGGCCGCTCGTCGATGAGCAGCACGAACAGCTCGATATCCGGATGGTTATTCGAGATGCTGTTGGCAATTTCCTTAAGCAGTAATGTCTTGCCGGCCTTCGGTGGCGCCACGATCAAACCGCGTTGTCCATGTCCAACCGGTGCAAGCAAATCCATAATTCGGGTCGAAAGCTTGTTAGGGGCCATTTCCAAGACCAGTTTCTTCTCAGGGAAAAGAGGAGTAAGGGCGGGAAAGTGAAGGCGTTCAGCAGCTGTTTCAGGGTTTTCTCCGTTTACCGCATTGACTTGCAGCAGACCGTAATACCGTTCGTTTTCTTTCGGCGGACGGCACTTGCCTGATACGAGGTCGCCAGAGCGAAGATCGAATCTACGAATTTGGGACTGCGAAATATAAATATCTTCGTTGCTGCTGGAATAATTGATCGGACGCAGAAATCCGAAACCGTCCGGAAGGATATCCAAAATGCCTTGCATGAAGAAAAACCCGCTCTTCTCGGCTTGCGCCCGCAAAATGGCAAAAATCAATTCTTTCTTCTTAAATTGACCATAATACGGTATCTGATACTGCTTAGCCAGCTTGTACAGATCGGTCAACTTCATCTCTTCCAGATCGGCGATCTGAAGATCCGTCATAATCTCACCACACTATTAGATTTTGCTTACCAGCATTGCCGGAAAAGACGTGCGCTATTCCGCTAAGAGGCAAAATAGCGCTTCCGTTCCGCCAAGCAGCAAGCTTCGAGCCGTTATTGGGACACCGTCTCCCGCCATATATCAGCGCCGAGCCGGCTTAAGTTCTCCACTAGATTATCGTAGCCGCGATCGATATATTCCACGCCGGTCACTTCCGTAATGCCGTCCGTTACCGTCAGGCCAGCAATCACGAGCGCAGCTCCAGCCCGCAGGTCAGTCGCATGCACTTTGGCCGCACTCAGCGGTCCGCCTTCGATGATCGCCGAACGGCCTTCAACGCGAATATTCGCGCCCATCATCGCCAGCTCAGGCACATGCTTGAACCGGTTGCCGTAAATATAGTCGGACAGCACACTTACACCGCTAGCTTGCGTAAGCAAGCTTGTCATCGGCGATTGCAAATCCGTTGCGAAGCCTGGATACACAAGCGCCTTCACGTCGACCGCCTGATACGGCGCATCCCCTGAGGCAACAATGCGAATCGCATCGTCGAGTTCCTCCACCGTCGCTCCCAATTCGCGAAGCTTAGCGGTAACCGCCTCCATATGCTTCGGAATGACACCTTCTACCGTGACGTCACCGCGGGTCGCGGCGGCCATTATCATATACGTCCCCGCTTGGATGCGGTCCGGAATAATGGAATGCCGGCATCCGTGCATCCGCTCGACGCCTTCGATTCGGATCGTCTCGGTACCGGCTCCTTTGATCTTGGCACCCATGGAGTTAAGCAGCGTTGCCACGTCTATGATCTCCGGTTCTTTGGCCGCATTCTCAATGATCGTAGAGCCCTTGGCTCTGGAAGCGGCAAGCATAATATTAATTGTCGCTCCAACGCTGACGAGGTCCAAGTAAATCTTCGCTCCGCGAAGCTCCTTCGCCGTGATGCGCATCGCACCATGCTCGTTCGTTACCGTTGCTCCGAGTGCTTCGAACCCTTTGATATGCTGATCGATCGGACGCGGCTCGAAGTTGCAGCCTCCAGGAAGACCAATAACTGCCTCGCCGAACCGGCCAAGCAGAGCTCCCATCAAATAATAAGAAGCCCGCAGCAGCTTCACTTTGCCGTTAGGCATCGCTACCGACTGGAGATTGGACGGATCGATTCGAATCGCATCTTCTTTGCGTTCCACAACCGCACCAAGATCCCGTAAAATTTCGCTATATACAGCAACGTCGCTAATCGCCGGCAAATTATCAAGCGTTACTTCCGACTCCGCCAAGATGGCAGCCGGCAGCAGCGCAACCGCACTGTTCTTAGCCCCGCTAATTTGCACTTCTCCATGAAGCGGATTCCCGCCTCTAATCATCAACTTCTCCATGCCTTTAACCGATTCCTCCCCGTCAGAAGCGAACAATACAACGAACCGCTTCGGCTGGTGCTCACACATTGTCTATAGATAACACAAATCTCTCCTTACGAATCAATAGCTGCAGGAGAGACTTTCGAATGACATACTGAATTATTATAGCACAATGCGCCCGAACATGGTAAATCGGTTTATCTTGACAACAAAGGACCTGAAAGAATCAGGTCCCGATTGCGTAACGGCTATTCGATTGATCGCCTCTTAACTCACTATTGACCGCAAGCCGCATCTCGTCGATGTCGAATGGCTTCGTAAAATGCATCAGCGCGCCGAGGTCGGTCGCTTCCTTAATAATATCGAGTTCTCCATAAGCCGTCATCATGATGACTTTAATATCAGCGTCAATCGTCTTCACATGACGCAGTATCTCAAGACCGTCCATTCCTGGAATCTTCATGTCGAGCAGCACTAAGTCCGGCCGTTCGTTACGTACGATCTCCAATGCAAGTTTACCATTCGAAGCTTGGAACGTTGCATACCCCTCACTGCTGAATACTTCCATTAACAGCACTCGAATCCCGTTTTGGTCGTCGACGATCAGAACTTTCTTATCCACCCTTCTACCTCCCATAAACGACACTGCCGCACGGCTACAGTCGATTTTTTCAAATTCCGTCATATTGTAACTATACTATTCGCATGAGTTATCACATTTTCCTGCCGCTTTTTCAAAAAAAGGAATTACACGTTCTGTCAGATATTGATAAAGAACAACAACGAGAAGGTCTAACAACATACACTACCCGCTAAACCTTCTTCTTTAATCACCAAAACAAGACAATTCGTAAAAAAAATCCCGTTCACTGCATTCGTTGGAATGCGATGAACGGGACTGTTGGTTATAGAATAGAAACCGCAGGCGCGATTATTGTTCGGAATATTTAAGCGCAGCGCGGACGAAACCGCGGAACAACGGCTGCGGGCGGTTCGGACGCGAAGTAAATTCCGGATGGAATTGAACAGCCAGGAACCAAGGATGGTTCGGCAGTTCGACCATTTCGACCAAACGGCCGTCAGGCGATGTACCGGAGAATACAAGACCGCCGGACTCGACCCGCTCGCGGTACTCATTGTTGAACTCGTACCGGTGGCGATGGCGCTCATACACGAGCTCATCGTCGTATTCTTTCATGCCGACCGAACCTGGAAGAAGCTTGCACGGATACAGGCCAAGACGCATCGTGCCGCCCATATCTTCAATATCCTTCTGATCCGGAAGCAGATCGATAACCGGGTAAGGCGTAGAAGGATTAATCTCGGAGCTGTTCGCATCGTCCAAGCCGCAAACGTTGCGGGCATATTCGATAACTGCTACCTGCATACCGAGGCAAATGCCGAAGAACGGTACGTTGTTCTCGCGGGCGTAACGGATTGCCGCTACCTTGCCTTCGATACCGCGGTCGCCGAAGCCGCCTGGAACGAGAATGCCGTGAACGCCTTGCAGCAGATCCGCCGCATTACGGTCCGTAACCTCTTCTGCGTTGACCCAGCGAATGTCGATATCCGACTCGAGCGCGATACCAGCGTGGCCGAGCGATTCAACGATCGACAGATAGGCGTCATGCAGCGCGACGTATTTGCCGACGATTGCGATTTCGGTTTTCTTGTGCAGCGATTTGACCCGCTTCACGAGCGCTTCCCACTCCGTCATGTCCGGAGGTGTCGTCGTCAGCTTCAGATGGTTCACGACGATATCGTCCAGCCCTTGCTCGCGGAGCATGAGCGGCACTTCGTACAGCGTCGAAGCATCGCGGCATTCCACAACAGCGTTCGCGTCCACATCGCAGAACTGCGCGATCTTGCGCTTCATGTCATCCGGCAGCTCTTGCTCCGTGCGGCAGACGATGACGTTCGGCTGAATACCGATGCTGCGCAGCTCTTTCACGCTGTGCTGCGTCGGCTTCGTTTTCATTTCGCCGGCTGCTTTAATGTAAGGAATGAGCGTAACGTGGATGTACATGACGTTATCGCGTCCGATATCGCTCTTGATCTGGCGAATCGCTTCCATGAACGGCAAGCTTTCGATATCGCCGACCGTACCACCAATTTCGGTAATGACGACATCGGAGCCTGCTTCTTTGCCTGCACGGAAGATCCGGTCTTTGATTTCATTCGTGATGTGCGGGATAACTTGAACCGTACCGCCCAAATATTCGCCGCGGCGTTCCTTCGTAATAACGGTCGAGTAAATCTTGCCCGTCGTCACGTTGTTGTTCTTCGACAGATTAATATCGATAAAACGTTCATAATGACCGAGGTCAAGGTCCGTCTCAGCACCGTCATCGGTAACGAACACCTCACCGTGCTGATACGGGCTCATCGTGCCCGGGTCGACGTTAATGTAAGGATCAAACTTCTGAATGGTCACTTTAAGACCGCGGTTCTTGAGCAACCTGCCAAGCGAAGCCGCCGTAATACCCTTGCCAAGGGAAGACACGACGCCGCCAGTTACGAAAATGTATTTAGTCACTGTACCAATACCCTCCAAGCTCCTATGTTAATGTTTAGGTTTGCCTATTTCTGCGCGATTCAGCGGTTATTGCCGCAAGGATTTCCGTCCAAATTATGGGGACTAAATCCACATCCTTGCATGATAAAAAGGTTGCGCCGTCCGGAATCGGACGGCGTCCTATGTCAGGAGAACGGTAAATGGGCAAAATAAAAAAAGTGACACCCGTGTCCACGGGGCACTTTCGTTCTCGAATATACAAGTTATGAGCAGAACTAGGAAAATGAACGTTCGCACGTCTGGTTCCCACCTGCATCAGAAGCCCATGCAATAGTTTACCTGCTGCATACGGGGCCTGTCAAGTGAATGAACGCGCCATTATTCGCCTTTGTCCGCATAAACGAAAGGTATGCCGCCCGGCATACGAATATCAATTACAAGCGGCCCCGCCGTCCCGGAAGGGACCCGCCAAGGCCGCTCGAATGAATGCTGATTTAGTTATCGTCTTCGTCGCTCTCGTCGAGATCGCCGTCGAAGTCGTCTTCCTCTTCTTCTCCAGCGGAATCCTCGCCCTCGACTTCTTCCTCAATCTCTTCGTCATCAATCGCAACATCTTCGTCGACTTCGGTCTCTTCTTCAGCTTCTTCGAATCCCTCGCGGTCTTCGTCGTAGTTGTCGTAATCGTCCTCTTCCGGCGTGTACGCTTCTTCTTCCTCGTCCGCGTACAGATCTTCATCCTCGTCGTCGTCATCATTAATGATGCGAGGGCGTTTGGAGCTCGTAACCGGATCTTCGTTGCGCTCGACTGGATACCAACGCTTCAGTCCCCAGTTGTTGCTGCCGACGCACGCGAAACGTCCATCGATATTAATTTCCGTATATACTTGCGCAATAACATCATTGATGGTCTCTGGATCCAGTTCACGGATCTTAGCAATCTCCATCATCAAGTCCCGATAGTACATCGGCGTGTTGACTGACTTCAGCACTTCGAATGCCAGATCCACCATCGGCATTTCTTGAATATGTTCGCGGTCCCATTTTGCGGCGAAATCGCTGCTCATACTGGCCCATCCTCCCGTGCTACCTCAATATCGTAAAATACCCGTTCACATACGAGTGTTACCGTATCAACCTATAGTAAAACCTATTTCCCCTAAAATTGCAAGCTTCGAAGCATGTCCGCACGCAAAAAGCGAAGGGTATATCCCTTCGCTGTGACTGTATCCTTCCGGACAGGATTGTTGGCAATCCGCCTTCCGGGAAGGCAAGAGCCTTGCCGGCCCTTACACCATCCTATGTCCTGTTCCGCTTTTTGACACGGTTTCAAGCCCAATTATCTGAAAAAAGGCCACTTGCTCATGCGCGTCCCTACGCTCGTTCATACAATACCTCAGCATCGTCGTCGGGAGGGGACCCGTATTTTGGACACCACCGCTTTTCTCCGTTGGCTGCAGGGTTTGATGACCGAAAAAAACACAAGCCATAAAAAGAGAATTATCCGGTTCCAACACAGCCAAGACTTTCGCCGATTCGTCCATGAATGGTCTGAAATGAAGTCATCCGTCTCATCACTGCAGTCGGTCAGGCAAATGGGACTCATACAGGCGATATCCTGTCCGATTCCCGACGACCAGCCGCACCGCCGATTCGATGGCCGCGTCTGGGTAGAGAACGATAAGCGTGTCCGAATTCATGCCACGACACAGCGGTCGCTGGCACCTGACAAAGGCATCCCTTGGGGCGTAGCCCAAGTGAAAGCACCTCAAGCGTGGAGCTCGACAACGGGACACAAAATCAAGATCGGCGTCGTAGACACCGGCGTTGATTTCAACCACCCCGATCTTCGCGGATCGCTGGCGCGGGGCATCAATCTGCTCAACCGCAGCCTGCTGCCGCATGACGACAACGGACATGGGACTCATATCGCAGGCACCATCGCAGCCGCCAATCAACTGCAAGGAATGATCGGCGTCGCTCCCCGCTCCTCCATTCATCCAATCAAAGCATTCGATCACAACGGCAGCGCCTATGTCTCCGATATTATACTCGCAATTGAGTGGTGTGTGCGAAACCGGATGCACATTATTAACATGAGCTTCGGGATGAAAACAAGAAGCAAAGCGCTGCTTAGCGCCGTAACGAACGCTGCTAACGCCGGCGTCGTTATTGTTGCTTCTTCAGGCAACGACGGCAAGCGGCGGTCAATCGACTATCCGGCACGGTATCCGCAGACAATATCCGTCGGAGCGACGAACAGATTGCGGAGAATCGCACCGTTCAGCAACCGGGGCGTTTTTATCGACATTTATGCACCCGGAGACAAAATTACTTCCGCTTGGCTGAAAGGGAAGTACCACGAAATGAGCGGCACATCGATGGCTACCTCGCATGTGAGCGGCGCCGTTGCGCTCCTGTTGGCCAAACACCCCGATCTAACGCCATCGGATGTGAAAAACATTTTAAGAAGGTCAATGCAGCCGCTTCGCGGTAAACGCTCTCCCCGCCAGACGGGCGAGCTCGATATTTCGAAGATGCTGCAAGCGTCGGACCGATAACTTATGGTGATGTCAAATATGCAGGGTCCATTGCTTGCAAATACGACAAGGCCGCGAACCGAGCATTCCTCTTACAGGAAATGATCGGTTCGCGGCCTTGTATTCTTGCCTGATCGATTGATGGAATTACATCCGCTCCGGTGCCGTTACGCCGACCAGACGCAGGACGTTGGCGAGCGCGATACGCGTTGCAGCAAGCAGCGCGAGACGCGCTTGCGTCTGCTCTGCGTCTTCGGTCATAACGCGCTCCGCTCTATAATAGCTATGGAACTGGGACGCCAGCTCGTATACATAACGGATCAATCGGTGAGGCGCATACTGCTCCGCCGCATCCGATACTTCCTGCGGCAATTCGCCGAGCTTACGCAGCAAGTCGTACTCCTGCTCCGTCACAAGATTGGACAAATGGATGTCTGTGAGCGGACGCATGGTCACGCCTTGCTCTTCCGCTTGACGGAAAATACTGCAAATCCGTGCGTGCGCATACTGAACATAAAATACTGGGTTCTCGTTGGATGTCGAAACCGCCAGATCCATATCGAAATCCAGATGGGAATCCATACTGCGCATCGTGAAGAAGTAGCGGATCGCGTCGACGCCGACTTCGTCCATCAAATCTTCCATCGTGACCGCTTTGCCGGTCCGCTTGGACATTTTCACTTTCTCGCCGTTCTGGAAGAGGCTGACCATCTGTGCGATCAGAACGGTCAGTTTGCCCGGATCGTTGCCGAGCGCTTCCATAGCTGCTTTCATACGCGGGATATAACCGTGATGGTCAGCACCCCAGATGTTAATCAAACGGTCGTAGCCGCGGCCGTATTTGACACGATGGTAAGCGATGTCCGGCGTCAAATAGGTGTACGAGCCGTCATTTTTCACGAGTACGCGGTTTTTATCGTCACCGAACTGCATCGTGTTCAGCCACGTTGCGCCCTCTTCTTCATAGACATGACCGGTCGCACGCAGAGCGTCAAGACCTTGCTCGACAAGACCTTGCTCGTAGAGCGACGTCTCGCTGTACCACAAATCGAAGCCTACGCGGAACCGTCCAAGGTCTCGCTTAATTTTATCGAGCTCCCGCTCCAAGCCGAATTGACGGAAGAACGTGAACCGCTCATCATCCGGCAGCGACAGCAGACGGTCGCCTTCTTGGGCTGCCAGCTCCTGCGCGAAGCCGACGATGTCCGCTCCATGATAGCCGTCTTCCGGCATAACAGCATCTTGGCCAAGCGCTTGCTTGTAGCGCGCTTCGATGGAGTAAGCAAGGTTCGCCACTTGGTTGCCGGCATCGTTAATATAGTATTCGCGCGTTACGTCATAACCGGCGAAATCGAGTACGTTACATAGCGCATCACCTACCGCTGCGCCTCGGGCATGGCCAAGATGCAAGCTGCCCGTCGGGTTCGCGCTGACGAACTCAACCTCAACGCTTTTGCCCGCGCCATCTCCCGTACGTCCATAGTTATCACCCGCATCAAGCACCTGGCCGACGACCGGATACAGATAACTCTTGTTAAGCCGGAAGTTGATGAAGCCGGGTCCCGCAATTTCCGCAGACTCGATCGAAGCGGACGCGCCATTCAAATTCGCGATGATCGCTTCTGCGATCTGACGCGGATTGCGCTTCGCCAGCTTCGTCAGCTGCATAGCTGCATTCGTCGCCAAGTCGCCGTGGGACTTGTCCCGCGGAACTTCAAGCACGAATTCAGGCAGCTCCTCACGGGCTGCGATACCTGCGGTAACGACAGCATCAGCGATAGCTGTTTTGATATTCACATATAATTGATCAAGTACATTCGTCATGGAATGATACCTCCTTCATGAATGAAGAGATTCGGCAATCAGTTCGTGCCCGTCTCCGCTTTCAGTTTGATTTTGAATTGTCCGGTCAGTTCTTCGTCCACATACATCTTATAATGCCATTCCAACAGCATGGGCAGTACCGGCACCGGATTGTCGTCCGGATCTCCCTCCTGTTGCACCTGATCCTTCTGCATCCAATCCCCGCACTGCATCCATAGCAAGGACGTATCGGTCACCATTTGAAACCGGGCAAAGGGCGACACGTACTTCCCCGTTCTTCGAACGCCCGCAACGAACGTCTGCTCCGACTCCACGATCCCGCGTCTTGAAACATGCAGCTCTCCGTCCCGCCATCGCACGACCGTCCTAACCTCACCGGCATTATCGTCGTTCTCCGTATATCGGACGTAGACCGTTCGGCCTTTGCGGAACCATTCCCCCCGAAGCTGGTGCTCCTGCCGGTCGCCGTCGATCTCGCTTGTGAGCGTCAGCCGCACGATCGCCATATCATTCAATCCCGGCACCTCCTGTATCAGCCTGTATGCTCCTACTATATCCCAGACTTCCGATCGAATCCAATCCCGCATCATGTCATGTACAAATCTCTATTGCGTACTGCACATGAGGTTATGTGGTCAAAAAAACCTCCGTCTCTATTAGGAAAGAGACGGAGGTCGATCCGCGGTACCACTCTTCTGGCTGCCTGCACTAGCGCATCGTCGCGCCCTTCATGCCTTGCAGCCTCTTGAACACGATAACGGCGTGACCGGGCCGCCCTACCCAGCTGAATTCGTCCGCTTCCGCGTCCGACACCGCCTTCAGGCCGCCAACTCCCGGGTGCGCTTCCGAAACGTCGATACCGCCGGCTCTCACCACCCCGGCTCGCTTGTCCGCATCGCACTTGCTTCGTACTGTCCCGTTCATCGTCTGTAACATGATTGCATCTATTATATGTCATTATTCAAAAATTGCAAATGAAAGAATAGGGTTCCCGCACTAGTCCGCCGAGCTCAAGTATGGCTCGATCGCCCGCCAGGCTGCAAGCCGGTCGTCCAGCGTCTTCATCGTTCTCGTCGGAACTGGACTCGTGGAAGGCAGCTTCAAGCACACGACGCGCGATGCGGCGTCCGTCTTGCCGAAGTGGCGCATGAACGTATCGTGCGCTTTCGTGCCGTTCAGCGCGAGGCAGCGAATATTCGGGTACCGCGTGAGCAGTCCCGGAATATCGTTGACGACCTCATCCCGGATATTCGAATCCAGACTTCCTTCCCGCTTGCACGACTTTAGCACATCCCACATGGCAACCCGGTGAGAAAGCGCGAATTCGAGCCGCTTCTCGTATTCCTCATCAACTTCCTGGCCGAACAAGCCATACAGTACCCGCCATAAATAATTGCGCGGATTGCCGTAGTATTCATTGAGCTCAAGGGAAGGCACCCCCGGCATACTCCCAAGAACGAGCACTTGGCTGCGTTCGTCAACGACCGGCTCGAAAGAATAGACGGTTAACGACATGTTGTATGCAGCCTCCTTCATGTACAGTGCCGGCTGTTCGCAACGTCTCTGCTCAGCCGCTGCTCGGCAAACCGCCGCCGTACCGTTCGATTTCTTGGCATAGCTCATGCTGCCATTCCTTATCCTCCGTCATCGAGGCCATTAATGACAAATTGTACAGCTGCGCGAGACGAAGACAATGATCGGCATTGACGTCCAAGCAGTGATCCAACTCCAGACGCTCCGTATCAGTCAGCTTGCGCCGTTTCTGGATAATGCGAAGCTCCGCCATCCGTTCATAAATCGGCATTAACTTCATATGGACACCTCCTCTTGGTATCCATCATGCCCACATTTCGGCTGCAATATAGCATCCCTAGGTGGAAGAGTTATAGCCTGCGCTGTAACGAAGGAACTCCGCCCCAGCCGGCTTCAAGCCGATCGGAACGGAGCTTCTTCAACTTCTTCTATTCTATATTACTTCACGTAATTATTATTTCACGAATCCGAGCAGCATCTCGCGAATCACTTTCGCCGCGACGATCTGCGTCTGTTCTGTCGGATCGTACGCCGGCGCTACTTCAACAAGGTCGCAGCCGACGATGTTGATGCCCGCGCGTGCGATTGCATGAACCGCATCGAGCAATTCCTTGCTCGTAATGCCGCCCGCTTCTGCCGTTCCCGTACCCGGTGCGCAAGACGGATCCAGCACGTCGATGTCGATCGTCAGATAGACTGGACGGCCAGCCAGCTCCGGCAGCACTTTTTTCAAAGGCTCAAGCACTTCGAACGGATAGAAGTTGATATTCTCACGCGCATATTGGAACTCTTCGCGGGAGCCGGAACGAATGCCGAATTGGTAGATATTCTTGCCGCCCATCAGGCCGGCTGCTTTGCGAAGCGGCGTCGAGTGGGACAGCGGTTCTCCCTCATAGTTCTCGCGCAGGTCGGCATGCGCATCGAAATGGATGATCGCAAGATCCGGATACTTCTTATATACCTCTTGGAAAATCGGCCACGATACGAGATGCTCGCCGCCAAGACCGATCGGCATTTTGCCGTCGTTCAACAGTCCGCCAACGTACTCGCCGATAATTTCGAGCGAACGGCCCGCGTTGCCGAACGGCAGCAGCAGGTCGCCAGCGTCAAAATATTCGATATCTTCGAGACTGCGGTCAAGATAAGGGCTGTATTCTTCAAGTCCGATCGACACTTCGCGGATGCGGGCAGGGCCGAACCGGGAGCCTGGACGGAACGATACGGTGAAATCCATCGGCATACCATAAATAACGGCTTTGGATGCCGCATAATCATCGGAACTAAGGATAAAGACGTTACCGGAATACTTTTGATCGATTTTCATTGAAAAAAGAACCTCCTCAAGATTAGAAACTATGTACAATCGAATTCCCGGCCCTCCCGCTCTGTCATCAGAACGAAGGGTGCCGGGAACTCAAGTTACTTCACCAGGTTTTCGACGAACTTCGGCAGTGCGAACGCCGCTTTGTGAAGACGCGGGGAGTAATATTGGGTGTCGAGTTCCGGAATCGCCGTCTCGTCGACCGCAAGCGGATCATGCTTCTTGCTGCCCATCGTAAATGTCCATAGACCGGATGGATACGTCGGCACGTTCGCGCAATAGACGCGCACGATCGGGAACACTTCTTTCACGTCGCGGTTGACGCTCTCAATCAGGTCCGCTTTGAACCAAGGATTGTCCGTCTGCGCAACGAAGATGCCCTCTTCCTTCAGCGCTTCGAAGATGCCTTGGTAGAACCCGCGCGTGAACAAGTTCACCGCTGGGCCAACAGGCTCCGTAGAGTCGACCATAATAACGTCATAGGTGTTCTTATGGTCGTGAATGTGCATAAAGCCGTCATTCACAATCACTTCGACGCGCGGGTTGTCGAGCCCGCCTGCGATGTTCGGCAAATACTTTTTCGAATACTCGATTACTTTGCCGTCAATCTCGACGAGTACCGCCTTCTTCACGCTCTGATGCTTCAGCACTTCGCGGATTACGCCGCCGTCGCCGCCGCCGACAACGAGGACATTCTCCGGATTCGGGTGCGTGAACAATGCTGGGTGAGCAACCATTTCGTGATAAACGAATTCATCTTTATCCGTCGTCATGACCATGCCGTCGAGGACGAGCATCGTGCCGAATTGTTCCGTCTCGATCATATCGAGCTTCTGGAAATCCGTCTGCTCGCTGACATAAGTTTCTTTCACTTTGGCCGTAATGCCGTACGACTCGGTCTGCTTCTCGGTGTACCACAATTCCATATCATTGATCCCTTCTTTCCATCGAATTCCCTCGGGGTCAGTGTTTCTTCCTGTATTATAGAGTAACCCCTATCTCATTACAAACGAATAATCAGCGGCTGGAAAAGCAGCTCCCGCAAGCGGTTAGACCCTTCCCAATCATTATAATGTCGACTGTTTTGTTAATGTTTCGTAAATGTTTACGGAATGTAAAAATTGGATTTTCTTCTTCTCACCTCCCTAACGTGAACATTTCGGCTCCACCGCGAATAGCAGCCCCTTCCTTTTTCCATACTAAGGGAATGAGAAGTTTTCAACCTGAGAGGAAGCTGCCGCATGACTACACGTTGGTTCACCCGACTGAAAGGCCGCACAACCCGTTCATCCGGACAGGCGGCTATGCCCAAACCCGCTGCACGCCGCAGGCCGCCTTTGTTCCCGATTATTGCCGAACGGATATGGCCCCGGCTTACCGGACGCGCCAAGTGGAAGAGGATCGCTAAGCTGACCGGCGTAATCGCCGCCTTATTCATCGCTTCGATTGCCAGCATGCTGCTGTACTTGCGCATTCAATCGCTGCCTGCCGCAGCCATCACTCAAACGTCCCAAATGCTCGATCTGCAGGGCAACGTCATCGACACGTTCCATACGACGCAGAACCGGAGCTCCGTTTCGCTCGACCGAATATCGCCTTATGTCGTGCAGGCGACACTTGCGATCGAAGACCGGCGGTTCTATGACCACGGCGGCTTCGATATGAAAGGCATGGCACGGGCCATTCTCGTCAACGCCCAGAACATGTCCAAGAAGCAAGGCGCAAGCACGCTGACGCAGCAGCTCGCCCGCAATCTCTATCTGACGCACGAACGCACCTGGACACGCAAGCTGAAGGAGGCGATGTATACGGTCCAGCTCGAAATGCACTATTCCAAAGACGACATCCTTAATATGTACCTAAATCAGATCTATTACGGGCATGGAGCGTATGGCATTGAGGCGGCAGCGGAGCAGTATTTTGGCAAGCGGGCATCGGAGCTGGATCTGGCCGAAAGCGCCATGCTAACCGGCATTCCGAAAGGGCCGAAGTATTATTCACCCTACATGAATATGAAAAATGCGAAGGACCGGCAGCTTACCATCCTGCATGCCATGTCAGACGGCGGCGTTATTACGCGCCAGGCGGCGGATTCAGCCTATGCGGAGCTGTTGGCGTTCAAGCCGTTGGCGGAGTCGCGCGGGGATGGGTTCGCCCCCTATTTCCGCGACTATATCCGTTCCGTCGCGACAGGAGAGCTCGGCATCGACGAGCAATTGCTGAACGAGGGCGGCATCCGCATCTATACGACGCTCGACCGCGATGCGCAGCTGGCTGCCGAGAAAGCAGTTGAAGACGGCATTCCGGCCGGATCGGAGCAGCAGGCGGCGCTTATTGCGATCGACCCGCGCAACGGCTACGTGAAAGCGATGGTCGGCGGACGCGATTACCCGAACAATCAGTTCAACCGGGTATTCGCGACGACCCGGCAGCCCGGCTCATCGTTCAAACCTGTTTTATATCTGACCGCACTGGAGCAGCAGGGGATTACCCCTCTCACTGCATACAAAAGCGAGCCGACGACGTTCACCTACGACGACGGCAGGCTGACGTACGAACCGCATAATTATAACGACAAGTATGTCGGCGACTTTATTGATATGCGCCAGGCGATTGCGAGCTCGGACAATATTTATGCGGTCAACACCATTATGCAGACCGGCGCGGACAAAGTGATCGATATGGCACGCAAGCTCGGCATCGACAGTCCGATGAAACCGGTGCCGTCGCTTGCACTCGGCACGTTCCCGGTCAGCCCGTTCGAAATGGCTTCGGCGTTCGGCACATTCGCCAACGGAGGCGTGCGCGTAAAGCCGATTGCGATCCTTCGAATCGAGGACCGAAGCGGCGATGTATTATATGAAGCGAAGCATGAATCCCAACCGGTCGTCGATCCCGCGCACGCCTACGTGCTGACCAGCTTGATGGAGAGCGTGTTCGAGACCGGCGGCACAGGCCACCGGGTATCCTCTTCGATGAACCGCCCTGTCGCAGGCAAGACTGGCACAACGTCGTCGGATGCATGGCTCGTCGGCTATACGCCAGAGCTTGCTACGGCCGTCTGGGTCGGGTATGACAAAGGCCGGCAGCTTTCGACGACAGAGGCGCACCGCGCGGCGCCGATCTTCGCATCGTTCACGGAAGGCGCACTGGCATCCGTCCCGCCGAAAATATTCCCGATGCCGGCAGGGGTCGTCAGCGCCTACGTCGATCCGAAGTCAGGCAAGCTCGCCGGAGAAGGCTGCGCGGATAGCAAGCGGCTGGAGACGTTCGTCGCCGGCACCGAGCCGACTGTCACCTGCGACGGATCCGAGCCGGCAGGCAGCGGCAGCGGCGATAAGTCGCAGACAGACGGCACTGCCGACCGTCAGGCCCAGGAGCGCAAATCGTGGTGGGGCGATCTGAAGAAATGGTGGCGGAAAGACTAGCTTCAAAGAAATAGGCCCTTGCAGGTATTATGTTCCGACAAGGGCCTATCTCTTTACCTTAAGCGAGTTGCCGTAAAGGACATCTTTTTTTCGGTAATCCGCAGCACTTCTTGCGGTAAATATATACAAATTTATGATAAAATGTTATATAGAGGACATATTTAAGGAGTGTAGTAGTTGAATTTATTTATTGATACACCACACTGTAACGAAGTCGTATCTCCTATAGCCATGGGGAAACAAGTTGTACACATTATTCGCGATGCTCTGGCAAGCACCAGTGAGTTGATTACAATTCCTTTTCTTATGATATGTATAGATATTGGCGGACGCATTGTTAGCAAACATGGTTGCGAGACCATACCTATGCCTCACCAAATTATAGCTGGTTACGTTATTTTAATACTTCCCCGCACCCACAACTGCTTGTTCGCTACTCCGTTTATGAACCAACTGGTTAAACATATAACCTTCAAAATAACGAATACCAAGGAAGCAATCGGGCCAGCGTTACTAGCATTGGGATTAACGAATAAAGAGCATGAAATCGCAAACCTTTGGGCAACAGACTTGACTCGAAAAGAAATAGCCCAAGCTTTATACCTTTCCGAAGAAACGATCCGTTCTCACATCAAAAGCATTTACAGGAAGCTAGAAGTGTCAACACGGATCCAATTTATTCGCAAATACAACAAGTTTCCTAATATACAATAGATTGGAATTTATTGGATCAACGTAGCAAAGCAAGAAGGTCTGATTGCACCTCAGCATCGTGAACTAGCTCCCATTCCCCATTGTTATACATGTATACTTGCGAATCTTCAGCCTCCTGCTCACATACGATATATCGGCGGCCGTGAATCGTCGTATCAAGAACTACTTCGGTTAATCCATTAGCCCCTACGAATTGAATATTTGAATCGCCTTTGGGTCGTCCAGCCGTTGAAGCCTGTCCTTTAATGAAGAACCGCTCGTTGCGAATCATATATCCCCATTGGGGCATTCTTAAGCGGTTTAACCCGTCAGGATATGCTTCAACCAATGTGTAAGGCTCGTATGCCGCAAATTTCTCATTTATATTATCAATAAGCTGTATTCGAAAGACAGACAAACTGATTAAATAAATTGCCGCTAAACTCATTATTCCGGGAACAGTTTTAGCAAAGAGCGTGCTTTTTCCTGAAAATAATCTTACAGAAATAGCGAGTAGAGACATGCCTATAATATAATAATCGTTTGCAAGAACGATCGGGAATGAATATTCATCTGTAATGAATGGATATAGCAGAGCCACGCCGTTCTGCAGGTAATCCAACAAAAGGTGGGCAATAATGACGATTAACGTCAAGCCCACCCACAGGCGAAAAAAGGCCTTTGTCTCCTTTAGAATTATGATCCCCATAACGGTAGCCGGGATGGCGACAATTGATGAAAAAAATATAGAATGACCGAATAAATCTCCAAATTGTTTGGTCAAGTCAGGGGATATGCCAGCCAACGCTCCACAGAGAAGCGGCATTGTCCGAAATTTTTTACTGTCGTATCTACGATTTAAAATCAAACTACCACATGCAGCTCCAGTAAAAATATGAGGTAAAATATCCATTATTCTTCCTCCATCTGCTTATAAACGGTTGTTAGTTGATCAGCTGTATCTCGAAAAAACTGCTCTTTCGTAATCTGATCGCTTAATAGCTGATTAAAACTGTCATGAAGGATTTCGTTGAAAGAGAAATATTCGTCAAGACTATATATCGGTACCTGCTGCTTGACCAATGTACCCATTTGGTAGAAGGGAGCGGCGGGTACATTACCGATTTTTTGTTCCTTTAATCGTTCGCTTTGTAATACCGGGAACCATCCGGTAGAGCCACTATCGAACTGGGGACCGTAGTTTCTGACCGCAAAATCGATGAATGTCCAGGCCAATTGTTTATTAGAGCTCGAAACCGGAATTGCAAACATATCTCCAGGCAATACATAAGTATTAGAACTTCCCGCAAAGTATGGAGCGCTAATAATCTTATAATCAACTCTCCCGTTATCATATGCGCCGTAATCATACAGATTAAAAAACCCCATACCTGCGCGTCCATTCCAGAAGTCTTCCATCCTCGGTGCAATAATGTCCCCCGCGATTCCTTTCTTGTAGAAATCAATGAAATAAGACATCTTATCTCGTTTAATTACCACATGATCCCCTTTCTTCTCATAAAGATCCCCTTGTAACGGAAAACTAAGCACATCGAGCGCTTTCCCGAAATTATTGTACCTCTCATCATTCAGTACAATTCCGGAATACTTTTTGTTTGACTTCTCGACGATCTTTTCTGAAATCTCATAAAGCTCGTCCCAGGTATTGCGCTCGTTCGGATACAATATCCCTAATTCATCGAATATAGAGACATTGTATGCTATTGAATTAGAGAAGAAGCCCATAGGCATTGCAAAAATACGTTTCTCTTCCGAAAGAGCCTCTATTATTGGGTTAAATAATTTGTTTTCCTTGAAATCCGTAATCTGAAACATCGTTCTTAGATCCGTCAATTCGTCCCCCTTTTTTAAATAGTCATATTGAGCATATGTAATACCAAAATATAAATCGGTATGTTCCAATTGATTCAGAACACTCCCTTCCACGTCACGACTGAAATCGTCTTTAAAATCATTATAGCTATATCCTACTGTTACATTAATATCCGGATGCACTTTTCGAAACTCTTGGACGATTGAACTCTCCAAATATTCTTTATATGACGAATAGGGTACCGTAATCGCTAATTGCCCCCCCTCTCTTTTATGATTTTCCTCCTTACCACACGAGCTTAACAGCGCACCCGCGAATACTACGATTATTGCAAAAGCTAGCATATATGTCTTCCGGCCATAATACACCATGCAGTCCCATCGCCTCCTACTAAAGATAGAACCTATGACTCGAAGCCATAGGTTCTACATCCACATTAAACTCTATACAAAATTAGTAGCTTACATCGCCGCTTATCTCAATAATTTTTGTACCAGGATTACTTGAGCCGTTAGCATTGTTTTGATTCCACATTCTTAAATAGGCAATCGTACCGCCTGGATCAGCATTCGTACCGACATTAAACGTTAGGGTTTTAGAGGCATATACCGTTGATGTTCCGCCTTCCCAAGTGATAGCATTTGTAAGATTTGTATCATTACTAGGTTCCGAACCTTTATAAACCCAGCGGTACTCTACTTTAGGAGTAGCATAACTGCTGTTATTTAGTTTCTGCTTCGCGGCGATGGAGATAGTGGTGCTTGGTGTAACTGTAAGCTGACTTGAGGTATAGATAATATGATTAAACGTTCCAGAGTAACTCCATTGATAGGTAGGGGTGGAGGAGGAAGACGAAGACGCAGCACTAACCAAGCTCTTCAAACTCGGCTTAATATAGTCGGTCGTATAGTCAATGTGATACTCAGACGACTTAGCAAAAGCGCTACCGGCGAACATTGCACCAAAAACAAGTGAAACAGCCAACAATTTGGAAGATTTTTTAATAATAGATTTCATAACGAGCCTCCAGTTCATGATTAAATAAACAGAAGAGTCGCTGGCGCCAAGCTTCTCTACACAAAATACTATATGTTTTTCCAATTATGGACTATCACCCCCAAGGGGGAGATTTTGTTATAATTTTTTTCTTCGTTACAAACCCGCGCAGCGGCGCTCCGACGCTCCGACTTTTACGACACATTTTGTGTCGTTATGGGTCAGCGGGACTGCGCGCTGCAGCCGCCCCCATCATCCGGCTAGCCTTCTCTTCATCAGCCTGACGAAGATCGCCGCAAGCACCGCCGCGTACAGAAACGGCAGCACGATGCTCCCGATTGTACTCCCAGAGGAATAGGAGCCGTAATTCATCATCAAATCAAGAAGCTGAAAAGCCGGGGGCAACGCCCATTCGATCCATTGGAACTGCTCGCCCAGCTGCTGCGCTAACGCACCTTGGCTGAACGACAATATCGCGACGCCTAACAGGCCGCCAATAGCAAAAAACGGACGCGGTACAAACCGCTGGTTGAAGAAGCAAGCGATCACCGATCCCAAGCAAGCCATCCCCATATGCGCTAGCAAGCCGACAACAATCTCGGCCGGCGTTGGCATTCTCACCAGTTTATTGAATACGATCGGATACGCTAGGGCAAAAACTGCAAAAGCAAAAACAACCGCCAAAACGGAGACAAGCATCCCAACATAGTAGCGCGGCACACTTCTCATATGAATCATCGACAGCTGTTCCTGGACCGGATGCTCCGACCGTATAAAAGTGTAACAAATCCAGCTCGATACGACGAAGAGAGCGGAAGCTGTCACTGCGAAGCTGCTCATCACGTAATTCGGCTTGTAGGAATAGAGGAACACAACGAACATAAGGAAAGCAAACAGCGGAGGGACATACCGGTAAGACCGGCTGTAATTACGGATCAAATACACGACCAGCTCTCTATACACCCGCCATCCCCCCTTCAACCGCACGCACGCCGTGCGTGCCCGGAATGACAGAAACGACCGAACCATCCAACTCCAAAATATGCCGCAGCACATCATCCACTCGCCATACTTCAACCTGAATCAAATGTAGACCGCCGCCGGTAGATTGCAGCAGCAAGTCCGCACATTTCTTCTCCAATTGAAGCACCCGGTCCGGCGATTGGAATCTGCATGTTATGACAACATCGGCTTCTTTTATAATAGAGGAATGACGTTCCCCCAGTTCTCCTGCCCGAAGAGCAACGACCCGGTCAGCGAGCCGCTCGAGCAACAGCTCCTCATGGCAGCTCAGCAGCATGGCCATCCCTTGCTCTTTCAACCCGCCAAGCAGCCGAACCAGTTCATGCTGGGCTGCCGTATCCAAGCCCGACAACGGCTCGTCCATTACGAGCAAATCAGGCTCATTCAGCACCGCTTGCATCAGATTAACCTTCTGGAGCATCCCCTTGGAGAAATCATTCATCCGGCGGCGCTCCGCTCCCGTCATACCGAACCATTCCAGCAGTTCAGCAATGCGAGCTTCCAGTCTTGCCCGTTCGATCCGTTGAAACCGGCCCATCGATAACAAATACTCCCGCGGAGTCAGCCTCAGCTGCGGGAACCGCTCCGGGACATAACCAACGGCCGCCTTAGCGCCTCCCGCCTCAGTATGTATGCCGCCGCCCGTTGGCCGAATCAACCCGGCAGTGATTTTGAGCAACGTGCTTTTGCCCGACCCGTTCGGCCCGACCACACCGACCACCTGCCGCTTACCGATCGAAAGGTTGATTCGCTTCAACACTTCAATGTTCTCATAGACCTTACTCACGTTTTCCAGACGAACTACCGCGCTCATCCTGCCGGCCTCCCGAAACATACTCTTCTTTAAAACGTCTCGAATAACAATATATGTATATAACGCCACCTGGCCAAACATAAACATCTGCACCATGCACCAATCCATCCAGCACAAAAACGCCTCGAGACTCCATCAAATAACACCAATATCCAACGGGGGTACACTCCCCTTAGGTTGATGGGTGTTAGGCTCTTAATATCCGTCCTTATACTGCTCGATAAAACGCCGCGCGCTCTTCGACAAATACCGGTCTTTCAGCCACACGATGCCTACTTCGGATTGGAAGTCGGCGCCCTCGATCTGGAGCATGCGAAGCGCATCGATCGGCGACATTGCAACGACTGATTTCGGCAGCACGGTGGCACCGATGCCCGCTGCAACCAACGATAAAATAATCGCGACGCTCGAGCATTCGCAAATAATGCGCGGGGCAAGACCACTGCGGCGAAATTCGTTCATGACCTGCTCGTGCATGCCGATCGTCTGATCCGTCTTCAGCGTCAGAAACGGATGCGAGGCAAGCTCCTCCAGCGATATCGACGACTGCGTGTCGGCGGACGTCCATTTGCGCGGAATAACGGCTACATACGGGTCGGAGGGCAGCCGCAGCACATCGTGTTCATACGGCGAATCGGCGGCAAATTCGAACGGCAGCCTGGCGACGACCAGCTCGATACCGCGCTTCACCAGCGCATCGCCGAGCAAAAAGTGGTCACCTTCGCTTATTTTGAACGTGACTTGGGGATACTTTTCCCGGAAACGTTCGATCGCACGAGGAAGCAGCGAGACGCACGAGACGACAGCGCCAATGGACAGCAGCCCTTGTACGCCCTCCTCGACCTCCCGCACTTCCTGCACCGTCTCATGGAACTGCCGCAGCAGCATTTCTGCACGCTCCCGCAGCAGTTCTCCGGCGTGCGTTAGCGTCAATTGCTTGCCGCTGCGGTCGAATAAGATCACGCCGAGTTCCCGTTCCATCTGCTTCAACTGCCGGCTGAGCGGCGGCTGTTCCATGTTGAGCGTCTTTGCAGCACGTGTAATTTGGCCCGCCTCCGCGATCGCGATAAAATAGCGCAGCTGCCGTATATCCACCGTTGTCACCCTCCGTCCTGTCCATACCTAAAAAGTATGTTGACTCAATAAAACAGATACTTTCAATATATAGAAGAGAATGATACCATTCAATTAATAAAAGCGATTACTTCACTTTAATTTAACGATAAGGGGCTGTTCACGTTGTCGAAAGTTTCAATTTCGGTTACCCGCACGAGCAATCCAAAGCCGCGTCCAGATGAGAAAAATCTTGTATTCGGCAAAACTTACACCGACCACATGTTCATTATGGATTACGATGCTGGTCAAGGCTGGCACGACGCTCGCGTCATTCCGTATCAGAACATATCGCTCGATCCCGCTGCGAAGGTGTTCCACTACGGCCAGACGATTTTCGAAGGCCTCAAAGCGTACCGGACAGACGACAACCGCGTCGTATTGTTCCGCCCAGATCAGAACTGGCAGCGTCTGAACCGCTCCAACGAGCGTCTGAGCATTCCGGCGGTCGATCCGGAAGTTGCGGCTGAAGCGCTTCGCACGCTCATCGACGTCGACCGCGAGTGGGTTCCGTCGGAACCGGGCACGTCGCTCTACATTCGTCCGTACGTCATCGCTACTGAACCAGCGCTTGGCGTATCGCCATCCTTGAAGTACATGTTCATGATTATTATGTCGCCAGTCGGCGCTTACTACAGCGAAGGCTTGAACCCGGTTCCGATTCACGTCGAATCCGAGTATGTCCGCGCAGTCAAAGGCGGCGTCGGCAACGCGAAGACGGCAGGCAACTATGCGGCAAGCCTGAAAGCACAAGAAGGCGCATCGGCGCTCGGCTACTCCCAAGTGCTGTGGCTCGACGGCGTGCACCGCAAATATATCGAAGAAGTCGGCAGCATGAACGTCTTCTTCAAAATCAACGGCACGGTCATCACGCCGGAGCTGAACGGCAGCATTCTTGACGGCATTACGCGCAAGTCGGTTCTGCAGTTGCTCCGCTCGTGGGATATCCCGGTCGAAGAGCGCGCAATCTCGATCGACGAGCTCGTAGAAGCACACAAGAACGGCACGCTTGAAGAAGCCTTCGGTACAGGTACGGCTGCAGTTATCTCGCCAGTCGGCGCTCTTCACTACGCGGGCGAGAAGCTCGTCATTAACAACAACAAGACGGGCGAACTGTCCAGCCGCGTATATGACACGATCACCGGCATTCAACGCACCGACCTGCCGGATCCGTTCGGCTGGGTTATCGAGGTATAATCGACCGGTCCGTTCGGTTGATAAGAACGTTTAATTAGCTGGCTTTCCGCACGATCCTTGCGACAGGATGTGCGGGAAGCTATTTTTATTTAAATCGAACTTGATTCACCGAACCAAGCTTGCCGCAGCCGGGCCACCCCGCTCAGGATACGCTCCTCCGTCAATCCCGCGAACCCAAGCATGACGTAGGTTGGCGGGCACTCCTCCGGATTCATCCATTGGATTCGCGGCGAATACACCTTCACACCGTGCGAGAACGCCGCCTCGAGCAGTTCATCGCTGTCGCGACCATGCACGTCGAGCAGCAGATGCATGCCCGATTTCTCCCCAATGACACCGACTCGGTCTCCCAAATACTCTGATATGGCGCGGATCAGTGTCCGATGCCTGTTCTGATACAGCTTCCTCATTCTGCGGATATGCGCTTCGAAGTACCCGCGGGACATGAACAAATACGTTGCCGTCTGGATGAGCGGGGACACGGACTGGCTGTACACCTGCTGCCCTTTCTTGAATTCGGCTTCAAGCGATTCCGGCAGTACGGCATAACTAAGCCGGGCGCCAGGCAAGAACGACTTCGAGAACGTGCCGAGATAAATGACCTTGTCGCCAGTATCCATCGCCTTGAGCGCCGGAATCGGCTGGCCTTGGTAACGGAACTCGCTGTCGTAGTCATCTTCGATCAGATAGGCGTTATTCTCGTACGCCCATTGGAGCAGTCTCGTCCTTAACCGGACAGGCATGACCATCCCGATCGGAAATTGATGCGACGGGGTTACATACGCCAACCGGCTGCCGCTCATTCGCAGATGTTCGGCGGACAGGCCGTCAGGATCGAGCGGAACCGGCACGATCTCGTACCCGTGGTTCGCGAACACCGTTCTAACTCCGTTATAGCCCGGATCCTCCATGGCAACCCGCCCCGACAAGCCGAGCAACTGGCAGAGCAGACTGATCATTTGCTGCGTGCCTGCACCGAGAAACACTTGTTCCGCCGAACATAGTACCCCGCGCGATTGGTACAAGTACTTCGCGATTTCCGTCCGCAGCCCCTTATGGCCCTGCCGGTCGCCATAACCGACAACCTCTTCCAAATGGTCATTCAGCGCGTCTGTCAAACATTGTTTCCACCGCTTCAGCGGGAACTTATCCTTCTCCACGTCCCCGTATTCAAAATCAATCACGTCATGCGCCGCCGGCACAGCAGTGCGAACCTTGGTCTCTTCGGTTAAGCCCTCAGGTATTTGCCGCCGCCCCACCGCACTCGAAGCCAATGTCTCGATCGGAAACACGCAGAGCCTGCTTCGCAACCGGCTGTGAATATACCCTTCCGCCAATAGCTGCCGATACGCCGTCTCCACCGTATTCTTGCTAACCTGCAGATAGGAGGACATCTGCCGCACGGAAGGAATCCGCTCCTCCTCCTTCAGAATGCCGTCCTCGATCTGCTTGCGAATGTAGCCATATAGCTGCTGATAGAGAGGAACACGGCTTTGCCGATCGATCTCCGGCGTTAAACTAATCATATCTCTCACCATCTGTCCCTCTTAAATTGTTCGAAACTGTATCTTTTGCAAAGGACACTTCATACCTAAAATGAGTATATCATATCGACGTTAACTTGAAGGAGAGAGAGCGATGTTCCCCATTCGCATGCAAAAACGGGCCTGCACGGATGCAGACCGTATCCGAGACTTTCTAAACCAGGCACGGACCGGCTTCCTCGGCTTGTCCCAAGACGGCATCCCTTACGTTATTCCGCTCAACTTCGTATGGCTGGGAGATGCCGTGTACTTCCACGGAGCGCAGGAAGGACGGAAAGTCGCCATTATGCACGAGAATCCGAGAGCCTGCTTCACCGTAAGCGAAGAGTACGGCACGATCGCCGACCCGGTCCCTGCGCATATTGATACCGCGTATATGAGCGTGGTCATCCACGGTTCCGTCGAGATCGTAATCGATCTATCGGAAGCGACAGAAGCGATGCAAGGCTTGATCGACAAATATACGCCGGGCTATTATAACGAGCCGCTTAAGCGAAGCCATCTGGAGCGGTATGTGTCGTCCATGGGCAGCAAGACGGCCGTGTTCAAGCTGCTTATTTCTTCTATGGCCGCCAAAGAGAACGAGCCCGCGCCTGACCGCATGTATTATACAGGGAGAACCGTTCAGCAAGACCGGGCATAGCTTGTCCGCCCCTCCAAGCATCGTGCACCAAATGGCATAACCAGATGAATAAGATAAGACTGCCTCGCAATGCAAAGCTTGCGGGGCAGTCTTTTTGTCCGAGCCCGCAATGGGCTTTCGCCACGATAGGATAGACGTTCATCCACGGCACCTGTCTCTAATTGATATCCGTTGGAAGTTGATAGAATTAGGGATATAGCGTAGTACAAGTCATCTACCCGATACGTATACATACATCATAGCTAGCTACTCTAGCATGCTGCGCCGGGGCTTGAGAGGAGGATCACGCAAATGCTGGCACATTCGGGAAGGCCTTACCTTGCAAGCGCGGATTACCGAAGCAAGCGGCCTGAACCTAAGGAGGACAACCATCAATTCATTCGTGAGAAGAGGAATGTAAGATGCAAGACCTGGCGATATGGATTACGATCCTATCGTTTATTTTCACCGTATCGTTTATATTCTGGCGGCCCACCGTCAATGAGGCAATCCCGGCTACGGTCGGCGCGTTCATCGTCCTGCTCAGCGGAACCGTCTCCCTGCCCGATCTATGGACGATTACCGAGACGATCGGCGGAGCGGCCATCACCATTATGGCGACGATCGTTATGGCCATCGTATTGGAAAGCTTCGGCTTCTTCCATTGGGTCGCCGAGAGGCTGACCGAGCGGTCTGGCGGCTCCGGCATCAAGCTGTTCTGGTATACGAACCTGCTCTGTTTCCTAATGACGCTCTTCGTCAATAATGACGGAAGCATCCTTATTACGACACCGATTCTGCTGCTCATCCTGCACAATTTGGGACTCAAAAACCATCAAAAGCTGCCCTACCTGATCTCGGGAGCACTCATCGCAACCGCCTCCAGCGCGCCGATTGGCGTGAGCAACATCGTAAACCTGATCGCGCTCAAAATCGTTCATATGTCGCTGTACATGCACACCGCCATGATGTTTATTCCCGCTACGCTCGGCCTGCTGTTCATGTCGGGCCTGCTGTTCATCGTGTTCTATCCAGTCTTGCCGCGCAAGCTGAACAAGCTGTCCGCTGGCCCAAGACCCTACTCGCCAATGCCTGGACACCATCCGCTGAAGTATGAACAAGGGACCGCCCCTGCCGGAAACCGGGGAGCGTTCATGCGCAACATTATTTTGTTCGTGCTCGGCGTCCGCATCAGTCTGTTCGTCGCCTCTTATGTCGGTTTTCCGGTGCCGGTCGCAGCCGTCATCGGCTCGCTCGTCCTGCTCGGATGGCGTTGGTGGAATCTGAAAATCCCGCCGACCGACATGGTCCGCAAGACGCCTTGGCATATCCTTATATTCGCGTTCAGTATGTACGTTATCATTTATGGCCTGCACAACATCGGCCTGACGGACTTGCTGATCAAGTATTTAAGCCCATTCGCCCATGGAGGCCTGCTCCATGCCAGCATCGGTATGGGCGTAGTCGTCTCGCTGCTCTCGAACCTGTTCAACAATCATCCCGCTCTTATGGTCGGCACACTGACGTTGACGAACATGGGACTCGATCCAGTCACACTGAAAATTTCCTATCTGGCCAGTGTCATCGGAAGCGATATCGGATCGTTGCTGCTGCCGATTGGCACGCTAGCTACATTGATGTGGATGCATATTCTGCGGAAAGGAAACGTCAAAATCTCATGGGGCGATTATGTGAAAGTGACCATTCTGGTCATCCCGCTGACCGTCATGTTTACGCTGATTTTGCTGTCATATTGGGTATATCTCGTATTCTAAACAAAAAAAACGCGGTCATCCTGGCAGACGACCGTGTTGAGAAGAGTAAGGTAACGCACATTTTATATGTATGTCGAATATTAGGGATGCGTACGGGCGTCGGCTTCTTATTGAGGCCGGCGCTCTTGATTTGTGCTCGTTCATCTGCAGGTCCTTCCGCCATGCGGGACATACACCTCGCAACCCTCAATGCCATACGTTGCAACATAACGATTAGCGAGAGGATGTTACGGGATGGGCGGAGCCGGATTCGTGCCCGGTAATTTGAACTTAAAGAAAAGCGCAGGCAACCCGAACCTGGCTTATAACATGAAAGACAACCTGCTGTTCAAGGCTGACGAGGCAAACCTCGCCTATGAAGTATCCGCGACACAAATTCCAGCCATGGTTGGCGGCTCTGTCGCCGACCTGTATATGACGAAGGGACATATCCGCGAACCGCACTGGCACCCGAACGCTTGGGAGCTCGACGTCGTCATTGAAGGCAGAGTCATCGTGTCGATTCTGAACCCTGACACATCGCAGCTCATCAACAATTCTGCAGGCCCCGGCCAAGTCGTCTTCATCCCGATGGGCTGGCTCCACTGGATCACGCCGGTAACGGACCGGACGCATCTGCACTTGTTCTTCAACAGCAGCCAAGTGGAGAATGCCGAAGTGTCCGATTTTCTGCGCACGACGCCTTCCGAAGTGTTCAAGCTGTCGTACAACATCGACCCTGCGCTTATCTCGGCAGCGCTCGCTCCGATCAAGGCAGTCAATGAGACCGTATTCGTCGGTCCACCCGCTTCTAGCGGAAGCAGTCGTCCAACCGGAACCGGAGCGAGCGGCAATCAAGCTGGCACGAGTACGGGCGGCGATATTAGTCCGATGAACGGTTCGATGCGGTCACGGGCAGGAGGCACCTATACACTGCCAAATCCGCCGCAGCCGACGGTGAATATTAAACGTAGATAATGTGAACAGCCGTATCGCATGCGGCTGTTCTTTTTGTTACACTGCGCTTAACATTCACACACCCTTCATACGTATTCTGCCTATCCTTCTTTTCGCTCCCCGCTTTTTATTTGCGGTATACCGAATTTTCCATTTCGTTTCCTTATTTGATCGATTTAGTTAAACTATGAAACATGTGAGAAAGTTTAATATTTTAAATATTTTCTAGACCGATGAGGTGTGCCCGATGAAACGCGTACTCAACTTCGTACTATTAACCGCTTTATGTATGCTCGCCCCGCTCGGCTGCAGCTCTAAACCATCCAGCGACAACCCGTTGCTTCGAGACGATGCCGCGCTAACGATCGGATACCGTTCTTCCCAAGAATTCGAGAAACGGTACCCGCAGCTGCTCAAGAATGAATTTCCTAATTTGAACTATACCGTGATCTCCAATTCCGAAGTGTGGATGGACGATCAGACCCCAGCAGACTGGATGGCCCAGCACCCTGCCGATCTCGTGTACGTCCCTTATACCCGAATGAAAGAGTTTATATCGGAAGGCTTAATCCTTGACCTAAGCTCGTTCATTAAGACGGGGCGGCTTCAACTGGATTCCTACGTTCCGGCTGCTATTGAATTGGCCAAGCAGCTTGGCGACGGGAATCTTTACGGAATTCCGCCGTCAATTGACAGCAGGGTCATTGTATACAATAAGACCTTATTCGAACAACAGAAGATTGATTTCCCATCCCCGCCTCTTACGTGGGATCAATTTTTATTGTTGAGTCAACGCTTCCCTTACGGACTGGCCGCTTTGGAGCCTGCCCCTATATTTTTCTTGACAGATATTGGATCGACGCTAGGCTATCGATTATATCAAACCAGTCCCCCGGCCTCTCTAGTGGACAACCCGGGCTGGCAATCCGTATGGGCTATGGTGGAGGAACCTATCGCGAAACAAAATATCCGTTTCGGCGATATCGACGATTTTATATCGGGCAAGTGTGCAATGGCGATCATTAATTACAGACAGTACGCCACAATTGAGCATATAAAACCCGACTTCCAATGGGAGCTGGCTCCAATGCCCATTGATCCCCAAAACCCAGACAGCTCGCCTTTGTTTTCGGCCGAAGGATTTTACGCTATTTCCGCCCAAACCGCCTATCCTGACGCCGCTCTCGAACTACTGAAGTTTTTAACCTCGAGCACAGCAGCCAAGTGGGAAGTCAATATATATGGGATCAGCTCGAATAAATCGGTAACGCCGAGCGACTATTTGGCCGCCGTCGGGCAGTTAACACCGTCCCCTTACTTTGATGATATTCCAGCCGAGTTCATTGGATGGGGTAACGAAGCGATTCTATCCATACAACAAGGGATCTCACGAGAGGACGCTCTTGCGGCGTACAAGCAGAAAACATCGGAATTTGTTTCCGGCCAATCATCGCCTTAATCGGTATCAACGGTGCGCGCCCGTTCATACATAGATCATTTATTTGGGGAGGAATTAATAATGAACAAGAAAGTTACAACCTCAGTCCTTGCTCTAGCCCTGCTGCTCGCTTCCGCTGTCCCTGCTCTAGCCGGATCTACGGGAGTGAAAGACCCTTACGGTTCCGTATTTGCGCAATGGTCTTCCGGAGGCGGAAGCACGATTACAGGCTGGGGTACGGCGACTAGCCATAATCCTGATTTGGATGATCTCAAATTATATGTCACCGTATATGACGGCAGTACGTTAAAGCAAAGCCAAACCGCTTCAAACGGATACACGCATGATATCTACGTTTACGAGACGAAAAAAACGGGATTACTCCTTCAAGCAGCAGCCAGATCCTATTACACGAACAATACTTGGAGCGAGCAATCTTTATCCACAAATACCTGGTAATAAAAAGGAAGGCGAGGAAGCAATTCCTCGCCTTTTGTATCATTTATGAATAAGACCAGCTAGCCGCAGGAGGAATTATGAAGCGAATATCGTTCATTCAAATCATTATCGCAATGGGATTGATCCTGACTTCATGTGCATCACAATCTGCCGACAAGCCTGTGACTCTTAAGGTTAATTACCCGGACTCCGACATTTTTTATAAGCGTGTCGGCTACTTTTTCGAACAAAAGTATCCTGCCATCCATCTTGAGGTTATCGTGACTCCGCCTAATGGATCATTCGATCCCAGCCAGCTCGATATTGTGTTCAACAATAAGATTACCGAATTTAAGAGACTCCAAGAAGCAGGGAAGCTTACGGATCTCAGTCCCTATATCCGAAAAGAACGATTGGACCTGAACAAACTGCACCCGATTACATACCAAACATTCCAAGACCCTTCAACCAAGGAGCTGTTCGGAATCTCTCCGTCTTTCAATAGCTCAGTGCTTTTCTTCAACAAGAAACTGTTTGCCCAATACGGCGTTCCCGAACCTTCGAATCAAATGAGCTGGCAGCAGATCCTGCAGTTGGCAGAACGGTTTCCCTCTCAAATGGACGACGGCCGCAGCCTGTATGGTCTCGTTACGAGCTACTATCGGTTTATTCCGTTCATGACGATTCTTGCCGTTGGCGAGACCGAAGGGCTGCAGGCCATCGATCCCGCCACCTCGAATATCACGTTCAATACACCGAAATGGAAAGAAATCAGCTCATACGTAATCGAGGCTTTTCGCAAGCAAGCCGTTTTTAACAAACCCGATATTAACGAGTTCACTTATGATCCGATCTTAATGGGCAACACGGCAATGTCTTTCGGCTCTTTGGCAACGGCATATAACTTCCAAATCTTCAATGAACAGTTTCAACACGAAGGCGAAGATATCGATTGGGGAATGGTTACGGCTCCCGTTAATCCGGCTAACCCGAACATTTCCAATCAATATTCAGTCGATGAAATTTTCTCGATATCGTCCGCCTCCGCTCATTCGGAAGAAGCCTGGAAATTTATATCATTTATTACGAATGACGATAAATACCTGTCTTCCAATGCCGTGCAATTGACTAACTGGGGCATCCCATCGCGGTCCGAATATTTGCCAGCCATTGCAGGCCACGACCTTGCTCCGTTCACCATGCTGCAACCTACTATGAAAACGTACAGTCCATATGGCTTCTTCCACCATGAAGCAGCGGACGCGTTCGTCGAGAACGGAGAGAAATGGATCGATATGGCCATCAAGGATCAAATCTCGGTCGACGAAGCTTTAGAGCAGATCGCACAAGAAGGACAGACCGTGTTCTCCGCCGCAATCGGCCGGTTAAAAGATCAAGGCGTATCCATCATGCGCTAAAGCTACCTACAGGGCGCACTTCTCAATCTCAAACCCGAGATCGGCAATCAACTGATGGTCCGCTTCGACCGCTTGCCCTTCCGTCGTCAAATAATCGCCGACGAACAGCGAATTAGCGGCATAGAGCGCCAGCGGCTGCAGCGAGCGCAAATTGAGCTCGCGCCCGCCGGCAACGCGAATCTCCTTGCTCGGGCAGACGAAGCGGAACAACGCCAGCGTCTTGAGCGCTTGCATCGGATGCGTTAACGGCCTGCCCTCGAGCGGCGTGCCTGGGATGGGGTTCAGGAAGTTGACCGGAATCGAGTCGGCATCGAGCTCCCGCAGAGCAAATGCTGTCTCGACGAGCTCCTCCGGCGTTTCACCCATCCCGACAATAACGCCGGAGCAAGGCGACATGCCGCTCCGCTTCGCTTTCTCGACCGTGTCGACCCGCTGGTCATAAGTATGCGTCGTCGTAATCGATTTGTAATTGTCGCGGCTCGTATTCAAGTTGTGGTTGTACCGGTGAACGCCGGCTTCTTGAAGACGCTCCGCTTGGCTTTCGTTAAGAATGCCGAGGCAGGCGCAAATTTTGAGCGGCATTGTATCACGAATCTCGCGTACCGCATCGATAACTTGCCCAAGCTCCCGCTCCGTCGGTCCGCGCCCCGCGGCTACGATACAATATGTTCCAGCTTGGCGATTCATCGCCTCTCGCGCACCGGCGAGCAGCGTATCTTTATCCAGCATGGTATATTTCGGAACGGAAGCGGTCGATACGATCGATTGCGAGCAGTAACCGCAGTCTTCGGGACACAAGCCACTTTTGGCGTTCAGGATCATATTCAACTTCACTTTATTGCCGTAATAATGCTTGCGTACCGTATAGGCGGCATGCAGCAGCGGCAGTACCTCCGAATTGTCTGCTTCAAGAATAGACAACCCTTCTTCCAGCGTCAGCCTCTCCCCTTCCAACGCCTTGTTCGCCAGTAACTGCCAGCGGTTGCTTCCACCGGCCGCTATCTCAGTCTGATGATTCGATCCCTGTCTATTCAGCGTGTTCTCGATTGTCATTACTTCCCCTCCCATGATTATTAGTTAACCAAAATTTAAATACAACGGTTAACAAATAGATTCTTTCATTGTATCGGACAGCATCTCTGATGTAAATACTGGCAAACATAGACATGGGCCGAATTGCAATAGGGATAGGAATAGAGCATTCGATGGCGAACCCTTTTATTAGGCTGGTGGAAGGTTATGAGACTGGCGTTTGCTTTATTACTTGTTTTATACACCTTGTTAAGCTGAAATTCGAAACGTCAACCGTACGCAAAGGCTATGAACGGTACAGCGTGACGCTAACCGTTTATAGATAGGGATGGAGGCGCTGCGTAAAATGAAAGTCGTTATCGCGATCGACTCGTTCAAAGGAAGTTTGTCGTCAATCGAGGCCGCCGAAGCCGTTGCCTCAGGGATCAATGAAGCTTATGAGGACGCCCGCACCGTATGCGTACCGCTTGCGGACGGCGGCGAAGGTACAGTCGACGCGCTCGTCCACGCTTCCGGCGGGCAGCGGATTGCATTAACGGTCACCGGTCCGCTCAGCGAACCAGTACAGGCTGTCTACGGCTTGCTGAACGGCGGTTCGACCGCCGTCATCGAAGCGGCGGCCGCATGCGGTCTGCCGCTCGTGCCGCCGCATGCGCGCAATCCGCTGGCCTCAACGACGTTCGGCGTCGGCGAGTTGATCGCCGACGCGCTCGGTCGCGGATGCCGCGAGCTGCTGATCGGGCTCGGCGGAAGCGCCACGAATGACGCCGGCGTCGGCATGCTGCAAGCGCTCGGCTGCTCGTTCCGCGACCGGAATGGCTTCGAGGTCGCACGCGGCGGCGCCGCGCTGGAATCGATTGCCAGCATCGACCTGTCGGGAGCGCACCCTCGGCTCGCCGATGTACGTATTCAAGCTGCATGCGATGTGAACAATCCGCTGCACGGACCAGAAGGAGCGGCTCATGTATTCGCGCCGCAGAAGGGCGCTTCGCCCGCCGAGGTTCAACAGCTTGACCGCGGGCTTGTCCGCTTCGCGG
>NZ_BILZ01000051.1 GCF_004000825.1 Paenibacillus kobensis NBRC 15729 | reverse complement strand
AACAAAGTGTGTCGTTAAAGCACCGCCGGAGCACCTGGAGATACGATAGCATAACAAAGTGTGTCGTTAGAGCGCCACCGGAGTAACTGGAGGGAAGATAGCATGACAAAGTGTGTCGTTAGAGCGCCGCTGGTGTGACTGGGGCGACGATAGCGTAACAAAGTGTGTTGTTATAGCGCCCCCGGAGCACCTGGAGATACGATAGCATAACAAAGTGTGTCGTTAGAGCGCCACCGGAGCTCGCCACAGCTCGCCGTTGCCAATTGCGTCTCAAACCAAAACAACCCGCTGCATAAGCAGCGGGTTGTTGAAGGGCTATTAGCAGAAACAGCCGGAGAACACGATCACGAGGAGGATGAACAGTACGAGAATAACGCCTGTGGACGTAAACAGTCCGCCAACGTGTCCGCCGCCACAGCCTTTGTGAACAGGATCTACATAGTTCATTTATATTGTCACCCCTTTACTGTTCTTGAAGGTCATGTGTACCGTGATGACGTCTGTCATTCCGTGACACAGTGTAGTGTATGTAAGCAGAGGGGGGATGCTTTGTGCGTATACCCAGATTACGAAAAATGGGTTCTTGTGGAGATGCGCCGCGGGCCGTGGAACGGCAATATCGCAGCTGCCGCCATGAGTGCAATGAACGCGAGGAAATAAGGCGATACGTTGTCCCGAAGGACGCCGGCAGCCATAGGTCCGATGAAAGCCCCGATGGAGTAGGCGATCGAGAGCAGAGAGAACGTCCTTCCGTAGCGCTCGCCTCCGCTTAGGTCGATCAGCAGGGAAGGGAGTGCCGGCAATATGATGCCTTTCGCCATTCCCAGCATGAACAGCATCGTAGCGAGCGGAAGCGGCACTCCAATGGCAAGCGCAAAATAAAGGATGGCCAACATGACGGCCCCCCACAACGTACGCAAGTACGGGGAGAAGCGGTTCAAGAAGAACATGCTGAGCGTGACGAGCGCACCGAAGCTGACGACGGAGAACAAGATGCCTGTCGTCATGATCGAGCTTCCGTTGTGGGCATCCGCCATTAGCGGCAGCTCGAAAGATAGAATGCCCTGCGCACAGCTTGTCGCCATCGGCAGGACGTAGACGAGCCATGGCAGCGAGCGGCCTGCCGGCATCAAGCCTTGCGCGGTTGATTTGCCGGATACGAGCTTGTCTGAGGGGCCGTAAGGATGATGAGCAGCAGAGTCTGGTTGGATGCCGCTGACCTGCTCCGTTTCACCGGTACCGCCTTTAGCGGTTTCTGTCTTATCTGTGTGCACCGCCCCTGCCTTGTTTTTCTCATGAATAAAAAATAGCGCGCAAACCGCCGTTGTAATAAGCAGCCAGCCGAGATATTCGAATGCGCGAGTGAATCCGATCTGGGCGACAAGCAGCGCCCCGGCAGCCGGGGAGAAAACCGACGCGAACGTGTGGACAAGGCCGTTGCCTGCCATTAGCTTGCCTTGTTGGATACGGTCGGACGTAATGCGCGCCAGCAGCGACATGCAGGCGGGGGAGAGGAACGCAAGTACGAAGCCGCTGACAGAACGCAGCGCGAGCAATTGCCACGGATTCGCGACATGCGCTTGGAGAAGAAGAATAATACCGGCGCACAGCAGACTTAAGACGATGAACAAACGGCTGCCGAACCGGTCGACGCCGATGCCAGCGATCAGATTGCCGGGCAGATGGGTGATCGAATAAATGCCCATCATGAGACCGATGAACGATGGGGCGGCCCCAAGAGAGACGGCGAACGGCGTCAAGATCGGGTACTGCGCATGCAGATCGAAAAAGGCGATGAACAAAAACAAATAAAGCCACACGGCTGTCTTCACACGTTTGCCCTCCTTCTGTACACTTGCGGGATGATCGCTCAATAATAACTTGTACGCGGCGGATGGACGGGTTATGACGCTTACGTAGTAAAGCGCGTTTACCAGCCGTCTTCCGTCGGGTATAATGGTTAATAGATTTTTTGAATTGAACGCATAGGCAAGGTATAATAAGGGGGATAACCAAACATGCTGCTTATGGATTTCAACTATGACACCGATACTTGGCAAACTTTTCTTCAAGACAACTGGCTCGTTCTCGCGCTAGCGCTGGTCGCTTTGTTAGTCGTAGTACGTATTGTGAAGACTTTCGTGAAGTGGGCGCTCGTTGCCGTTATCCTCGTCGGCGTCGTGATGTACAGCGGCTATACGCTGGATGACGTGAAATCGATCGGTACGAAAGTGACGGACAGCGTCAAGCAGGAAGCGATTGCCGCAATGGCGGGCGAAGCGAAGGATGCGACGTACACGGCGAACGACGATGGTTCGTTCACGGTGAAGACGAGCAATCTCGAACTGACGGGCAAACCGGGAGAAGCAGAAGTAGAAGTGAAGTTCCGGGGGACGAAGATCGGCTCGCTGAAGATCGACGATACGATTCGCACCTTGATCGACACGGCGAAGAGCAACAGTTAAAGAATCGACTATTCGATGGATCGGACGGCTGGTGCAGCCGTTGCCGCTCCTTCTGATCTCAATACCGCTCATAGAAGCATTCGAGAGGAGCGGATCGTATGTTATTATGGTTTCAAGGTATGACGGCGTTCGAGCCGGTAGCGCTAGCCGTGCTTGCGCTGCTGCTCGGATCGCTCGTACATGGGCTGGTCAAAGGCGCATCGGGCTCCGCGAAGCGTCTTTTCTTTTTTGTATGGGACGGCCTGCTCATGTTGGTCTGTATCGTTGCAGCATCGAAAGCTGCTGCGCTGCTGTCTCCTTCAGCGTCGAAGCTGCTTGGCGGTGTTCGTCCGCCGGATAAGGAAGTCGGCACATTAACACAGCTGTGGTATACGTTCGTGACGAGCTTCCGCGATTTCGCGTTGTTCCGCTACGGTGTGCTGCTGCTGATCTGTTATGCGGCCTTCCGCTGGCCGATCGCCTATTTAACGGCTCCGATCGAGCGGTTCGTGTACCGGATCGGATCCAGAAGCGGCAGAGGAAGTTCGGGGAGAGAAGAGGATAGGCCGGTCATACCGGGAAGCAGGCTGGCTAGCCGGGCAATCGGCGGGATGATCGGCGCATTTCACGGCGTGGTCCGGTCGCTTCTGCTCATCGCGGCGCTGTTCGTTTATACGACGTTGTCGCCAAGCGGACCTTTTACGGCGCAAATCCGGTCATCGGATGTGTATAACGAAGCTTCGGCCCGGCTTTTGGAGCCTGTTGCGGGCAAGCTGCTCGATGAACAAGGACCTGTGCTGACCAAGGCGGTCGGAGATGAGCTGCAGCGCATCCTGAAGAGACAGTACGAGATTGCCGATTATGCGATCCCGGACGATATAGCGAACGCTGCATTGACGGTAACGAAGGATGCGCAGTCGGATGAAGAGAAAGCACGTGCGTTGTATCGCTGGGTCGGAACGCGTATCGCTTACGATTGGGATAAGGCGCGGAATTACGAGCAGCGGGGCATTTGGAAAGAGCAGACGCCGGAGGATACGTTCGAAACCCGGCTTGGCGTGTGCATTGATGTTGCAAGGCTGTACGCGGTAATGGCGAGAGCGTCGGGCTTGCAGGTACGCGTCGTGACCGGCCAAGGCGGCACGGCCGCAGGCGGGTATGGACCTCATGCGTGGAATGAGGTGCAAATCGGCGGCGGCAACGGCAGCCCGGTATGGGTTCCGCTTGACGCGACGTGGGCGATGTCGGGCGATTGGTTTAATCCGCCGAACTTCGAGAAGACGCATATTGCAGACAGCGAGGCATAAATAGTAGGGGCGGCTGGGAAACTTTTTACCGGCGTTGCTCGTTAAGATAGAAGTGATCAATGGATCGGAATGCAGCCTGGACGCTGCAACAAGTGGGAGGAGATAGACAGGTGACGGAAGATCAGCAGAAGCGCGAAATCGTTAACCGCAGACATTTTTCGTTTCGGCTCAACGCATTCTTTTTTGCAATCTTTTTATTGTTCAGCATCCTAATTATTCGGCTGGCTATTCTTCAATTCGTAGAAGGTCCAACGCTGAAAGCAGAAGAAAACAAAATCAGCTCGACGAAAGTCAAACTCCCGCCGATTCGGGGCAACATTCTCGATTCGACCGGTTATCCGATCGCTTACTCGACATCGACGCAATCTCTCTATTACAAGCTCGATCCGGATATTCGGAAGAAACTGAAGGGGAAGACGGCGAAGGAGCAGCAGAAAGAGATTGAAGAGCGGATGCGCCCGTTCGCAGAGCAGCTTTCTTCGATTTTTGCCCAATTCGGTGATTCTGCCAAGCAGATGACAGCCGACGATGTGCTGCGTCAGCTCGATCTCGGATTTAAGAAAAATACAATTTCGACGCCGCGCCGGATCAAGTCCGATCTGACGAACGAAGAAATCGCTTATTTTATGGAAAACCGCAACTTATTTGACGGAATCGACATTATCGAGGAGAGCGTACGCCACTATGATACGGGTTCGATTGCGGTACAGCTCGTCGGTTATTTGAAGAAGTTCAACTCTGCTGTGAACTCGCTTGACTTCTACGCGGAGAAGAAGGAAGAGACCAAAGATTCGAAGCTCGAATATTTGGATCAGGAAGACGTCGGTATGGACGGCATCGAGCTCATGTATCAGGATGAGCTGCGGGGCAAGAACGGGTTGAAGGTATATCCGGTCAACGCCTTGAGCAAAATTATCGGCCCGCCGACGATTACGAATCCCGAGAAAGGGAACGACCTGTATCTGACGATTAATAAAGACGTACAGCTTAAGACAGAGCAGGCGATTACCGACCATCTCGCTTATTTGAAGACGAGTCCGGACATTCTGAAGGCGAATCAGAAGCCGAAGACGGGCTACGCCGTCGCGATGGAAGTTAATACAGGCAAAGTTGTTGCGATGGCGAGTATGCCGGACTACAATCCGAACATTTGGTCCGGGGGTAAGATTAGTCCCGAGGACTATGATAACAGTATCTACATGCTGAAGAACGGCACGATCCGAGAGGTGCTTGCGCCGTATGAAGATGAGAAGGAAGCGGGACGCCATGCGCCGTCGCTCGTCATGCTCGGTTCGACGCAGAAGCCGTTGTCCATCCTCGTCGGCTTGAACGAAGGCTTGTTCACGACGACGTCGACCTATAATGATAACGGTGTATTCTACTTCGGCCGCGAAGGAAGCAAGGTCAGAATCGGCAATGCCTTGAACCACGCCTACGGCAGACTGGACCCTGCTCTTGCTATCGGCAAATCGTCCAACCCGTTCATGGCGGCAATGGTCGGCCAGAAAATGTACGAGAAATACAAAGGTCCCAAAGGCGTCGATACGTGGGACCGTTACATGAAAGAATTTGGACTTGGGATCAAAACGGGCAGCGACCTGCCATTCGAGTCGGAAGGCATCGTGGAGTATTACCACGAGGCGCAGACGGCGAGCGCGCAGTCGGCGCTTATCCGTTCATCGTTCGGCCAGCAGGCGCGTTATACCGTGCTTCAGCTTGCGCAGTATACGGCTGCTCTGGCGAATCAAGGCAAGCGGATGAAGCCGCAGTTCATCGACAAGATCGTCACATCCGACGGCCAACTCGTTCAAGGCTTTAAGCCAGAGGTGCTCAATACAATCGATATTCCTAAAGAGTATTGGGAAGAAGTGAAGCGCGGCATGGAGCTCGTTAACGTAGACGTAGCTTTCGCCGGCGTAAATTACACGTATGCGAGTAAAACGGGTACGTCGCAGCAATCCGTCGGCGGCAAGACGGTCGATAACGCGGTGTTTATCGCGTACGCTCCTGCTGATAATCCGGTGCTTGCGGTTGCGGTCGTCGTACCGGAAGGCGGATTCGGCGCGAAGGGTGCAGCACCGATCGCCCGCAAAATTTTCGACGCGTACGACGATGAGATCGGCTTGAATGGCACACCGCGCCACCCATCGACGCCGCCGGCTAATACGGCAGGAAATCAGATGGGCGCTGGCACGAATGCCAACGCGGGTGCGAATGCCAACGCAGGTGCGAATGCCAATTCGGGCACTGGTACTGACAACGCGGCGAATGGCGCTGCGGCCGGCGGTAACGGCGCAGCGAACGACAATGTAGATTAATGTAAAGTAACGATGACTGAGCCGTTTTTTGTTCCTTGTAAAGGAACAAAAAACGGCTTATTTGTTTGCCACGGCTTGGATCGGGTGAGAAGAGCAGGGACTGCATAACACGACCAAAAATTTTGCACCAAGGAAACTCTTTTGCATATCATAAACAAGAAGGCGAACTGTTCGGGCAGTCCGTGAAGAATAGATTTTATTTCTCGTTAAGCAGGGGAGGGGATGTGCGATGAGAAACAATCGGGCGAAAATGAACGGGGCAGTCAAAAGATGGATCATGACGGTGCTGTACCTCGGCCTAGCGGTTGCGATGTTCGGCGTGTGAGGAGTCTCGAGCCAAAATGCAATATAAATGCACCAATGTGAGGGAGAGCACAACGAGGTGATCCCCGCTATAATCAGATTGAACGTATAGCAAAGAAGACAACTGAAGATGCAGTTACCGGGTTTGGCGGAAAGCCGAGGCCGGTTTGTCCCTATTAATGCAAACGTTTGCGCGATGTGCGTGAGCGGCGTTGCGCGAGCAAAGCTTCAAGTGTTCCCGACTAAGGTCGGGCCATCCCGCCGGCTTCGGCATGTAGGTAGCCAAGATGAAATATGCTACAATATCGGAAAACAGAAATCGGTGCGGCAGCAAGCATCCCGCCGAGCGCGGGTGTCACGAACACCACAGGTGCATTCTGCCGATAGGGGAGGCCATACGGGATGGGTACATACAAGCTAGTTGCATTGGATATGGACGGTACGCTGCTCAATGATCTGCAGGAAGTCAGCGAGACGAACCGCCGATGGATTCAGAAAGCGATGGAGGCAGGCGTCATTGTCTGTTTCTCCACGGGGCGCGGGTTTCGGAGCGCGCTCCCTTATGCGGAACAGCTGGGACTGATGAACGTTCCGATGATTACAGTGAACGGCAGCGAGATTTGGTCGCGGCCGCATGTGCTGCACAGACGCACGCTTGTCGATCCGGAGACGATCAAACGGATGCATCGGCTGGCGCTGCAGCATCCGGAAGTATGGTACTGGGCGTACTCGACAGATGCGGTGTACAACAAGGAGACTTGGATTCAGCCGGCCGACCGTTACGCCGATCATCATTGGCTGAAATTCGGTTATTACACAGAGGACGATAAGGCGCGCGAAGCGATCCTCAAGGAAGTGTCCTCCTGGGGCAATCTTGAGATCACGAACTCTTCGCCTTGGAATCTGGAAATGAATCCGCTCGGCATTACGAAAGCATCTGCGCTTCGCGAGCTGTGCACGATGCTGAAGATCGATATGTCGGAGACGGTAGCCGTCGGCGACAGTCTGAACGACATCGCAGCGATCCGCGAAGCGGGACTGGGCGTGGCGATGGGCAATGCGCAGGACGAGGTGAAGCGTGCGGCGAACGCGGTTACGTTCACGAACCAAGAGCATGGCGTCGCTGAGGTGCTGCGCAAATATGTGCTGAAAGCGAAGGGGGCGCTGTAATGCTTGAAATTATCGGCTGGATTATTATCGCCGTGCTGTTCCTCGTCGGGATGGCTGGAGCGGTATATCCGATTCTGCCGGGTGTCGTGGCGATCTATGCTGCATTTTTCGTATACGGCCTCTGCATCAGCTTCTCGCCGTTCGGATTCTGGTTCTGGACGATTCAGACCGTCATCTTAATCGTGCTGTTCATAGCCGATTACGCGGTCAATGCCTGGGGCGTCAAAAAGTTCGGAGGCTCGCGGGCTTCCGTCATTGGCAGCACGATCGGCGTCATTATCGGTCCGTTCGTTATTCCGGCTTTCGGTCTTATTCTCGGTCCATTCTTAGGCGCGGTTATCGGTGAAATGTTTTTCGCTAATTCCAATTTCGAGAAGTCGATGAAGGTCGGCCTCGGATCGGTCGTCGGCTTATTCACGAGCACCGTCGCCAAATTCGTCTTGCAGTTGCTGATGATCGTCTTGTTCTTCATTTGGCTTCTTTAAATCATCCTATCGAGGAGTTGGAGACGAATGGTGAAAGTAACGGTATGGAATGAGTATTTGCATGAGCACGTCCATGAGGAGGTGCGCCGCGTCTATCCAGACGGCATCCATCAGGCAATCGCCAGCGGCATTAGCGGCGGGAACGTACAGGTCCGGACGGCAACGTTGGAGCAGCCGGAGCACGGATTGACGCAAGAGGTTCTTGCAGAGACGGACGTTCTGATCTGGTGGGGACATATGGGCCATGACCGGGTGGAGGATGCGATCGTCGAACGTGTGCACGCGAGAGTGATGGAGGGCATGGGGCTGATCGTGCTGCATTCCGGACATTTCTCGAAAATTTTCAAAAAGCTGATGGGCACCGGATGTGATCTAAAATGGCGCGAAGCAGGCGAGAAGGAGCGTATCTGGGTCGTTAATCCGGCGCATCCGATCGCGGCTGGTCTGCCGGAGTATATTACACTCGAGCATGAGGAAATGTACGGCGAGCATTTCGATATCCCGGCGCCGGACGAGCTTGTCTTCATCAGCTGGTTCGAGGGCGGCGAAGTGTTCCGGAGCGGCTGTACCTTCTACAGGGGACAAGGAAAAATCTTCTACTTCCGTCCGGGCCACGAGACGTATCCGACCTACTATAACCCGCAGGTGCTGCAGGTGCTCAAGAACGCTGTGCAGTGGGCGGCTCCGTCCGGAGCGGGGAAGCCGGTGCGCGGCAATCATCAACCGCTTGAACCGATTGGCGGCAAGGCGTAAAATAAAATAACGGTGTACAATCAGAAGCGGGCGGCACGATCGCCCCGGACTTCCGGCTGCTCTAGCCGGAGGGGCCGGGATGATCGTGCCGTTTTTTGGAGTTGGCATACAAGTAATGCAACAATGCATGCTGGCGAATGTAACGACGGAGAGGACGAAGCTTAGATTATGCTTAAGAAGGACTCATTAATTAAAGGTACGATCATTCTAGCCGTAGCTGCGTTGGCTGCGCGCGTGCTCGGTATTTTCCAGCGGGTGCCGCTCGATTATATGATGGGCTCAGGAGGCGGCGCGGCACTTGGCCTAGCGAATAACGTTTATCTATGGCTGCTCGTCATCGCAACCGGCGGACTGCCGAGCGCAATCAGCAAGATGGTATCCGAACGGCATGCGCTCGGCAAGGCGGGCGAAGCGCAGCGCATCTATAAGGCGGCGCTGCTGTTCGGCATCGTGACAGGCGTCATTATGGCACTTGTGCTGTTCGTTGCGGCCCCATGGTACAGCTCCCACGTGGCCCGCATTCCGCTCGCGGATGCGTCCATTCAGGCGATTGCGCCTGCGCTGCTGCTGTTCCCGACGATTGCGATGATGCGCGGCTATTTCCAAGGCCGGCAGTTGATGTCCGCAGGCGGCATCTCCCAGATTATCGAGCAAATATTGCGTGTCCTGTTCGGCGTCGGTCTCGCACTTGCGGTCGTATCCGCGGGATGGGGCGACCGCTGGATTGCGGCTGCGGCTTCCTTCGGCAGCGTGATCGGGGGAGTCGGAGCGCTTGCCGTCATGATGTGGTACGGCCGCAAGCTGAACATGCAGGACTCGGCGGAGGTTAAGGCGGGAAGACTGCGGTTTGAACGGTCCACACTTCCGTTCCGCTCGATTTACCGCGAAATCTTTACGATGTCGCTGCCGATCGTGGTGACAGCGATGACCGTTAACTTGGTGTACATGTTCGATAATTCGTTTCTCGTTCGGTTGAGCGGCAGTTTCTATTCCGGACTGGAAGCTGAACAGGTGCTTGATGCGTTCGGTTTGAAGGCGATCTCGGTCGCGGGCATTCCGCCGATACTGGCTATTGCACTGAGCTCATCGATTATTCCGGTCATCTCATCCGCCTTCTCGACGCGCAATATGGACGAGGTGCAGCGGCAGTCGTCGCTCGTGATGCGGATTGTCGTATTTACCGGCGTGCCGGCCGCGCTTGTGCTGACCGTTGCGGCCCAATCGGTGACCGGTTTGCTCTTCGAGGATGTAAAGGGCGGCGGTATCGTTGCGGCGCTGACCGCAGGGACGATCTTCCAAATCTCGATGATGACCAGTAATTCGATTCTATACGGCCTCGGCAAGCCGAGAACGCCAATGTACAACACGCTGATCGGATTGGCTGTACTTGTGCTGGGAAGCATTATTCTCGGGCCGGTGCTTGGCATGTATGGATTCATTATCGCTTCGACGCTGTGCTTCATGATCGTCACGGTGCTCAATCTGCGTTCGATCCGGCAGATTGTTCCGCTGCAGACGCTCGGCAGACGGTGGACGGGTTATATCGTAACGGTAGCCGTAACGGCTGCAGCCGGCTTCGGCGCCGAATACGGCGTTCGCACGCTGCTGCTGGACGCACTTCCGGATAAGCTTGTTTATTTGCTCGGCTGTATCGCTTCCGGCGCGGCAGCCGGTGTGCTCTATCTCGTGCTGCTCGTGCTGCTGCGCGTCGTCCAGCCGTCGGACGTTCGTTCGTTCCCGGCGCCGCTGCGCAAGCTGTTCGGTCCGCTCATGCGTCTGGCGCCTGCTGCTAGCCGCGGTTAATTTTGGCTAAAATAATGCTTTAACATCAGCTCAAGTCTTCCTATTCATGGTAGAATGGGATTGAATTTATGAGAGTTGCCTATCATGGGAGGAGCGTCTGATGTTGAAGGGGATCAAGCGGTTCAAACGAACGTATTTAGTATTGCTTGCGGCAGTCGTCGTGATCATAGCGGGCTGTCAGGCAGTGGCAGGCGTGGATCTGAACAAAATGTTGCTGAACAGCCTGAAGGTACAGTCGGCTGAAAGCAAACAGTCGGTTGAACTTAAGCTATTGTGGGATGAACAAGCGCTTGCGGACGATGAAGATCTGTCCGAGGGCGGACAAGAATTGATCTCGATGCTGTCGAATGTGAAGCTGCAGATTAACGAGATGAAATTAAGAGACAATGACCATATGTCGGTCAAGGGCGATTTGTCGCTTGGCAGCCGTTCATTCGGTTTCGGCATGGTGGTCGATGGCGAGACTTCGCTTATGACGCTCGAAGGAGCGAAACAGCCGTTCTTGCTCGACATGAGCGGTGCGAGCGCACTTGAAACCCTCGGCCTTGGCCTTACGGACGAGGACGGCGCTAGTCCGGTCACGGAGCAGACGATTACAGAGGTTGGGCGCCAGTTGATCGACCATGTCGGCGGTTACTTGGTCGGCACGATGCCGAATCCGGAAGGGCTGTCGGTAGATCCGCTCGCGCAAACGACGGTGAACGGCGAGTCCATGACGCTTGCGCATGTCAGCGTTAAGCTGGATGCGGAGCAAATGTGGAACTGGGTGAAGGATTACGTTGGCAAGCTGCAGAACGACCGCGAAGGACTGCGGAAGACGATGGTCGGGCTCGTCGATATCGTCCTCGCCGATCCGAGCTTGAAACAAGCGATTGAAGCGTCGGAGGAGGGCGGAAATATCCGGCCAACCGATGAGGAAATCGATGAGATTATCGACGAAATGATCGACGGCTTGGCATCTTTCAGCGATTCGATGAAGGAACAGGAGCAAGCCGATGACTTCGCTGCGATCGTGAACAAGAACAGCTTCGCACAAGCGGATCTGTACGTTGACTCGAAGCTCGATATTCGCAAATCGTCCCTCGACTTGCAGTTCAAGTCTGACAGGAAGGCGCTGGCAAGCGAAGACGAAGAAGAACTTCCGCCGATCGAAGGGCTGTCGCTGTCGATCAAGTCGGAAATGTGGAATATTAACGGTGACGTCGCAGTCGACAAGGTTGGCGACGATCAGAAGAAATCCGCTGTAGAGCTGGAATCGCTCGAAAATCTGCAAGGCTACGAAGTGCTGCGGATGTTCGACCCGGCGTCCGACGTATACAGCCTGCTGGACCAAGAGCTGCATATCGGACGCCAAGAAGTTATTGTCGGCCTGTACAGCAATCAACCAGCGATCATTACGCCTTCCGGCGTTACGCTTGTACCGTTAAGAAGAGTCGCATCGGAACTTGGCGCGAGCATCAAGCTGGATCTCGACCGGATCAAATTGAATGACGGTGCGACCGGCACGTCGATTACGTTGAAGAAGGGAAGCAGCCAAGCGACCGTGAACGGCAAAACGGTGAAGTGGTCGTTCCCAACGACGACGATCGATAATGCGGTCTATGTACCGGCCCGTGATTTAGCGAAGGCACTCGGTGCTTCCGTACGCTGGGAGACATTCGATACGAATGAGAAGCTGTGGCTGGAAATTACTCGGGAAGTCCATTAAGTTCAAGGAAGTTAAACGCTAGGAGGAGTACAACATGAGAGTCATTACAACAGACGAACAGTTCCGTGAGGCAGCCGCAGGCGAGCTTACGATTGCGATCTTCAAGACGACATGGTGCAAAGACTGCCATTTTATCGATCCGTTCATGCCAGAGGTAGAAGCGGCTTACGCGGACCGGTTGCAGTTCGTTCAGATCGACCGCGACGATCTTCCTGATCTGTGCAGCGAGCTGAACATTCTGGGCATTCCGAGCTTCATCGCGTTCAAGAACGGTCAAGAGGTTATCCGATTCGTCAGCAAGCTGCGCAAGACGCGTGACGAGATCGAGACGTTCTTGGACCGCGCGGTGGAAGTAGCTGCGGCGCTGCCGCAAGCTTAAACCACGACGATTCAAGGCAGCCTGTCCTAGAAGCATGAATGATTGCCGCAGAGCAGCGCGCCGCTGTTAGGCGCGAGCAGAGCGGATTGAGCGGAGAAGTGATTCTCTGCTCAATCCGCTTTTTGTATTTCAGCGGATGGTGCGCAGCAGGTGCTGGTTCATAAGTATTTTGCCGTTCGTTTGGGATCGGAGGCAAAGGCGAATGCTAATGAAAGTGAACGTGGTTGTCAAGGAAGTGTGCCATTTTCGACATAGCTTTCAATAGGTCATAAGGCTATAATGAATGTAATTATTTCAAGCCTTTCGAGCCTCATCATGTGCTTGAATCGAAGCATGAATGGCTTACAATATTACGAAACTAGGTGATTCATTGTGATCTCGGGACGTTATCGTGCGCTAGCCGTCGCTTCCTGTATCGTTATGCTTCTCGTGTTGCTGGCGGGCGCGCTTGTCACGAATACCGAATCCGGACGCGGATGCGGCGATGATTGGCCGCTGTGCAATGGCAAATTTGTTCCCGCTTATACGGTGGAGTCGTTAATCGAATATTCACACCGGGCAATCAGCGGCTTGGCTGGCATACTGACGTTGGCTGCCTTCCTCTATTCGCTGATATATAAGCGTTATAAAGAGCAGCTCGTGTACGCCAGCTCCGCTCTTGCGCTGACGGTCGTACAAGCATTAATGGGGGCTGCTGCGGTATTATGGCCGCAATCGCCAGCCGTCATGGCTATTCATTTCGGCATATCGCTGCTCGCCTTTGCGTCTACCCTGCTGCTGGTCGTCTGGCTGAGAAGGTTCGGCCGCGGAGAAGTGCGCAAGGCGAATACGCCGGTGCCAAAACGCTTCTACGGTCTGCTTTTGTTTACGGCAATCTACAGTTATATCGTCGTCTATTTAGGTGCTTATATCCGGCATACGGATTCGTCCGGAGGATGTATCGGATGGCCGCTGTGCAACGGACAAGTCGTTCCCGATCTGGAAGGCGCTACGCTCGCCGTATTCATTCACCGGGTTGCAGCTGCTATTCTGTTCTTCATTATCTTGTACGTGTTCGTGACGATCCGCAGAAGCGGAGCGGGAGGCGAGCCTCTGCGCGTCTCCAGCGCATGGGCGCTGACGCTCGTTGCGGCTCAAGTGCTGAGCGGTGCATGGCTCACCCTTACGCTGACCAACGAAAACATGTTCATCTTTACCAGTCTGCTTCATAACCTCATTATCGCCGGCTTGTTCACGATGCTGCTCGATATGGTCATAAGGAGCCGGAGCTTGAGCGAAGGCCGATAGTTGGACAAGCACAAATGACGGGATGCTGATTCCGTCTCAAATAGCTAAATATTGCATTCTGATCCTTGCAGAGAATGGAATATTTATGCGTATAATAGAAGCATACAAGTTGACGCCGCCGACACCTAGAGTGAAGGCGGCGTTTCTTCCACTTTGTACTCGCCTACGTACGACGACGACGGAAGGAGCAGGCTGATGCTGAGAATGTTGTTTGGCGAACCGCCCCGCATGCCGGACGGCAAGCTGGCGGAAGCGATCCAAGAGATGTGGCAATTCGTCGAGATTGTGAACCAGCGAATCCGGGACGACAGCGGACCTGAGCGCAAGCTTAGAACGTACGAGATATGGACACGCGGAATTATCGGTTCAATCGACGAGATGGAGCAAAGCTGCTATGCAGCAGAGAAATTCGCGGAGCGGATTCATCATACAGCGGTCGGCGCAATGTCGTATGAGGAACAGCTGGATTATCACCGGTATGTGTACTACGACAAGAACGGATTCATCCGCATGTTCGCGCTGCTCGACAAGCTGGGAACGCTGCTGAACGATGTGCTGTCGCTTGACACGGAACGCATGAAGCCGCATTTCTCGTATTTTACCGTGCTTCGCAATATGCGCCTAAACCGGAAGCATCCGGCGCTTGGGAACCTGCTGGACGAGGTTAAAGAACGGTATAAGGAGCCGATGAACCGGCTGCGGTCGAGGCGCAACGTCGAAATCCATCATATGAATTCGGAGCTGCAGGACGATTTGACCCAGATGGATCAACAGCACCGGGAAGATCCGCTTCTCGAGAATATCGCCGGCCAAGTAGACGATCTTCGGCTCGGACTAGCGCTTGTGCTTGAAGCGCTCACGTTGTCTTATCGCTATTGCTGCGAAAGATGGAGTGCCCGTTAAACGAAAACGTTCGGGGGAGGAACGCTTCTTGGAGCTTAAGGGCAGGACGGCACTTATTACGGGCAGCGCCAAAGGGCTTGGCAAACGAGCTGCAATGGAACTGGCACGCCAAGGCTGCAGCATAGTCCTCAACTACAACACCAGCGAGCGGGAAGCCAGAGCATTACAAGAGGAGCTGCGGCAGTTCGGCGTGCGCACGGAAGCGATTCAAGCCGATATTACGATCCCGGATGAAACAGAGCGGCTTGCCGAAGAGGCAGAGGCTTGGGCAGGCGGAATCGATATTCTCATTAATAATGCCGGTCCGTTCATTCGGGAAAGACGTCTGTTCGGCGAATACGATCGGAATGAAATTACAGCTTTAGTGAATGGCAATTTGCTCAGCGTAATGCTGCTCGATCATCGGCTGCTGTCAGGCATGAGGGCAAGAGGGTGGGGGCGAATCATTCATTTCGGCTTCGGGCATGCGGGCGAGGCTCGTTCGTGGCCGCACCGGGCTGTATACGCAGCTGCGAAAACGGGACTCGTGTCGTTCACGAAGACGCTGGCAGCCGAAGAGGCGGCCTATGGCATTACGGTCAATATGATTTGTCCAGGCGACATTCGAGGTGTGAACAAGGAGCGTTCGATCGAGGAAGCAATAACGGACGGGGAATGCGAACTGCCGCTTGGCAGGCCGGGAACGGGCGAAGATGTATCGCGTGTCATCGCGTTTCTATGCCATTCCCGTTCGGATTACTTGACCGGCAACCTGATCGATGTGAACGGCGGATTCGACCCGATCGTGAGCAAGATTAACCGGATCATATAAAAAAAGAGTCTTGTCATCGAACCGGCAATCAATGCCGACCGTGACAAGACTCTTCGCTTTAGCAAGAATGCTTAAGGGCGATTAGAATACTTGAACAACCTCTTGGATGCCCTCAACCTCTTCAAGCAGTGCGCGTTCGATACCGGCTTTCAACGTAATCGTCGAGCTCGGGCAGCTGCCGCATGCGCCTACGAGGCGAAGCTTAACGATGCCGTCCTCTACGTCTACCAGTTCTACGTCACCGCCGTCGCGTTGCAGGAACGGACGCAGTTTATCGAGTACGTCCAATACTTCATCGTATTGTGTCGATTGGTTGGTTTCGCTCATTGCAATCAACTCCTTTCTCCCCTATTATAGTACAAAGCGATTGAATTGAAAATGGACTCGAGAGATCCGGAACAATGCATTACGCTTAATCAGTTCCGTTATAGCTTCTGTGAATTCATTGCCCCTTATACGCGCACATTCGGAGGTAACCTTATATGCTTAAACCGATCGTCGAGTTTTGCGCCAGCAACATGCATCATGGTACGGACAAGATCATGAAGAAGCTGGAGCAGGACCCCGATTACGAAGTAATTGAATACGGCTGTCTTGGCAACTGCGGCGAATGTTATTTGTTCCCGTTCGCACTTGTAGACGGTGAGATTGTGGCAGCTGAAACGGCCGAGAAGCTGTATGATGAAATTGTCAAAATAACGGGCGAGCAGAGAGAACAGCGCGAAGCGCTCGATAAGCTGCTCGACGATATGGATTAAGAAACGCCTGTGCCCGAAGCTGCTGACAGCTCCAAGCACAGGCGTTTCTTATGACGGGAATTAGCCGATATGATGCTTTGATTTCCACAATACACCGGTTTTCAGAAGGCGGGGAACTCGTCCCATCAGGGCGGTCTTGCCCATGAGGCCGAATCCGGCTTTCTTGCCGAGGGAACCGAGCATGCCCTTCAGCTTGATCTTGCCGAGCTTCGGCGTCTTGCCTGCCCAGATTGCACTCAGCACTTCAGCGACCTGTTTGCCTTGAGCCCCTGCGGCTTGACCGCTCGGTGCATAAGGCAGGGAGGCGCAGTCGCCGACGATGTAGACGTTCGTGTGCTGCGGCAGTTGGTGGAACTCATTAATGATCAGACGGCCGGAATTATCCTTCGGCAAATCCATCCGCTGCACCAGCTCGACCGGTTGAATGCCGGCTGTCCATACAGTAACGTCCGTGTAGATCGGCTTCGGCGATTCTTCGTCGTACAGAATCCCTTCTTCCACGCGTCCGAGATGGACATGTCCGATCATCTCGACGTCATGCTCGCGGAACCAATCTGCGACATACGATTGCAGCTTGGCCGGGAACGCGGACAGAATGCTTGGTCCGCGGTCGAGGATACGAATGTTCAGATCCGCACGGCTCTCGCGCAGCTCCGCCGCTACCTCGACACCGCTAAGTCCTCCGCCGACGATCGTGACTTGCCCTTGCGGTTTCACGTCGTTCAAGCGTTGATACGTTTGGCGCGTAGCCGAGAACGTCTGGATCGTGGACGAATATTGGTCCGCGCCAATTATGCCGTGAAACTTGTCGGTACAACCGAGCGCAATAACGAGGTAATCGAAAGGCAGCTCGTTCTGGCCTTCCATAATGACAACCTGCCGCTCGAAGTCGACTTCGAGCACCTCGCCATACATAAGGAGCAGCCTCGAATCGCTTGGGAAAGCGACTCGCAGCTCGAGATCGCTGACAGTACCGGCAGCTAGAGCATAATACTCCGTCTTTAATCCTTGGAACGGCATTCGGTCAATCAAGGTAACGATCGTATCACTTGGAATGCCTTGATCAATAAGTTCGTTCGCGACAGCCTGACCGCCGTAGCCGCCGCCCAAAATAATAACTCGTTTCATCGATAACACCCATTCCCATGTCCCGATTTATGATGATAGTGTGTCCTGTATGTCAGGAGCCCATGAATGCCATCAATCGGGTATTACTTATTGTTTCGGCAATGCTATTCGTAAACTTTAATCTCGTTGTACAGCGTATCGCGTTCGACCGGAATGCGGCCCGCGCCTTTCACCAGCCAGATCAACTCGTCGCGCGTAATGCCTTCCGGCGTCAATGCGCCTGCAGCGTGGCTGATTCGCTCTTTCACCATCGTGCCGTGAACGTCATTCGCACCCATCGCCAGCGCTACTTGCGTCAGTTGCAGGCCGATGTTAATGAAGTAGGCTTTGATGTGCTGGAAGTTGTCGAGCATCAGACGGCTGATCGCGATCGTCTTCAAGTCCTCGAATGCCGAGTTGCGGCGCTTAATGCTCGCTTTCGGGCTGATCGGCTGCATGGACAGCGGAATAAAGACGAGGAATCCGTTCGTCTCGTCTTGCAGCTCGCGAATATGCAGCATATGGTTGATGCGGTCTTCCTTGCTCTCGACCGAGCCGTACAGCATCGTCGTGTGCGTCTTCAGGCCAAGATTATGAGCCGCGCGGTGCACTTGCAAATATTGGCTGACGTCGGCTTTTGTGACTTTCATTTTTTTACGGTAATGATCGGACAAAATCTCAGCGCCGCCGCCAGTGAGCGAGGCAAGACCTGCCTTCATCAGTTCTTGAAGCACCTCGGTGTAGGAGAGACCGCTGATGCGGGAGAAGAAATCGATCTCTGCTGCCGTATAGGCTTTCAGCGTAACTTCCGGGTAACGCTCCTTCAGCGCTTTGAGCGAATCAACATAATATTGGAAAGGCACGTTCGGATTATGGCCGCCGACGATATGGAATTCGCGCACGCCAGGGTGGAAGTGCTGGTCGACATACTCGATCATCTGTTGGCCGGACAGGGTATAAGCGCCTTCTTGCCCTTCGTCCTTACGGAAGTTGCAGAATGCGCAGTGCGCTTCGCAGACATTCGTAAAGTACAAGCTCATATTCTCGATAAAATAAACCTTGCGGCCGTTCTTGCGCATATTCACTTCATTCGCGAGCTGGCCAATGGTCAGAATGTCGTCCGATTGATAGAGGAATACGCCATCCTCCAGCGTGAGACGTTCTCCATTGTGCACTTTCTCGGCGATTTCCTGCATCCGTTTCTGTTCAGTCGGGATGGCAACGTTCATTATCGTGTCCTCGCTTTCCGTTGCTGTGGTCAATATTGTGAAAAAAGGTACATAAGCAACCCTTGCAAATTAACTCTAATCATTATAAACCTCACGAAGAAGAGCGGCAACAAGAAAAGTCAGCTAGATGACATGGACATGTCATGACAGCGGATTCACGGCGGGAGGGCGTCAGATGCACGGCCGTGAGCCTGTTCAGGTGCTTGTACAGGGGCATCATCCCCTTGAGAGGGAGGTACAAACGGAGTATACTGAAAGCATACGATGCGTATTTAACGCAAGTTACCAAGTAAGGAGTGACTTTGAGCTCCGCTCAAAGATCCTGATGTAAGGGGTGATTGCCGTGATTACTGTAACGGAAACGGCTGTCGATAAAATTAAAGAAATGCTCGCATCGGAAGAAATTCCGAACTTGTTCCTGCGCGTAGGCGTAAAGGAAGGCGGCTGCAGCGGCTTCTCGTACGGCATGGGCTTCGACGATGAGCGCCATGACGGCGATCAAGAGCTCGAGTCGAACGGCCTGAAAGTCGTTGTCGACAGCGACAGCATTAAGTATCTCAACGGTCTCGAGATCGACTGGAAAGAGCAAGCGATGGGCGGCGGTTTCACCATCCATAACCCGAACGCGACGGTTACGTGCGGCTGCGGTTCGTCGTTCCGTACGGCGAAGGAAGCAGGCAATCCGGCTGCGGATCCTTGCTAAGATAGGGACAAGAGGGATTTGAGTGTGGGTTGTGAATTACATGAGGTATTTCACAATCCGCAATTAAGGGTTGCGGATAACTGTAAAGCCTCCTGGGCATGTGAAGAGTTTCAGTTCACATACACGAGGAGGTTTTTTTTGTGCTCAAGAAAAAAGAACGAAATAGACCGCTCTGCCAATTCCCTGAAAAATCACTCATACGTTGTATTACTTAATGCGAAAATCAACAAAGCTATTACTAGAATTAGTAAAACTAAAGCAACTACGACAGTCCAAAAGGCTATCTTAGACACTAGCGTTCTGCTTTTACAGAAACCCCAAATCGAGAAGACAATACTCGAAATAGAGAGTCCCGGTATAACAAAGAGTGATATAACATCATCGAATGTAGTTTCATCATCTAGAAACACTAAGTATATATAGGTTATGAGCAGTAAACTTGATAATGAATATAACCCCGCCCAAGCGGTCCAATGAGTTTTTCTCATCCTTACACTCCTTCCCCAACTCCGAAGAGTTCAGTCTTAAATTACGGCACTATAACATGATTTTGAACTCGAATCGCGATTTCTAGGTTGCGGATTACACGATTACCGAACCTCCCAACTGGTAATGTACTTAATACCAGTTGGGAGGTTTTTTTGTGCTTAAAAGAGATATTTGTACGAGAACTCAACTAGACGGGTATTCCCTGTACTTCTTGTTCCATTCCTCAAACCATTCGCTATAGCTTAAGCCGGTTATTTCCTCTTGCGTTAGTCCATCTATAGAATAACTACCGCCTGCCATAACGCCGCTAGTACCGCTCTTGTCGAATGGGGCCGAGGTTCCCCCGATTACTTTCCCTTCTGTAACCATGATATTGACGGATGTTCCCCAATCCCATTTCTTATAGAGGGATGCATATTTTTTCTCCAGCGGAGAGTTTGACACAATAAAAGAGTAGGTCGTGATCGACTTGCCGTAGTAGAGTTCAGGTGCGACCTGTTGGAGCGACCAAATCTCCCTATAAGGAGACGTGGCCATCATCTCCCGGTCTATTGTGAAGGGTTCGCTCTTTCCGTCATAGGAAATGATTTTATATCCTTTTGATTTTACATAATTTTCGGCAACCTCTTCGTCAGCAGTAAGTGAGATCTGCTTTTCATTACTGCAGCCAACGAGAAGAAATAATTCGACGACCATGATTATGATGAATACTGAAGCACGTCTCATTACGAGCCTCCCCAAATAAACGATGTGAACTCTCCTAACAGTTGAAGATTTAGAATTATTGTTGTAATTCCTACATTCTTGATATTCTGTTTTAATTCCTCTTTAGATATATTTCTATTGGACTTAAAATCAATGTAACGCTCCACAAATGTATCGTTCGGAAAGAGGCGAGTATCAACAAGATGACAAGAAGAGCACTATCTTGGATATTTTTATTTATGGCCTGCATGTCGATTACGGCATGCAATGCAGAATCTATAGAAGAGGCCAGCAAGCCTGTCGACTTTAGCGAGCCAAGCGTGGCCAGCAGCCCCTATTCCGATTACGAGACGCTAAGTAACCTTGCAACTAATACTTCGATCAGCGTTGGGATGAGCAAGGAGGAAATAGAGCGGGTTCTAGGGGCTTCTTCGAAGTCGGAGCAATCCGGGAATGTTGGAGAGTATTGGAATACATACGGAAGCGGCTTGGTTGTGAATTTCAAAAATAACATTGCGATGAGTATTTCGGTTGAACGAGCTGCCTATGGTTATGTTACGAAGAAAGGGAATATCGCAATCGGAGATCGGGTTGAAGAAGTGAGGAAACAGTTCGGCCAAGAGTCGATTTTCCTGCAAGGGTTTAACGATTTGATGTATGCCTTGACCGTTAGAGGCGACGAAGTAACGACAATGAAGCTTCCTGTAGAATCATCTGCCGATACAAGCGAACTGATGGACGCCGATATGTACGTGCTCGAGTTTCGAATTGACGACCAGAAGCATGTATCGAAAATATCGCTGGTTGCGAAGGAAGTTTACTTGCAGCCCGATGCAATGGATCATTCATAAGCCTTCGAATGGTATATGTATTCGTTTCAGCCGAACCTGGCGAACTAGACTAGCTGAAGATAATGGCTGTAATGTTCGGAATCCGGTTCCACTGAGAAGCCGAGCGAGCGGTAAAATAAATCGGCAGCGGGGTTGTCCGTTCTCAGTATGAGCAACGGATAATGAAGGCGGGCTTCTGAAATGACCTCTTTCATTAACTGGCGTCCAACTCCGTACCGGCGAGTTTGCGGCGTAACATACAACCGGCGTACGCGGCCTGTCTCGCTCCTATGTTCGTTAGGGTCGCGGTTTAAGCCGCATATGCCGATGATCTCGCCGCCCCGATAAGCGATAAAGAGAGCTTCGCCCGGTTGATCGAAAAGGTTCGTGCCTGCTTCGTAATCGTGGACCAATCGTTGCAGATGGCGGTGTCCTTCACTCAAGCTTTCTTCGACTAGTGATCTTATTAGGTTCGTATCCAACCGATCATTTACTTTGCGGATGATCATGATTTCGCTCACGCAAAATGTCCTCCTTATGAAAGTTTGTTCAAGGCAATAGGAAGGTTCTGGACAGCGGTTATATAATAGATACGGAGAAACTCGTGCTATTGTTTCGATCGTACTTTTACTTACAAGATTGTGGGGGCGTAATGGCATTGATTCTATCGAATAGGTTAGCGAATGCTTTATATTCTGATTCTGATTATGAGCGGATGAGGGTATCGAATCCGGAGAAGGAGAGAAGCTCGTACCGCGATCCGTTCGAACGGGATTACGGGCGGGTCATTCACTCGGCTGCCATCCGGCGGCTGCAGGCGAAGACGCAGGTTATCGGGATTGAAGAAGGCGACTTTCACCGGACGCGGCTGACACATTCACTCGAAGTGTCGCAGATCGCACGGGGGATCGCCGTCTATCTGAACGATACTTGTCCGGTTCTGAGAGACATCGGCGGCGCGATCGACAATTCGTTGGTGGAGACGGGGGCGCTCGCGCATGATCTGGGGCATCCGCCGTTCGGCCATAAGGGCGAGAAGTCGCTGAACAAAATGATGGTGAACGCCGGAGCGGGCGGCTTTGAAGGCAATGCGCAGACGCTTCGCATCTTAACGAAGCTGGAAGGCCACAGCGACGTCGGCTTGAAGCTGGCCCGCGCTACGCTGCTGTCGATAATGAAATATCCGATTCCATTCTCTACCGCGACGAATGAGCGGTTCTATGCGGCGGATGAGAAGAACAAGTTGAAGCCGCCCAAGTCGAATATATATGACGAGGATATAGAAGTTTTCGATCAGTTGATGAGCGTGTATTCGGATGAGGAACGACACTATATGACGGACTATATCCGATGCGAGGGCAATGAAAGCCATCACAAATCGGTCAACAAAACGTTGGAATGCACGATCGTAGAGCTGGCTGACGATATTGCCTACAATACGTATGATGTTCAGGATGGTATGAAGCTGGGATTAATCCGGCTGCGGCAGCTGCAGAACGTCATTGGTGAGATGAAAGACAGCGTGGACGGATTAGCGGCAAAGTCTGCGAACGTGCTGAAGCTAGTTCAGGTGGAAACGGTGGCGGAGCAAGAAACGCTGCGGCAGTTTTTCGCTGATCTCGTCAATTTGTTTATTCGCAGCATTAGTCTGGTTCAGACGAACCCTAGCGAATTTTCTCCACGCTTTCGTTATAAGGCGGAGCTGAGCACGCCGGCCAAGCAATTGCTCGCTGCTCTTAAGGGGCGGCTGGTGGAGCCGAACATTATTTTCTCGCAGCGTGTGCAGACGATGGAGTGGAAGGGCGCTTTCATGGTCGAGAAGCTGTTCGACGCGATGATGAACGACAAGTTGCTGCTCCCGGAGGAGTACCGTACAGGCTGGGCGAATGAGCATGAAGCGCGGCTTGTGTGCGACTATATTGCCGGCATGACCGATTCGTACGCTCTCATGATGTATGCCCGATTGTTCGATGTGAAAGCGGGCAAGCTGTTCGATATATAAGGAATAGACAGGAAGAAAACCTTCTGCACTCTAAACAATAGCCTATCGTTATCCGATTCCATTATTAGCAGATATATGAAAGTCTGATAATGGAACCCGGAGGCTGAGCTTGCACGTGGGGACGAAAGCGAATTGGTTGAAGGATGCATTGCCGAGAAACACGATACTTCATGGGAAGTATAAAATAAGAAAGTTGCTGCATCAAAGCGAGCTATCCATCGTATATGCAGCAATTGATTTAGACAGTGGCGAGATGCGTGCCGTGAAGGAGTTTTATCCAAGAACGGTCGCAAGCCGCAGAAGCGACAGCTTGACGGTCGGATGCATGAGAGCGGAGCTGTCGGCTGCGTATTATAAGCTGCTGGAGCAATTCGAGCGCGAGGCCAAGCTGCTGCAAGAGCTGGACCATCCGAATATCGTGCGGTACGCGGATCATTTCGAAGCCAATGGCACGATATACCTGGTGACGTCGATGCACGTCGGCATGACGTTAAGCCGCAAGGTCGTATCCCGTGCGAACGAGAACGATGGCTGTGGCGGCGGCAGTCTATCAATCGATGAAATGATTCGGATCTTCGAACCCATTCTGGATGCGATGTCCTACCTGCATGAGAAGCGGATCGTCCATCGGGACATTAAGCCGGCCAACATTTGGCTCGAACAGGATGGACGGCCGGTTCTGTTGGATCTTGGTTCAGCGATCCGGTATGACGAGCCTGGACCGCATCCGATCGTGACCACAACGGGCTATTCGCCGATTGAGCTGTATTCGGAACGCTCGAAGCAAGGGCCGGAGGCGGATGTATACAGCTTTGCGGCTACCTTATATTTCGCACTGTCCGGAGGACAGCCTCCCAGCGATGCCGCGAGTCGATTATTCGACGATAAGCGGCCGTCTGTTCGGGCGCATTCACGCGAAGTCAGCCTCTGGATGGACCGTATCATCCGTTGGGGGCTGTCCGTTGAGAGCGGCAAGCGGTTCCGGTCGTTGCGGTGGTTCCGCGCAGCCTTCCGGCTCCAGCGTGCAGCCATGCTCGTAACGCCGCGGCGAAAAAACAAATTGGCAGCATCTTCTCCCAATGTTTCCTCAACTTCTTCAACAAAGAAAAACGCGTCCAGCCTAGGCTAGGACGCGTTTTCTTCTGCGTGGTGAATTCCGGTGCTTGGTTTGATCATTTTATAACGCAGCTCGATCTCCGTGAAGCCATCCTCGAACGTGACATACAGCTTGTCGTTGAAGTTGAGCTCGGCCTTATGGCCGGGTTCAAGCGGTGTTCTGCCGATCGTAACGGTGCACCGTGTACGATGAGTGACGAATAACCGGCCGTTCTTGCCTGGCTCGAATACGATCCGGGCTGCTTCAGGCACTGATTCGTGGACGTGCAAGCTGTTGAACAGCTGCTGCAGCGTTACTTTGGTTTGCCCGAATGCCGTGAGCGGCCAGTACTTGACCGGAATGTCGTTGCCGCTTGCCGTCGCTAGGAAGTAGCCCTCCAATCTCCCCTGGAACGAAGGCTTCGGACGGAACCGCCAATACAGATAGAAGGCAGCAGCCAGGAGAAGAACGGCGAAGATGCCGATTCGAATGATTCGGGTCCAAATCGTCGTCACATGCACGGCGATCTCCATGGAAGCGGACAGCCCCTCCGGATCGGTTGCTTCAATGGATAAGGAATGGCTGCCGGATTGCTGAGGGTCAAGCGTGAGCTGATTTTGCGAAATCGTCGCTTCTACGCCATCATTCGATGCAGAAGTCAGCTTATAGGTTAACGCATCGCCATTCTCATCGTTGAACAAGTCCGATAACGCAAGCGTAAGCTTACCGTCTTCCTTGGATAAGGTAAGGCTCTGGGCGGCCTTAACCGGCTCCGGGCTTCGGTTGACGGCAGTTACCGCACCGCCAGAGTCATGGCGGTAGAAATCTTTGCTGGCCATCTCGACCTTCCACTCGTACGGCCCGGAATGAGGGAATGTATATGGCAGCTCAAAGCGGGTTCCGTCGGCAGCAAGCTTCATCGGCAGCTTCAACGGCTTATTCGTTGCGGAATCCGTGACGATCAAGTTCGCATGAACGCCTTCATACAGTTCCTTATCCGTTATGGGGGCTCCGTCAGGCGTTAGGAACGAGGAATGGAAGGCAACGGGTATGCCTTGAAGAATCGTATCGCCTTCGAACTCGGCTCTGGCTTCCGCTTCATACGTATTCAGCAGATTAACCTTTACCAGATCCCCTTGTTTCCCCCGGAATTTCAGCTTATAGGTACCTTTTGCCGGCTTATCGATCTTAAGCACCGAATAATTGTTGGACAGATTGTAATGGATGTTCGGCGAGTCGTAATAGAGCTGCGCTTCCTGAAGCGGCCGGTCGGACAGAAGGATGACGTTCGCTTCATGAATGCTGTTATTCGGAATCGTAATGTCGACCTCTTGCAAACCGCCGGTGGCGGTCACCGCTGCTACGGATACAAGCTTAGATCTGAACTGCTCGGCGAATATTTGGTTGAAAATGTCGGGCAAATCGTCTGCGCTGTCCGTCAAATACGACTTGCCGCCGGTTTCCTCCGCAATTTGCCCCAGTTGGTTCTTATTGACCGTCCCGTCATGATTCAATCCGATCGTATAGATCGGGTACCCGCCATCCTTCGCCGCTTTCACGGCGCTGCCGATGTCACGCTGCGAATCCGCTTCGGTTCGCCCGGTGTGCAGCGGTCCGAAATCCGTCTCTCCGTCCGATAGCAGAACGACAAAGCGCTGGCCGTCGGATGACTTGCTCATCATGCTCGTGCCCTGGCGAAGCCCTAACCCGAGGTCGGTATAGCCGGTTCTTTGCAGGGCAGCCAGCTGCTTCTTGAGAGAATCCCGTTTCTCTTTGGTCGAGAGAGAAGTGAGCGGCGCCGACGCTACAATTCGGTGATTGTAGGCGATGTAACCGGTACGTGTTTGCTCGGTCTCCGCCAGGTCCATGAACATCTGGATGACCTCTGTGGCTGTGTGATTCGGGTCGGAATCGTTCATAGAGTAGCTGGTATCCAGGACGAATACGGCATCATATGAAACGGTCGTCCTACTCTCGGCGGAATCGGCAGAGGCCAAAGATCCTGCCGACCCAAGCAAGAGCATCGAAAGGAGCACAAATGACTTTTGATAGGCTCGCATAATAGTATTCATCACATTCCTTGTAATGGATAATAGTAAATATAATTACATTTATATAGTGACTATATCATGAATAATATTTAATAAAACTTTAGTATCATATTTTGGGATTATGTAGTAGGTCTATTTTCTATCGGTTTGGGATCCGCAGATAAGGTACAGTTTTCGCTAAGGCCTCCCTTTTTTTGAGGATATTATGTATCAATCGGCATACTTTTCGAGGTTTATTATACAAAAAGCAACAAATGAGTCTAAAGAACCAAAATAAACCAAGGCAAAAATAGTAATTTAAATCTAATTTTATTATATCGTTTGACATTTAAGTTACGAGCTAATTAATATATGACTCACAGCCTATTAGGATAAATTTGTAAGACGGCTATTAGCGCATCATAGGCACTCAGAAGCGCTCAAAAGCACTCATGCGAATGCGAATATGGAAGGGGTCAATGTAACGTGGACATCATTCAACAAACGAACCGTGCCATGCTCTTCGAAGAGATTAATCCGGAGAAGCTCGATCTGATCACCCTCGTCGGCGATGTCAAAGGCATCGACAGCTTGAGCGACGACAAGGTGAAAGAAATTAACCGTCATCTGCTCGTACGCAGCTTCGACGAGTTTCTGGACAAGTTCACGCCGACCGTGTACTCGTTCTATAACGCAGTGAATCAGAAAGTCATGTATACGCTGAAAAAGCCGGAAGGGATTGCCGATGAGGCGATCTCGGAAATCAGAGTCGACCGGAACAATGATTTCCTGAACATGCTCTTCACGCTCATCGATACGAAGAGCAGCCAAGGCATCGCGAATGTCGATTTCCGGTTCGAGAATCTGCTCGACATGATTTCGCCTAAGAAAGTGATGGACGACATTCGTCAGGTGCGCAAGGAGATTCATTACTTGCACGGCCAGTATGAGAAGCTCGAGGAAGGCGATCCGAAGAAGCTTGATCTTGGCGACAAGCTGAATGCGTTGTTCGAGGAAGCAAGCGGCAACTACAACAATGTCATGGCGATGCTTCCGCTTGCGATCGAGGATATCAAAACGCGGTTGCTGCTGGGCGGTTCCCAAGAAGAGAACCAAGCGGAAGCTATTCAAATCGGGATGCTTTCGATCGGCGAGAGCGGCGAGCTCAAAATCATCGAAGCTCCAAAAAATGAGAGCACCGAGCTCATGCTGCTCGACGACAACGGAGCGGCTGAGCTGGCGAACGTATTCGCAGATGACTATGAGTCGCTGACGGGTACGCCATCGGCTTATGTGAAGGATCTGGTCGTTCGTACGTTCTGTCCGCTCCCGGCGGTACAGACCGACGTCAATGTGGAAACCGAGATTCACAACTACAACACGTACCTGGAGTTCTATAAGAACGCAAAGGACGATTTTGTCAAAACGGTTAAGCCGCTCGTCGAGAAGATTCTGGGCGTGAAAATGTTCTTTGATCAATATGCGACGAAGAACAAAGGCATGGCGCCTACGATGCTCATCACGAACAGCCGTCTCGAGATGACGGTCAAGAGCGCGAGCATTCCTCGCCTCGAGACGTACCTCAACACGGTGAACTCGAAGAACGACTTCGCCGATACGATCTGGTTCGGCATTCTGCCGTCGGTGGAGCTCGAAACAGCCGGCAACGTCAAAGTGACGCGCGAACGGTTCAAGGGCAGCGAGAAATCGGTGAAGCAAGAAGGCAACACGATTGAGTCGCTCGCTATGCTCATGGGTGTGATCGAACAGTACCGCATTCAATTGTTCTTCAACTTCGAGACGGGCGAAGACTCGACCTTCAGCAGTATCGCTACAGCGGGCATCGACAAGTTCGTCGACCGTTGTGCGCCGCTGATGCGCAGAACGTACAGCGAATACACGATCCCGTGCATTCCGAACTTCACGATTATTCCGAAAGATAAGTCGGGCGTCATCATTGACAGCCGGATGCTCCAGACGGAGAACGGCGGCGTTCAGCTATCGCAAGAGAAGGAAGACATCCTGAAGCTGTGGATCGAGGGCGTGTACGTCGGTGCGGCGTACGTCGCGGCAGGAATCACGGCTGCGTACCAATGCCCTGAGTATTTGCGCGAGCGCTTCAGAAGCGTAAGCAAGGAATATCCTGGCGTGCGCTTTGATATCGAGGCGGGCGACAACAGCCTGCGTGCCGTAACGACGATGGCGAAGGAAATCAGCGGCTTCACGAATTCGATCAAGGATGCGATCAACCGCAAAAACTTCGGCTTTGTCTTCTCCTCGGAGAACGCGCAGCTGCAAGACAAAGACATTCGCCGCATTACCGTGTACAAAGCGAGAAGTCTGGCAGCCTCGGAGAGCGGATTCGACTCCGTTTATAAGACGCATGTCAGTGCCTATATCGAGCGCCTGCTTCGTTTCCAGACGGGCGACTTCAAGCATGAGAATATCGTCAAATTTTTCAGCAACAATCCAAGCAGCCAGAAGAGCAAGTGGCTTGCTACCCGAGGCTTCGTGAACTCTATCATTCAAGATGGCGACGACATGGCGTTCGTAATCGACGAGAAGAACAATGTATGCCAGATCGATCTCGTATACAACGGCAATGTGAAAAATCTCGAAGTCGTCATTACGAAGGGCAGTGTGCCGGTTAAGGCATAACTACCGGCACACTGATTTGCGGTGATAAGGGCGTCCCCTTGCTGCCGCAAGGGCCGTCCCTTCACATATATGATTTATTCATTCTTAAGGAGGAAATGGAGTATGGGTTTCAAGTTGAGAGTTGAAGGTGCAGAGGTTATCGAGCTTGGATTGGACAACATCAAAACCGTGAAGTATGAAATGGATACGCCGGACGATTCCAACGCAAGATCGACGGATGTAGGCGTAACGCTTCGCATCTCGGGCAAAATCATCACGTCGACGGACGGCGATTCTGCCGACGATACGAGAAAGCTCGCCCTGTGGTCGCTGGTTCCAGCTGAGAAAGCAGACTGCTACCGCAAAGTATCGCTGGAAGTTATTGCGGCTGACCAAGTCGTGCGTAAAATCTCGTTCCCGAATGCGTTCGTAGTCGATTACACCGAGAGCTTCGGCGATACGGAAGGCGTAGGCGAATTCAACCTGTACATTAAACAGAAGAAAGACAAAACGGAGTTCGCGCAAGTCGACGGCGGCTACCCGGTTTCCTAGGAAACGGGCAGCACCATCGATCAACGAAGCAGGCTTTCGGCCTTAATGGCATTCCGTTATGCGCGGTCTCAAGCGCGCATAACGGAAGAAAGCCTTATTGCTATTTTACCACACCGGAGATGAAAAAGATGAATGCTTATGAATGTTTAGGGGTAAGCGCGAACGCGACGGACCAACAACTGAAGCAGGCCTATCGCACAATGGCGAAGGAGCATCATCCGGATGCGAATGGCGGAAGCCGTGAGGCGGAGCTGCGCTTTAAGCAAATCCAGCAAGCTTACGAGACGCTGCGCGATCCGGAGCGAAGAAGGGCTTATGATGCCAAGCTGCAAGGCGAGGCGTCTGGCGCAGGCTCCGGAGCGGGCAAGGTCCCGGGCAGCAATGGGGCGCCTCGGGCATCCAGCGGTACGGGGACGTTCGACCCCGGCCGTATGTCGGCGAAGTTCGAACAGTTTTTCGGATTCGATCCGAAGGGCAACCGCCCGCCGCAGGCAAGCGGGAAGGAAGGGGCCCGCAATCCGCTGGACACGACCGATCTGTTCGAACGTTATTTCGGCGGCCGGAAGAAAAAGTGATACGGACGGCGGCATTAACCCGCCGCGTTGCAGATAGAGAATTGTGTGAAGGAGGCGGCAATAATGAACAGCTCCCAGCAGGCCGGGGGCGGCAGCGGCTTGAAGCGGCGGTCCGTCGCACTCATCGCGGTAGACCTGATGACAGCGTTAGTCGCTGGCGAAGCGCTCTTTTACGCCTATCGAATCAATACAGACCGGAATGTGCAGATCCTCACGGGCGTTGCGGCGGCCGTTACGGTTGCCGTGTACGTGCGGAAATGGTGGAAGCGGTCAGACCGGCAAGGCGTGGTTCGGCCGAATAAGCCGGCGGCGCGGCCTCCGGGCAAGAAAGAGGTTATTACGAAGCTCGTTCTGCTCGATGAAGAAGGCGAGCGGATTAAGGAATGGCTGCTGCAAGGCGAGACCTCCTTGCTGATCGGCAAGAGTTCATCCAAGCAGGAGATCGACATCGATCTGGCAGATACCGAATATGCTTCGCTCGTCAGCAGCCAGCACGCAGTGCTTAATTACGCGAATGGCAGTTGGTTTATAGAAGATTTGGACTCACGCAACGGCATTGGCATACGCGAGGCAGGCCGAGGCTCTGCACAGCGGCTGGAGCAGGAAATGCCCCATCCCGTTGGCGTTGGCGACATGATCTACATTGCAAATACGAGATTGCTACTCAAATAGATGGGGGATTCGAACAATGAGTTTGACCAGATGCCACAACGGGCACATGTTTAGCACAAGAAAGCACGGCAACGTATGCCCGTATTGCAACGTTTCGGTAGAGCCTCCTGCCGTTAAGCTGGATAAGCGTCCCGCCGCTTCGCCGCAAGAGGAGGACAAAACGATGCCTTACATCGGGGAGACAAGGGGAGTCGATCCGGTCACCGGTTGGCTCGTTTGTATCGAAGGCCCGCAGTTGGGCCAAGATTACCGGATCATGTCGGAGAAAAATTTTATCGGACGAGCCGAAGAGATGCATGTCCGAATTATAGGGGACAATTCGGTGTCCCGCCGCAACCACGCGGTGATCGTCTACGACCCGAAGAAGCGGAACTTTTATTTGCTGCCGGGCGATGCTTCGGGCTTGGCCTACCATAACAATGAAGCGGTGTACTCGCCGGTTGAACTGGCGGCTTACGACGTCCTTCAGCTCGGCCGAAGCAAGTTTTTATTTATCCCGCTGTGCGGTGTCCATTTCGAATGGGATCACAATGCGGTGTAAGCCATGATTAATATATTGGCTAGTGACGCATGGAGCAGCCCGTACATCATTATGCTGGCATTCGCGGCGGCTATTACGCTGCTTATCGCCATTCGTATGCAAGTCAGGGGGACGGCTGGCATAGAGGAGCATGCGAGTCATCCCAAGGTTTGTATCGGCAACGGGCAAACGATCGGCGCGCGGAGCGAGCAGGATGATTATTTTGCCAGTGCGGAAACGCCGGTCGGCACGATGGCGGTTCTTGCAGACGGTATTAGCGGCCTGGATTACGGACGGATATCGAGCATGACGGCAGTCTCGACATTCATGAAACGATTTATGGCGATGGAGCCGGGAGACGACATTCCAACGTTCCTTGAGACTACGGCCAAGCAGGCGAACCGCGACATTATGCAGGAGCTGGAAGGGGCGCGCGGAGGCACGACGCTCGTAACCGCCATCATCGACGGCGATAGCCTGTATTGGGGGGCGGTAGGAGACAGTGTACTCGTCATTTACCGCGACGGCACCTTCTTGCCCGTGAACCGGAAGCATACGGTCGAGGTGCTGCTCGCCAATCGCGTGCTTGCTGGCGAGATTACGAAGGAGAAGGCGATGGAAGACCCGCAGCGCCATCAGTTGATTAATTATTTGGGCTACGATCGGTTCGAGAACATCGATATCGGGGAGACGCCTTTCCAGCTGCGCCGCGGCGACAAAGTGCTTCTCATGAGTGACGGCGTCTATAATGCGCTGACGGAGATTGAGCTGGAAGATATTTTGAACGACAGCGCTGCGCCGGACGAAGCGGCCGAGCAGATGATCGAGCGAATCGAGAATAAACGAATCCGGCATCAGGATAATGCGACGGTTATCATAATGGAGCCTGCGGTGTAACGGCAGCAATCGCGGATGAAGGAGACGGAATACGGAGGTACGGATGCGTAAGGAAAATAGCGAATGGAACACAGCCTTCGTATCGGAAGCGGGAACGTTTCTGGACAACCGGGACTACTTCGCTTTTGTCGAGCTTGACGATATGGCATGCTGGATCGCGGTCGACGGGATCGATTCGGATACGGAGCTGAGCAGCGCGCAGATGGTTGTGCAATGCATTCTCGAAAGCTTCTCCGAGAAGCCGACGATGTCGCCCAAGAAGCTGAAGGAATATGTATTGGAAGCGCATGAATGGCTCCAGTACGAGAGCCGCCGCGTTCGGCTGAAGGCGAGCCTCGCCATGGTCGTCAGCGATTATACGCGCATGAGATGGATAACGGTCGGCAACGCCCGGCTGTATCATTACCGCGGCGGAAGGCTGTTGACGAGAAGCAAGGACCAGAGCCTGGCGCAGAAGCTGGTTGACGAAGGGCGCATTGCGCCGGGGGCAGCCGATTATCATGAGGAAAGACATAATTTGCTTCAGTATATGGGTTCTCCGTCCGACATTTCTCCATTCATTTCGAAACGTACGGAGCTCGCAAGCGGCGATGTGCTGCTGCTCTGTACGCACGGGCTATGGGAGCTTGTCGACGAAGCGGAGATGCTCGATTCGATGCATGAGGAGAAGGACCCTGCCGCATTCGCCGACCGGCTGGAGGACGTGGCGCTTAGCAAGCAGCGTACGGTTGTACCGAATTATACGGCCGCGGCTGTTTTTGTCGAGAAGCCGTTCCAGGAAGAGAAGAAAGACCGGAAGAAGATCGTGAAGTGGATTCTCGTCTCGATGATTCCGCTCCTTATCAGCGTCAGCATGCTTGTGTATTTCAAAGGGCGTGCGGCAGCACGCACAGCGGAGACAGCTCAGCTGATGCTGCAAAGCGGCAAGGAAGGAGACGCGTTCGCGGAGGATGAGAATTACGCGGAGGCGCTCAAGTCTTACAGCGAGGCACGCGCAGCCGCTAATAAAGTGAGGGACCGCGCTCATGCGCTCCTCTTCAGCAAGAAGCTGAAGATCGCTCAAATGGTCGTTCAGGCGGACGGCTATATGAAGGACGGCAATTACGTGAAGGCGGCCGAACAGTACAAGAAAGCGAAGGGCGATGCGGCAGGGGATGACCACTACGATCCGGCAGAGCTGGATAAGCGTGCCGCTTCGGCTGAAGCGTACGCGAACGTGCAGGACACGATCAAACAGGCCGACTTGCTTGCAGAGGGACAGCAGTATAAGGAAGCGGCCGCGGTATACGTAAAGGCAAGGAAAGCAGCGACCGAAGCTTCCTACCCTGGCGGCGGGAAAGAGATCACAGAGAAGCTTGATGCTGCGAATGCTCAAATCGCGGCTATCGAGAAGGACAAGAAGAAGCTGCTCGGCGAGTTGAAGGAGCAGAAGGCGGACCGGTATTTTACGCAAGGCGATTATGAGGCTGCCTACGATAAATATGCCGAAGCGCAGGAGATGTACCAGGGAATCGATATGCTGGATAAAGTGCTGGCAATGGAACGGAAAATGGCCAAAGCGGACGAGAAGCTGCATCCGCCGGTGCCGACAACGCCGGCAACGCCTGCAACAGACACAGGCAGCGGAGCGGGAATGAATGCAGGCTCCGGCAATAGCAGCGGCGGAAATCGCGGAACAGGCAGCGAGCTTGCCGCCGACGAGTAGGGGGGATGGTTCATGAAGGAGCTCGTGCGCGACCGGCTCAGCGCAATGACGGATTTGGAGCAGCGAAGGCTGCTCAAAGGTATCGTAAGCGAGCTGTTTCTGCAGTTGGCGGATCATCAGGAAGATAGGCTGCGGCGCGTAGAGCAGCGCGTATTCGATGAGCTTGAGGATATGGGCGAAAGTCATGATGTGTATGTGTGCGCCAGCGCTAGAGCGGATATCGATCCGGTTCACGATTTTTTGTATCCGATGATACCCGGCGATGAGCATGAGCCCGCCTATGATTTGACGGCGATCGTCCATGCGGTCAAGCGGCGGGAGCCCGTGACGCTGCTGCGCATGTTCATGGCGTGCGACTATTTGCAATTGAAGCAGCTATACGCAAGCGGCCGAACGTTCCGGGGCGAGCTTGTCACGACAGCCGGCACCATCGGCATTACGGCGAAGCTTGAGCCTTGCGGCGACTATGTCGGCGAGATCGAGCGGCTGTACCGCATCTTCTTGCGGAATGGCTTGCCTTGGAGAACGGTGTACCACCCGTATGCTTACAAATTCGCGAACGTCGTGTTGGTCGGCAGCGACCGGCTGCCGGAAGAAGGCGCGGAAGTGCTTGCGCTAACGGTTGATTGCGAAGAGTATGAGCCGTACAAGAAGCCGGATGTCGTCCCGCTGTGGAATATCGAACGAATCGCCATGAAGAACAGCGGGTTTCCGGTGCCTGCAAGAGACCGGGTTCATTATGAGCATGTGCTGTCGCTGCGCAAGACGGGGGAGGAGAACGGCTATCTCGTCGATGCGAGCGAAGGGGATGTGCGGTACGTGAAACGGTCGGCCGACGAGCTGACGATCGTGACGCCGCGCGAGAAGTCGGGCGTATGGCAAGTGCTGAAGCTGGCCAGGCCGAAGCCGCAGCGGATCAACGTGACGGCGTATCCGATTCATTCGAATCGGCGGACGAACGATTTTATCGGGCGGTTCGCCCGGCGCCAGCCGCTTGTCGTCCGGGCTAAGGGCGAGTTGATCCGGATCGCCCGTTCGCTGGCGGATGCGGAGGGCATCGAGCTGGCGGATGCCGCCGTTGTCAATCGGGAAGCCGCGGTGTCGCAGACTTATGCGATGAATCCGTTTATCGACGATCAGGTGCGGACGGTATCCGATAAGAAGGTGATGCGCTTGACGTTCCGTCCATGCGAATCCGGCGAGGACGGGCGCGTGAAGGCGGCAAGCCTCAGCCCTTTTGTCCGTTATGACCTGATGAGCTTTATCGTATCCGAGATCCAGATGTATTTTCCTGAATACGAATGTGAAGGAGCATGGGCTTGAACTACATATGGGATCTGTTAATCCGTTCGGTTCAAGCCGGGTTAAGCAAGCAGGATATTCGGTTCGTTCCGGCCCGTTCGTATTCGCCGTATATGGAGCTCAGCTTGGAGCATCTCAATGCGTCGGGGGCGGAGACGGTCGTCGAGGTCAATCCTTATTACAGGTTCGAGCCGATCTTCCGGTCGCTGCTCGATCCGAATGTAGAGGAGTACGATGAGCTGCGTCATCAGTTGTTCGATCTGGTCATGCACCAGCTCGGCAGCATCGATCTGATGCAGGGGATGTCCCGCCAGGAATATTACGTCCAGTTCCTTCTTCGGGATATCGAAGAGGGGGCATTCGGCGTACGGGTTCGAGACGGCATCACCAAGTTCAACCGGGAAGAGCGCGATGCCATAGCGGCTAATCTGCTGGGGTTGTATCAGACGGGCGAGGCGCTCTATTGGATGAAGCAAACGATGCGAAGCCTATTCAAGCGGTCGACGATATATGCGATTTGCGAGGAGAAGGACGAGCTGATTCTATATGTCGGGCAAGAGGAAACGCCAGCCTCCAGAGCCAAGGTGGAGCTGATTCTGGACCTGTTCCTGCCGGTCCGGTTCCGGACGGAGCTGTACTGGAGCCGGCACTTCGGCATTCTTGGCGTCGAGGATACGATGCGTCTGGATGCGATGGCGCTCTACTGATTGAGGACAGGCAGAGGAGAGGAATCCGATGGATAGGGATGGTCGCGGTTATTCCTATAAATTATACAAAAGCGCGACGGAGCGGACGGAGGCGGCATACGGGGCTGCCCGCTACTCGCGCAGCCAGCTGGAGGAGATGACGACTTACCAGCTGCGCGGCATTTGCACGAGAGAAAAGCTGATCGACGGCATCGTCCATTCCCTCGACCGGGAGGAGCTTATCCGCACGGTGCTCAAGTTCCGCAACGCGGAAGAGAGCCTGCTGATCCGGGAGAAGGCGGAAGGCGGCTTCGAGCGGGTGGCCGCTGCGCTTCGGTCTTACTTAAGCACGCCCGTCCGGACGCTGGAGGCGATCCGGGTTCCGGCCGTCATTACGCTGTACGAAGGGATGCGGACGGACAGCCGCGACGGCTATGGCATCGAAGCGCCGACCGACGCGCCGTTCGCGGAATCCAACGTCCTGCTCGTCGATGGCAACGGGGAGCTGTGCGGCATATTGAATGCGGTGAAGGAAGGCTCCCGGCCAGGCCAATTCGTCTTGTACGCCGACCCGGAGGCCGAGATCAAGCGGACATCGAACCGGAGCCACAGCCTGCTGTTCTTCCGCAAGCGGGATTCGGATTACTTGTATCGCACGTACTATGAGCGTTATCCGCAGCCGCCGGTTCATCTGCATTACGGTAAGATCCCGGTGACGGAGCTGGATATCCGCAAGCTGGAAGAGACGAACGCGGTGCTGACGATCGACTTCGGCACCTCGAATACGGCGGCAGGCGCCTATCTGGATGCGGCATACGTCGCCGCGCCGGACCGCCGCGGCATTAGCGCCGGCACGATTCGGCCGGGCGGCGTCAACTGCGTGATGTTCCCGAACGCCGAGGGAGAGGAACAGCCGTGGATCGAGATGTCGCCGACGGTAGCCGCCGTAGCCGATTGCTCGGACTCTTCCGAGGTTCGATACGCTTTCGGCCAAGAAGCGCTTGCGCTGGCGAAGCGGGCCGGATACGCCGGACATACGACCGTGTTCCGGAATATGAAGCGTTGGGTGAACGGCTACGACAAGCTGGAGGAAGTGACGGATCCGCAGGGCAATGCGGCGACCGTGAACCGACGCGAGGTGCTTCGCGCTTATCTGCTCGATGTCATACGCACGGCGGAGCACCAGTTCAAATGCCGGTTCCGGCATCTGCATATGACGAGTCCGGTGAAGCTGAAGCGGCAGTTCCTCGATATGTTCGCCGATCTGTTGCCGGAATATCGGATCGAGACGAAGCATGCGCTCGACGAAGGGACGGCCGTCCTGTATAACACGATCGCGAATCAGCTGGAGCGCGGCGGGCTGGAGGACGGCGCGGACTATGAGGCGCTCGTCATCGACTGCGGCGGCGGGACGACCGACGTGTCATCGTGCGTGTTCCGCGTCGAGGACAACGCCGTTGCTTACAAGATTGATATTCGCACCTCGTACGAGAACGGCGATACGAACTTCGGGGGAAGCAATCTGACCTACCGGATTTTGCAATATATGAAAATCGTCTTCGCCGAGCACTACATGCGGGGGAACCGCCGGGAGCGGACGGATATCGATGCGCTGATCGACATTCCGGCGACGGACCTGTTCCGCCATGTCGACGATCATGGCGTCGCCGACGTCTACTCGGAATTGGAACGCCGATACGCGGAAGCGGAGGCCATTCTGCCGACGAGGTACAAGGAATACGAGACGAGCATGAGGGATGACTACCGGCGCGTACGCGGCAATTACCACTTCCTCTGGGAGCTGGCGGAGCGGCTGAAGACGGAATTCTTCCGCCGGACGGCTATGCTGCGCGGCAGCTTCGCGACGGATGAGGAGAGCGGGCTTATCGACGGCGAGATGCGAATCGCGGCGGCTGACCGCTGGTTCCTGGCTGTGCGCGATCAAGAGCGGCTGGTCGACCGGGAGGATTGCCCGAAGGCCGTGTTCACGATTCGGGAGATGACCCAGCTTGTCCGCGCGGATATCTATGACGTCGTAAGGCGGTTTCTTGACGAGCTGTACCAGGACGGGCGGCTTCAGCGCTATTCCGTCATCAAGCTGACGGGTCAATCATGCCGGATCGATGTCTTCCGCGAGGCGCTCAAAGAATTCGTGCCGGGCAAGAGCATCGAATTCCGGCAGAAGGCCGAGGAGGCCAGCCGCGCGCCGGAGCTGAAGCTCGCTTGCTTGCGCGGCGCGATCCGGTATTTGACCGCCTGCCAAGCGGGCTTTATCGAGGCGAACGTAACGAACGAGGCAGCGGCAGTGCCGTATGCGATTACCGCGTTCACGCATAACGGTCGCGAACGAACGCTTATGTCGAGCCTGGAGCGGACCGGCGGAACGCACGGTACAATATCCCGCCCGATCGGCGCGACGGATGTCGAGTTCCATGTGAAGGGGATCGACGGCGCGCAGCGCTTGACGTATGTGTACGGGAACCGCGCCGAGTCTTACAAGCCGGTCCTATACGAGGACATCGCGGCTGCCTATGGCGCAGTCATCCCGCAGGACGAGACGGACTCCATCGCCAACGGCGAAGCGAAGTTCTTCGTCTCGGCGGGCAACAGCCGCTGGGGCTTCGAGGTCGTGCCCGTAGCCCGACTCGGCGGCCAGCTGCAGCTGGGCAAGAAGCGGTTCTTCGCGTTCGAGAAGGACGCTTCGGAGCTGGATTTCTTTGACGGGATGAAGTAGACGCAGCCGAATGGCTTACGAGACAAGCTGCAGGAGGGAGGGGATAGCATGTTTCTGGATCAGTTTCCAAGCTTTCAACGAGGCCGCATCCTGAAGACGGAGATGCTGGAGAGTCTGCGGGATTATCCGCGTCGCCTTACGAGTCTCTTATGGGCGGAATACTCGGACGGCATCGTCGCCGGGGTTGAAATTCGGACCGACGGCAGTGAACTCGTGATTTCGCGCGGCGTCGTGAAGTGGGGAGAGCGGCTGTATGCATTGGACGAGGACGTACGCGTTCCGTATGAGGCGAACGGCCGGGAGACGATCGTCAAGCTGCGCTTCCATGAACCGGTAACACGCAGTGATATCGAGTTTCATGAGACAAGCATCGTACTGGATGCGGATGTGAGTAGTCGGAACGATGAACTGGAGCTTGCGCGATTCAAGCTGAAGGAGGGAGCGCGGCTGCGGCTTGACTATACCAGCTTTGACGATTTGGCGACGGAGTACAACACGCTTAACCTGATTCATCGGCCGCACGCCGGCCGGGGCCGTCCTGCACTCTCTCCGGCTATTACGCGTTATTTTGCGGCCGAACTGCTGAAGACGGGCACGAGCGATTCGTACGACATTTCATTCGCAATGCTATGCCTGAACGAATCGGCCATCGATAGAGAGCTGATTGAGTTATACATAGTCAACCGGCTGCGCACGGATCGCAAGCCGCAGGACAACGCTCATCTGCACCGCTTGCTCTGCCGCATTCTGGACGAAGCGGGCGCCGGCGGCCGCACGCGAACGGATTTTCGCGCAGGGGGAGCTCGGCGGGTGTTGGTAGATTGAGAGAATGGTAGTGCCCGCATCATGATAGCGGGCAGTTGTTATATTCGGACCCAAGAAGAGTCGGAGGGGGCAGTTCAGAATGAAATATTCGGACGAAAGCATCGTAGAAATTTTGAATGAAGCCGAGAAGCTGCAATCGATTGAACATCTCGGGGAGAAGCCGATCCGGATTGGCGGAAGATATTATGAATTTGTTCGAAAAGCATTTTTAGATGACAAGGTGCTGCTCTGGCTGCCAGACGATTTCGAGGATATGTCCGAGCAAGCCCGCAAAGTGAAATATCCTTATGAGGAGCGGCCCGAAATCATTAAGTCGGATGAACGAGGCGCCATTGCTTTCACTCTGAATGTAATCGATCAAGAGCTGGAGGATGATTGGATTCAAGAGTTAGTAGAAGGTACAAAGGCCGCTTTCAAAAATATGAATCCCGGGCATCTCTTCTATTCGGAAGGCGTCGATGAGGTACACGGCAAGAAGGTTGGCTATCTCGAATTCAAAAGCCCAGGAATGGACGGCTTTCTGTATCAGATTATGTACTTCTTCGAATACGAGGGCCGAACTGGAATGGGAACATTCAGTTGTCCTTATAAGGAATATGCAGATTGGAAGGAAGTCGCTTTCCGAATCATCCGCGATCTGGTCGTTATTCAGGAGAAGGAAGGAGAATAATCCGTATGAATAAAGCCGTGCTCACGAGTGCAGATATCATCGTTTCACCGTTCCAATTTGAGAGCATTGTCGAGTTGAGCGTTATTCGAGAGATGAATGAACATGTACGGTTCTCGATAAGCGGCATTGTAGCGGAGGATAAGCTGGATCGCTATGTCGAGCAAGAGGAGGAGAATAGCGAAATTGAGGTGCGCATCCGAAATGGCACACAGCGTGAAATCAACCTGTTTCATGGCATTGTAACCAAATTGACGATCGATGCGCATCGTAATGTGCGGCGCATGACAATTGAAGCGCAGAGCGCAACCATGCTGATGGATATTGTCAAAGAGTCGCGTTCCTATCAGAACACAAGCAGATCCTATCATCAATTAATTCAGAACATTGCCGGGTCATACTCGGGTGCCGATGTTGTAGATCATGCGACGAACCGAGGCAGCATTGGCAGCTTGATTGTCCAATATCAGGAGACGGACTGGCAATTCGTGAAGAGACTTGCCTCTCATTTTCATGCAGCACTGGTTCCCGTCGCTTCGCAGAGCGGCGTGAAATTTTATGTCGGCGTCCCGGATCTGGGCGAACCCTATAATCTGAACGAATTCAACTACTCCATCATCAAAAACTTGCGGGAATATATGCAGAAGACGGCCGGAGAAGGGCAGCAGCTTCATGAGGATCAGATCATCAGTTACGAGGTGACAAGCGGAACCTTCCTGGAGCTATGCCAAGCGGTATCTTTCCGAAAACGAATGCTATATGTGTACCGTGCGGAGACAACGATTGAGAATGGACTGCTCATGACTCGCTATGTGCTGAGGGACAAGCATGGTATGGGATGCAAGACGTTATACCCCTTTGCGCTTGCCGGTGCTTCGTTGTTCGGCAAAGTAAGCGCCATCTCCAAAGACAAAGTGCAGCTTAAACTTGACATCGACCATGGCGAATCCGACGGTTCGATCTGGTTTCCTTACTCCACGGTGTATTCTTCCCCAGACGGATCGGGCTGGTATTGCATGCCGGAAGTTGGCGACGAGGTCCGGTTATATTTTCCGAATGAACATGAGAAAGACGCTTTCGCCGCCAGCTCCGTTGATGCCGAAAGCGCAGACACAACAAAACGCAGCGACCCATCGGTCAAGAGCATTGGCACAAAGCACGGCAAACAAATTGTATTTCAGCCCGGTGCGATCGAGATTATCGGCAACGGCCAGCTCATGATGCGGCTGACGGATGACGGCGGAATTGAGATTAAGAGCGATAAGAAGATTACGCTTGAGGCTCAAGAGGATATTGATATCAGCGGGGGCACAAATGTGATTATTCAAGGCGCCGAAGGCGTAAATATCATCCAGCAAGGCGCTCAATTGACGATTGCAGATGAAGTGAATCTACTAGGGACGAAGGTTAACCTCTCATGAATGCAGTCATGGACAGGCAGGACGCGCTGGATGACTTTGTCGAACGATTTGTCTTGTTTCAATGGGTACTGGATTTACCGAACATCGAAGCGGAATACATCCGTCGGCAAGCCGAGATAGATGCTGCTTTTCTTGCTTCGTTCGACGAGGCGTGCAGGCAAGCCGTCAGGCATCAGCAAGAGGGGCGGAAGGGAGAAGCCGCTTATTTGTATATTTCCTTGCTGCGTACGCAGGTGATGGAATGGAAGGCCGGGTACCGGATTGAAGTATATGACGGGAACTGGTTCATGGATCGCGAGGACTGCTCGACGATATGGGAAGCCGACTTCATCTTCCAGCCGTTGTTCGACCGCATGGAAGGGTTGAAGGAGCAGTTGGGGCAGTACGCGCGGAAAGTGACCGTGATGGATATCGAGCAGTTGATGCAGCTTGAGCTGGTTAGCTATCATGCGTGGGCGGTCGAGCTGTTGAAGGAGATGGTTCCGCGCCTGCTTCCGAGCAGCGAATGGTATAACCGGATGGAGCGTTCTCATGCTTTTAAAATACTTGCAGGCGAATATCGGGATGCATGCGAGCTCGTATACGACGCACAAGGAGCGGACGAGGCATGATGGACTATTTTCGATTACGCCAGGACGAGCGTTATGCGGATGTGCCGATGCTGTGCGACATCCGGCAGCAATTAGATGTACGGGACATTTGCCCGAAGCGGGCTCATCATATTATGGATTCGCTCATGTTCTATGTGGACGCAAGCAAGGACACTGCCTATCCCGATGTGCTGGATCAGCAACTCTTCCTCGTGTCGGACAAGCTGAAACCGCTGATCGAGCTGTATGCACCTGATACGATCTTCAAGGCTGCTCCACTCGTCGATTTGGTACACGAGCAGCAAAACAACTACTATCTGCCCATCTTCGAGGAAGTCGAGGCGCTGGGATCAGGAACGGAATATTACAACGATCAACGAACGGTGAAGAAGCCGATACTGCAGGCCGATCGACTTGGCAACAGGCGGATATTCGGCGTCAAGGAAAGCGAAATACCATTCATCGTTGTACGTCTGGATGCGGCCGAAAGCATGCTGCGCCGGGATTTTACCGGTCTAAAGCTAGAACGGCTGGCAGTTGAATAGCGGGATAACTGTGTGAATGAGGAGGTCGAGGCAACGATGCCGGACGAACAGTATTACATCGTCAGAGGGGCGCAAATGCGATGCTGCTGCGGAGACAATCTGGTCGGCACGCATCCGAGAAAAATCAATTTGCCGGTTAGCCATGGCGCGTATGTGAAGGGCAAGCCGATGATGAACGAGGATGATTGCAAGCCAGACAATATTCCGTCCTTCGGCATATGCATGGGCTCTAACCAGACCAGCACGGAGGTCATTTATTTAATTTCCGAGGACGGATCGCAGACGCTGTCCGGTCCGCCGTGCATTCCGAAAATATTACAAAAATGGTCCAATGCCAAACAGACGATGCTGGTTGACGGCAAGCCGGCGCTTCAGGCAGAGTCCAGCCTATATTGCGTGAATAATGGGAAAATTCGATTTTTTACGACCGGCCAAGATGAGCAGTAACAATCATCCCGTGTATGGATGAGGAGGGGAAAAACGTTGATCGATGTCGGACAACTGCATGTCCAATCGCCATATAAGATTCAACGAATCGAGGATATACGATTCGAGTGGAAACCGAACGAGCATGGACGGATGAGGCTTCGCGGCCTTGTAGCCGACACGGATAACATCAGCAGCACGGTTCACGCAACGGCCGATGACCAGATCACGCTGTGGGCCAAGACCGAAGCGCATGAGAAAATATTGTTCAAGGGCGTCATTGCATCCGTGCAAACGACGAGCCGTAATCGTGTCTACACGATCGAATTGGAGGCAACCAGCAGTACCATACTGTTAGATCGAACGCTTCACAACCGGTCGTTCCAGGACTCGGGAATGAGCTACGAATCAGTGATCAGACATATCCTTACGCCCTATCGCAGCAGCGACGTACTGATGAGCATCGGGGAACAGGACGCAATCGGTACGCCGGTCTATCAGTACGGAGAGACGGATTGGGCGTTCATGAAGCGGCTTGCCAGTCAGTTAAACGGTGTAATATACAGCGATGTATATGAATCGAAGCCTAGGTTATACGTTGGAATGCCGGAGGGCCGCCATTACACCATTCCGAATGAAACGCCGTACAGAGCCAGTAAAAATATGAAAGCCTATCGTCAAGCGATAATGAGCGGGGAGAACCTGCCTGCATCCGAGTTTTTCAGCTATGAGATCGAAACGGGCGAAATGTATGCGATCGGTGACCGAGTCACCTTTCGCCATAAACAGCTTGTTGTCAGCGAGGTCAGTGCTCGAATGGTCGGGGGACTGCTGCGCTTTACCTATCTTCTGTCACGAGAAGAGGGCGTTAGGAGCGAGCCGCTCTATAACAATAAACTAACTGGCCTGTCGCTGAGTGGTAAAGTATTAGCGGTCAAGGGAGAGCTGGTGCAGCTGCATCTGGATATCGACAAGGAGCAGTCCATCGCGAAGGCGAACTGGTACCCGTTCGCCCCGCCGACTGGGAACGTGATGTACTGTATGCCGCAGGTTGGCACACATGCGAGCTTGTATCTGCCAGATGCAACTGGCGAGAAAGCAATGGTGATTAGCAGCGTGCGCCACAACGGCGGAGAGTGCGCCAAGACAGGTGATCCCAATAACCGGTACTTCGGAACCGAGCATGGCAGCGAACTGGAATTAACGCCGTCGGCGATCAACCTGAGCGGCGGGGGACAATCGCCGCTGAAGGTAACGATTGACGATGCGACAGGTGTCCGAATTACGAGCCCAACCCGACTGACACTGGAAGCCATGCAGGATATCTCGCTGTTTACGCCGAAGAAAGTTAATATTTTGGCCCAGAATCTGCTTGTCGTGAAGAAGCAGAATGC
>NZ_BILZ01000050.1 GCF_004000825.1 Paenibacillus kobensis NBRC 15729 | reverse complement strand
TCAAGCACGAGCTTCACCATTTGCATCGGGCTCCAGCTCATATCGCATACGAGAAGATCGAATGTGCCTGGCTTGAACTTTACATCGGATGCGTTCCGTTTCATAATCTTCAAGTTCGGATGACGCTTCAACGAGGGGTGCATGTCGCCTGGATCAACCGCCGTCACCTTCACGCCGCGCTCCAACAGAAGCGATGTCCAACCGCCCGGCGCTGCTCCGATGTCGAGCGCCTCCCGGTACTGGCTGTATTGAAGACCGAAAGCGCGTTCCGCTTCGATCAGCTTGAACTTAGCACGGGAGATTTGACCGTCCTCCCGGTGGAACCGGATCGCTCCGCCCGGCCAGTCGGACATCAGTTCTTCCGGCGTACCGATACCGTACATCAGCTGGTCCTTCACGGCATACACGGACACGATTTGCTCCGGACTGCGCTGGTCCGGCTCCGCTCCGATATCCCGCAGCGCGGCATCGACCGATGTCTTCGTATCCAGCACGGAACGTTCGAACGCGCTCCCTTCCGCTCGCCGAATATGAACAGCAGCATGTTTGCCCGTCAATACGGCCTGCGCAACACGCACCTGTTCCGACAGCCATTCCAGCGGATCGCGTTCGCCGTCCAGAACGAGAATACCGTCAATCGGCTGAATATGGCGCAGAAACACGGACGGGTATTCGCTCAGCACCCTCAGCGTCTCCGTCCGATCGAAAGGACTCTCGATAATGAATGTCTCTGCCGGCGCCAATACCCGGACGGAAGCTCCAGATAGCGTGCGGCGAATCTCTTCCATGGCAAGCGGCGCGTAGCCTTGATTCGAAGTGCCGATCCATGCCGTTACCGATGGCATATCCATACTCACTTGACGGCTCCTTCCTGTTGCGGCAGCACTCTTATCCAAGGTCTGCCGTGCTGCCAATCCACTTCAATCGGCAGCTCATATGCGCTAGACAACACGGACGGCTGCAGAACCTGCTCCTTCGTGCCTGCAGCCGCAATGCGCCCATCATGAACGAGCGCAACATGCGTGAATAGCGGAACGATTTCTTCAATATGATGCGTAACATAGATAACCGTGATATCACGGTTTTTCAGCAGTTCCAGATCAGCCAGCAACTTCTCGCGTTCATACAGATCAAGCCCCGCACAAGGCTCGTCCATAATAAGCAGCTTCGGCTCCTGCATAAGGGCGCGCGCCAGCATCACTTTCTTCCGTTCACCTTGCGACAGCGTTCCGAGCGGCTGGTCCGCCGTATGCAGCAATCCGACCTCAGCAAGCAGCGACTTCGCTTTCGCCTGCACCTCTTCCGGAATCTCTTGATAGAACCGCAGGAAAGCGTACTCGCCCGTCGCAACGACCTCCCATACCGGATCGCGCAGCGTCAGTTTCTCGATCAACGACTGCGATATATAACCAATCTGCTTGCGTACTTCGCGCACGTCGACCGTGCCGAACCGGTTGCCAAGCACGTCGACCGTACCGCTCGTCGGAAACTGATAGCCGGTCATGAACTCGAGCAGTGTCGTTTTGCCGGAGCCATTCCGTCCGAGAATAACCCATTGCTGGCCTTTGCTGATATGAAGATTAACGCCATTTAATATCGTACGCTCATCGCGCTTGAACGTTATGTCCTGCAAATGTATCAAAGTTAACTCCCCCTTCACGATCGGATATCCAATCCATCCGTATCATTGCTTCGAGCTCTCACCCGTTGATCCGTCTCTCGCGGCTCTCTCCCGCACTTCATCAGGCATTGCCCTATAATGCAGGACCATGTCCTTCGGCGCATGCTGCGAGAGCAAGCGGTACATTTGCATCCGACCCGCCTCGCTGGACGTGTGCAAATAAACCTCTTGCGGATAAATCCCGTGTTCGACTATATATCGGACAACTTCGAGCCCCGTCGGTTGCCCATACCCAAGATCGTAATCCAGCGACAAAATGCCGACCGGCATATTCGCCAGCAGCATTATGCATTCTTCGGCATCGCGTGCAAGCACGAAACCGGACGGACATTTCCGATAGTCGTCCAAAAAAATATGCTTCAGCGTTCCGTCCCCCATATTACCATCCGCTCCAGCTGTTGTTTATGTGATCCCGCGCCTTCGGTCGGCGTCTCCAGTACGAAGGGGACGTTCTTAAGCTCCGGCGCTTGAAGCAGCCAGCGCAGCCCTTGCTCGCCGATCATTCCCGCACCGATCGCGGCATGGCGGTCCTTGCGCTGTCCCGATTCGTATTTGCTGTCGTTAAAATGAATGGCCTCGATGTGCGGCAATACTCCCGTTTCAGTCGCTTTCTTCAACCACGGCGCATTCGGCTCGCCGTTCCAGCCGCCGCTTGCGAACAAATGGCATGTATCCAGACAGAAGCCGATCTGCAGTGGAGCATTACATAAGCTGCGCACTGTCGCCAGCTCCTCGAACGTCGTGCCCATGAACGCATGGTCGCCCGCTTGATTCTCGATCAGCAGCTTCGCCTTGCCGTCCCACTGGGCTGTCACCTCGTTCAATGCCGTAATAATGTTCTGGTAACCGGCCAGCGGCTCAGCACCTTTATAGATACCGAAATGAACGACAACACCGATCGAACCGCACGCTTCTGCTATATCAAGGTCGTTAAGCAACGATGAGACGGTCCGGCTTCGCTGATCCGCATCCGCCGCAGCCAGATTCGTCGGGTAAGGCGTATGCGCGATCGAATGCAGCCCGCGTTCGGTGCAGTAAGCGGCGCACCGCTTCGCATCCGTACGGTCGAACGATTTAACGGAGAGCGCCCGCGGATTTTTCGGAAAATATTGAAATGACTTCGCGCCCTGCGCCTCCGCTCTCACGGCTGCCGCCAAATAACCGCCTCTGGTACTCACATGACAGCCGTACAGCATGTTATTGCTCCGGTTGGCACGAAGGGCAGTAGAACATTTTTTTCGAGGCGACTTCCGATTGCTCGATTGCGGTGCCGCATTGCAAGCAAGGCTGGCCGCCGCGGTCGTAGACACGGCAGCGCTCGTTGTAGCCGCCCGTCAGCGTATCCCCGAGGAACGTCGGCGATTCCATGTATCCGCCTGCTGCGGTCGCATCGCGAAGCACCGATTGCGTCGCACGGAACAAACGCTCCCATTCCTCGTCGCGAAGCGACGGGATGCGAGTATTCGGCCGAATCGATGCAGTAAAACAAATTTCGTCTGAATAACAATTGCCGATGCCCGCTATCGTCTGCTGATCGACGAGTGCCGATTTCAATACGCCGCGTTTGCCCTGGAACAACTTCCTGAATGATGCTGCCGTCAGCCGCGGATCCAGCGGCTCGGGTCCGAGTTCCTTGAACCGTTCGACTGCTTCCTTCGCGGACAGCAGATGGACGTAACCCAGACGCAGTCCGATTCCGAACAGCTTATGGCTGCCGAACGACAGTTCCACCTGTACCGTCCGGTCAGGACGGTCTTCTTCATCGCCATAATACAACGAGCCGCCGAGCATCAGATGGATGACGAGTCTGCGGCCATCGTCCAGATGCAGCAGCAGATGCTTGCCTCTTCGTTCGACGAACCAGACGGTTCTGCCGACGACATCCGAAATGAACGCGTCGGGCTCCATATTTATCGTTTTATCGCGCGTTACCGCAGCACCGGTTATCAGCTTGCCGGCAATCCGTTCCGACAGCATGATGCGATACGTTTCCATTTCCGGTAGTTCTGGCATCCGTCCTCTTCCTTCCTGTCCGTACGTTTCCTTCTCTTATTGCCCGATTCGCTCGGATATATACGAGCTTAACGCATCCAAGTCCGCGCATACAACGTCCGCTCTGCAACCGGCTCTCGCTGCATAATGTTCCAAGTTGTCTGCCGTCGTAAGTCCCGTCAGCACGAGAGCTGTAACACACCCCGCCGCGATGCCGGCACCAATATCCGTCGCAAGATTGTCTCCTACAACCAGCGTATCGCACGCCTCGACGCCAAGCCGCTCCAGCGCATAGTTCATTAGAATCGGCGAAGGTTTGCCGATAATCGTCGGCGCCTTGCCGCTCGCTGCTTGCAGCATCGCGCCAATCGAGCCAGCCCCTGGCATTAAACCATGCTCGGAAGGCAGCAGCAGGTCTGGATTCGTCATAACCGACTCCGCTCCGCTAAGCAATTGATCGACAGCTTGCGCCATTTTGCTATAAGTAAGCTCCCGGTCGATGCCTTGGAGCACGACATCAGCTCCGTTCTCGACGGGCTGAAGTCCTGCTTCCACCGCGGCTTCGCGCAGTCCGCTCTCTCCTATAATAAACACTTTAGCGCCGGGACGGCGCTCCGCCACATATTCGGCTGCTGCGCCTGCCGAGGTACAGACATCCTCTGCCCGGGCTGGAAGCCCCATTCCCCGCAACCTTGCCGCGAAAGCCTCCGGCGATAACGAAGAGTTGTTCGTTACATATAAGTAAGGAATGTTTCTTGCCGTCAGCATCTCCATTAAACGGTCCGCTCCGGCAATCATCCTCGTACCGTGATACAACGTACCGTCTAGATCGAGAAGCACACCTTTTATTGTTCGCCCCGAATTTTTCATGCCTGACCCGCTTTCGCTTGGGTAAGCACCCGATCGATCCAATACTCTGCAATAACGCCGTCCTTGAGCGTCGGTACGATATCGGACCAACGGTCATCGCCCGCAAGCCGGAGCACGAAATGATGAAGCGCACCAAAATGGGTGTCAACCGCAAATCCCATCGTAGATTTCTCATCTGGCACAAGCGCAAGCGATGAAGGCTCCGGCAGCGTCCCTGGCGTCCCGCGAAGCAGATGGACCGCCGGTACGGCATCCCGTTCCAAATCGCAAGTAATAGAACCTTTCGAGCCAACGATTTGAATATCGAATGCTTCGGATCCAAGTGCGACGCGCGATACTTCCGCCATGCCGTTCACGCCAGATTCGGTCGTAAGATGGATGATCGCCCAGTCGTCGATGGCCATCTCTACGAGTTCCGTGCTGCCTGCAGCAGCCGGTCGGCGCTTCACATGCGTATGAACTCGTCCGTCCGCGTGCGCGACCTCGCCGAACCAATACCGGAACAGATCAAGCGCATGAACGCCTAGATCGCTGATCGCTCCGCCTCCGGACATGCCCGTATCGAGTCTCCAGCTTACCGGACGCTCTGCGTTCAGATAACCGGACCGGCGGTACGCGATTTTACATTGCAGAATGTCGCCGACAACGCCTTGCATTACCAGTTCGCGTATACGCATAGCAGCCGGATGATAACGGAAAGTGAAAGCCAATTGCTGCGTCAGTCCCGAAGCGCTAACCGCTTGCTCCAGCGCAGCTGACGAATCGTATTGATCTGTAATCGGCTTCTCGCAATAAATTGCTTTGCCGCCTGCAATGGCCGCTCTCGCATCTTCGTCATGCCGATTGTTCGGCGTGCAAATGTCAAGAACATCGACTTGCGGATCAATCGCTGCTTCCGCAACGCTTGAGACGATTCGCCGGAAGCCGATCGCTTCCGCATGCGCCCGGTTGCGCTCCGGATCGCGCGTAATAAGAGTATCGAGCACCGGAACAGCCGGGACTTTCTTGACGATTGGCAGCGCGCGGAGCGCTGTCATATGGGTTTTGGCTATATTTCCGAAGCCGCTGAAGGCGAATCGGATCGTATTCATGTATGTATTCCCCCTGCCGCTGTCCTATCAAAATCACCTTGTACAATAACAAACAGCCTTCTGCCACAATAACATAGCTGTTGCCCTGTTGCCAAGCACATGTGACGCATGCGGCAATCGCTAGTTAAAGCTCATGTCAGCCTATGAAAATAAGCGTCCCTCACAGAGACGCTTATTGCCAACAACACAGTAATCGCTTCATTAACGTCCCGCTTTGCGGAGAAGCCGGTCGATACGGTGCTTGAGCGCATCGATTTCTTTGCGCCGCTTACTGTCTGCTTTGCCGCTTAGCGGATGACTAAGCGCAAGTTCAAGTGCGGTGCGGCCGTAATGGAGCGCTTGATGAATGTCTTTAGCCCGATGCTCGAAATACATGGATAACTCCACATGCGCATCCCAATTCAGCATTCCTGATGCTTGCTCAGCGGCGTCCGCCGCTTTCTCCCATAGAGCGGTCGCACACGCCCAATCGCCAAGCCGCTTATCGCGTTCCGCGAGCCGGTTCCAGACAGCCGGCGTGCCCCGTTCCGACGTCCGGACCAGTTCGAGCAGAGGCAGCGCGGAGTCATGGCGGCCCATTCGTTCCAACCACAGTCCAGTACGGACTAGCTCCTCCGGCTCCGTCGGAATCGGGAACGCTTCACCGATTCTGCCACCCAACAGGTGTCCGAACCGAATAGCAAGCGCGGCCAGCGAAAGCATATCGATCTCGTTATGCTTGAACACATCGAGAAGCGGCTGCGGATCTCCGTCTGCCAAATAAGCAAAGTACCGCCCCGGCGCCTCCGAACCAGGCAAATCGTCTTCACGGAATACGCCTAGCCGTTCTTCTTCGACATAACTAAGCTTGCAGGAGACGAGTGTATTGCGCCAAATACTTCTGGAAGGATGCAAAAAATCAAGATGGAGCGGCTCCCATACCCGGCTGCCGAATCCATTCATAATAAACCGGCTCTGCATAACCGGCCAGTCGAACGTTCGGCCATTATACGTCACGAGATATCGGAACCGCGGCAGCCGTTCCTTCAAATCGGCCAGCATTGCGCGCTCCTCAGCCGGATGGCGGATCAACGATTGCCGGACGACATATTCCCCATTCTCGAAATAAGCGATGCCTAGCATGAACGGCACGTTACCCGCTCCGGCTCCTAATCCGGTCGTTTCCAAATCGAGGAACAACACTTCTTCGCCAGCAAGCCTTGCTGTAGTCTCCTCATCAGCGTGCGAACCGGCACCCATCACTTCCTCGATCCCGTGAAAAGCTGCGAGCGAGGAGGAAGCCTCGCCCCATTCGGAAAAAGCATGGATACCGTGCTGGTACGAAACCGGGTAGCGCGTTTCTTTCAACAGAAACTCTCCCGACTCATTGCGTGCAAGCCGGACACCATGCGGTTCCCACTCCGGTACGATTTCGAGGACATCTGCAGGCAGAGACATGGAAGTGTGTGTCTGTTCCGACTCAGAAGCCGAAGCAGAAGCGTCCAGGCGGCCCCCTCTATCACTGTCAGTCTCATCTTGATCCGGAGTCGCAGCAGATAACTCCCTTTCGTCAATTTCGGCCGCGCCCGTCGTCTGCTCCGCAGCCGTTTCAGTTGAGGCGCTCTGTCCGCGCAGCCGGTTGAACCGGTCGCGAAATGCACTCATCGGCCTGCACCCGCTTCCTCAAGCAACTGGAGCGCTTGTGTTTTGCCGAGCAGTCCGACCTCCTCGATCGGTCCAACGCATGCAGGACAACCGCTTAAGCAGGTGCAATTGCGAATCATCTTGTGCGCCCGCTCCAGCAGCTCATCATGGACATCGAACAGCCGCTCGCTAAGTCCGATCCCGCCAGGGTACCGGTCGTAGAAATAAATCGTCGGCCGCTGCGTATGCACCGCCTTCACCTGCGGCACGACACGAATGTCGAGCGGATCGCACATGAGATAGACCGGCGCAATATGAACGAGCACGTTGGCAAGGCCTAGCAGTGCACACTGCATTTCGTTCGTCCCTTTGCCTGCCGCCGCCTCCTCGCTGAACGAGAACCAATAGCCGCTCGTATGCAGCTCCTCTTCGGGCAGGTGGATCGGTCCGGAGCCGATATTTTCGTGCGTGCGCAGTTTGATCTTTTTGAAAATCGTCGCCTTCGCATTAACCGTCACTTCGCCGTAGGTTCGTACGATCTCGCCGCTTATGCGCTCCTTGTCGGCATGCAGCACCTTCAGCTCTACCGCCATATTCGCATCGGTGTAATAATCGACGTCTACCTGTCGGACATAAGCTTTCTTCTCATGATAGTCCAGCTTCTCGACCTGATACTGGACACCCTCATGAATATAGATCGCCTCGTCATGTATGAGCGTCGGTGCACTGAACCGGTCGACCTCACCGAGCACGCGGCTGCCCTCGCTCATATCGATGATGATGAAGTTCTCCTGCGCCGCCGAGCGCAGCGATATGCCATGGGCCGGGAACGACTGCTCCATCCAATACCAGCGGTTGCCCGTTCGGTGCAGCACCTTCTCTTCCACCAGAAATTCAAGCATATCTTCAAGCGTCTCCGAGCCGAACTTCTCGCCCATCTCGAATGGCAGTTCATAAGCGGCACACTTCACATGATCGATTAGAATAAGCAGATTGTCGGGATGAATCAGCGCCCGCTCTGGCGGACGGTTGAAGAAGTATTCCGGGTTCTGAATGATGTACTGATCCAGCGGATTGCTGCTTGCCACCATGAACGTCACCGAGCTCGTCTGCCGCCGGCCGGCGCGCCCTGACTGCTGCCACGTACTCGCAACTGTGCCCGGATACCCGTTCAGCACACATGCCTGCAGCTGCCCGATGTCGATGCCGAGCTCGAGCGCGTTCGTACTGACGACACCTCGAATTTCGCCGCTTCTTAAGCCCCGTTCGATCTCGCGGCGGAGCTTCGGCAGATAACCTCCCCGATAGCCGCGAATCGTCTTGTCGTTCACTTTGTCCTTGATAAGCTCCTGCAAGTAGGTCAGCAGCAGCTCGACCCGAACCCGGCTGCGAGCGAACACGATCGTCTGCACGCCTTGCCGAAGCAGCATGCCGGCAAGCTTGCGTGTCTCCAGAACGCTGCTGCGGCGAATGCCGAGCTGTTGATTCACGACCGGCGGATTATAAAATATAAAATGCTTCTCGCCCATTGGAGCCCCGTTATCGTCGACTAGCGTAACCTGTTCGCCGATCAGCCGCTCCGCGTGCTCGCGCGGATTGTCGATCGTCGCGGATGCGCATATAAATTGCGGCGACGAGCCATAGAACTTACAAATCCGCTTCAGACGCCGAATAACGTTCGCCACATGGCTCCCGAACACGCCCCGGTAAGCATGCAGCTCATCGATAACGATATAGCGGATATTCTCGAACAGCTTCACCCATTTCGTATGATGAGGCAGGATGGCCGAGTGCAGCATATCCGGATTCGTCACAACGATATGTCCCGCATTCCGTATAGCCGTCCGCACCGTCGGCGGCGTATCGCCGTCGTATGTATGCGTCTTAATATCGACTTCCATTATATCTGCAAGCTTCTGCAGCTCTGCGACCTGGTCCTGCGCAAGTGCCTTCGTCGGGAACATGTACAGCGCCCTGCCGTCATCATTCTCAAGCAGCGATTGCAGCACCGGCAAATTGTAGCACATCGTCTTGCCCGATGCCGTAGGTGTAACGGCTACGACATGCCGTCCTTCCCGTACCGCTTGATAGGCCTTGGCCTGATGCACGTACAGCTCGTTGACCCCCCGATCCTGGAGCGCAGCCTTCAGCTTTGAATCCAAATCATAGGGAAGCGGCGACGTACGCGCCTCGCGAGGCGGTATCGTATGCCAGTGCGTCACGTTGTCCATCAGTTCCGGCTCATGCTTCAATTGCTCCAGCCAATCGTCCAAGTCGTCGGCTCGGCCCGTCCATCGGTTCATCCCTGTATCCTCCCGCATTCCGTACACGTAGTCTAGCTACATTGTACAGAATGCATGTTCGGCTGGCAATGGAAAGGATGGACAGCCGCTTGCGAAGAACAGCCCGCCCCAACCGGACGGGCTGGCAGAGCGGGCTTCAATCTTCACTATGCTGAGTCCGATCAGACGTATGGAGGCTCCCACGTTTTTTTGTCCCAACCGAGCTTGCTGCTTAACACATTCATCTGACGGTCCAACGTAACCGCAGCTGTATAGGGGAGCTTATGATTGTGCCAGAAACGGACGTCTCCCCAAGTTACCTCATACCCGTCAAGCTTCTCCTTCACTTGAACGTGCACATTCGTTGCAAAAGACAAGAATGCACGCACGCCGTCCGTTCCGAGCGTCGCAACAACCGGCTCTGATCCGCTAAGCGAGGTCGATTTCCATATCTTTGCTTCCATTACGATGCCCTTCACGCCGATCGTTCCTGTCTCATAGCACTCTGCGCCATCGATAACAAATTGCCAGGTCAGACCGGACATATGCGGCAGCAGCGTAATCCGGTTATTCGTACCGAAGACACGCTCCAGTTGTTTCTTCCGTCTTCGGCGTTCTGCGAGACGACTGAGCATATACACGAAGGTCAAGCCATACAGGATGTCGAACATCGCGCCTGCCGCAGATCCCTCCACAATTCCAGTCAGCCATAGCAGCGCTGCAGCAGTATGGATACCGAATATATAAGGATCGAATAAGCATAACGAATCCAGATGAAGCCACCGTCTTGTAAAAGGCCGCAGGCATTGAACGCCATAACCATTGAAGAGATCCAGCGTAATATGAAAAATAACAGCCAGCATCGTCCATAAGACGAGCAGCACTGCATGCTCCCATACGCCGAACAGCCATGCCGCCGGCAAACCGATTGCGGCCGCCCACACAGGCGGCGCCGGCAGAGAATGCGTAATGCCGCGATGATGGCGCAAATAAACGGTTTGCCCTTTCAACCGGGCAACAGCATCAAAATCAGGCGCATGGCTGCCAATGAGCGAAGCAGCAATTAGCGCATGCTGCAGCGACGGATCGGCTCCGACAGCCGGGATGGCAAGCGATGCGCCAGCTAACGTCAGTCCGAGCAGCAGATGACTTCCGGTATCCATTCGATCTACCCCTTCCAATTCTGATGCTGGCATCATACCAAGGCCGCTTCGCGCCTTCGACCATATCGTATCAGCGAACCGTTAACACATTGTTTACGGTTTCTATCGAAATTGTAAGGAAGGGGCTGTCACACGTATATTTCGCCGCCCGCTACCGCATCTTATACAAGGATTCGCAAGAGGAACTGTTCCGCTCAATCCAAATCATACACCGCTAATAGGAGGCCGAACCCAAATGGCTAAACCAGACGACCGCAGCAACAACGCATCCCGAATTCGCAATTCGATCGAGAACACGGAACAAAATTTACAAGAGGCACAAAGCTATCTCGACGAGCACGCAGAAGAAATTTCGCCTCAGGAGCTTAGCGCCATCCAAAGCAAAAACAAAGGCCGGCAAGCGGCCATCGAAGGCTTCCAGAGCGAACTCCAAGACGAAGAACCGCTCGAATCGTAAAATAATCGGCTATAATGCAACAGGCGGCAGACATACGTGTTGTTCAGACACGATGGCTGCCGCCCTGTTATTTGGTTAGCAGCGGCATTCCACTGCGAACTGAGAGCCGTCTTGGGCTGCATATGATGCCGGGAATCGCGTGCGGGCTTCCTCTTCGAGCCGCACAGCTTCATCCAGATCGTAGCGCGAGCTGAAATGGGTCATTACCAGCTTATGTGCGCCTGCTTCGCGTGCAATTTCTGCCGCTTGTATCGTCGTCGAATGGCCGTACGCTTCCGCCTTCTCCTCCAACCCGGCTTCGAATGTCGCTTCATGCACGAGCAAATCCGCATCGCGAGCCAGCTTCAAAGCACCGCTGCACGGTTTCGTATCCCCTAATATAGTGATGATCCGTCCAGGAATACAAGGACCTGTTACATCCGCCGAGCATACCGTGCGTCCGTCGTCCAGCACAATATCTTCGCCGGCTTTCAGCTTGCCATACAATGGACCCGCAGGCACGCCCGCCTCTTTCAGCTTCGCCGTATCCAACCGGCCAGAACGGTCCCGCTCGACGATCCTGTAGCCGAAGCACGGAACCCGATGCTCGAGCGCAGCCGCTTCCACACTGAACTGCCCGTCATCATAAATGATCCCTTCCTCGACTTCAACATAACGGATTTCGTAAGTAATGCGCGTGCTGCTCAATTCGAACAGACATTCAATCATTTCGCGCAGCCCCGGCGGACCGTATAACGTAACGGGATCAACGCCTCCGTCATAAGCGCGCGTACTGAGCAATCCTGCTAATCCGAACGTATGATCACCATGCATATGCGAAATAAAAATGCGGTCGATCCGATTCAGCTTAATCGGTGTATCAAGCAGCTTATGCTGCGTTCCTTCACCTGCGTCGAACAGCCAGACCGAATTCAACGGCGAAGGAAGCCGAAGCGCAATCGACGTCACGTTGCGCTGCCGGCTCGGTCTGCCTGCACCTGTACCGAGAAATGTTAGCTCCAACCATGCGCCTCCATCCTGTAATTAAAATCCAATATGTCCATTCGAGAATCGTCTAGTCTATGTGCATTATTTCTTACTATCCTGTACCGCATACCCGATACCCGAGACTGCTCTATGCAGCTCAAATAAAAACCTCCGGGCCACCGCCTCGATTCGGCGGTGCCCGGAGGCTGAGGCTGCTATCGTTATGCTTTGTCGACGTTGAAGTAACGGGCTTCCGGATGAGCGAACACCATCGCGGAGACAGATGCTTCGGGCTCCATCATGAACTCTTCCGTCAGCTCGACGCCGATATCCTCTGGCTTCATCAGTGCGAACAGAGGACCTTGATCCTCCAGATTCGGACATGCCGGATAACCGAACGATACACGGATGCCGCGGTAACGGGCACCGTGGCGCTGCGCCATCGTCATGTCGACCGGATCCGGAATGCCCCAGATGTCCCGCATAATATGATGCACGCGCTCTGCGAGGCCTTCTGCCAGCTCGATCGCCGTCGCTTGGATCGCATGGGAGAGCAGGTAATCGCCGTTCTCTTTGTACTGCTCCGCACGATCGCGGATGCCGTGACCCGCCGTGACGACGAGGAACCCGACATAATCCATCTCGCCGCTTTCCACCGAGCGGAGGAAGTCCGCCAAGCACAGGAACGGCTCGACATTCTGGCGAGGGAACGAGAACCGGTGCAGCACTTTCGTGTGATCCGCAGAATCATAGACGATAATGTCGTTGCCGGACGATTGGGCCGGGAAGAACCGGTACATCGCGTGCGCCTTAATCGATCCCGTCGCCGCCGCATCGCGAATGATGCCGTCCACCGTTTCCTTCAGATGCTCCGCCTTCGCGTCGCCTTGAGCGATCAGCTTATCGAAATTGCCTTTCAAGCCGAGATGGTGACCGATCAGCGTCTGCATGTTCACGTACGGAACAACTTGCGGGATCGGGATATTACGCAGGACGTGGCGCTCCAAATCAGGAGGCGCCAATACCGGCACATCCGTCGCAACGTTCGAACGAACGGCGCGCGACAGCTCCGGCATTGCCTTCGGCTCTTCCGTAATCCCGAAGCCCGAAGCGCGAAGCGCCTCATGCTCTTGCTCGATCACTTCCCGGTGAGTCGGGTTAACGAGCTTGTTCGCGATATCGAGTCCGTCCATGGCATCCTTCGCATATAGGACAAGTCCGTCATACTCCGGTGCGATACGCGTCTTCGTGAATTTGCGCGTAAGCGCAGCACCGCCGACCAGAATCGGCGCATCAATGCCCGCATTGCGCAAGTCTTGCGCTGTAATGACCATCTGGGCAGCTGACTTGACGAGTAGACCAGACAACCCGATTGCGTCTGCCTTTTCTTTGCGGTATGCCTCGATCAGTTGTTCAGGCGGAACCTTGATACCAAGGTTGATGATTTGATAACCATTGTTCGACAAAATGATTTCCACGAGGTTTTTGCCGATATCGTGCACGTCGCCTTTAACGGTTGCGAGAATAATTTTCCCCTTAACCGACGATTCCGACTTCTCCATGTGCGGTTCCAAGTGCGCGACGGACGCCTTCATCACTTCCGCGCTCTGCAGAACTTCGGCAACGATCAGCTCGTTCGCGTTAAACAGACGGCCGACTTCTTCCATGCCTGCCATAAGCGGACCGTTAATGATCGCCAGCGGCGCGTACTTCGTCAGCGCTTCGTCGAGATCCGCGAGCAAACCTTCCTTCGTCCCTTCGACGACATAGGAAGCAAGACGTTCTTCCAGCGTCAAGTTGGAAGCTTTCTCTTTCTTCACGACCGTCTTGTCGCGGAACGCGGCTACGAACAGAGCCAGCGTCTCGTCGTTCGTGTTAAAGATCAGATCTTCCGCCAGCTTCCGCTCTTCAGCCGGAATGGATGCGTAACGCTCCAGCTTCTCGGAGTTGACGATAGCGTAGTCGAGACCGGCTTTCGTGCACTCGTACAGGTAGACCGAGTTCAGCACTTCGCGGCCCGCCGGCGGCAAGCCGAACGAGATATTGCTGAGGCCGAGAATCGTCTTCGCGCGAGGATACTTCTGCTTGATCATCCGAATGCCTTCGATCGTCTCAACAGCAGAACCGATATACTGCGGGTCGCCGGAGCCAACCGGGAACATATTCGGGTCAAAAATAATATCTTCCGGCGTAACGCCATACTTATTGACCAGTAGATCGTACGAGCGGTCTGCCACTTCCATCTTCGCTTGGCGGGATACCGCTTGTCCGCTCTCGTCGATCAGAATACAGACGACAGCTGCGCCGTACTTATGCATGAGCGGCACGATTTTCTCGAACTTCGACTCGCCGTCTTCCAAGTTAATCGAGTTGATGATGGCTTTGCCTTGCGAATATTTCAGACCGAGCTCAATAATATGGTCATAAGTCGAGTCCAGCATGAGCGGTGCTTTGATCTTCTTCACAACCTGCGGAATGAACTGGTGAACGGCGTATTCCTCGTCCACATCGGTATCCTGAAGGTTGATGTCAATCACTTGAGCGCCATTCTTCACTTGGGAACGGGCAATCTCCGATGCTTCGTCGAAAGAGCCTTCCTTAATCAGACGCTTGAAGCGAAGCGAACCGGAAATGTTCGTCCGCTCACCGACCATGATCGGGCGGTTCGCATCTTCGATATAGACCGTATCGATGCCGGTAACAGCCGGAAGATGCTCGCCTTCTTTGCGGCGCGGCGCATGTTTTGCCATCGTCTCCGCCATCGCTTTAATATGAGCCGGAGTCGTGCCGCAGCAACCCCCCGCCACGTTCAGCCAGCCGCTCTCCGCGAATCCCGCCATCTTCGCAGCTAAGGATTCCGGCGTTTCATGGTATTGTCCGTTCTCATCCGGCAGACCGGCATTCGGATAGCAACTGATCGCTGCCTTCGAAATATCGTTCAGCGTACGGATATGATCGCGCATAAACTCTGGTCCCGTCGCACAGTTCAGACCGATCGAGATGGGTTTCAGATGCTCCAGCGACAAATAGAAGGATTCGATTGTCTGGCCTGCAAGCGTTGTGCCCATTGGCTCAATTGTGCCTGAGATCATGATCGGCAGTTCAATGCCCGTCTCTTCGAACGCTTGACGGATGCCGATGCTGCCGGCTTTGACGTTCAGCGTATCTTGGCTTGTCTCAAGCAGCAGCGCATCAACGCCGCCTTCGATCAGTGCGACTGCCTGCTCTTGATAGCTTTCGACGAGCTGATCGAACGTAACGCCGCCGGTAACGGACAACGTCTTCGTCGTCGGACCCATTGCGCCAGCAACGTAACGCGGCTTATCAGGCGTCGAGTATTTCTTCGCCGCATCGACTGCGAGCTTAGCTGCGACGAGATTGAGCTCGCGCGCCTTCTCCGGAATATCGTACTCTTGAAGAACGACGCTGGTTGATCCGAACGTGTTCGTTTCCAGAATGTCCGCGCCGGCTTCCAAGTATTGTTCATGAATCAATTGAATAACGTCAGGACGAGTCAGAACGAGCAATTCGTTACAACCATCCAGCTCTTCGCCGCCGAAATCTTCTGCTGTAAGATCTGCTTGCTGAATCATCGTACCCATTGCGCCGTCCATAATGAGAATGCGTTCTTGCATTAGTTGTTTTAGGCTCGGTTTCGTCACGCTTACACCACATCACTTTCGACAAAAATCATTAACATTTAGTCTACCAGAAAGGTCCACAAGTGAAAAGGACAATTGGTCGACATGCGGTTTTTTTTGCTTTATAATATAGGCTAGATGATCGATATTTTTATTCCAATAGGAAAAGAGGGAATGTGTCATGGCTGAAATTCGCATCCGCAACACGAACGAACGCATTCAAGGCGATGTCAACGTCGGCGAGTTCCTATCGAAACAAAATGTATTATATGAGCAATGGGACATGTCGAAGCTCCCGGCACAATTGAAAGAGAAATTTACGCTCTCGAACGAAGAGAAAGCCGAAATTCTCGCCGCATTCGACGACGAGATCCGCGACCTTGCCGCTCGCCGCGGCTACCAGACATGGGATATCATCACGCTGTCGGAATCGACGCCTAACCTCGAAGATCTGCTCAAAAAATTCGAGGATGTCCATACGCATACCGAAGACGAAATCCGTGCCATCGTTGGCGGACGAGGCATCTTTATTATTAAAGGCTCCGACGATATCGGCTACTTCGACGTCGAACTTGAGCCGGGCGACATCATCTCCGTACCGGAGAACACGCCCCACTTCTTCACGCTGATGGACAACAAGAAGATCGTTGCAGTTCGTCTGTTCATCGAGACGGACGGCTGGATCGCTCATCCGTTCGCAGACCCTACATTCAAGAAAGCATAATGCTTTCCTTATATTGCAGCATGAGAAAGCCCGCAACCAATCGGTTGCGGGCTTTTCGTTATCGATCGCGCCAGAATCCGCCGTTATTCAATAATCGGAAGGAGCTGCTCCAGATGCGAAATCTCGTATGCCGGCACAATTTCATCGGTGCGTTTCATACCGTGACGGTTGATCCACACGGACGTCATGCCGACCGTGTTCGCGCCGAGAATATCGGTCGTCAGCTTGTCCCCGACCATAACGCCGTCTTCCGGTTCAATGCCGAGCTTGTCCATCGCATGGCGGAAAATCGATGCCGCCGGCTTGCCTTCGCCGAACGCTCCAGAAATAATAATGTGATCGAAATAAGACACGAGATCCGGCACGCCGTCCAGCTTCTCTTGCTGCAGGTCAGGCGAACCATTCGTCAGCAGCAGCAGCTTGTACTTGCCTTTCAGACGGTCCAGCAGACGGAACGTCTCCTCGTATACGTACGAACGGGAACGGCGTTCAGCCGGGAACATCTCTGCAAGCTCCGCGCCAAGAGCTGCGTCTTCGATGCCCAATGCCGCAAGGCCGCGCGTCCATGAATCTCTGCGATAGCCTGGCGCGAGCGCCTGCATTTTACGGAACGACTCGAGTTCGCCTCCCGTGAAATTGCCCCACATACCTTCGAACGGGTTAATGCCGATCATCTTCGTGAACGCGAACGTTTCATACGACTCATACAGTGCGCGCGCTTCGCTGCGAACGGCTTCTTCCAGCTTGGCTGCGTCTACGCCCGTCTTCTCAGCCGCATAACGGCAAGTTGCGTCGAACGCCTCCTGAACGCTGCGGTCATCCCATAGCAAAGTGTCATCCAAGTCGAATAATACTGCTTTCTTAGCCATTTGTCTGTCGTCTCTCCCTGATTGAACATTCAACGATTATTGAACGAACATAAATTATTTGGTGTTAAAAGGAAGTTGGTGCTGCTTCGCGAAAGCTTGCAGCCGCTCAGCGAGCTTGTCCGTCGGATAACGGTTCACGAACTGGGAGAATACCCAGTTGCCGCCGCGATGGCGTTCGATGACCACGTAGCCGCTCGAAGCCGTAATCGATTTGATATCCGCTGCTTGCAGCGTTTTGTGACCGGAAAACTTGCGCGTCTGAACATTATCTGTTGCAACCTTCACGTACGGGCGGCGAACGAACAGCATCAGAGCCAAGAATAAGTATAATGCGATCGTTACCCAGTAAAGGTTCGACTCATTATCATTGCCGACGACGATCGCGTACATCGCCGTTAGCAAGACGAGTAAAATGGGCCCGATAAAGCTGCGCCCCTTATATGTATCGGATTTTTCCGCCGATGGCACTACCGATTGCAAGCCTTGCTTCTTACGTTGTTTATTCAGATTATTCATATTGCTGCGCACTTTGCGCTCCCAAGAACGTGACACGAATGATGTCCTCCTCTAACCTTCTGCCTTCGAGTCAAGTTGCCGAATTGACTCCTACTTAAGACCTCTGCTGAACTTCGTAATGAAACGTTTCGGATACTCGGAAGGAAGCGAGCTGACTTCATCGAGCTTAGCCCATACGTCATCAGGCATTTCCCAGCCGACCGCGCCCATGTTGTCCTCGAATTGTTCAAGCGTCCGCGCGCCGAAGATCGGCGATGTAATGCCTTGCCGCTGCAACAACCAGCGAAGCGCCACTTGCGCCGTCGTGCGGCCAAGCTCTTCGGCGGCTTGCTGCACAGCCTCCCGGATCGCGAAGTTGCGTTCCGTACCGCGAACAGTCCATGAGCTCTCGCCGCCGTTCGGATTCGCAAGTCGTCCTTCCGTCGGATACTCTTTGCCATAACGGTCCGTCAAGAATCCCCCGCCAATCGGCGCCCACGGGATGATAGCAATGTTCTCCTCGAGGCAAAGCTCGAGCAGCTCGCGGTCCATATCGCGGCTAACTAAGCTGTATTGCTGCTGAATGGATACGAAACGGGCATAATCGCGTGCATCGCTCACGGCGAGCGACTTCATCAAATGCCAAGCATAGAAGTTGGAACATCCGATATAACGGACTTTGCCGGAAGCGACCAAATCGTCCAGCGCCCGAAGCGTTTCTTCAATCGGCGTCGCCTGGTCCCAAGTATGCACTTGATATAGGTCTATGTAATCGGTACCGAGCCGGGTTAGGCTGGCCTCCACCGATTCGAAAATATGTTTGCGGGACAATCCGCCGCCGTTCACGTGGCTTGCGGTAGGAAACCGTACTTTCGTTGCGAGAATAAGCTCCGAACGTCGCGGTTTAATCGCCTTGCCGACGATTTCTTCCGAACGTCCGCCTACGTATACGTTCGCCGTATCCAGGAAGTTGCCGCCAAGTTCGACGAATTGATCCATCATTCGAAGCGATTGCTGCTCATCCGTCGTATTGCCGAACGTCATTGTGCCGAGGCACAATTCCGATACAGCAATACCGCTGTTCCCCAATAAACCGTATTTCATATTTTCCCCTCCTGCATCTCGTTCTCGTATTTCATTCTATCGGTTACGCTCCCAGACGTCTTACGTTTCGCCCTATTGCGGATTAATGCTTAATCCGCGGCTCCTCTCCGCCGTCTTCTCCCTCGCCTTCCCACTTGATCGAGTCAAGCTGGTTGCGGAAATTGCCTTTGAACACTTCAAGATACTTGCGCCGCAGTTGCGCCCGCTCCTCTGTCTCCGCTTCGGTCAAGCCTACCGTTTTATGTTTACGGGACAATTCGTTTATCCGCGCAATTAGTTCTTCCATTTTACGATTCTCCTTTCGGGTCAGTCATTTTTGCACTTCTTATTACTTTGACATTTTCGCTATTCGATTGTCAAGGTTTGAGCAGGCTTGACAACACGTATTCCTGCAAGAAACATAGGGGTTGTTGGATAAATGGTATATGTGCGGGTAGAGGCAGCTGCGCAGGCGAATGTTCTGACGATCGCTGTGCTCCGTTGCCGTCCCTTGATAGGTAATAGAATAACCACCCGATACGCCGCCTGTACATCGAAGCATTATCTTGAAACTTCTCATTAAATTAGAAATAGCGGCAGTATGGACCTATAAAGTCTTTTACAAGCCGCTGTATATTTGGGTCGCCGCTATCCTTTAGTTCTGTCTGGCTTGATTGAGAAACATCTCCAGTTTCTCCGAATAATCATCATCCGAACCGCGTGCATATAATTGATACCAAATAATATTCAATGAATGCATCATGTTATCTTGTTCAGATGGTGAGCCGGGCACAAACGTTGAACGATGTTTAAAAACAAAACGGATGAGCTGAGATATGTACACTCTCAGCTCATCCGTATGAATCGTATCCTATTAGTTCAGTCATCGAACTGAGACCTGAATCAATTAAAGGAAACCGGTGGTATACAATATACTACGAGTTCGGAATAATCAGCTTCTGACCCGACTTCAGCATCCCCGATTGCATATTGTTGCGCTTCTTAATCTCATAGACACGCTCACGAATATCATCCTTATGACCGATCGTACTGGAGGCAATACTCCACAACGTGTCACCAGGAGCTACGTATACAACCGCTTCACCTTCCATTGGCTCAGCAGGATGTTCCCCCGATGCATCTGACATTACAAGCAGTGCGCCGCAGAACAGAATAATCGCGAAGCCAATTGCAAATCCCCATCTTAATACTGCACGAACAGCCTCTGCTTGTTTCTTATTCAGCCGTCCAGCTTGGATCCGACCTGCCGAACGTACCGTTCTAGCCGTTCCATTGTTACTTCTATAATAAACTGCTGTCATTTCTCTCATCTTCATCAGCACCCCAAACATTTGTTCTTGTTGTCCATAATATACCACGAACAATTGTTCGGGTCAACAAGATTTCGGAACATTTGTTCCCTTTTATGTGCGAACGAATGTGCGAACGAACTTATGTTTGTACGAACTCCGGTTCTGTGTTATAATTTGCTATAATCTTACCTTTGGAGTGATGATGGTGTCGAAGCTTTCCAACCGCCAGCAGGCGATTCTTGAATTTATCAAGAACGAAGTTCGGGATAAAGGCTATCCGCCTTCCGTTCGAGAAATCGGCGAAGCGGTCGGTCTCGCCTCCAGCTCCACCGTTCATGGCCACTTGGACCGGTTGGAGAAGAAAGGCTTTATCCGCCGCGACCCAACGAAGCCGCGCGCAATCGAGATACTAGACGGCGACGTCGAGAGCACGGGCTCCTTCTCGCTCTCTTATGCCAAGGTGCCGGTCGTCGGTAAAGTAACGGCAGGCGTACCTATTACAGCAACCGAGAACATCGAGGACTACTTCCCGCTTCCAACCCATATGGTCGGCGATCATGATGTGTTCATCCTTAATGTCATGGGCGACTCGATGATTGAAGCCGGCATTCATAACGGCGACTACGTCATCGTACGCCAACAGCCGACGGCAACGAACGGCGATATCGTCGTCGCGATGACAGAAGAAGACGAAGCGACGGTTAAGACGTTCTATAAAGAGAAGGATCATATCCGTCTGCAGCCGCAGAACCCGACAATGGAGCCGCTTCGTTTGAAGCACGTAACGATTCTCGGCAAGGTCATCGGACTGTTCCGCGACATTCATTAAAGTATATCCCTTGCATGACCTATAGCCCGCATCGTTCCATCGGACAAGCTGATGAGAACAATGCGGGCTATTTGCTTACACCAATATGTCTTCAGGTGTTTTATATTTTAGTTCATGTCAGTGTTTATTCAGAAGTGACGTCAGTCATTTGGCATACTCAATAGAATAACCAACAACATAATAAACAAATGAACAAAAGAAAACACGGACGATGTCGAATCGTCCGTGTCGTTTGAATTCTAATAGAGAGTAAGGTATTGGTCGCGTTCCCATTGGTGGATTTGCGTCCGGTACATATCCCACTCGATTTCTTTCAGTTCGTAGAAGTGAGCAAGTGCGTGCTCGCCGAGCGCATCGCAGATCACTTCGCTGCGGAGCAGCTCTTGCAACGCTTCTGCCAAATCGCCAGGCAAGCTTGGAATGCCCTCTTCGATTCGCTCTTCTTCGCTCATGATATAAATGTTGCGGTCGACCGGCGCCGGCAGCGACATCCGGTTCTTAATGCCATCCAAGCCGGCTTTCAGCATAACTGCAAGCGCAAGATAAGGGTTCGCAGCTGGATCCGGGTTACGAGCTTCGATCCGGGTGCTAAGGCCGCGCGAAGCCGGAATACGAACCATCGGGCTGCGGTTGCTTGCAGACCATGCTACGTAACATGGCGCTTCATAGCCGGGAACGAGACGCTTGTACGAATTGACCGTAGGGTTCGTAATCGCCGCATAAGCACGAGCGTGATGCAGGATGCCAGCCATGTAATAGCGGGCGGTTTGGCTGAGGCCAAGCTTGTCGCTCTCGTCGTAGAATGCGTTCTTGTCGCCTTGGAACAACGACTGGTGGCAGTGCATGCCGGAGCCGTTGACGCCGAACAGCGGCTTCGGCATGAACGACGCATGCAGGCCGTGCTGTCTAGCAACCGTCTTAACGACGAGCTTGAACGTTTGAATTTGGTCCGCCGCTTTGATCGCGTCGGCATATTTGAAGTCGATTTCGTGCTGGCCAGGCGCCACTTCGTGGTGGGATGCTTCGATCTCGAAGCCCATCTCTTCCAGCGTCAACACGATTTCGCGGCGGCAGTTCTCGCCAAGGTCCATCGGTGCAAGGTCGAAGTATCCGCCTTGGTCGTTAAGCTCCGTCGTCGGATTACCTTTCTCGTCCGTTTTGAACAAGAAGAACTCTGGTTCTGGCCCAACGTTCATGGAGGAATAGCCCATCTCCTCGGCTTCCTTCAGCACACGTTTCAGAATGCCGCGAGGATCGCCAGCGAACGGCGTGCCGTCCGGCATATAGATATCACAGATCAGTCTTGCGACGCGATCTTCCGTAACCCAAGGGAAGACGACCCACGTATCGAGGTCCGGATACAAGTACATGTCGGATTCTTCGATCCGTACATAGCCTTCGATGGAAGAGCCGTCGAACATCATTTTGTTATCCAGCGCCTTCTCTAATTGGCTGACCGGAATTTCGACGTTCTTGATTGTACCGAGCAAGTCGGTGAACTGCAGACGGATGAATCTGACGTTCTCTTCTTTCGTAATACGCAGGATGTCCTCTTTTGTAAAGCCCACGAGATCATCTCCTTCTTCGCATCTAATTTAGATTATCGTAAAGTCAGTGGTACTCGCAGTAAGAAGCCATGATGCATCGTATTCATAAATGACAGCGCTTTAATGCTTGTTGTAGAAACGGGAGAGCTGGCCTTGAATAAGCGACGCCTTGCCTCCAGGCCGCTTCTCAAGCAATTGCTGCTTAAGCATCCGATGCAGCTGAGCGTCCGACAATTCGCGGCGCTTCACTTCGGATTGCTCGCTCATGACCGTTGCTTCTTCGGATTCCGTGTTGAGCGGATTCATCACTTGCTTAATGCCCGCGATGTTGACGCCCTTCTCGATTAGCGATTTGATCTCCAGCAGACGCTCGACATCATTAAAAGAGAACAACCGTTGATTGCCTGACGTACGCGCCGGAACAATCAGCTCATGCTGCTCATAATAGCGAATTTGTCGAGCGGTCAAATCCGTGAGCTTCATGACGATCCCTATCGGAAAAAGCGCCATGTTTCTCCGTATTTCGTCACCCATGTTCGCATCAACCTTCCAGTAGCCGAGATATGCCTTTATTGTAACGTTGCTGACATGACACGTCAAGTTGTGGAAGGGTTGATTGTTAATATTCCGCGTTCAGCCATGCGGCTTAACGCCGTTAGTACACCAAATTTCACATGCCCATACGTTAAGCCGCCCTGCATGTAGGCAATGTAAGGCTCACGAATTGGCGCATCAGCAGAAAGCTCGAGACTGCCGCCTTGAATGAACGTTCCAGCTGCCATAATGACGGGGTGTTCGTATCCCGGCATATCCCACGGTTCCGGAACGACATGTGAGTCCACGGCTGCTGCTTTCTGAATGCCTTGAACGAACGCGATCAAATGGTCGGCACTGCCGAAACGGATCGCTTGAATTAGATCGGTGCGCGGTTCATCCCATGCTGGCTTGGTCTCGAAGCCAAGCATTTCGAACAATGCCGACGCGAATACCGAGCCCTTAAGTGCTTGTCCGACTGTATGCGGAGCGAAGTATAGTCCCTGATACATGCCTCGCATGGTGCCGAGCATTGCGCCGACTTCGCCGCCAATGCCAGGAGCCGTCAGCCGGTACGCGGCTGCCTCAACGAGATCCGCTTTACCGGCGATATAGCCGCCCGTTGCCGCGATGCCGCCTCCCGGATTTTTGATGAGCGAACCAGCCATCAGATCGACGCCAACCTCAGTCGGCTCCGTCAATTCCGTAAATTCGCCGTAACAGTTATCGACGAACACAATGACATCGGGCTTTATCGCCTTCAGACGGCTCACCATCTCACCGATCTGCTCAACGGTAAAGGATGAACGCCAATCGTAACCGCGCGACCGCTGAATGCCTACGACCTTCGTGCGTTCGTTCATCTGTGCGGCAACGCCGTCCCAATCGACCGTTCCGTCCGGCAGCAAAGCCACTTCGCCATACCCGATTCCCCAATCTTGCAGCGATCCGGTACCGTCGCCGGGCTTGCCGATCACTTTGTGCAGCGTATCGTATGGGCGCCCTGTCACATACAGCAGTTCATCGCCGGGCCGCAGCACGCCGAACAGCGCTGTGCCGATCGTATGCGTACCCGATACGAAATGCGGACGAACGAGCGCCGCTTCCGCACCGAATACGTCGGCGTATACGAGGTCGAGTACTTCGCGTCCGCGGTCGTTATACCCGTATCCCGTCGAACCATTGAAATGAAAATCACTTACCTTATGCTGCTGGAATGCTCGAATTACTTTCCACTGATTGCGTTCAGCTGTTTTATCCAGTCGCGCAAAAGAAGCGGAGACGCGCCGTTCGGCCGCCTCCGCCCAACTTTCCAAGTGTGTCCATACCGTCATATCTTGATGCATAACGATTGATTCTCTCCCTCTCTATGTAGCCGGCTGCTCCAGGAACGGCTCCAGCGTGCGTGCGTGCTTCTCGAAATCTTGTTTGTTCACTTCGACCGTGAGCAGGAGCCGCTCTCCGTCGACATCCTGACTTTTCACTTCTCCTGTCCGGTAGACGAGTGCAATAAGATCGCCGCGCTCAGCCGGAATCGCGAACGTCCGCGTATCGCCGGCGAGCCGGTCCTGTAATGTTTGCTTCAGTCTTGCAAGATCCGCCTCTTCATAAGCACTGACGACCATTGCATCGCCGCCGTCCGGCAACGTCATCCGCTCATCGGGCGGGCACATATCTTTCTTATTATATATGACGATCGTAGGCTTGCCTGCTGCACCGAGCTGACCCAGCACTTCCTCTACGACAACCATATGCTCATTGCGCGTCGGCGACGAGCTGTCCACGACATGCAGCACGAGATCTGCTTCGTTCACTTCTTCTAGCGTCGCGCGGAATGCAGCAACGAGATCATGCGGCAGATTTTGAATAAAACCTACCGTATCCGTCAAAACGATCTCCTTACCGCTAGGCAGTTCCAGCGTACGAGAAGTCGGATCAAGCGTGGCAAACAATTGATTCTCAACATACACATCAGCATCCGTCAACTCTCGCAGGAGCGTTGATTTGCCTGCATTCGTGTACCCGACAAGCGCCACTTGAAAGACGCCTGACTTCTTGCGGCGTTCCCGGTGAAGCTTCCGGTGGCGGACGACTTCCTCCAGCGAATGCTTCAGGTCCGAAATTCGGTCTCGAATGTGACGGCGGTCCGTCTCCAGCTTCGTCTCGCCGGGACCGCGCGTACCGATGCCGCCTCCGAGTCGGGACAGATTTTTGCCATGGCCGGATAGACGCGGCAATAAATAGCTGAGCTGAGCCAGCTCAACCTGAAGAATACCTTCCCGCGTCTTGGCGCGCTGCGCGAATATATCAAGAATGAGCTGCGTCCGGTCGATGATCTTCATATCAAGCGCTTCTTCCAGGTTGCGAACTTGTGCCCCCGATAGCTCTTGATCGAAGATAGCTGTCGTTGCGCCAAGCTCTTCCGCCGCAGCACGAAGCTCCTCAACCTTCCCTTTGCCGATAAACCACTTCGTATCGACCGATTCCTTGTTCTGCGTCATCGTCGTCAGCACTTCCACGCCTGCTGTCTCCGCCAGGTTGACAAGTTCGTCGAGCGATTGTTCCGGGTTCATGCCGCTCCGCTTCACATCCGGCGTTACTAAGCTTACTAGTACCGCACGGTCTGCGATTCCGTTATCTACTTCATGCGTAGTATGTTTCATGAATGGCTCTCTGAGCTCCTTTATTCACCCTATTATGCCGTCTCTTCTGCCGCTTCCGCTAGCCGGTACGTCCACCTTCAAATCCTCGGGCCGAATAGACATCAGCTCTTGCTTGCCCGGCACACTGTTCGAATACTGGGTTAACAAGCGCACGGCTTGATGACGAATCGCCTTCTCGATCATATTCCTAACGTACCGGGCATTGCTGAATGAGAAGAGACTCATTTGTTTCTCCTGCATCAAATGCTGCCGCAGCTTGAACAGCGATTGAGGCAGCAGCGTATAATCCCGATCCTTCGCCATCAGCTCCGCGATCTGAATCAACTGATCCACCGTATAGTCCGGGAAATCAATCTGAATCGGAAACCTTGAAGGCAACCCGGGATTCGTAAGCAGAAAATGATCGATCTCCGCCGGATAGCCAGCCAAGATAAGTACGAACTGCGTCCGCATATCTTCCATCGCCTTCACAAGCGTATCGATCGCTTCTTTGCCGAAATCTTTCTCGCCGCCTCGCGCCAGACTGTACGCTTCATCGACGAACAGAACGCCGCCCGACGCTTTGCGGACAAGATCCCGCGTCTTCTGAGCCGTGTGTCCGATATATTCGCCGACGAGATCAGCACGCTCCACCTCGATAAGGTGACCTTTCGTCAGCACGCCCATCTTCTGAAGAAGCTTCGCGACGATTCTTGCGATCGTCGTCTTTCCCGTACCGGGGTTGCCCTTGAAGATCATATGGTACACATGTGCGCCGCTGTTCAAGCCCGCTTCCGATCGCATGTGGGCGACCTGAAGCATAGCATATATTTCGTATACGAGCGACTTTACGTTATCGAGGCCGATCATTACATCCAGCTCGCGCTGGATTTCGGCATAATGATCGCCTGGCGGCAGCGGCTTAACGGCCGGCATCGGCTCGTTATCCGGCAATGGCGCTGCCGTGCTGCTGCTGCTCTCTTGACTTCGTAGCACTACATTAATTTGGCGGGATGGCCGAGTGCCGCTCTTCGCCCCTGACGCGATTTGATTGTTCATTCGCTCGATCACCTGTCCCTTCAATCCCGTCGCTGCTGGCGGCTGCAAAGGCGCGGACATGCGCTTCAGCTGCCGCCGCTATAACCAGCATATTCGGGCATTCGGGCAAACAGTATGCTTTTCATTGCAGAGCATCGGCAGACGAGCGTGAACGGATATTTCTAATGATTGAAATAAGCGATTTCCGGCACTTTGATCTCGACACCGAATTGCATCGCCACCGCATCGACCTTCCACTTCGTAAAAGCAAGCACCTCGCGCGTCTCGTTATAAACCGGCTTCAATACGTCAGACTTGAACGGGGCCATGACTGGACGTTCGATGCCGACGTACTTCGCGATCTCCTTCGAACGCGCTGTGTGATAATCATGTGTAACAATGATGACCGACTTAAACTTCTCGCGGTCGATGATTGCTTTGCTGAACAACATATTCTCGTAGGTACTAGTCGCCTTCGGCTCCAGCAGCAACTTGTCGGGCGGAACGCCTAAGCCGGTCAAATACCGACGCATCCCTTCGGCTTCAGTCAGCTTCGAACCGTTATGGTCGAGACCGCCTGTCAGAATAAGCTTGTCCGTTTTGCCTTCTTTATACAACGCGTATGCGTGATCCAGTCGTTCTTTCAGTCCGGGGCTTGGCCGGTCGTTCCAGAGCGCTGCGCCAAGCACGACTGCAACATCGGCCTTCGGTATCGTCTTCGGTATCGTAACGCTGTTGATCGACCACAATATGTAACCGCACCAGAGAACACCCAGTACAGCGAACGATAAAACAAGCCGGAACAAAACGAGCAGCGGCTTTCGCCTGCGGTTTCTCCGCAGACCGCTGCTCGGTTTCGTCGATTTCGTTAATGCGCGCTTCACGATTCGCTCAACTCTCCTGTCCGCTCGGACAAGCTTTTGCGGTGTTTAAGACTTAATGTGAAATAGCGGAATCGGCCATTACGAATCGCCGACAGCAAACGTCCCGCCGTCTTTCTCGCCATTGCGGCGTCCTTGGATGTCACTTCTCCTTGGCGCAGTGCGTCTTCCAGCTCGTCTTCGTCGAGCAGGAATACTTCACCAGTCGGCAGCACGACGATATCCAAGTACAAGTCATCGAACCACGGTACTTGCTGATCCGTCATTCCTTGCGTTTTGCATACGTCGATATACCATTGGACGACGCGTCCTTTATCATCGAACATCGTCGTCACAACAAAATGCTCGCCGCGCGGGAAGTGCTGCATCCATAAGTAGCCCCGGTCTGCAAGACAAAGACGGCGTCCGTTATATTCCTTCCATAGCGGCTCGCGTAAATCGTGAATCCGATAAAAGGTGACGAGTCCTCTGAACTCGTCTCCATCCATGGTAAGACACATATAGCTCTTACGCAGTATACGCCGCCAGTTAGCCCGGTCCGAAAATTTTCGTTTCATGCGGAACGTACCTTTCCGTTAAGATGCGAAAAAAGCCGCCGTCTAGCAGCCGGCCTCTCCATCGTACGCGTAATTTCCAACCTTTTTCCTTTAAAAAAAGCTTACCACATCTTAGGATTCAAAGCCACCGAGCGCACAAAATAAACCAAGCTCTGTTGTCCAACTGCCTGGGCTTATGCCGCGACATATAAAAAAGGAGAACGCCTCTGCGCTCTCCCCTTTATAAACCGGCTACTTCTCGATAATGTCGATCGAATCGATCGTCACTTTCTCTGTCGGTTTGGACGGATTTCCGTCCTCGCCCATTACAACTGGTGTCTTGGCAATCGACATGACAGCATCCATCCCGTCCGTCACCTGTCCAAAGATCGTATAATTCGGCTGAGTGTTCAGATTGGAGCACACTTCTCCTGTACAGATAAAGAACTGGCTTCCGCCCGAATCCGGCATGCCGGTGTTGGCCATGGCAACCGTGCCTACGTCGTACTTATGGTCCGAGCCTAGCTCGTCCGGAATGTTATATCCCGGCCCACCCGTGCCAGTACCGGTCGGATCTCCGGTTTGAATCATGAACGTCTCAATGATCCGGTGAAAGGTAATGCCATTATAGAAGTTATTCTTCGCCAAGAAAACAAAGCTGTTTACCGTCGTCGGTGCTTCATCCGCGAACAGGTTGACCGTAAATTCACCCTTGTTCGTATGGAAAACCGCCGAGTATTGTTTGCTTGGATCGATGGACATATCCGGCATCTTGTCCCATTGTTTGGCCGCAGCGTCCTGCTTCGCCGAACCCGATCCTTGCTGTGAGTCGTCAACTTGCTCTACGTTTGCCGCCTGTTTCGATTCCGGCTCATCCTTCTTGTTGCCGCACCCTGCTGCGGCAAGCGCCAGCAGCAGGAGCGACAACAAAAGAATGCCGAATCGTATACGTGTACGCTTGTGAATCATCATTCGAAGTTCCTCGCTTCTCTTCAAATTCAGCCTAGCGATCAAGCATTCGTGCAACAAGCAGCATTAGCCTTACGGAGCTGGCACAACAACATCCGGCACGATAGGATTTGATCCGGCTCCAGACGAATTGTTCGTTGATGGAGACTGGCTGCCGTCGGCTGGCGTTCCGCCGCTTACGGTTCCGTCTGGGGTTGTACCGCCAGGAACAGTGCCGTCTCCTTGCCCGCTGCCGTTACCTGTGCCGTTGCCGTTATTCCCGCCGCCATTATTCGTACCGTTGCCGGTTCCGGTTCCGTTCCCGGTATCCGGAATCGTCCCTCCGCCTTCCGGCGGTGTTACTTCGCCTTCCGGCACGGTCGTATCTGGCGGTGTCGGTTGTTCTACTGGCGGCTGCGGCTCAAGCTCTTCCGGTGGTACGACGAGAGCAACTGCAGCAGATGGCCGGCTCTCGAGATTCGCCTCTGCGTTATAGGCCGTTACATAGTATTGATACGACAAGCCAGGCGCGACGCTCATATCCTCAGCAGTAGATCCCGCTGCAGAATCGAGCAAACGACTGAATTCAGCTTCGCTTGTCTCTTTGCGGTAGAGCCGGTATGTGATCGCATCGCCTTCGACCGGCTGCCAGCTAAGCTTCGCGATATGCGTATTCGCGTCGTAATTGACGGACAGACCCGATACTTGCTTCGGTTCCGCAACGGTTTGCTCCGGCTCTTCCTGAACCGGCGCCTTACCGAAGCTTCCTCGCGGCACGTTCTTCATCGCTTCCGACATGACCTTACCGAACATGGCTGCTGCTTGACCGCTGCTGTTCTTCAGCAAATGTTGTTTGTCCGTCTTATCGTAACCCATCCAGACTGCGGCTGTCCATTCAGGCGTGTACCCGACGAACCAGACGTCCCGGTTGGCGCTCGATTTCAGATCTTTAAAACCGTGCTGCGTCGTGCCAGTCTTGCCGGCGACAGGACGGTCGAGCTTCGCTCTCGTACCCGTACCGCCCGGCTCGGTTACGCCTTGCATGATCTCTGTCAATCCCGCCGCTGTCGACTCCTTGATCAACTGCTTCGCTCGCGGTGCATGGTACGTATACACCGGATCATCGTTCCGGTTATCGATACGCTTCACCGAGTGCGCGTCGACGCTCTTGCCGTCGTTGGCGAACACGCTGTATGCTGTTGCCATCTGAAGCGGTGAGACACCTTTCGTCAGACCGCCTAGCGCAATGGCCAGATTGCGGTCGTCCTTGCTAAGGTTGAATCCGAGCTTCTTCGCAAAATCGAGCCCTTTGTCAACGCCGATCTGATCGAGAAGCCAGACCGCTGGCAGGTTGCGCGATTCCTTAATCGCCTGTTTCATACTAACAGGCCCGATATATTTCGACTTATTGGAATCAGACGGACAATAGTTACCGAAACATTGCTTATCGTCCCTCAGGGTTGAGTTCGGCGTGAATTTGCCAGACTCGAGCGCAGGACCATACGCGGAAATCGGCTTGAATGACGAGCCCGGCTGTCTAGACTTCGTCACCCGGTTCCACGTTTTTTTCTGGTAATCGCGCCCACCCGCGATAGCCTGAATCTCGCCGTTGCGATGATCCATAATAATCATGGATCCCTGTACCTTTATATCGTCAGGACTTTGCTCAAAGTTTGCATCATCAGCGAATTGTTTCTCCACCGATTTTTGTGCGGTCGGATTAAGCGTCGTATAGATTTTGTAGCCGCCGATCCGCAATTCTTCCTCGCTAATGCCGCTCTGCTCGACCGCTTCATCGATGACGTAATCAACGAAAGCCGGATAGAGCTGCGGATTTGCTTTCTCGTTGGACATTGCAGGATCATACTCAGCGTTCACTGCCTCTTCCTTCTGCTCCGCCGTAATGTACCCTTGATCGAACATCAGCTTCAGCACGACCTCACGGCGAGCTTGCGAAGCTTCCGGATCGTTGATCGGGTTTAAACGCGTTGGAGCTTTCGGAATGCCTGCGAGTGTCGCCATCTGCCACAGTTCCAAATCCTTCGGTTCCTTGCCGAAGTAATATTCCGATGCCTGCTTAATGCCATAGGTGCCTTTGCCGAAAGGAATCCGGTTCAGGTACATTTCGAGAATTTCATCCTTCGTCTTATTGTTCTCGAGCGCAATGGCGATCGATGCTTCCGTCGCTTTGCGGAAGAACGTCTTATCAGCTGTCAAGAATATGTTCTTCGCCAGCTGTTGTGTAATCGTACTGCCGCCCTCCACTTTGCTTCGGGCGATGACGTCTTTCACAGCCGCACGGCCGAGCGAGAAGTAATCGATGCCCGAGTGCTGGTAGAAGCGCTGATCCTCTGTCGCAATGAATGCTTGGCGCTGCAACTCCGGAATTTCGTCGAGGCTAATGTTCTCGCGAGCGACGTTCGCATTATATAAGGATGCGATTTCATTGTTATTAGCATCGTACACATGCGATGCTTCCGGAAGAATGAGCTTATCCTGATTCGCCGTTAGTATTCTCTCACCGTTCAGTATGATGAACAAATATCCGATGATGCCGCATACAACTGCTATCGCTGCCGAGAAGAATAAAATGATAAACAGCTTCTTCGGCGAAAGCCGTCTCTTCTTGCCTGACTTTCTTGTGGACTTTCTTGTTGTCGTTCTATCGTTTCTACTTCGTGGTTGCTCCGTCATGATGACGACTCCCTCCTGTACGATCTGTCTCTACGTCTATCTTTACCCGCGAATGAAAAGAACAACCCACTCAGAGAGCGGGTTGTCGCAATTATCCGCTATTCAAATAGACGAACCGGGTCGGCCGAAGGTTTCAATCGCAAGCTGCAGCGCGTATTAGTGATCGTTCGAATGATCCTGCATCAAAGATACGTTGCGCTGTGGCGTAAAGGTCGAGATGGCATGCTTGTAAACCATTTGCTGTCTTCCTTCGCTATCAATTACGATCGTGAAATTGTCGAATGCCTTAATGACGCCACGAATTTGGAAGCCATTGGTCAAGTAGACTGTGACCGGGACGCTGTCTTTACGCAGCTGGTTCAAAAACGTATCCTGAATGTTAATGGTTTTGTTCATTGGCCGATACCCCCGTCGAAAAAGATTGATTAGAATTATATTCAAGACCTATCGCGAACTTTCCTGCTATTATAGCATGAACCGCCGCTAATTTGTTGTGAAAATTTTCATCCGCCTCGACCCAGTCAATATCTTTCATATGCCGGAACCACGACAGCTGCCGCTTCGCGAACCGTCTCGTGTCGCGTTTGAGCGTCTCTACCGCTTCGGGAAGCGTGCATTCCCCTGCAAAGTAGGGCACAAACTCCTTATAGCCTAGTCCCTGCATAGATACGGCATCATGAGGCAATCCGGATTCGATGATGACTCGTGCCTCTTCTTCCAATCCTTGCTCCATCATGAGTTCGATTCTTTCATTAATTCTCTCGTACAGTTTCTGACGCTCCATATTGAGACCTATTATACATAGATCATAAGGAGAGGTCTTCGTCTGACGGCCAAGCTGCTCCGACATCCTCTCTCCGGTCAGCTTATAGATCTCCAGTGCGCGGATAATACGGCGACGGTCGTTCGGATGAAGCCGTGCGGCAGAATCTTCATCAACCTTCACCAATAGCGCATGAAGCGCCTCCGCTCCCTGTTCATCCGCGTACTGCTCAAGCGAAAGCCGGTACTCGGGATCGGAACCGCGGTCCGCGAACTCATAGGCATAACATACCGATTCGATATAAAGGCCGGTGCCGCCTACGATGAACGGGATTTTGCCCCTGGACGTAATGTCGGCAATTAGTCGGCGGCAATCCTCTTGAAAATCGGCGGTCGAATAGGGCTCTTCCGGATTGCGGATATCGATCAAATGATGCGGAATCCCCTGGCGTTCGTCTGGCATGATTTTGGCCGTACCAATATCCATACCCCGATAGACCTGCATTGAATCGCCCGAAATAATTTCGCAATTATACGCGTTCGCGATGTCCAGACTCAGCTGGGTTTTACCGACTGCTGTCGGGCCGATCAGCACGAGCAGTCTCGGCTTCCCGGATGCGGAGATTGGACTCAGTTCCGCTTGATTAACGTGCTGCGTCAACGGCTATCACTCCGTACGTAATTTTCGATGTTTTCTTCGTATGGCAGCGCGTAAAGCCGAGCCGCTCGAACTCGCCGCTGCCTTTTTGCTCCTTCAGCATCACACATTTGCGTGCAACTCTGACGGCTTGACGAACGGCCTCATCGGACAGCCGGCCATAGTTCGCCAGTGCCCGCAACGGGCTGATTGCGCTCGATTCCTCGATCGCTTCTTCGAACATCGGATCAAAGTAAACGATATCGGCACATTTATCAGGCAATCCAGCCAAATACGCGGTGTGATTCGCAAGTTTCGTCTCGATCCGCCGCATTGCCTCATCCACTGCAGCCAAGCCGGACTGATACTGATGCAGCCCTTCCCGGATAACCGTGTGGAGCACCGGTTCGCTTTCAAGTGCCGTTACCGCTCCCTCACGGCCAACCGCGATGGAGAATACGAGCGCATCCGCTGCAAAACCTGTTGTGCAGTCGATAACCTGATCACCAGGCTCGCAGCCTGATAATGTGATCATCGGATCTTTATCCCCGTCTAACAGCCGCTTGGCCCGCACGAATGCCATGCTGGGATGATAATAAAGAGGATGCTGATCTGTCGAACCTTCATAAAATCGAATTTCATTCTCTAAGACGACCAACAGCCGGTCGTCGCTGCCCGCTGCCATCAGCTGGTTAAGCGTCTGGCCCCGCCGCAGCGTCAACCTGCCGGACAGCTCCTCCGCAAGCTGCTTCGCTTTCGCAAGCGACGCTTCTGACGGCTTCGCTGCCGTTGTAATGATCATGACATCACCCGTTTGAACATTTTTTCCAATTGATAGGTTGAAATATGCACGACGATCGGCCGTCCGTGCGGACAAGTATAGGGCTGAATGCAAGCGCCCAACCGGTCAAGGAGCGCCTCTCCCTCTTCCCTGCTGAGACGTTGGTTCGCCTTGATGGAAGCTTTGCAGGAACACATAATCGCCGATTTCTCCCGAAGCTTCTGGATATCGACACCGCGTTTCTCCTGAAGCACCCACTCGATCATCTCCTCAATGATCGACTGCTCGTCGCCTTTAGGCAGCCATTCCGGATGGGACCGAACGAGAAACGTGTTCATACCGAACGGTTCCAATTCAAGTCCGACCTCGGCAAGCAGAGGCAGCTTGTCCTTTAATTGAACGGCATCGCCAGCCGTCATTTCGAGCGTAATCGGCACGAGCAACTGCTGCGACGCTTGCTGCGGGCGGCCGAATTTCTCGACATAATATTCATAATGAATGCGCTCATGCGCGGCATGCTGATCGATCATATACAAGCCGCCTTCACTCTGTGCAACTAAATAAGTACCGTGCAGCTGTCCAATCCACGACAACTCCGGGAACGGAGGGGTGTCGGGATCACGGCAGACTGCAGGCGGCGCAGGTTGAACATCAGCATGGGCCGCAGCATTTTCTCTGCTCGCATCGTCGTCCGTCGGCCATGGTACAGATAGCTCAGCGTCCATGCCGCTGGCGATTGTATCCTGCAAGCTGCCAGCTGCTCCTAACGAATTGTTAGACGTTTCATCTGATGCCAACTCCTGCGGAGCTGGCGCATAGAAATCGGAATCGTCCGTCGTCGATTCTCGCAAAATGCCGATGCTTTGCCCGCGTGCCGGCGCATATAGCCGCTCGGTCGCATCAGCCGGGACGCTCTCGCGGCGTTCTCCCAATCCGCTGTACGCAGCTCCGTCACGCCGGTTCGCAAAACCTCCCGACGAAGACGCCCCCGTTCCGAAGCCTTGCGTTCTCGACGATCCCAAGCCGCCGAACGATGTGCTGGAGGACGGCTGAGAACGGAACAAAGGGCTGTCATCCTGAGTTCTCTGCGAAGACGCTGTGCCGCTGGCCGAATGAAGCGGCGATGCGACGATTCCGCTTCCGCTGCGGGGAATATCAGTTGGCGGAAATCCCGGTTCCGGCCGGTGGAACGCGATTCGCTCCTGCACATACACCGGCTTTGACCGTTCGCCTTCCTTGCCGGCGGCCGGCTCAGGAATATAACGGTCGCGTCCGAGAACCTTGCGCACCGCTTGCTCAATCAGCTCGCGGAGCTCCGGCTCCTTGCTGAAGCGGACTTCCATCTTCGATGGATGAACGTTGACATCGAGCAGTGACGGATGCATGCCGATTTCAATAGCGACGAGCGGGAAACGGTTGATCGGCAGCAGCGTATGGTATCCTTGCAGCAGCGCCTGGTTAACGAGAAAGCTACGTATATAGCGGCCGTTCACGACAACCGTAATCGCATTCCGGTTCGCCCTCGTCAATTCCGGTTTCGAAATATATCCGGTTAACGTGTAGTCTGGCGTCTCACCTTCTACCGGGAGCATTGCCTTGGCTGCGCTCGTGCCGTATACGGCAGCAATGACTTGCAGCCGGTCGCCGGTGCCCGGTGTCCGCAGCAGCTCATTGCCATTATGTCTGAGCGTGAAAGCGATACCCGGATGTGCCAGAGCAATACGATTAATATAATCGCTAATATGGCCTAATTCCGTCTGGATAGACTTCATATACTTTAAACGAGCGGGGGTATTATAAAACAAATCGCGAACGGTCATATCCGTCCCTTGCGGGGCATTGACCGGACCTTGTTGCTTCACTGTTCCGCCCTCAATGACGAGTCTGTGACCAAGACCGTCCGTTGTCTGCGAGGAAATGCATTCTACTCGCGATACGGCCGCGATACTTGGCAGCGCCTCGCCGCGGAAGCCGAGACTTGCGATGCGGAACAGATCCGCGCTCGTAATGAGCTTGCTCGTCGCATGCCGTTGGAATGCAGTCTCGATCTCTTCTGGATGAATGCCAGCACCATTATCGAGCACACGGATCAGATTCAATCCGCCTTCCTCGATGGTCAGATCGATCGTCGTTGCTCCGGCATCCACCGCATTTTCGACAAGTTCCTTCACGACCGAGGACGGCCGTTCTACTACTTCACCCGCTGCAATCTGGTTCGCCAACTGCTCATCCAGCACACGAATGGACGCCATCGCCACTTCTCCTCCCGCGTATGTCAAGAACCGGTCATAGCCGGACTTACAAGATGTATTAATCCGTTATTCCGTTATTTTCATCTTCATCTCATTCAGCCATTGAAGCGCCTGCATCGGCGTCATGTTCAGCACATCAAGCTTGCGAAGCTTGTCCGCAACAATTTCCGCCTTCGGTGTAAGCTTCCGCTTCCCTTGATCCGGCTGCTGTGCAGCGTGGGAAGAAGCATCCGCCGCCGAATTGGCCGCGTCGTCACCGAAGATCGACAACTGCACGACCGCTCCGGCAATCTCCCCGGAAGGTTCCTGCTCGGCAGGCTCCGGCAGTACTGATTGTACGACTGCTGTTACGGATGCTGCTGCCGCTGCCGCTTCTCGGACATAATCACGCTGAGGCTCGATTGCTGCTTGAACATAGCTTGCGGTGACGCTTCGTTCAGAACCGGCATCTTCGTCGAGAAGCGCATACGCCCGGCCGATAATCGTATCCGGCAGGCCTGCCAGTCTCGCACAGTATACGCCATAGCTTGAGCTCGCCGCCCCTGGCACTAACTTCCGCAGGAATGTTACGTTGTCGCCATCCTCACGCACGGCCATGCAAGCGTTGGACAAGAGAGACAGCGACTGCTCCAGATGAGACAGTTCGTGAAAATGCGTGGACACGAGCGCCTTGCTTCCGATTGAATCGTGCACATATTCGATGACCGCTTGCGCGATGGCCATCCCTTCATTCGTCGAGGTGCCTCGACCGAGTTCGTCAATAATAACCAAGCTTCTCTCGGTTGCTTTCTCGGTCATGACTTGAATATCTTTCATTTCGACCATAAATGTACTCTGACCGCCTGCCAAATCATCTGCTGCTCCTATCCGCGTAAAGATGCGGTCCACGAGCGGCAATACGGCGGACTTGGCTGGAACAAAGCAGCCGATCTGCGCCATAACGCACAGAAGAGCGACTTGACGCATGTAGGTGCTCTTGCCCGCCATATTCGGACCGGTAATGAGCAGCATCGTCTGGCTGTCTTTCGTCAGCTTCGTGCCATTCGTCATAAACGGCACACCGTCCATCAGCGCTTCGACGACCGGGTGGCGGCCATCTTCTACGACGAGGTCGTACCCGTCTGTTACAGACGGTCGAACGAAACGGCGCTCGGCACTTACAGTTGCAAGCGACTGATACGCATCCAGCATCGCAATACGTTCGGCAAGCTTTTGCAGTCGGTGAAGCTGACTTGCGAGATGCTCACGAAGCTCGACGAACCGTTCGTATTCGAGGTCCACCATTTTTTCTTCTGCTTCGAGAATAAGCCGTTCCTTTTCTTTCAACTCCGGCGTTACGAAACGCTCGGCGTTCGCAAGCGTCTGCTTTCGTTCATAGCGGCCTTCCGGCAAACCGGCAAGATTGGCTTTCGATACTTCAAGATAATAGCCGAACACTTTGTTATAACCAATCTTGAGCGACTTAATGCCGGTCGCTTCACGCTCCGACCGTTCCAGATCCGCCAGCCAACGTTTGCCGTCCGTACTTGCTTCGCGCAGCCGGTCGAGATACTCGTCATAGCCTTGACGGATCAATCCGCCTTCACGAACTGATACCGGTGGTTCGTCAACGATGACTGTCTCGATTGAATCCGCTAGATCAGCGCAATTGTCAACTCCTTGGAACAGCGTGCTAAGCGTCGCATTCCCTGCTCCTTCGCACAAGGCGGTTAACGCCGGTACGCGGCGCAGCGACGACTTCAGGGCGTTCAGATCGCGGCCGTTCGCGCTTCCGAAGGCAACACGCCCGACGAGCCGCTCAAGGTCATAGATATCCGCAAGCTCGCGGCGCGTATCATCACGCAATATTAGATCGCGGTGAAGCGATTCTACTGCCGACAACCGCTCTTCGATTGCGGCAACGCTTAGCAGCGGCTTGTCTACCCAGCGGCGAAGCAGCCGCGCGCCCATCGACGTCTGCGTCCGGTCGAGCAGCCAGAGCAGCGAGCCTTTCTTGTTCCGGTCGCGTACGGTCTCGGTCAATTCGAGGTTGCGGCGCGTAAACGGATCAAGAATCATATATTGGTTCGGCTCGTAACGGCGGATCGTCCGCACATGTCCGAAAGACCTTTTTTGCGTATCAGCTAGATAGCCTGTGAGAGTTGCAATGACACGCAGCCGTTCAGGGGACAGCCCTTCCAGCTGCTGGTCGCCGAACTGCTCGGCGACGCCTTCATGTGCCATCGGCTCGCGAGGAGTCAGCACGACCGGCCGCGCCCAGCCCGATGCATGAGGCTTTAATTGCTCCAAAAGTTCTACGCTGCCGACAATCTCTGCCGGGTGATATACGTTAATCTCATCAAGCAGTGCTTCCAGCCCGCTGCCTGATGCGAACGATGTAACGTACAGTTCACCGGTCGACAAATCACACGCGGCAAAACCGAGTCGGCCGCCATCAACGTCTGCACCGACGATGAAGTTGTTTGTTTTGTCCGCAAGCGACTTCGACTCCATGACCGTACCCGGCGTTACGACGCGCACGATCTCACGGCGTACGACGCCTTTGGCTACCGACGGATCTTCTACTTGCTCGCAGATGGCAACCTTATACCCTTTCTCGATCAGACGAGCAATGTAGTTGTCCGCCGAATGGTAGGGAACGCCGCACATCGGCACCCGCTCCGCTCCTCCTGCTTCGCGGCCCGTCAACGTTATTTCTAGCTCGCGCGAAGCGAGCACCGCATCTTCAAAAAACATTTCATAGAAATCGCCAAGCCGGAACAGCAAGAACGCATCCTTCGCTTGCTCCTTGATCGCAAGATATTGCTGCATCATAGGCGTATAAGCTGCTGTCATGAACGCCCCTCCGTACACGAGTTGGATTAAAAACACTATCCTTCATTATAACACGAAACAATAGGCCCCGCATGACGGAATAGTGGAACCGGCAGCTTTCGAGGTGTCCGTCTCGATCGTGGTAATTCAGCCGAACGCTGCTCCAACTCCTACCTGCGACCATTGTAAGCGACGTTTGGGGACTCTTATCTGCCTCGCCGACTATCCATTCGCCAATTAAGTAACCTCCAAAGACTCTTAATCCAGCCGAACGCTGCTCATACCCCACCCTGCTGCCGATTAAGCGACGTTTGGGGACTCTTATTTACTTCAGTCACAATGTGCAAAGATAATAAGTGTCCTTTGGGGGCTCTTATTTTCTCGACGACACTTCATTCATCGATTAAACACCGATATGTATGTCCGCAACACCTCTCAAGTGCTATACAAACTAGATTATTAATAGTAAAATATGGATGAGAATATCCATAAGTCGCAAAGCATGCGCCTGAACTTGGGATCGATTTACGATTCCCTTGATTCCGGCGCATTTTTTTATGAATAACGCTTTGATTGTTCAAATCAAAGTAACAAAGAAGGGATTGATCAAATGAGCAGCATCATGACAGCAAACGAGGAGTTTGAGAAAAATTTAAAGGAATGGCTTGATTCTAACCGAGTACATCGTAAAGGAGAATCGCTTCGCCGATTGGAGAACGGGATAGGTTATGGGGAGAAACTGTTTCTGGAACAGGTGTGGTGGCCAGTTGTCGGTACTTTCGATCATTTGTTTCCGGAGTACCTATTCATTGACGATGCCGAAAGAGAGCGGTTTATTGATCTAGCCTATGTTCGTGTTCCGTACCGGTTCGCGATTGAAATTGACGGTTATGGACCGCATGTAAAGAACGTTGACCGCTATCAGTTCGGTGACGGCTTAATGAGACAAAATCAACTCGTTATGGAAGGCTGGAAACCTATACGTTTCTCGGTCACTGATTTGGAGCAGCGCCCAGACCGGTGCATTCGGTTTGTTCGCAGCATGCTGGGACAGTGGTACGGCAAACCGGAAGCAGATATTACACTCCTTGTACGCGAAAGGCAGTTAATTCATTTAGCCGTGTTCAATCATCCGTTTGTCGATGCCTCCATTATTGCGGCTGAGTTCAGTATTCGACGAGAACATGCAAGCAAATGGCTGCGAAGATTACACAATAATGGATTGCTCACTCCGTTAAAGGCGGGTGAACGAATCCATCGCTACAGATACAGTGAGAAAGCTGTTCGCATGCTGCAAATTTAATCGGACAGCTTTGAACCATGCACTTAACTCAATGCCAAGAGACACTTCCATCAACCAAAGATCAACATCAAGCACGAGAAAAAGACCCCACCCGCCACTTGCGGCGGATATCGGCGCTCTCGTCCCATACGGCGCCCCGGTGGGCGGCTTCGAACAAGGGTTCGATCCATCGCGCATACTCGCCATAGGACGGCAAGCCGGCTAACTCACCGGCGATCGCGTCAAGACTGCCCCGCAGCTCCGTGCGGTCTCCTTCATAGAAAGCTGCCTCCTCGCGCTCCGGCATTAGCGGTCTTACGGGCAGCGCCCACGTATCCTTCGCACACAGCAGAGTCAAAGCGAAAGCGGCTTTCGCCGTTAACGGCGAAGCGAGCCAGCTCGGCAGCGTCCGGTACTCGAAACCGCCATGCGGCTGCTGGCGGTAATCGCCGAGCGCCCCGTAACGCGGCCGGCGCCCTCGCCCGTTATCGCTTTCTACCATCGCGACGGGCATAGCGACGTACCGGTCCAATTGTCGCAGCAGCCGGCTCGTCAGCGCGGCGCCGCTTACATGGATATGGCCGCCGAGCGCTACGCCTGCAACAGGCATCGCCCCAGCCGCCCAGCGCAGCGAATGATCACTTACACGCGACGTCGCCCGTATAAGCTGACGCCGGACGTTAGCAGCCAGCCCCTCCGGAGATGAGGCGGGATCAGGCCGCACTTCGCCGATCGGATATTCGATTCGACGGCCGACGACAAGCGCATCCGCACCGGTGCCTCCGCCAAGATCAAAATACCGGTTGGCAGGTACAATCCGGCCGTCGTCCCGGAGCAAGACGAACTCTGGATCTGCACCGATTAGAATGGACGTGTTCCTCAATTCACGTTCATTAATGTTGCGTTCTGCCTTATACCACGTATGAAACATCGAGAAAGCGGCTTTCCATGCAACCGATGGTTCTCCGCTTTCCCAGTCCACCGGCTGTACAACCGATAGTGCTGCGGTTCGCCCGCTGCCATGAAGAGCAATGATGGCCTCTCCAACATCAAGACCTAACGAATAGACCGCTCTGACCGCCATACGCACGACCCGCCTAAGGTAAGAATCGGATGCGAGAAGCAGAGTTAACTGCGGCCCGCTAACGTATGAATAACGATCGTCATCCTTCGGCAACGGATACTGCTGCATTGCGGTAAGGGACTCCAGTCTAGAGCCTTTTCCATGAAATGCAGCAGCACTCGAACGGTTAAGGCGCCGAACCGCCACTGGGTCTAGATGAAAAATCGAGACCGCATACACACGCCAACCCTCTTGTATCGTTTCGTCAATCTTCTCGCGAAGCGTCCGGTTCCACGCTCCACTATCGTTGTTAAGGAGCAATCCCGCCCGCTTCCAGCGTCGATAGATGTCATCCATATCGCGCAGTGCAATAGAAGCACCCGGCGCAAGAAGCGTCCAGAATCCTGCGGAGGAAGCCGCATTAGCGGATGAGCGTGCGACAACAGTGCCGCTGCAGCCGACCGGATCCATTGCGGAATTCGCCCCTTCGTTGCCAATAACATCCATTCCGCCCCAAAGCTGGCGAGGCAGCTCTCCGCCGGCAACGATGACGGCATCACATGCGCCGATGGCAGTTGCAGTTTTCATCGAACCTTTTAGAGACTTTGGCTGCCAACTGCCGTCCGCATCACGAAGCGTGCCATCCCACATCCACACCTTTGCAGGCCGCACCGCATTCACACTCATCCGCCCTTCACCTCCGCCCAAAAAAAACAAAAAGAGGGCTGCCGCCCTCGTAATCGCCGCATGCGGCGCATATCGTATTGTAAACCGTCCCCCAGACGGCTTACACTTCATCATCCAGCAGATCCGGATCCAGGTCGTCGTAATCTCCGTCGTCGCCAAGTCCGTAATCGAGATCTTTCCCATCCAGATCATCGAGCCCGCCAGGGATGCAAGCTACCGTTACTTTCGTCTCAGCAACCATCTCTACAGCAAACTCGCGCTCAACCCGAATTGTAACGCTAGAACCGCTCGACGAAATGTTCGCCTCGATGCAGTTCGGCTCCTGCGTTGCATCGGCCGCTACCTCTTCGGTCGTGGCACGGTGCTTCGGGTCTACATACGAAAGAGGTACGTTCTCCACGTAGGATACCGTTTCTTTCGCAACTTCGGTTTGCGAGTTTTTACTGTAGGAATACCAGATGTTAATATCGTAAGTACCTATAACCTCGATACCGTCGCCCGAACGAACCGCTTCATATTGATGGTTGATAATCCACGCGCCGAGAATGCTCGTGGGGCTATGAGGCGGAGTCACGGTATGGGATACGGTGGAAAACTTACGACCTTTGCCGCAGACAGCTTTCGTAATAATCTCTCTATACTGAAGCTGTTTATCTGCAAGTGCCATCGATTATAACCTCCTCCATACAATCATTCACTTAAAGTGTATGCAGGACATAGGCGTTTGTTGATTAAACGAGCGTAAGGAAACTCATTTAATTTCACGGCACCTGCGCCTAGATAGATTGCAAGCCTTGCTGATGTACGGACCAACCAGCCTGCGGCCCCGCTCCCAATCCCTGCCGGCCTCACGCCATGAGCAGCGGCCTTTTCCCTTGATGTTTCATTTATATGCTTTCGGATAGCCCGGTATGATGGCCTTTAGCGAAACAACAATTGCGAGAAATAATATAAGCCTGTCTTCCATTCCGGCCAATTGTGCGTCCCGCCAGCGTACTCATGCCAAACATGGGGAATCTTCATCTGCTCCAAATATGCAACCGTACGTTTACTTACATCGAAAAGGGAATCCTTATCGCCGCACAGCAGCCACAGCGCTTTCAGTTCCTTCTGAGCAGCTGTAAGATCGGGTACGAGCTGCTCGGGCTGCTTCGTATTCGGGGCAGCCGAAAATGCGCCAATCCAGGCGAATGTATCGATATTAGCAAAGCCAATGTTGAGGGTCTGCCCTCCTCCCATCGACAGCCCTGCCAACGCCCGGTTCTCCCTGCCTGTCAATACCGAATAGTTCGATTCGATATAAGGGATCAAATCATGCAGCAAATCCCTCTCGAACGTTTCGAACCCCTTTATTTTATCTGCTGCGAACAGATCACCCTCCGCCCGGTCGTTCGGAATAGCCCGGCCATTCGGCAGAACGACGATCATCGGCTCAAGCTTGCCTTCGGCATACAGATTATCAAGAATCGTTTCTGGACTTCCATGCTTATGCCACTCTTCCTCGTCCCCGCCAATGCCATGAAGCAAGTACAGCACGTTATACTTGTTCGACTCAGAATAACCCGGCGGCGTATACACAAGTGCGTTGCGCTTGTTTCCTACCGTCTTGGAGTCATATTCTACCGTTGTGATAACACCGTGCTCAATATCGCTTCGAGCGGCATCGTATCCTGCCGGCGGCAACTCGATCACGGGCACCTCATCGCCAGCCGCCGTTTCTGCAACGGTTTGCTCAACAACTCTCGACTCTAATGGGCTATTCACTTGTTCCTCATCTTGTTGCTTCATCTCTTGATTGCTTGGGTTCATGGATACCATGTAGATAATCACTCCTAAGATTAAAATTAATAACGCTGCGGCAAAAACAATGGAAACTCTAAATCGGTTCTTTCGTACGTTCATCGTCGCGATCCAACCTGCCTTACTCATTTTCATGCTCAGGCTGAAACAGCCTGAGCAGAAACTGATATACGCTCTTCCGCCACACCGTCCAGTCATGGTAGCCCTGACAGCTATAGAACTCGCAGTGTATGCCTTGCTCGCGCAGGTTAGCTATTTGACTCGTAATCGGCGTAAAGCCAGCCTCTTGTTCCCCCATCGAGACGAACAGCAGCCGAGTCTGGCGATTGAACGCGTCCGCATCCTCGAACCGCAAACGATGATCGAAGCCGGCCTTCTCCTTGTAATCCAAACTGCCGCTGAATAAACCAATCCATGCGAAGCGGTCTTGATGCTTGAAGGTGGTTTGCAGCGTCTGGAACGCTCCCATCGACAGACCCGCCATTGCGCGCGAATCCCGATCCGTCAGCGTCCTGTATTTACTGTCGATAAACGGAAGGCAGTCCTTCATGAGAACGCTATCAAAATCTCCCGGCAAAAAATCACTGAGCTCTTCCTCCCGGAATGCGTAGCCGTTATTCATGACAACGATCATTTCTGAACATAAACCATCTGCCAGCATGTTGTCCATTATATAATGGATTTTCCCCTGCCAGATCCATCCCGTCTCATTCTCGCCGCCTCCATGCTGCAAATAAAGAACAGGATACCGTTTATCTTGCCGCTCATCATAACCCGGCGGCGTGTAAACCCAGCAGTTTCTCGTTCTGCCCGTGACGGCCGAATCATACAGCTCCATGCGAATCGTACCGTGAGGGACGTTACGAAGCAAATAAAAATGTTGCTCGGGGTCGGGAACTTCTACATAATTGATAGGCCTAAATCCTCCAAAGCCAATAGGCGCCAAAATGTTTATCGTGTCGATTCCGTTCACACTGTAATGGTGATAATGAAAACCGGCCGGCAGACCGGCAACATCTGCCGACCAATAACCGTCCCCTCTTGGGCTCATTTCATACCGGGTACCGCATAAACCTTCGATCCAGACGGAATATGCTTCTGGAGCATAAAAGTGAAAGCGCATATTCCCGTTATCCAGCTTCACAGCTCCTTTTTCTTCCATGGCATAAGGTATTCGCCGCAGTTCGTGATCCATATTGGACCAATCGATTTTACGATCGACGGGATCATGGCTCAGCGCATGGGAATGATAGGCGGCATTCCAACGGTTATCGTCGTGCCTACTGCTTAACATTGCATGCCTCCTATATGCTATTATGCTAAAAAGTTATGCTTAAACGTTTTAGCTTATCTAATTAATAACTTACTTGACAGTCCCTCCATTGTCAATCCATGTTTTAAACAAAAAAAAACCGCAATATGCGGCCTTAAACTTTGTACTTATGCTCCGGGAAACTTTCACGGAATATGACGGGAGTAGGGTACAGCCGAGAAACGTTCATATCTCTTCCCTTTAACAAATCCATCAGTATTTCCAAACAGGAACTCGCCATCTCCTCCACTGGCAAAATCATCGACGTGAGCGAAGGGACCGTATATTGTTCATGTTCGCTGTTCCCATAGGTAATGATCGCGAGATCTTCCGGAATTCTGACTCCTGCGCGCTGAAAGGCACTCACTGCCCCGACAGCCATGATCCCGTTAGGAAAAAACAAAGCATCCGGCCGCTGCCCCTCTAACATCGCTGCAGCCGCTTCCTGTCCGCCGCCCATATTCAGAACGGCATACCGTTCATGTTCCGGCAGAACTTGCAGACCTAACGACTGGCAGCCTTCCAGAAAACCTTTGCAACGAAGCAGGATCGAACTGGATTCGACATCAGGGGCGATGAGTCCGGCATGGCGGCGGCCTGATGCTGCGAACAGTTCTGCCGCCTTGCGTCCCGCCTCATAATCATCGACATAGAAGGAGCTGTACTTGTCCAATCTCCGATTGAAGACGACTACAGGAATCTTCAGCTCAGCCTCTTCAAGGAACCGGAGATCTTCGTCGGATATGCCGGTAAGGATCGCACCGTTGCACAGATCGTCCGTTGCCAGCTGCTTCGCAAGATGCAGCTCGGAAGGTCGGAATGGCTGCACGATCATTTCGCACTGCATGCCCTTGTTCAAAATACTGTGTTGAATACCCGAGAAGAATCGGCCCAGCAGTTCACTCGGAAAATCATTCGCCCAAAAGATGGCGATCGTCGGCCGGCTTCCTTCTCCGGCTTTCCGAAGTCTTCGCGCCGCTACGTTCGGATGGTAATCCAGTTCTTTCGCAACAACCAATATCCGGTCCCGCGTCTGCTTCGCGATTCTCAATTCATCCGCCCGGCCGTTCAGAACGACCGATACCGTTCCGATGGATACGCCTGCGGCTTGCGCAATTTCCTTCAAGCTAGCCATATGATGTCAACCGTCCTTTTACCGGATTAACCGAATCATGCTTATATGGTGCCGCTGCGAAGCTCCGGTTTTTTTCGTTTATTCCGCTTCGCCACTTCGAGATACCGGTGAAGCTCCCTGCACATTTGATACAAAGACGCGCGGACTTCGAATTCTTGCCGCGTCTTAGGCAGTTCCATCGAACGAAATTGCTGCTCCAGATCCTCCAGTTGCCGTTCCGCATTGCCCTCGTACACATCCGATTTGACATCATCGCCGAGTGATTCGAATACGTCGGCAAGCTGACCGCCCTGCGGCAACGTCTCATAGACGAATGCTAGCAGCACGAGCATTTGCTGGATAGACTCCAATTGATCCTTGCGCATAACAAAATACACTTCCCAGTACCGTCCGCCGCGGCCGAAACGGTTCTCGCGGCTGACAGCGGCGCGGCGCATACCCTGCTCGATCGCCCGATGCGCATCGAGCAGCTCACGGCCGTCCCAGACATAAGACGTATCGCGCAGCGTGCGGGCAATTTGCTCGAATAGGCTGGTGAACAACTGCTCCGTCTCATCACGCATCTGCTTGAGCTTCTTATCTTCCGCCGGCATGTAGAGAAGATTAATAATCGTCGCCCAGCCGAGTCCGGCCATCAGGAGCATCACTTCGTTGCCGATCAGCTCCGGCGTTACGTGTCCGTGGTCAAATACATGGAATACGATGACCGAAGACGTAACGATACCGTCCTTCAACTGGAACCGCGCTAACAGCGGGAACGTGACGAGAATGAATAAAGATACGGTCCATATCTCGTAGCCTAACGTTTCAAATAATACCGATGCCAGAAATAGTCCAAGAACAGAAGCCACGAAACGGATGAGCGAGCTTTGCACACCCTTCATCCTTGTGACTTCGACGCCTAATATCGCAAATATACCCGCCGATAACGGCGG
>NZ_BILZ01000049.1 GCF_004000825.1 Paenibacillus kobensis NBRC 15729 | reverse complement strand
CCCGCCGATAACGGCGGGTGAAGATCGAGATATACAGCGGTATAGATTGCCGCTAGTGCGGCAAGCGCTGTTTTGATAACACGTATACCCATAACTTAGCCCTCGACTGTTCAACCGTTCTTTCCCTCTATCCTACCGTTCCCGTCTGCCGCCCGTCAACCTCCGCTCCAGCATCGCGACAAGCTGATACATGACCGTCGCCACAAGAGCGATAATAACAAGGCTCGACAACACTAGCGTAAAGTTGAACACTTGAAAGCCGTATATAATGAGATAACCGAGTCCGAGCTTCGCCACGAGAAACTCGCCGACGATGACGCCGACCCAAGATAAGCCGACGTTGACTTTGAGCGTCGAGATGATGACCGGGAACGAGGCGGGAATAATGACGTAGCGGAACGTCTGCAGGCGGGATGCGCCGAACAGCCGAACAACCTTCACGAACCCGCCTTCCACTTCCCTGAACTGATTATATATGTTAAGCGTCGTGATAATGACCGTAACCGACAGTGTCGTTACCACGATCGACATAAACCCTGGACCTAGCGCGACGATGAAGATCGGTCCTAGCGCAACCTTCGGCATGCTGTTCAGCACGACAAGATACGGATCAAGGACGCGCGAGACGAAAGGAAACCACCACAGCAGCGCGGCGATCAGTGTGCCGAGCGCCGTACCGAGCACGAATCCGAGTGCGGTTTCGCCTGCTGTCATGCCGACATGCGGCCAGATCGAGCCGTCGCGGACCATATCGGCGATCAAATTTACAATGCGGGAAGGATAGCTGAACAGCAGCGGATCGATCCATTTGCTGCGTCCAGCCTGCTCCCATAAGCCGACGAAGAAGACGAGAATAGCCATTCGGACGAGCAGCACAGCGGCTGTGATGCGTCGGGAACGCGCTTTATGCTTGGCGAATAAGCTTTGAAGCCATTGGGAGGCCGAATCGTTTGTCGCTCCGCTAATTTTCATCTTCATGCCGAATGCCTCCTTCGACCGACTCTTCGCCGTTGCCGTTCACATCAACCGTATCGCCGTCCAGTTGTGCCCACAGCTGCTCAAACAGCGGCTGGAACGCCGGATGCCGGCGGGCTTCCATCGGTAATATAGCCCGCAGCGAGTCCGGCACGTCAAGATCCAGCCGAATCCGTCCCGGATTACGCCCCAGCACAATAATCCGGTCACTCATTGCCGCTGCTTCGGCGAGATCATGCGTCACGAGCACCGCGGTCTGCCCGCGCCCCCGAATCGTGCTCCACACGAGATCCTCCAATTGCAGCTTAATGTGCATGTCGAGCGCCGAGAACGGCTCGTCGAGCAGCATGATGTCCGGCTCCGTCGCGAGCGTTCTGGCAAGTGCGACACGCTGCCGCATGCCGCCTGACAGCTCATGCGGATAGCGCTGCGCCGTTCCGCCAAGCTCCAGCTCCTCCAGCAGCCGTCCGACGCGCTGCCTCGATGCCGCATTCAGCTTCCCGTTTATTTCCAAGCCGATTGCCGCATTGTCTCCAATGGAGCGCCACGGGAACAAATAATCTTGTTGAAGCATATAGCCGACAGCCGTCGATGGCCCCGTCACCCGTTTGCCGTCCATGTTAACTTCTCCGCGAGTTGGCTGAAGCAGTCCGGCTATAAGATGAAGCACCGTTGTTTTACCGCATCCGCTCGGACCGACCAGACTGACGAATTCCCCCTGCGCGATCGTCAGGTCGAGCGATTCGACGGCGAGCGAGGCGCCGCTGTCATTGACGTATACATGAGATACATTGCGCAGCCGCAGCTTCTCTTGTTCCGGCATACCCGCCGTCTCCTTTCATGCTAACCTTATTTAACCGCCTTGATCGATTCCTCTGCGAACGACGTATCCACGAGCTTGTCGTAAGCCGGTTTCTCCTTCAGTTCGCCAGCGGACGTCATGACATCGGCCAGATTGTTCCATTCTGCTTCGTCAACAATTGGATCGGAGGCATACGAGCCTTGATCCTTGTAACGTTTGATTGCGCTAATGGCGATATCGCGGTCCGTATTTTCAAAATAAGGCAGGACGACATCGGCAATTTCTTCCGGCGAATGATCGGCTACCCACAGCTGAGCACGATGAACTGCATTCGTGAACCCTTGCACGACGTCTTTGTTTTTATCGATGTAGCTCTTCTTGGTCATAAATACCGTATAAGGCAGATGGCCGCTCTCTACGCCGAACGAAGCGATAACGTGGCCTTTGCCTTCTTTCTCGATAATGGAGGCTTGCGGCTCGAACAACTGTACATATTCGCCGGTTCCGGACAAGAAGGCTGCCGGAATGTTCGCGAAATCGATATTTTGAATCAGCTTTAAATCGTTGTGCGGATCAATGCCATGCTTCTTCAGCGTAAATTCGCCGGCCATTTGCGGCATGCCGCCTTTGCGCTGGCCGAGGAAATCGGCGCCTTTCAAAGAAGACCAGTCAAAATTCTCAATCGGATTACGGGCAACAAGGAACGTGCCGTCCGTCTGCGTCAATTGCGCGAAGTTGATGACGGGGTCATCTGCGCCTTGCTGATACACATAGATCGACGTCTCCGAGCCGACGAGCGCGACGTCAATCTGGCCGGACAACAGCGCGGTCATTGTTTTGTCCCCGCCAGGCGTCGTCGTCAATTCGATATCAATGCCCTCGTCTTTGAAATAGCCGTTCGCAATCGCAACATATTCCGGCGCATAGAACAATGAACGCGTCACTTCACCGATGGTCACCTTCGTGCTGCCATCATCCGACTTCCCGCACGCGGCCAGCAGCGTTACGGTCAACACGGCTGCGAGCAGAGCAGCCAGCCAACTCCTTCGAAACTTAACCTTCATCATCGTGTACCCCTCCGCGATTCGTCCTTAGGCCTTCCGTCATCATCCCAATTCACGAACCGAACATTGTGTAGTTGCTTCAGCCTATGCATAGGCAGGTGCGGAGGTGCATCGGCTGCTGCGCTGCTGTCCGTATGCGGACATACAAAAAAGCCGCTCTCCGGAACCGGTCCGGATAAGCGGCTTCTGACCTCTGACTACATCATCATATTGGAGCGGACTTGAATCTCCTCGAATTTCGCGACATCCTCGGCTTTCTTTCTTGACAGCAGCGTACCGACTACCGAAGCGATAAAACCGAGCGGAATCGAGATGATCCCCGGATTAGCGAGCGTGAACCACGGATCGCCGACGAAGATCGCTTTGCCTTCTACCGGATTCCACACCGACGGACTCATCGCGACAAGCACGATAGCACTGATCAAGCCTGTGAGCATGCCCGTTATGGCGCCAATCGTGTTGAACCGTTTCCAGAAGATTGTGAACAAGATGACCGGCAAATTCGCGCTCGCGGCGATTGCGAAGGCAACCGACACGAGGAAGGCGACATTGAGCTTCGACGCTGCAAGCGCAAGCACAATCGAGACGACTGCAACGCCAACCGACGCCCAGCGCGCGACCTTCATCTGCTCCTTCTCTCCCGCTTGGCCTTTACGCAGAATGTGGCTGTAGAAGTCGTGAGCGAAAGCGGATGCGGCCGACAGCACCAAGCCTGCTACAACGGCGAGAATCGTCGCAAAGGCAACCGCTGAGATGAAAGCGAAGAAAAATTCTCCGCCTAGCTCCCTTGCCAGGAGCGGTGCTGCCATGTTGCCGCCTTTGTCCGCTGCGACGATAGCGTCGTAGCCGACGAAGCCTGCTGCACCGAAGCCGAGGAAGATCGTCATAACGTAGAAAATGCCGATAATCCAAGTCGCATACACGACAGAGCTTCTTGCCGTCACCGCATCCCGCACTGTGAAGAAACGGGTAAGAATGTGCGGCAATCCGGCTGTTCCGAGCACCAGCGCAAGGTTCAGCGACAGCATGTCGAGCGGTATTTTGTACTTATTGCCCGGATTGAGGAACGAATCTTTGAGCGGCGTGGCCGACTTCATCGCATTGAACATATCGTACACATTAAAGTTGTACTTTGCGAAGACGATAATCGACAGCAGCAGTGTGCCTCCCATCAGAAGCACTGCTTTGATGATCTGCACCCAGGAAGTCGCATGCATGCCGCCGAACACGACGTAGATCGTCATAAGCGCACCTACGATCAGTACGGATTCCGTATACGACAAGCCGAGCAGCAGCTTAATGAGTGCGCCTGCGCCTACGAGCTGCGCAATCATGTAGAACGTCGAAATCGTAATCGTGTTCAAAGCTGCGATCCCGCGAATTTTTTTCGCGTCGAACCGGGCTGCAATCATGTCCGCCACTGTATACTTGCCAAGATTGCGAAGCGGCTCAGCTACGAGATACAGTACAACGAGGTACGCGACGAGGAAGCCGATACTGTAGAAAAATCCGTCAAAGCCAGCAAGCGCAATCGTCCCGGCGATGCCAAGGAACGAGGCGGCTGACATATAGTCGCCAGCGATCGCGAGCCCGTTCTGCCAGCCGGTTAGTCCGCCGCCAGCGGTGTAAAACTCGTTAGTCGATTTCGTTTTCTTAGAGGCGATATAGGTGATGACTAGGGTAACGGCTACGATAGCTAGAAATAACCAAAAGGCTGTCTTATGCATCGTTCATCTCCCTCTCGAGATCAAATGTTATGTTCTCTTCGAATCGCTTCGACCGCTTCGTCGAATCGCTTCGCCTTACGGATATACACGATGCATAGCGCCCAAGTCATAATAAATTGTGCAAAGGCAAACAACCATGCCCACGAGATCGGACCGATCGCGTCTTCGTTCAAGAAAGTCCAATAGGATGTCAGAATCGGAAGGAGAAAATAAAAGACGAGGAAAAACACGGTCATCGGCACGATAAAACGTCTCTTCTGTCTCAACAAGGACTGAAACGGAGCCGATCTTGCGATCTTCGCATAATCGTGTGGTTTGAATTGCGTTTGCGATTGAACAGAACTCATGCGTGCGCCTCCTTAAAGGTTGGAATGCATTCGTTACAGCAATGGCAATGCGAACGTTTAACACAAAAGAAAACGATTACAGCGGTATGATAACGAACTTTCCATTTTTAATCAATATCCAAATAGTCCCACGGTTTATTTCGCCAAACCGGGCAACTGTATCCTCATACGAAAGCACTAAACGGCGCCTAATTGCTTAAGCAAGACGAGCGCAGCGGTGCTTACAAACCCTATCGGCTAATCGGATGCTCTCCCCTTGCTGCTGCTGCGGCTGTTAGCAACCGATCAGCACAAAAAACCTTCGCGGCAGCAGCCGCGAAGGTTTACGGTATTCGTTTAGGCGGGGCTTGTCGTAGCCGGTCTAGGATCGATCCGATGACCGTACGATCCTATCCTGCACGTTTACAGCTTATAAATATCCTTGTACTTCCGCTCCAAATACGCAACGAGGTGCGACGGATCAAGCGGTTTACCAGTTGTGCCGACGATGATCTCGGACGGCGTCCGCGCTTTGCCCCACTTATATACCCGCTCCGTCAGCCATTGTTTGATCGGAAGCAGGTTCCCTTCGCCGACCAGCTGCCAGAAATTCGGAACCTCACGCTCCAGTGTGTCCGCCATCTGTGCCGCATACATATTGCCAAGCGAGTAAGACGGGAAGTAGCCGAACGCACCGCCGGACCAATGCACGTCCTGCAGCACGCCTTCTCCATTATTCTTCGGCTCTACGCCGAGATATTCGCGGTATTTATCGTTCCAGATTGCCGGGAGGTCCTCCGCTTTCGCTCCACCGTTGAATATCATCTTCTCGATCTCGTACCGGATGATGATATGCAGATTGTACGTCAATTCATCCGCCTCGATCCGGATGAGCGAAGGCTGAACGACGTTCGTCGCACGATAGAAGTCGTCAACAGACACATCGTCGAATTGGCCCGGGAACCGGCTGCGCAAATCGCCATAGTAACGCTCCCAGAACGGACGGCTTCGGCCGATCACATTTTCCCAGAAGCGGGACTGCGACTCATGAATGCCCATCGAAGTGCCCGTTGCAAGCGGGGATCCTGCCAGCTCGGCCATAATATTCTGCTCGTACAGCGCGTGTCCGCCCTCATGAATCGTACCGAACAGCGCGCTCGTCACGTCATCGTTCAAATAGCGCGTCGTTATGCGTACGTCACTAACATTGAGTCCCGTCGCGAACGGATGCACGCTCTCGTCCAGTCTGCCGGCTTGGAAGTCGAAGCCCATCTGTTCCAGAATGAACAGACTGAACGACTTTTGCGGTTCCTTCGCATACTGCTGCCTCAAGAACGATGTATTCGGCTGATGCGGCGATGCCGCGATTGCCGAAGCAAGCGGCACAAGCTTGTCGCGCAGGCCGCCGAAGACGCGGTCGAGTTCCGCTACGGTCATACCGGGCTCATATTGATCGAGCAGCGTATCATAACGGGTTGTCTTCACGCCCCATAGATCGATGAACTGATTCGTGTACGAGATAATTTTATCCAAATAAGGACGGAACTCATCGTAATCGCCCTTCTCTTTCGCCTCTTCCCATGCCGATTCCGATTGCGATGTCAGTACAACATATTCCTGATAAAGCTTCGGCGGAATGAGTACGCTGCGGTCGTAATCTTTGCGCGTCTCCGAGACGAGCCGGCGGTCAAGATCGTTCAGCTGCTCATTCGAGCCCTTCTCCTCAAGCTGCGCTAACAGTTCGCCGAGTTCCTTAGACGTCGCCAGCTTGAAGCTTTCCGCTGACAATACGCCGATTGCCTCCGAGCGCATGTCGAGCCCTTTGCGCGGCGCGCCTGTGCGCATGTCCCAATACAGGACGGCCAGCGCTTCCTCATAGCTCTTGATCTCTTTCATTTTGTCCTTAAATGTCTGCAGAATCTGCTCGTAGGTTCTCGTCATGGAACTCTCCACCTTTCCTGAATCAGCCATTCTACTTGATCATACTTTTTGAACAACTTATAATCAACTTTAATGCATGATATATAGAGAAACAAATTGGTGGAGGAGAAACGCATGCACATCACGTTCACCCCTTCGGCGCAAACAGCGCTGAAGCCTTATCTAGCGGACGGCAAGCGGCAGTTGAAGCTCAAGTACGATACCGAAGGCTGCGGCTGTGTCGTCAGTGGTGTACCCGCCCTTCAATTGATTGAAGGCGGCGGACCGGACGATGCGCTTGGCAACGGCGACCCGTTCGATTTCTGGTACGAGCCCCGTTTCGAGGTGTTTTTTGAGCCGAAACTTCGTATTGACTACGATGAGAATCGGTACGCGTACAGCTTGAAGAGCGATGGACAAATCTATACGACAAATTTGCGTTTGCTGCAATCATAAGGAGGAAATTCAAATGAATCAATTAAATCAAATCTTGTCGTTCAATGAGCAATTCGTAGCGGAGAAACAATACGAGCCTTACCTGACGGACAAATTTCCGAACCGCAAAATGGTCATTGTAACCTGTATGGATACGCGTCTTACGGAACTGCTGCCGAAGGCAATTAACGTTCATAACGGCGACGTAAAAATTATTAAAAACGCTGGCGCCATCGTTACCCAGCCTTTCGGCAACATTATGCGCAGCGTTCTCGTTGCGTTGTATGAGCTTGGAGCTGCGGAAGTTGTCGTCATCGGCCACCACGACTGCGGCATGACGGGCATCAACCCCGAGAAAACGTTGGGCAAGATGACTGACCGCGGCGTGACGAACGAGACGATTACGACGCTGAAGAACTCCGGCCTCGACCTGATGCGCTGGCTGCGCGGCTTCGATAACGTACAACAGAGCGTGGAGAACAGCGTTAACATTATCCGCAACCACCCGTTGCTGCCTCCGGGCACGCCGGTTCACGGTCTGATCGTCGATCCGAAGACGGGCAAGCTCGATCTTGTCACGGAAGGCTACGAGATCGCAGCTGGAACGGCGAAATAACGATTGACGCGAAGAGGGCTGACTTAAGGTCATCAACATATGACCTTAAATCAGCCCTTTTTTGTTCGGGTTGTAACGGTTGCTCACTCGCTCCGCCCGATGCTTCGCTGTCTCTCCAATGCTGCCTGCGCGCGTGCGCCGACAACTTCGGACCGGTCTCGTGTCAGATGACGGTGAATAACGTCCTCTCCCGCCTCCTTGCTCGGCAATCCCCAGCGCCAGCCTTGCTTCGCGCATTCCGCTAGACACGCTTCCTGCAGCTTCGGATCGCGGATCGGCAGATCCATATCGGAATATGGAAACGCCGCATCTTCTTCAAGCGCATCGCGCCGGCGCTGCAGCTCCGCGAGCAGCTCGGTTCCATCCAGCCCAAGCTGTACCAAATGGTGATCGGATAGCCGCTGCAGCGCGGACGTCCACATTTTGAGTGCGCCGCCTCGGTTGCCTCTGCGGTGATGGTAACAACCAACCGCGATTTGAATTAATCCGTGCCACGTTCCCGTCAATTCCTCGCCTTGATGCGCTTTCCAATATTCCTCCAGCAATTCATGGCATTCGAAATAATCCCGAGTTGCATGAAATTCGGACAAATAGGATATATATGATAGCGGATACGATGTTGCCACCTTCGCCCCCCCCCTCAACCGAATAAATATGAAACCATCGTTCATTGTAGCCGTATTAGGACAATATCGCAACGAGAGCCTTAATGGCCAATACACAGGAGGAGATTGTTTTGTTCAAGAAATTCATCGCAGTATTCATGGCATTCTCGCTGTTGTTCGTGCTTGTGAACGAATCGGCAGACGCGAAGCCGAGAAGATCCATTAAATCACCGAAGCAAAGCTTCACCCAGACACCGAAGAAGAGCAATGATAACGTCAGCCAGAGCAATCCTGGCTCGAAGGCAGGCACAACGGCGGGCACAGCTGGCCAGACGGCCAAGCGCGGCTTCTTCAGCGGCGGGAGCTTTATGAAAGGATTGATGATCGGCGGATTGGCAGGCTTGCTGTTCGGCGGCATTTTCTCGAATATGGGCTTTTTCGGCAACCTGATCGGGTTATTGATTAACGTGCTGGCAATATTCGCGCTAATTGCGGGCATTCGCACTGCGCTGAACTACTTCCGCAACCGGCGCTATTCCAATAACCGAAGGAGACCGTACTAATATGCGGATCTATACCGACGAGATCATTAACGCTGTCTGTCTGCATGTCGGACGCCGCAAGGGCGTTTCGCCAACCGAGGTTGAAGTGCAGCTCGCTTGGGACGAGGAATACGGCTTCACCGCAGAAGTATGGGTCGAAGGCCGCAGCCAGTATCTCGTCGAAGCGAATCTGATGGAAGCGATCGAGCGTTACATGCTGGAGCAATATCAAATCCGCGTGTTCCGTTCGCAAATTACGCTGGATGCCGATGAAGAGTTCTGGGCAGACATCGCGATATGACAAGTTGGTACGGTGAATGACAAGATGGCTGAAAAGCCATCTTTTTTATTTGCATTTATATCGATTTCCTCGTCCAAAGGAGCAGCGGCAGGTCATCCCATACTTGCACCTCGATATATCTCTCCGGCCCTTGGTCTCCCGACCGGTTCCATTCTTGAGGCAGTCCGAATTCATCGATCAATTCGATTATCTCAGGCAACGTATAGATTTGACCTCTGTACTTCTTACCGTCCTGATATCTCATCGTGGGAAACAAATCCCCGTAAGTAAAGCTGATTACACTCGGATCAAAATGGTCGATCGCAATAGCAAGCTGCTTGCCTTCATCGAACCACTCCAACAGCCATGGACACTCTCCCAGCGTCATGTAATGCGGAGCGCTCCTCACCGGCTTTCCGCCTTTCAAGACAAAAAGCTCTCTCGCTCTGGCCTCGAGATTACGGCGAATCGTCAAATAATCGGCCGACCGCTTACTGGCAAACCCCTTCTTATGGGTTCGAATCTCTTGAAGAATTCGTTCCGCTTCGCATGGATCTAGATCCGATAAGTTACGAAAGGGTCCCGTCGATAGGTCGTAATAATGGTACAAAAGTATGGTCATCGGATATACCTCGAATCGAGTGAGAATTAAGATGAACAGAGCAGGTATGTAACCGTCACTGTCCATCGATTATTTTATTCGTTCAATTGGCACAAAATCCTTGTCGAACCATTCATTGTCACCTGCTCAACTAGGGCATGCCAAGCCATGCTTCCGTCAACCGGCTCACGCCTGCTTGAATTTGCCTCTCTGTTAGTCCCCCGAACCCCAGCAGAACCGTTCCGTTCGGCGCATCCTCCCCCCGTAACCAATACCGTGACACAGGATATACGCGAACCCCTTTCTCCTCTGCTGCTGTAATCATCGCTTCCTCTTCTTTGCCTTCCCAGGTCAACAAAAGATGAAGCCCTGAGCTCTCCCCCACAATCCGAACCATCCCGTCTGCAGGCAATGATTCCCTCAGCGCTTGCAGCAGCGCGTCGCGCTTCCGCTGATACAAGCTGCGCATCGCCCGCATGTGCTTGCCGAAGCCGCCGCTTTCCATAAAGAAGGCCATCGCCTGCTGAAGCAATGGCGAGGATAGCTGATCGTAGCTATGCCGATTCGCATGGAAGCGTTCCAACAAGGACGGCGGTAAAACCGCATAACTTAACCGGAAAGAAGGGGTAAGCGCTCTGGAAAAAGTGCCGATATACGCAACACAGCCGTTATCATCCATCGCCTGAAGCGCAGGAATCGGACGTCCGGCGTACCGGTATTCACCGTCATAATCGTTCTCGATAATATAAGTGCCGGACGAGGCTGCCCATTGAAGCAGCTTTAATCGCTTCGGTGCCGACAAGGTCATGCCGACAGGAAATTGATGAGACGGCGTTACATAAACCGCATGAACATGCGGCGTATCGTTCAGTTCGTCTGTACGCAGACCGTCGCTGTCCAGCTTGATCGGGGTGACAACCGCCCGATGGCGGTCGAATAACCGCTTCACCCCGTCATTAACCGCCTCTTCGGCAGCCACATGCATCGTCGCACCGCCTTCGCCGATTAATTGCAGGATTAGATCAAGCGACTGATATGTCCCTGCGCCAATAACAATGGATGACGGATGACACCGGACTCCCCGTGTCCGGTGCAGATAAGAAGCGATCTCTTCTCGCAGTTCCGGCTCTCCAGCCGGATCCCCATACCGGAACAGCCGACCGTCGTCCGGCTGCAGGCACCGGTTCAGCTGCTTGCGCCAAGCGCCAGCCGGAAACCGCGACCAATCAACCGCACCGTAACCAAAATCGATAAAGAGTTGATGCAAAGGCCCTGCCTTGGCGCTTGTGCCGTTGTTCAACAGGTCGTTATGTTCGCCGTTTCTGCCTAACAATCTTGAACCTCCGCTCAACCCCTTAGTTCCATCTCCAGCTTGAATGCGAGGGCGAGATTCCGGAAGCAACTCTTCTGTGAACAACCCGCTCCTAGGCACGCTCCGTACATAGCCTTCCGCTTGCAACTGCTCATAGGCGAGAGCGACCGGCGTCCGGCTGATGCCGAGCCGGCCTGACAGCCTGCGGACAGACGGAAGTCTCGTTCCTGCCGCAATTCGGCCTTCGGTCAGCTCTTGCCGTATATACCGGTACAACTGAACATAGATCGGCTCGTCCGATCGCTCGTCGATAGGTGGTGTCAGTTCAATCATTAGGCATCCCTCCTGTTTCATTCCGAACCGTGTTTTGACTATCTTTCATTATGCGAGTTGACCCTCTATCTGTCACTTTAAAATATATAATTCTGTACATTTTGTTAATGACAGATAACCGATAAGATGATTTCAGGCCAATCAACTGGAACGAAACGGCAAAAGGTTATGTGCTCTAGATTCGTTCCTCACAATCGATCAAATGGAGGAGATTATCATGTCTTATGCTTTGCCGTATGTGGAAAGGATCGCTTCCTATCCAACTGTGACGGTCAATCCCGAACAGCCAATGATCAAGCTCGATCAGAACGAGAGTCCGTATCCGCCCGCATCAACCGTCATTCGTGCACTCGCTTCCGCTGCCGAAAGCTCGGCCCGGCTTTACCCCGACGCTTCCTGCTCCGCGCTGCGGGACGCGTTAGCCAAGAAGCATGGCGTGCAGCGCGACAGAATTATCATCGGGAACGGTTCAAGCGAGTTGATCGCTGCATTATTCCACACATTCGTTGGCAGCGAGCGAACGGCCGCACTGCCTTATCCGACATTCGCCATGTACGAGACGGCGGCAGCTGCCGCCAACGCTTCCGTCATCCGTGTACAGACCGACAGCGGCTTTGCCATCGATCCCGACGCTCTGCTCGCCGCGAACGCGTCTGTCATTGCGCTCGTCAACCCGAATGCGCCGACAGGCCGTCTGCTCCAACCAAGCGAGATCGAACGGATTGTTCAGTGCGCACCTGGATTGGTTTTAATTGACGAGGCCTATATCCATTTCGCTGGAGAAGCCGCTTATTCGGCGATTCCGCTTACCCAGCGGTACGACAATGTCGTCGTCCTCCGCACGTTCTCCAAGGCGTATGCGCTCAGCGGTGCTCGTATCGGGTATGCCATCGGCTCTCGTTCGATTATCGAAGCGTTCGAGAAGACGAAGCCGGTCTACAACGTAAGCGGTATCAGTCTCTCCCTTGCATACAGCGCATTGCAGGGCGAAGAGTATATGCAGTTAAGCGCAGCAGCGATATGTGCGACGCGAGAAAAGTTTGTATCTGAATTGAAACGTTTCGGCTTTAAGGTCATCCCATCCGAAACAAATTTCGTCCTATGCTCGCCGCCGGTCAGCCCGAATGTTCCGGATGCACCGACTCTTGTGAGCAAGCTTGCCGAACAAGGCTTCGCGATCCGTTATTTCGATTTGCCGCGCTTGCGTGACCAAGTTCGGATCTCGATCGGAACCGAAACTCAAATGAATGCACTAATCACACAGCTCGAAAATTGGTATTAGCACGCAATGCAAATATCCAGAACCTTACATTAAACGACACGATTCGACCATTGGTTTCATTTTCCACCGCAACCTCCCATCTTCTAATTGCGTCTAATAGAGGTAGATACATAGAAAGGGAGAGTGGCAGAAGCTTGTTTAAACGCAAATGGATTGCCGCAGCAGCCCTCATGATCGCACTTCAAGGAGGGGCGGCGGCTTTCGCCTCCGCAGCTGGCGCGACGAAGATGACCCAGTACCGCGTATATCAGAACGACAAGGCGCTCAAAGAGTTTGCCGAGTACAACAACGCCATCGCTTATGCGAAATCGTTCAGTTACACGCATGTCGAGAAAATTTCGAGCCATGAATGGGTGTGGGACAATTTCCCCCGCTATGCCGTCTATCAGAATGGCGTTACGTCGTCTGCAAGACAATTCCGTTCCTATGACGATGCACTTAGATTAGCGAAAACACTTGTTAATGCGCATATTCGCGACTTGGAGAAGCCAGGCTGGGCATACAGCCGATATGCCGCCTATCAGTTATATCAAGGCGACAAGACGAAATCAGCCTGGTCGTATATCACGTTGGATGAAGCGAAGAAAGAAGCGAAGAAATGGTCGAATGCCCACATTATCGAGATCGCTAGCGGCAAGTGGATTTGGGACAATTTGACCGATGCGCAGCTCACGAAACAGCGTGCCGGCGAACTGGTATATGATGTGATGGTCGACGAAACAACAATAGGAGTCGGTCCTTATGCCGCCCTTTACGATGCCGTACAGGCAGCCGCCTCTATCCAGGGCAGCGTCGTGGTCAACATGTCGACAGGCATTGTCGCCCATTCCAATGCAACCGACTACGAGGTTCAGCAGAATGGCCGCCAAATCGCAGCTTTTATCAGTCTTCAAGCTGCTGTTCAATATGCGAAAGGATTCTCGAATACGAGCGTCATACAAGGCGGCACCGAATGGTGGACGAATGTACCGTTTCTAACCGTCACTCAGAACGGCAAGGCGCTCCGCGCGTTCCATACGCGCGCATCGGCCGTTACTTTTGCAGCAGGTTATGCCGATGCTTCTGTAACGACGAATGACGGTCATACGATCTGGTCGAATGAACGTAAGCTGCTCTACCTCGGCTGGAATGGCACGTCGGACTCCGGCACGGTGCTCGGCCAGTTGTCCGGAACGCAAGGACTGGATATCGATTCTCCGACTTGGTTCATGCTTAGCGACAGCACAGGCAAGCTCGGAGACAGCTCATCCAATGAGCTTGCAGCGTCGATCAAATCGCGGGGCTTGAAGCTGTGGCCGCTCGTACACAACGATTTCGACGCGAAGCGGACGACGGCGTTTCTCGCGAACGGGACAGCCCGCAAGTCATTTATTAACCAGCTAGTCGACCGTGCATCCGCCCTCGGTGCCGATGGCATCAACCTTGATTTCGAAGGTTTGGCGGCATCGGACCGCACGGCATTTACGAATTTTGTCCGCGAGCTGACCGAAGCAGCCCATGCCCGCAAGCTCAATGTTTCAATCGATCTCATCCGCGGCGACGTGCTATGGAACGATAAGACCGCGTACGACTTCGCCGCAATCGGCGGAATCGTTGATACGGTCGTCATGATGGCTTACGACCAGCATTGGAAAGGCAGCGATACGCCAGGTTCTGTCGCGGAGTTGGATTGGGTCGAGGACGGTGTCAAACAATATTTGAATTACGGCATTCCTCGTTCGAAGTTAATGCTCGGCATACCTTTCTATGTCCGGGAATGGAAACTGGACGGCAACGGCGCATTGGTGAAGGACGCAAGCGGCAGTTATGTATCACGCGCTGTCCTGATGAGCCAGCTTCCGCAGCTCATTGAGCAGAAGAACGCCGTCGGCACGTATGACCCGGAATCCGGTCAGACGAAGTACAAATATACGGAGAACGGCTATACTTATGTGTTCTGGGCGGAGACGACCGCTTCCGTAGCGAAACGGATCGACATCGCCAAAAAATACGACTTGGGTGGCGCCGCCTTCTGGCGTCTCGGTTACGAGGATTACGCACTCTGGACGACGCTGCTTCAGAAGAAATAAGCACTTATTCGTTTCTATCAAAAATAACGCCCGGAGGGAAAATCCCGCCGGGCGTTTGCTATTTCAAAGCGTATTGATCCTATTAGTTGATTTCCAGGTAATCCAGGAAAGCATCCCATTGTCCCGTATCTGTCGTTACTACGAGTTGAATTTCCTGATTTCCGGTTCCCGTACTGACATTGCTAATCGTCTGTACGGAAGGAGTCGTTCCGCTGAAGCTGAACGTTCCCTTCGTAACTCCGCCGATTTTTAAGTCGACTTTAGCCGTGCTGGAGTTGTTCGAAGCACCGCGGAGCGAGAAGCTGTGGGTACCTGTCGTGAAGTTTTGCGTCGTTTTCACCAAATCGTTGTTCGCATACAATGCGACGCCAGAGAACGGAGAGCTGATGTTGCCCGTATACTGGCCGGATTTCGACATGCTCTCGGTTTCGATCTTCGTAGCACCTGAGCTTGGAGGAGGTGTCGTCGTGCCTCCGCCGCTGCTGCCGCCGATCGTAAGAACGTTCGTCGTTACGTCTGCATTACCGGAGCTTTGATAGCCCTCTACCGTCATTGCCACTTCGTACAATTTGCCAAGCGACATGCCGAGGCTTTCCCACTTCTTGAAGTGTTCGCTTACCGAGATCGTACCGCTCGAACGTTTCGACTGGCGGATACTCCAATATTGTTGGAACGTCGCCGTACCTTCGATGGAAGGCTGGTTCGTACGGGTCGATACATAAATATCGTACGTGCCGCCGTCAACCGTGAACGTTCCTTTATTCGTGCCGGATGGACGGTAAGTTCCCCAGTTATCCATGATGTAGTACTCGACGAGCGAACTCTTCGTCCAGCCGTACACCGTCAAATAGGAGTTGCCGCCTGGATTGAAGGTTGCTGCATAGTTAATGGAGATGTTGCCGATTTGCTGGTGCGTTTGAGTCGCGTCGAATTTTTTACCTTTGCGGAACAAGGCGTTGTTAATACCGCTCCACGAAGCGCTGAACGCACCGCCGGCGTTGAGCGTCATGCTTGTCGTGCCGGAATCTTTCCATAACTCGTAGTCGTAGCCGTCTTGCGTTCCCGTTGCATTCGAGGTGAGCGTCGTTGCAGCATTAGCAATTCCTGCTGGCAGAGCGAGGGTGAAGCAAAGCAAGAAAGCCATAATCATCTTCTTTTTGGTTGGTTTCATTTCATAATCCTCCCTTATTGTTATAATTCAGTTGGTTTAGTCTTGTTGACGTGCAGCCTTAGCAGGCCCGCCATTATCACCACCATGACAACGTTGTTAGAAAACGATTACATGGAATACTTTATCAAATTTTTCCATCTCGGTTTACTGGACATGCTATAGATTTTACTGCAAAAAATTTAGTTTTTTATATTCGAGACAACCATTTTGGGCAGCAATATTTTGATGCTATGTACTTAAGGGCACGAATCACAATAAAAAGGCCAACGGAATGATCCGTCAGCCTGCTTAATTGTCGTAACCTTACTCCGTATAGCCGAAGCCAAGAATCGTAAATTTCTTATCTGCATCGTCGGCCGACATCTTGATCTCGATTCGGTGTTCACGGCTAACATCCTCTTGGTACAAAATAACCGCAGTAGCATGCGTCCAGTTGATGACATGCGGATCCGCAGTCAATACGAGACGTCCATCCACATGAATATCCGCTTTACCAAATTGTACGTCTCCTGAATCTTTAAACACGAGCAGAAGACTGCGGCTAGTGATGGTTAACGTGAATACCGAATCGCCAGATTCAGCCGTATGCATCCAGTTATAAGGGAATTGAGGCGAACCGTGCGGATCTTCGTCCATTTCGACCATATGAAGATCAGAGTCGGTTTCCTGGAAACCGCCCGCATCGATGACCGCCGGCGCTGTTCTCGATCTGTCGAGCAGCTTAACGCCGGTAAAAGCATTGCCGATTAAGGGCGCTTTGTTAAGCGTAATATCTTCCTGGTCTTCAACCGACTGCGCCGTTTCCGAGAACAGATAGCCGATGCAATCCGCCATGACCGTATGCCCATCGTTCGTCGGATGATAGATATCATAGAAATATTGTCTTTTCGAAATGATATTCCCTTCCGCCTTCGTCAATTGGAACTGCTCCACGACGGCATCCTTTACGCTGACCATCGGGAAGCCGTAATAGCGGCCGACTGGAGACAATCGGTCCTGCAAGTTCCAATCGTTCACGAACACCGCGAACATGAGCACAACAGCCGGGTTGTTATCGCTCTCGGCGATCCGTAGACATAAGCTTTCGTAACAAACCCCTTTAGTTTCATCGCCTTCGTCATTGACGGCGAATTCGACGAACACGATATCCGGCTTCACGGCTCCGTCTTTCAATACGTCGCGGTCGTAACGGATCATCCCAAGCTCCGACGGCGTACCGCCTACTCCCGCTTTTACGAGATGAACATTGCTGCCGCCGTCCTTCCCGAACATTTCCTTGAACATGACGTACGACTTGTACGCGTACGATTCCGTATGAATCGGCTTTGCGCCGGCGCCTTGCGTAATCGATCCTCCAATATAGGCGATCGTCACTTCTTCACCGCGCTGCGCTTTCGCGATCGCTGCCTTCAACCGTTTGTTGTTGCCTTTGCTGAGCAGGGAACGGGCGATCATCGAACGATACGCCTCCGATTCGTACGCTACCGGCGGTTCCAGCGTCAGCTCTGGCACTTCATAGCCGTCATTCAAATACAATTTCACCGTCGCAGTCGCCAATTCTCCTGCATCCTTGAATTCGAAAGCGTATTTGCCCGGCACGTCGTCATCTGCACTCCAGTCTTGTTCGCTCAGCGTAATGATCGTCTCCGATCCGTCCGCCGCACAAGGCACACGAAGCAACGTACCTGATTCGTATTTGTTCGTACGCCCCCAGTTCTGGATCACAAAGTCGACCGTATCGGTCACATCGCGATGCGACTTAACCGAAACACCGATGCTATGAACAACGTTGTGAAAATCGGCGCAATTAGACAACTTCGACAAGATTGCTTCATCCGTTACGCCGCCCGTAAATTTAGCTTTATCGGCAAGCCGGTCTTCCAAATAAATATCTTGCGTAGGTTTTCCTTCGTTTCGTGCCGTAGCTTCAATTACAGATTCCAGCATAATATAAAATCCGCTTCGTCTTGCGACAGGATCCTTCGGGGCTGTAGGTCCGACAATGTCTTTCTCAACTGTGTTGTGTTTGCTCATCGTTATATTTCTCCTTTATCATTCCATAGATTCATGCTCTGTGTTGGACATGCAATAATAAAGACAAGGAATTAGTTAGGAAGGTATGACTACCCATATCATATAACAATCCAAGAAATAAATATATAAATGATAAGCACTCGTAAAAAAAGAACCTTCCGCATCAGTTGGTTAGTCTGTACGGTCGGTTCTCCCGGTTTTCCAGATTACTTCAGCTCCGCTTCCAGCGCAGCCGCGTCCATAACTGGCGCATGACAAGTAAAATCCCGGCATACGTAAGCTGAAGGCTTGCCGTCGACCGGACGTTTATCAGCCAGATGAGGCCAACGCTTTCGCATCGCCTCGCCTTCTTCTCCATCCGGGACGAAAATAATCGAGCCGTGAGGCAAATAAGCCTGCTGCGCTTCCGAAATCATAAGCGCCGTCATCAGATCGGAACGGTCGCCGGTAATGACAACGTCCGGTCCGGACGATTGCGCGGAAAGCCCCGCCATCAGCATCATCGTATGCGCGCTCGGGTAGCTCGCAGCTTGCGACGACAATCCGTCCAACGTCCGGTGTGCCCACTCCCGGTAACGATGTTCGCCCGTAAGCTGGAACAGCTTAAGCAGTTGACGCGCGGCAACGCTGTTGCCGGAAGGAAGCGCCCCGTCGAACGTTTCCTTCATCCGGATGAGCAGCCTTTCGCTGTCCGCTGCGGTGAAGAAGAATCCGCCTTGCTCCTCGTCACCGTATAGACGGATCATATCGTCTGCAAGCGACTGCGCCCACTCGAGCCATTCCGGATCCAGCGTCGCTTCGTACAGCTCGTTCAAACCCCAAATCAGAAACGCATAATCGTCGAGGAAGCCTCCGATAGCCGCTTCGCCTTCGCGATAACGGGCAAGCAGCCTGCCGTTCTCGCCTGTCAATTTCTTCTGAATGAACTGCGCAGCACTTGCAGCTCGATCCGCATATTCCGGCACCCCGAACGCTTTCGCAGCTAAAGCGAACGCCGCAATCATGAGTCCGTTCCAAGCGGTCAATATTTTGTCGTCCTTATGCGGATGCACCCGGCGAGCACGAGCTTCGAACAGCTTCTCCCGGCTTTCCTCCAGCTCTGCTTCCAGCTCTTCTACCGAAACGCCGAACCGCTCGGACGCTTCGCTCAATGCAGACTCAATCCGGTTCGGGATACTGCGGCCTTCGAAGTTGCCTTCCTCCGTAATATCGTAAACGTAATTGAAGCGCTGCGCTGCTTGCTCTCCGAGCACTTCCTTCACTTCGTCCGGCGTCCAGACGTAGAACTTCCCTTCCACGCCTTCGGAATCCGCATCCTCCGCCGAGAAGAATCCTCCCTCCGGCGAAGTCATATCCCGGCTTACGTAGGTGAAAATTTGATCCGTTACTTGACTATAGATGAAGCTGCCCGTACGCTGATAGGCCTCGGTGTATGCGACGGCAAGCAGCGCGTTATCATACAGCATCTTCTCAAAGTGAGGAACGAGCCAACGGGTATCGGTCGAATAACGCGCGAAGCCGAAACCGATATGATCATACAGCCCGCCGCGCCACATCGCATCCAACGTTTCTTCCGCCATCCGCAGCGCTTCGGGTTCGTCCGCTCTTGCGCCATAGGCCATCAACAGCGACAGATTGTGCGGCGTCGGAAACTTCGGCGCACCGCCGAATCCGCCGTCATCCTCATCGAAGATCGACGCGAACGTCTCGAACGCCTGCTTCGGCAGCCCGGCATTCCACTGGCCGCTTGCAGGCTGGTTGCGGGCTTGCTCAAGCTGAGCGCGAATTTGAGCCGCTATGCCCGTTATCTCCCCGCGACCGCTGCTCCATTTGCGCGAAAGCTGCGTGAGCAGTTCCATCAAGCCGAAGCGGCCCATCGTCTGCCTTTTCGGCAAATAGGTGCCCGCGAAGAACGGCTCCTGGTCCGGCGTCATCAGAATCGTCAGCGGCCAGCCGCCAGACCCCGTCATCGCCTGACAGGCAGCCATATACAGCTGATCGATATCCGGCCGCTCCTCCCGGTCGACCTTAATGGCGACATATTCACGATTCAGAAGCTCCGCAACCTCCCGGTCTTCGAAACTCTCCCTCTCCATAACATGGCACCAATGACAGGTGCTGTACCCAATACTTAGAAAAATAGGCTTATTATCCGCTTTCGCCTTCGCGAATGCATCCGGTCCCCAAGCATACCAATCAACTGGATTATAGGCATGTTGAAGTAAGTATGGCGATTTTTCCACGGCTAGCCGATTCGGTTTATTGTTCGTTGTCATGAGGATCCACCTTCTGTATTCATTTATAACGCTGCATTTTGCAAATCATCCAAAGCATCCTCAACCGCTTCTTCTAACGAATATTTCGGCAAGAAGCCCGCGTTCCTGATCTTACCGTCATTCCATATTCGAGGTACAGTCAACGATTTGACTAACAGCGGAGTAAGCATCGGATTGCCCCACCTAGGCGTCAACTTCTCCATGATTACGCCTATCAGATACGCCAGACCGGCTGGGAGCCGCTGAACGCCCGCCTTCGACTTCAATCTCTGATCCATATACGATTTCAAACCTAGCCAACTCGTATCAAAGCCTTTCACCAAATAAACACCGTCATCACCAGCTTGAAGCGGCAGACGCCCTAGCCATTCCATGGCTCTGCCGATATCGCGTGTATCGATGAACGATACCGGCACTTCTCCGGAGCCTATAATCGGATACTTGTTCTTCAAATGCGCGGTATAGAAAGCGGAGAAGAAGGAAGCTCTGTCTCTGCGGCCAATCGTACTAGCAGGTCTCAGGATGAAAGTTTCCAGTCCGAGTCTTTTGCCCTCCTGCAGCACGACAAGCTCTCTCTCCATACATACTTGCTGGAACGTATACTTGGGCTTAACCGGATACGTTTCATCGATCGGTTCAGAGCGGTCGAAATCGTACACGAATATTGTGCTTAATTGAATGAACCGCCTTACTCCGGCTTGCGCCGCAGCTTCGATGAGCTTACGGGTCAGTTCGACTTCGACTTGCTGAAGCCGCTCCCGCTTCTCGTGCATTCTGGGATGTGCGGTGCAATTATAGACAACCTCTATCCCTTTCAGTAAGGAGACAAGAGTCTCAGGCTGAGTATATTCGGCCCTCACAACCTCTGCACCAGCTGATTCGAGAAAGGCTGTATGACTCGAAGCTCGAACGACAGCTATGACCTTATGTCCCGCTTCAAGTAATTGTTCTACAACATGGCTTCCGATAAACCCTGATGCACCAAATACAACCGTCTTCATTATTAATAACTCCTTACGAATGATTAGAAACTTCAACAGGTTTAAACTTATAAACATATAATCTAAAAGATTACGGATGTATACAGTCTTGTTCCATCCGGGCAAACAATTCTTTGATCTCCGTCATGACATGCTCGAGATTCAAATAATAGAATTTCTCTTTGCCTAACTTGTCCGCCTTCAGAATGCCGGCTTCCCGCAGGATCTTCAAATGATGAGAAACCGCTGGCCGGGAAAGTGCGATCATCTCCGTAATTTGATTCACATTCAAGCGACCGCGTTCAGCCAGCTTCATTATTATATCTTGCCGGTTAGGATCGCCAAGCGCTACAAAAATTAAGGAACAATTGCGGAATTGCTGCAATACAGCTTCGTTCGCGGAGGAATTCATCGGATCACCATAGGATTATATTTTTAAACTTATAAACATAATGATGACAGATCTAACCATCTATTGCAAGTTTGAGGAAGAAAGAAAGTCGTAACAAAAAACCCCCTCCGGCAAGCCGTATGCCGTGAGGGGATTGCATCGTTATTTCCTCATGCCTCGATCGTTTTCTTCAGCACGGGAATCCAAATTTCGCTCCGATAATTCGGAGATGAGATATCTTTGCTCTCGTTCCACAAGATTTCGGGTCCGCCTGACTGCTCATAGCTGGAGGACGGAAACCATTCGGAGTAAATGCGTCCCCATACATTCTGCAGCGTTTCCGGGAACGGACCTACCGCCTCGAACACCGCCCATGTTGAAGCAGTAACTTCAAGGCTCTCCCATTCGTCCGGGCAATCTAACGTCGTAGCGGCGCCAATGTAATGATCCAGCCCGCCCTTCTCTTCCATCCGCTCTTCCGAGAAATTCGTGGAAGCGCTAATGATTCCGTTCGGCTCGATGTTGGACAACTGCTTCAGCCTCTCGATCTTCTCGGGCGTTAAACTGCTCCACATCGCCGCGATATCCGGGTTGACTCCATTAAAGACAATAGGCACCCGCTTCATTAAGCCGGCGATCCGGAAAGCTTCCTTTTCTACGATCCGATAATTCATAACATCTCCTCCATTAATGGTAAGTTGAAAGGATACTCTGGGATAAGCTTTGAGTAAGTGGCCGCTCGTTCTCGCTTCCGTCGGCGTAATGCCATGCAAGCTTTGGAACGCCCTCGTGAAAGCATCGGGGGATGAATAACCATATTTCATGGCCACGTCAATGACCCGGTCCGTGCCGTTCCGCAGCTCGAATGCCGCTAGCGTCAATCTTCGTCTACGCACATATTCGGAGAGCGGCATACCTGCAAGAAACGAGAACATTCTCTTAAAATGATACTCCGAACAGAACGCCTGCTTCGCCGCTTCCTTGTAGCTGATTTCCTGGTCCAAATGCTGTTCGATATAATGAATCGCCTTGTTCAAGTTCTCGATCAAGTTCAACGCTTTTTCCCTCCTGTACTCCTACATTATCAGAATCCGAAGACCAGTATCCGACATTTCGTGCACGATTGTGCAGCCTGCTTGCCGTGAACGCTCCCTATACGGCTATATCTAAATAATAAAATATAAAAACAGCCCAAATATATCGACAAGCTCGAACAGGTGTGCAATTATATGAACGTATAGCTTGAGATGTACGTACAAGTTATAGGCACGGCTATCCCGAAACAAGACAGCGAGCTGCAGATAAAGGAGTGTATGTACCGATGAGCATCAAGAGGAAACTGAGCAATGGCTGGCAATTTACGAAGCAGCCTCTAGGCACGACTCTTGCAGACGTAACGGCCGGCAATTGGGAATGGGAACACGTCACTCTTCCGCATGATTGGCTTATTTATGACTCCAACAACTTGTACGAGGACGGCGAAGGCTGGTACCGTACGTCGTTAGACCTCGGCGACCTAACACCGGACACATATATGTCGCTCCGTTTTGAAGGCGTATACATGAACTCGACGTATTATGTGAACGGCCACAACGCAGGAACGTGGAAATACGGCTACTCGACTTTCGAGATCGATATTACGCCTTTTATTCGCCCTGGAAGCAACGAAGTCTATGTGCAAGTCATTCATGAATCTCCGAACTCACGCTGGTATTCAGGCGCGGGCATTTATCGACCCGTATGGTTGAAAACTTCCCCTGCCAGCCGGTTGGCTGCAGACGGCATCTACATCTCCGCGAATAAATCGGAGAACGGCGACAAATGGAATGTCCAGATCGATACGGAAGTCATCTTCGCAAGCGACGAAAAGAATGACAACGTTTACATTCTCCGCTACGGCATCATCGATGCTGCAAACGTACAGGTTTCCCAACATGAAGTGAGCGTTCAACTAGAACCTGGCCGAACAGTGAACGCGACAAGCTCCCTGTATATATCCTCCCCTTCGGTGTGGGATATCAATAACCCCACTTGTTATCAGCTTACAGTTGAGCTAATCGTGAATGGCTCGGTTGTCGAGCGCGAGCGTCAGACATTCGGCTTCCGCACCTTCGAATACGACAGCGGACGCGGGTTTATTCTGAACGGCCGGCCTATCAAGCTGAACGGCGTATGCCAGCACCACGACTTGGGCAGTCTTGGCGCTGCGGTGAATAAGACCGCATTAAGAAGACAAATTACACTGCTACAGGAGATGGGCGTAAACGCGATTCGAACGGCTCACAACATGCCTGCGGTCGAGTTAATGGAACTGGCAGACGAGATGGGCGTGCTAATCGTATCCGAGGCCTTCGATATGTGGGAACGGCCGAAGACGCCTTTCGATTACGCCCGCTTCTACCCGGAATGGTGGCAGCAGGATATCGCAAGCTGGGTGCGCAGAGACCGGAACCATCCGAGCCTGCTCATGTGGAGCATCGGCAACGAAATCTATGACACGCATGCGGATGAGCGCGGTCAACAGCTCACACGGGAACTGATGGAGGAAGTGCAGCTTCATGATCCGAGGACGAACGCAGTTGTTACGATCGGTTCGAACTTTATGCCATGGGAGAACGCGCAGAAGTGTGCCGATATCGTGAAGTTCGCGGGCTACAACTACGGGGAAAAATATTACGAGGCTCATCACGTGCAACATCCAGACTGGATCATATATGGCAGTGAGACATGCTCGACGGTTCAGAGCCGCGGCATCTACCACTTCCCTGCCGCCCAATCGGTACTGGCGGATGACGATGAGCAATGCTCTTCCCTCGGCAACAGCTCGACAAGCTGGGGTGCCAGAAGCACGGAGCAGTGCATTATTTCCGACAGGGACGCTGCATTTTCACTCGGCCAGTTTCTGTGGACCGGCTTCGACTATATTGGTGAACCGACGCCGTACCATACGAAAAACTCTTATTTCGGACAGATCGACACAGCCGGCTTCAAAAAAGACTCGTTCTACATTTATCAAGCGGAATGGACCGATTATAAGGTTCATCCGATGGTTCATATATTCCCGTACTGGGATTTCTCTGAAGGCCAATTGATCGACGTGCGCGTCTGCTCGAATGCGCCGAAGATTGAGCTGTTCTTTAACGGCGTGTCGCAAGGCACCTTCCTGATCGACCATGTACGTGGCCAGAAGCTTGTCGGCGATTGGCAAATTCCATATGCGCCGGGCGAGCTTCGCGCCGTAGCGTACGATGAGAATGACAAGCTTATCGCGACGGACGTACAACGTTCGTTCGGCGACGCAGCTTCGATTCGACTCCAACCAGACAAAACGACGCTTGCCGCCGACGGTTCGGACCTCATCTTCGTTGAGATTACAGCTCTAGATGAGCACGGCAACTCGGTAGAGAATGCGAATAACCGGATTCACCTGTCGATCGAAGGGCCAGGGCGACTGATCGGACTCGATAACGGCGACAGCACCGATTACGATTCGTACAAAGGCGCCAACCGCCGTCTGTTCAGCGGGAAGCTGCTGGCGGTTATCGCAGGGACTCTGGACAGCGGTACGATTACGGTTCGAGCTTTCTCACGGGGACTGGAAACCGGCGAAATTACACTGAATGCGGTGTCTCCGGAATCAACAGCAGATCCTAATGAACCTTTCGCGCTATTTGCGTACGCTTCGCTGCACGAACCGCTGTTCAGCAACGAGCGGCAGGTGCAGGACGAGGACGAAATACCGGTGCGGAAGCTGGAAATCGTATGTCCGCAAGGCAATAAGCTGTCGAACGACAACCGGTCTCTCCCGTTCCAAGTTGTGCTTCGACCAAGCAACGCGACTTATCCGAACGTTCAATGGCGGATTACGAATTCGGCTGGCATCGATACGAACATTGCCACCCTTCAGCAGGACGGGCATACGGCACTCATTTCGGCCCTCGGAGACGGAGAATTCTATATCCGCTGCGGAACGAACAACGGTTCAGAAGGCGTTCGCCTTTACTCCCTGATGGAATGCCGGATTGAAGGAATCGGCCATGCGTTCTTCAATCCGTACGAGTTCATTTCGGCCGGCTACTGCAGCGGTACGAGCCGTAATCTGACGAACGGCAACGAGCGCGGTGTTGCGACATCCCGCGACGAAGAAAGCTGGATTTGTTTCGAACGGATCAATTTCGGCAGCTATGGAGCGGATGAAATTACGCTCCCTATCTTCTCTCTCGACGGTGCGGAATTCCCGATCGAAATATGGGAAGGTATCCCCGGACATAATAACGCTTCACTAATTACAACCGTCAAGTACCAGAAACCGTCGAGATGGAATGTGTACCAAGAGGAGACGTACGTGCTGCCTCGCCGCTTGAAGGGCGTAACGTCGCTGACCTTCGTCCTCCGCCGCAAAATCCATCTGAAAGGTTTGCAGTTCAAACCGAAAGCGAAGGCATTCGAACGTCTCTCGGCGCTGGACAACGATCTGATTTACGGTGATACATTTAATCTTACAGGCGAATCGATAGAGAATATCGGCAACAACGTCTCTCTCGTGTTTCAAGATATGGATTTCAGCAGTGCCGGGGTTGGGAAGCTTATCGTGCGCGGACAATCGCCAATCGATAATAACACGATTCATATTCAATTCAGCGGACCGCAAGGCGAATCGAAGCAGCTCATTGAATTTGGTTATTCCGATAGTTACGTCGAACGAGAGTTTATCATCGAACCGGTAACAGGCCATCAAACCGTCACGTTCGTGTTCCTTCCTGGAAGCCGATTCCACTTCCATTCGTTTCAATTTCTTCATCAATCAATGAGTTAATCGTTACTTGCCCGCTTATACAAACAGCCGCCCTGCTGTCATGTTCATGACATCGGGGCGGCTGTTGTATTTAAGAGAATACATATACACTCAGTATGATGAGCGGGATGATCCAGACGAGCGGAATGGCGTTCCATATCAGCATCCGCTTGTATCGGCCGCGGGCGAAAACGACCCACCCCGCGACGATCGAGACGATGACGCCGACCGGATAGAGCAGAATAAAAATAAAGACTAACCAAGTCGTGATATCGTTGACGGCTTGCGGGTCATCGAACATCATCACCGACATACCGGCGATAAACAGCCAAACTAGCAATAATACTACATAGATGACTTGCGAAATAATAATCGTCCATAATGCAGCAATCCGGCTCATTTCCTCTACCTCAATTCAAAGTATTCAATCATCGGTCAGAATAACAGGAACGAGCAAACCGTTGAATTCGCTAAGCTGCTGCTGCGTTATTCGCGGTCCTCCGCCAGCACTGCTGTCTCCTGCGGTAAGCAGCGTTCCGTCTTTTGTTAACCCCACTGTTGTATAAAAGGCACATCGATCGCGACAATATCGGTCCATCCTGTCACGTCGCACTATCCGTATTCGTTCGATCCCGTTGCGAAGACGGTTCCGTCCCGCAGAGTAGCGGGCTTACTCTGCGCTTGGTCATGAGCGCCTCCAGCCGAATACGCGTACATGTACAATGCCTCTCGTAATCCAATGCGTAAAGATATACAGAACAATGAATACGACGATAAGCGGCTTGAATAATGCCCAGGCGATGATCCAAGACAGGAAAATTTGCCATGGCTTCATCCGGCGCAACAGTTTAACAGGCCATAGCACAATACGATATAAGAGCTGCCCTTGCTGCAGCGACTCTAAATATTCGTCCCGGTACTGCTTTTCATTCGGCTTCAACCGCACTGCTGTCCGCATATACGTCTCTTGCAGCTTATAATCGCCTCTAACGCTTGCAGCCCATGCCAAGTAAAGCAACGCCTGCGGCACTTCCGCATCATATTGAACAGCCCGACGGTCTAAACGGTTGCTCTCTGCCCGGTTGCCCTGCAGCGCCTCCAAATAGCTCATCATGGCAAGAAAAGTCGGTGATTCCGGTTGAAGCTCCAGTGCATGCTCCAACTGTTCCTTCGCTTCTTTTATCTTTCCTTTTCTGCTCAGCATGTTGGCCTGCAAAAAATAATAATGCTCCTCGTAAGGATCGATCCGCAGCGCCTGCGGCAGCGCTTCTTCGAACGCCTTCTCATTCTTGGTCTCATAGTAGACGCCGACTCGAACGTACCAAGCCAGCCGGTTATCGGGCTCCCGCTTCATCGACTCGACGACCCAGTGCAGTGCCTTCTCGTACTCATCCATCAGAAAGTAAATTTGCGCAATGAGCGCGAATACGTCCGGATCTTCCGGCTCCTCCCGCATCAACTGCTCCGCTTCCTTCAACGCTTCCTTGTATCGATGCCACGATATGAGTTGGTACACATTTTGATACGAGTTGCGATAGGAATTATTCACGTCCAATCTGCTCCTCCTTGCCCTGCCGTTACGCTATTTCACACCATGTTTCTTGATGAAATCGAGAACGATCTGATAATCTTGATTGACGTCGCTGAAGGTCGCATAGTTGCGGGCGGTCGAGAACCAATCCACGGTCGTCGCCTTGCGGGATTTCGCCGCTTTCTTCAAATCGTCCTGCGAGATCGGCTGAATCTCGCCCGTTTCGAACGTACGTTCCAGCGCTGCCTCGACCGCATCCTGCACGACCTGCTCTAAGTCGGCGCCGGAGAATAGCTTCGTGTCCGCAGCAATTTTGCTCAAGTTGATCTCATTCACCGGCTTGCCTGCGAGCTTCAAGTTCAGAATCATCTCACGCTCTGACTGCTCCGGCGGCGGAACAAACACCAAGTGGTTGAACCGTCCCGGCCGTCTCAGAGCGGAGTCCAGATACCATGGCGTATTCGTCGCTCCGATCACGAACACGTTGTCGTTGTTCGACTGCAGCCCATCCAGCTCCAGCAGCAGCTGATTGACAAGCATCCGGTCATGATGCTGGCGCATCTGATGCCGACTTCCCCCCATTGCGTCCAACTCATCGATAAAGATGACGCACGGTTTGCTTTGGCGCGCCTTTTCGAATATATCGTGAAGGTTATGCTCGCTCTGCCCCGACCACATGGACAGAATCGATTGAAGCTCGATATGAAGGAAATGGGCATCGATCTCACCGGCTACCGCACGGGCTAGAAACGTTTTGCCGCAACCCGGAGGCCCGTACAGCAGCAAGCTTCCCCCTGCTTCTTTGCCGAACGCTGCAAACAGCTCAGGCTGTTTCAACGGAAGAATGAAGTTCATTCGGATTTTTTTCTTCACGTCTTCCAGGCCGCCGACATCCGCGAACGTTTCCTTCGGCTTATCCGACTCCACGAGCGATTGATCATCTTTATTGAAATGAATGAGCTTCAAATTTTTCCGCCGTTTCTCCGATAGTTCGTCAAAGTCAGACATATTCCCCACTCCTAATCGGCTTATTATCGCTTATACTACTCTTTTCTATTATGCGTCAAATCTGGTATAGTCGGCTACTAGTAACAGCAAAATTCACATTACTTTTCCTACGATAAACAGGGCTGATCGGGAGCAAAATTCGTCGCTATCGGTCCTCAGCCAACTTTCGCCGGAGTCTGCGTTATGTTTTTTTTCATCCATTTTCGAAGCATAATGCTCACTAAAAAAGACGCCTAAGGGCGTCTTTCGTTATCTACAATAGAATAATCTCCATTCAAATCTGCCGGCCTGGGCCGTCGCAATCAATCCGGTAGCGTTCCACCAGAAAATCGTACTCGTTCACCCTGGGTTCCACCCGCCGAGGCGGTATCGAAACAAATTCGTCATGTTGAGAAGGTGTGCTTCGTGCATCATCCTTAATCGACAGTTGCTTCAACCGTTCGACAACCTGTTCATTCACAACCGGTTCTTCTAGCTCATCCGCATCTGCCAATCGAATGGGAACGAAAGCTGCTGCTTGTTGATCGCCGATAGTCAGCTGCACTGTGATGAGAGACTCGTCATAGGGTACCTTACTCTCGGTATAGATCTCGATCAGAACGTCTTGATGTTCCGTGAGATCGATCTTAATCTGCCGCTCATTATCCTCGATATAACCATTCAAATTAACGGCACGATGAAGGCCTTCCGGAAGCTGAATATTGAGAGTAGCCGTTGTCCCGAATTCCGATTGAGTGTGTTCTGCGATACCGCTAAAGCCTTGCCACCTTATCCACAAATGATTTAATCCTTCTTCGTTCTCCATAATCGGCTTTGCTAATAGCAGTTCTAGCGTCAAATTCATGACTGTTCCCCCCGTAGCAACCGAGTTACCGACTCCAGCATACGCTGCTTAAGTTCAGCCGAAATGTTGGGACTGACCGTAATAATGACATCATCGTTCACTTTCAAGGTTTCATGCTTAAGCACGGTTGATGGTTGGTGAAGCGATAGCTGCTGCCCGATTTTATCAATCTCAACGTCTGAAAGCGACTCCAGCTTATTATGAATCGTTGCCAACGTATCCCCCGTCCTTGCCAGCGTTGCAATCGCACGCAAATAAGCGACATGCCGGTCTGTGTAGACACGTTTATTGCCAGACAGTTCCAATGGAGGAATAATGCCAAGCTGTGTATAGTACCGGACGGTTCGCAAATTCATCTTAGGCTCTTCCTGCATGACCATGTCCGCAACCTGTTGAGCCGTGTAATGATTCATCCACGTACCTCCTCTACAGTTTAATGTAACAATTACAGCATGGTATATTAGTTACAGTTTACTGTAACTGCACTCAAATGTCAACTTCTGTATGGGTACATCGAAGATATGAACACGAATACGTCGGCCGCAACGGCAAGAGGCCGCCCACGGCGCTTGTGCGCAGATGGACGGCCTCTATTCAAAATGATGGCGGTCTAATTAGAATCCGCCGTTTCCAAGGTTCACTTGCCAGAGGATGCCGAACTTGTCGGTCACCTGACCGTACTGTTTGCTCCAGAACGTTTCTTGCAGCTCCATGGTGACCGAACCGCCGTCAGACAGACGGTTGAATACGGAGCGGACCTTATCCTCATCTTCTGTAACATAGGAGAGCGTAATATTGCTGCCCACAGTGAACGGCATGCCTGGGAATACGTCAGAGAACATCATCGTGCTGCCTTCGATCTCAATACGAGCATGCATGACAAGGTTCTTCGCTTCTTCTGGAAGCGGATATTCCGGATTAGGCGGCGCCTCGCTGAAAGTCATGATGTTCGGCTGGCCTGTCTCGAACACTTGTGCATAAAACTCAACTGCTTCGCGGCAATTCCCGTTTAAATTCAAATATACATTGATAGACATTTCATTCACTCCTCTAATTAGTGTGTCGCAACTTCGCTGCTGCCAGTAGTACCATTAGCTGGTCAACCTTCTTTATTATAGCTTGGAAATAATGCGTTTCAAAGCGGATTGAATCATGCTGAAATATGAAATTTTCACCCCTTTCCGTATAGAAAAAAATAGCATTGAACACCAACCTAATCTGGTATACAATGGGACTAACGCGCGTTCAGAAGGGAGTATTCCATGCGAAGCGAAGACATTGCCAAGCTGGCAGGTGTATCTCGCAGTACCGTTTCCCGAGTCTTGAACAACTACCCCGACATCCCTCAACGGACCCGTGAGAAAGTACTTCGAATCATTGAACAATACCATTACGAACCGAATACCTCGGCCCGCGCACTTGCCGGCAAAGGTACGGACACGATTGGGTTGTTCATCGTCAGCATGGCCGAGCGGCATACCGGTAACCGCATCTATCAGAATCATTACTTCGCGCCAATCGTCGATACCGTTATCGACACGGCGAACGCAGCCGGTTTCTATGTGCTCGTACATACCGTGTACACGCAAGACGATTATTTGAAGGTGAAGCAAGCGTTCCAGCAGCGCCGCATCGACGGCGGTATTATCGTCGGTACCCAGAAAGATTCCGAACGAATCGCCGAAATATGCCGGTTAGACAAACCATTTGTCATGATCGACTTTGACCTCGAAGCATTAGCTGAGCATTCTCTTAACCGTGACACGCTGTCCGTCATCAACTCCGACGACTATGAAGGCGCATGCGAAGCGATGCGCTACTTAATCGGTCTCGGACACCGCCGGATCGCCCATATTCGCGGTAGAATGAACACGTTGTCCGGCCGCCAACGCTTCCAAGCTTATGAGACCATGATGAACGAATACGGACTTCCTTATGAGGACAGCGACATTTTGGACGGAAATTTTTTGAAAAATGCCGCTTACGAAGAAGTTGCCCGTCTGCTGAACCAAGCCCGAGACCAAATCCCTTCCGCCCTATTCGCTGCGAACGACGACATGGCGCTTGCCGCTATCCAATCGATTCGCGACAATGGCTTACGGGTTCCTGACGACATCTCTGTTATCGGCTTCGACGACATCCCGATCTCATCCCAATTCATTCCGAGCCTTAGCACCGTTCGATTGCCAATTTACGAAATGTCCAAGGAAGCGGTCAATCAAATCGTCAACATGTGCACACAAGGCACCACGTCATTCAACTCATCGACCTTTCCCACTGAACTAATCATCCGAGAATCCTGCAAGCGCCTGTGAACCTGTCCCACGGTTCACTCTTTATTTGTCGCTAGCTAACGCGCGTTAGTTGTAGTAGTAAATCCGATATCGGCCTATAAACTCGTCCGATGTCCGTCATCTGTCGTTTACCATTCCTATTTTCCGAAAACGAGAGGAGCCCTTCCAAGATGAAATTCGGTTATTTCGATGATGCTAACAAAGAGTATGTCATTACAACTCCACAGACGCCTTATCCATGGATCAACTACTTAGGCAATGAAACGTTCTTCGGTCTGATCTCCAATACTGCCGGCGGCTACTGCTTCTACCGCGATGCACGTCTACGCAGGCTTACGCGTTACCGTTACAACAACATTCCTATCGATAATGGCGGACGTTACTATTACATCCATGACGAGGGCGATACGTGGACGCCAGGTTGGATGCCGATCAAGAAGAAACTGGATCGTTACGAATGCCGCCATGGACTCGGTTATACGTCCATTACAGGCGAACGCAATGGATTGAGCGTAACGCAGCTGGCTTTCGTTCCGCTTGGCTATACAGGCGAAGTCCATCAGCTTACCATCTCTAACAAATCGAATGCACCGAAGTCGGTGAAGATGTTCTCGTTCGTTGAATTTTGCTTATGGAATGCGAATGACGATATGACCAACTTCCAACGCAACCTGAGTACGGGCGAAGTTGAGATCGAGAACTCGGTTATTTATCATAAAACCGAATACCGTGAACGCCGCGACCATTTCTCCTTCTTCTCCGTCAATGCTCCAATCGACGGATTCGATACGGACCGTGAATCGTTCCTCGGCTCTTATAACGGACTCGACAATCCGCATGTCGTCACGCAAGGCCATGCAGAGAACTCGCATGCAAGCGGCTGGTCGCCAATCGGTTCGCATCAATTGAACATCAATCTTGCTCCAGGCGAAGAAGTATCCTACAACTTCGTGCTCGGTTATGTTGAGAACCCGGAAGATCAGAAGTGGTCAGCACCAGGCATCATTAACAAGACGCGCGCTTACGATATGATCAACCAATTCGCAACCAAAGCGGACGTCGACCAAGCGATGGCCGACCTCGCCGCATACTGGGACCGTTTGCTCAGCAAATATTCGGTTGCGAGCGGTGATGAGAAGCTCGACCGTATGGTCAACATTTGGAACCCGTATCAGTGTATGGTTACGTTCAACATGTCCCGTTCCGCCTCTTACTTCGAATCCGGAATTGGCCGCGGCATGGGCTTCCGCGACTCGAACCAAGATTTGCTCGGCTTCGTGCATCAAATTCCGGGTCGTGCTCGCGAACGGATCATCGACATCGCCTCCACCCAATTCGAGGACGGTTCCGCGTATCACCAATATCAGCCGCTTACGAAGAAAGGCAATAACGAAGTCGGCAGCGGCTTCAACGACGATCCGCTCTGGCTCATTCTCGGTACGGCTGCCTATATCAAGGAAACGGGTGACATGTCCATTCTCGACGAGCAGGTGCCGTTCGATTGCAATCCGGACAATACGGCGACGCTGTTCGAGCATTTGAAACGTTCGTTCTATCACGTCATTCATAACCTCGGCCCTCACGGTCTGCCGCTCATCGGCCGGGCAGACTGGAACGATTGCTTGAACTTGAACTGCTTCTCCAAGGAGCCGGGCGAATCGTTCCAGACGACGCAGAACATCGAAGGCCGCGTAGCAGAATCGATATTCATCGCAGGCTTGTTCGTGTACGTCGGACCGGATTACGTCGCGTTGTGCCAACGTCTCGGTCTCGAAGACGAAGCGATAGAAGCGCAAGCTCAAATCGATCGGATGCGCGCAACGACGCTGGATCATGGCTTTGACGGTGAATGGTTCCTTCGTGCTTATGACCACTTCGGCAATAAAGTCGGCAGCAGCGAGAATGCGGAAGGCAGCATCTTCATTGAGCCGCAAGGGTTCTGCGTAATGGCAGGCATCGGCGTCGAGGAAGGCCTCGCAGTCAAAGCGCTGGACTCCGTTCAGAAGCATCTGGAAACGGATTACGGCATTGTGCTGCAGCAGCCTCCGTACTCGGAATATTACTTGAACCTGGGAGAGATCTCGTCCTATCCTCCGGGGTACAAAGAGAACGCCGGCATCTTCTGCCACAACAATCCGTGGATTATGATGGCGGAGACGGTCATCGGCCGCGGCGACCGCGCATTCGAGCTTTATAAGAAAATTGCGCCGGCCTACTTGGAGGACATTAGCGAGATCCATCGGATGGAGCCGTATGTCTACGCTCAGATGATTGCCGGCAAAGATGCCGTCCGCCATGGCGAAGCGAAAAACTCGTGGCTGACAGGCACAGCCGCATGGAACTATGTCGCCATCACGCAATCCATTCTCGGCGTCCAAGCGGACTTCGACGGTCTGCGTGTAGATCCTTGTATCCCGCAAAGCTGGAGCCGTCTCGAGATTACGCGCGTCTTCCGCGGCGACACGTACCGTATCATCATCACGAATGACGACCACGTCAGCAAAGGCGTAAAGAGCATTAAACTCAACGGCCAGCTGCTTGATCAACCTGTCGTACCGGTCGTCGGTGACGGCGGCGAGCATCTGATCGAAGTCGCGCTCGGCCAATCAGTTCCTACTGGCGCGGTAAGCAGCCATTAATCATTAATCTATAAGTGTGCGTTCATGCAGTGGCAGTTCAGTATATTTCTTATGCTGAACTGCCGCTTTTTTGTTGCAGTACGTTCATGATTTGATTCCGATGATGCTGGTCATGATCGTTAAACTCGTGAATGATGAACAGCAGCGAATACGGTGTACCGGTGTGAGGGCAATGAGATACTCCGTTTGCTGTTACGGGCTTCACAGCCGTATCGTAATTGGCGATTAGGCAGTCCACCAACTGAAGCCGCGTATGCTTGAATTCTTCCAGCAGCTGCAGCTGTGAAACTCCTGATCTTGCATATGTGTACGCCGCTTCATTGAACAAATCGAAATCCGGAAAAACCATTCCTTCTCCATTATGGACCGCCGGAATAACATTCGTAATGATATAGTCGTCCCACTGCTGAAGATGGGCAACGATCTCACCCACTGATGCTTTGCCTTCCGAGACCGGCCGCCGCCAGACGCTGTCTTGTACGTCATGCAGCGTATCCGTCCACGTTGTAAACTGCTTAAACCGAAGGATCGTTTCCTCGCTAAGATGAATCACTCAGCACCTCCTATGAACAAATCGGAGAACCGTTCAATTCGATTTCCATCTTCATTATAGAACATATGTTCCTATTTTGCAAACAATTCCAGCATCAATACAAACAAAAAAGCTGCCTAAGCAGCTTGGATAGAGCTATCGTGTCCGATAGATGAGTTGAACGACCCCGGATGAGAATGTTCTTGCATCAACCAAAGTGAGATTCAGCGTCTCTTTAATATCTGTAAATAACGGCTTACCCTCCCCTAATACAACAGGGTGAACCGACAGGCGATACTCATCCACTAGCCCTAGATGGATAAAAGTTGTAATAAGGCTAGCTCCGCCATAAAGCCAAATGTCTTTCCCGGGTTTATTTTTTAATCGGTTTACCTCTTCCGGAATATTTTCATTTATGAATTTTACTGTAGCATCCGTCTCTTTCTGTGTTCGGGAGAACACGATTTTTTCTTTACTATGAACGTTGTCCCACAACTCTTTCTCAACATCGGAACAGTTATCTTCGGGTATAAATTGTCCCCATAAATCATAACTCTTTCTTCCATACACAATCGTATCTATCGTACTTAAGAAGTCAACAAACCCCATTTCAGCGTCCATTATGCACCAGTCTACTTCGCCATTCTTACCTTCAATAAATCCGTCTAAAGTAACCGCTAAATCCAAAATTACTTTTCTCTTCATTATTTGATGCTCCTTCCGTTCATTATGCTGCCGGGTTCAACCTCATGATTGATCATTATAGCGCACAAACGTTCGCACCTTCAACCTGCTCGGCTCGTCAAGCTATCCGTCGTAACAAAAACGGATGAGAAGAGCAACCCGCTCTCATCTCATCCGTATTCATCGGCTTTCTAACTCACATCCAGTGCAAGTATGCGGCTTACAATCTGCTCCGGCGTTATCTCACCCTCGTTATCCACGACAAGATGCGCCTCCCTCGGCTCCTCTATTGCTATCGTCATGCCCGCTACCTCTTGATTGCTCCCATTCATGGCGACAGAGTAAAGCCCTTTCTGATTGCGCGCGACAAGTGTATCCAACGAAACACGCAAATAAATTTCCCGGTACGACGATATATGGCTCCGATTCCAGTCCCGGCAAGCATGGAACATGGAGATCGTCGCACATACAACGTCGATGCCCTGTTCCGCCAATAGCCGGCACAGCTTCGCATTGCGCATGGCGCTGCGTCTTCGGTCCTCCTGCGAGTAGCCGAGATCGTGGCCGAACGCCTCTCGCAGCGCGTCTCCATCCAACAGAACAACCGGTTTCCCCTGCGATTTCAACCTTTCGCATAAGAGTGACCCGACCGTCGTCTTGCCCGAGCCGGATAGTCCGGTAATCCAATATACAGTGCCTGTACGGTTCATCCTTCTATCCCCTCAATCCAGCTTCAATCGGTCAACCAACCGTTCTAGCAATTGCTCCTCTTGCAAACACTCCGCTATATAAGCATCCATCTTCGCAAAATAGTGGACGGGCTCCGGTTTCATCGGCATCATGATGTAGATAAGCAGCTTCGAGCGAATGAGGCCCCAAGTTTTGTGCAGCTTCGTGAACTCGGCATGAAGTATTTCCCCGTCCTGAGCTGACAGCTTGCCGGCGCTCATTAGATCTTCTACCAACATCATATTGCGATGCTGATAAAATACCGGTGTCGACAGCCGGTTATGAACATTCGTGTCCGTAACGGCAACGTGCGCAGCAGCCTCTTCGAACCGTTGACGGTACTCTTTAACCGCGTCGAATCCTTTAATGTACGTTACGGCATCCTGTTCAACGGACTGACTGTTCAGTTGGCCTTCGATATTCCGAATGATCGTCTCCACTGGAACGTCGCGGCTTACACGGTCATTGATCACTTGAATGCCCATCGCGAACTTATATTCTGCTGGTATCGACTCGTAGGAAATGGCGATGTCACGGTAACTGACCTCATACGATTCGAACTTTGAAGAGAAATCCTCGATCAGGTGGACGATTTCCCGATCATCGTCGAATCCGTAAATCATAATCGGATGTACGAGATCCGCCTTCCCGAACTCCGGACAAATCGGCAGATGATACCGGTTCAGCCTGACGAACGTATAAATTCCGTCTTTGATATAACGTTTAACTGTATCTATGATATCGGTACGATCGGATACCGGAATATCGAGTGTCTTCATGTATTGATTGAACACGTCTTCAGGTAACCGCTTCCGCACATGGGGCAAGAGAAGCCCATTGTTCTGCCGACGGCTGAACTCCGCTTCCGGCATACGGCTTCTGTCCGCGATAGGCATCTCATACCGGGAACTGACGTAAGGCACGAGCATGCGAAAAGACGGATCCCGCGTCATCATGATCCCGAACACATTATTCCAATAGCAATCGACGCGGTTTTCATTGTATGGCACGAACGCAAGCTTCATCGCTGTTCCCTCCTCTCTAACACCTGCGGGTCTAGCAGAACATGCGAATAATGCTGCTCGTACAGCTGCAAGTCGCTTTCGCTGTCCACCTCAAGCCATGGCCCTTCATATGGTATCGCACGAACAGGCGCGCCGCTCTTCACAAGTCTGGACAGCAATGCTGTCATATCCATGGATCGAACTTCAGACTCTTCCAGTCCGCTAATAAATTGCTCGATCATCCGCCATCCGTCAGGAGACAGCATCATTAGGCCCATGTACTGCCCTTGCACCTCATCCATGCTCGCCGGTCTCCCGCCAATCTCGGTCACGAAGCCGTTCTCATCCATTCGGAACGTCTCCGCATCGGACAGCGGATCTGTGAACCGGGCTTGCCATAACGGGAGCCAGTTCACGTTATAAGGGATGACGATCGGTTCGTCCCGTTCTTTCAGTGCCTCTGCGACGTCCGGCTGATAGACAATATCGGAATAACTGACGAAACATCGATCCGCTTCCAGCCACGATCGCGCCTGCATGAGACTGACAAGCATGTTCGTTGCGTTCCAATTCTCATTTTGAAAATAAAACGCACCGGGAACTTGAATCCGCTCCGCTTTGTATCCGCGTACAATGCCAATCATGCCGATGCCGGCGAGCCGAATCGATTCCAACTGCCGGTCCAGCAGCGTTCTTCCGCCTAACCGGACCATGCATTTCGGCACGTCCTCCGTCATCCTTCCGAGCCTGCTGCCTCTTCCGGCCGCTAAGACGATTGCTCTCATAGCGCTTGCACGGTCCAAGCGCGCGTCTTGTACGGCACATCAATCGTATCGATATCGCCAAGGTACCGGTCGATTTCATCCAATATGCGTTCGAACCGTTCCGGTCCGGCTTGTACTTGAATGTCGTTCACAGAACGCCACGCATTCATATACCGCTCCTTCGTCATCTGAACCGTATGCGGCGCTTCCATAAAAATCATCCGACCGAATTGGCCGGTCTGAACCAAATCTTCTTCAACCCCCGACATATTCGAGCTAAGACCGGAAGACACCCGTTTCAGGTCCGGTACATAATGCTGAACGATGCTCTCGATGTGCTGATGCTGCTCGCTCCGGCCAATATCCCGCGGATTCCACAGCGCTGTGAAGAAGCCGCCCTCGCCTAGTATCCGGTGAAACTCGTTCAACGCTACCTTTTTGTCCGTCCAATGGAAAGAGGAGGCCATGAACACCCAGTTCACGGCATTGTCTTCCAACCCAGTATCTTCGGCAAAGCCGTGCATCCACCGGAAGCGGTTTATCGTATTGTTGAGCCGAACCGCCTCTTCACGCATCGCGTCATTCGGCTCCACGGCATAGCCCTGAAGACCGAGCGCAGCCAGCATTTCCGTCAGTTTGCCGGTTCCCGCCCCTACGTCTGCAGCCATGCCAAAGTCAGCTTTATTCGCACCTGTATGCGACATCAACGCCTTTAATACGTCGACGGAATAGCCGGGACGGTTCACATATTGTTTCGCTAATGCTGTAAAGTCACCATGTTTCATCACAAATTCCTCCTATCGTTCATAACCGTTCGTCGGTTGTTTAAGATCCGTTCGACAGCCAATTCCGGATCCATTGCACATCTTCCGGATCCGGAGGGAATGTCCGTTCCGGATGCCACATAATGCCTCTCAGCTTGTCCGTTGCATGCTCTACCGCCTCAACGACGCCATCTTCCGCTGCCGCCCGAATAACCAGTTCTTTCGTTGAATGCCGGGCTCCGAACCGGTGAAAGCTGTTTCGCCGAAAGCTTCTCGTCCCGCTCGTCACGCTATGGATGGAAGCAATATGGCCCTGTACCTCGGATAATGGAACGCCGCAATAATCTTGAATCATCTGCATGCCCCGGCATACGCCGAGCAGCGGAAGCTTGCGTTCGACTGCATATTCAATCAAATACATCTCCGCTTCATCCCGCTCCGGTGCATCGCCTCCGTACTTGGCCAGATCGTTGCCGCCGGTCAGCACGATACCGCAGATTGGCATGCACTTCAAAAGCAATTGCACGGCAAGCAACCGGTTAGGCAGGACGAGCGGGACGAACCCGCAGCTTGTCAGCAGCTCAATCCACCGCTGGTCGAGCGCATCCCTACGTTCGCCATATGCGGTTATGACGTCCACCCGCTGCGTTACCGCGATCAGCTTCATTGCACAACGCTCACTTTCTTGCCGGCGCAGTCGATAGCCAGCACCTTCGCTCTGCTGTAATGTTGAAACAGCGTTTCCCCGACGCCAATGACAGCCGGTATCGTCAGTTCTCCCGCCCTGATGGCCATATGGGAATTCGCTCCGCCGAACATCGTAATAAAACCGGCAAGCTTATGAGCGAAAATCCAGTCATAGCCCGGATCGGCGCTTTCGATCATGACAATGGCGCCATCCAGCCTCTGAAGACCGTCGAGCTCTTCGACGAATACGAGCGGTGCGGTCACGCTCTTCAGCGTCACATAATTCGGCTCCTGCTCCGGCAGAGAGAACGCCCATACGTCCGAAGGCTCCGTAATGAGCGGCGGCAGCGTCAACTGTAACGTGTCCGCATAACGTTTCTTGCCTGCCGAGATGCTGTCCGTCATCAACTCCAGCAGATCGCACTCGGATTCATAAGCTTGTTTAATGAGCCGAATATCGGCATACGATGCGTCCTCGATCGTAAACCCGAGCTCCTCGGCCAATTGTCCGAACAACCGGAGCGCGTCGCTTAAGCTTTTGGTGAACACGAATTTCGAATATTCACGCCCCTCGATCGCCAGCTTGAAGAAAGCGAACAACGTCAACACATCGCCGCCTAACAAGTCATGTTGAACGAGCAGTTGCTTGATCCGGTCGAACTGTTTCAGTGTGAGCGAGAATGACGGCTTCTCATGTCCGGCAGCACAATCGTCACGATTGCTGCGGTTTCCATGAAAATCAAAATATCGGTCCGGAGCTTCATCGTACCGGGCAGAACGAATATCATATGTACCTGGCCTCAAATGGCCGTACCGGGCCAGAAATTCGTCCGGTGCAAGGCAAGCCAGATCGGCGCTCAACCGGGAACTTACCGTCTCGAGCGAGCTCATATAGTTGTTGTATTCTTGTTCGTTCAGAATGCCGGTTTCGATAAGCGACCGAAGCATTTGCACCGCAACGAAGCCGCCGCGCGCAAGACCAGCGAACGGCAGCGTCCCGTACCGCTTGCAATCTTCGAGCAGCCAATAGATTTTCGACACGGTATCGAGCGGGCTGTCCAATATTTGTTGCCGCTTCGAATCCAACTGATCGATCTTGGCCAAATCTTTCGTTAATAGTCCGTTATCAACCGAAAGGATATGATTCGTCAACCGCTTCAAGCTTCGGCACAGTTCATCGGTCTCTGCGTTCGTAAAACTATGCTGATGCAAAGCCTGAACCCGCTCCTCCAAGTCAAACGTAAAGCAGGAGAAAAGAATCTCGAACTCGACCTTATCATGGTAATGCGGCTCCGTCGTCAGCTTATCCAAGTAGTAATTCAGCAGCTTGTCGCTTAACGCATCATCGAGTGCCTCAGGAACGAATGAATTGAAACTGACCCTCACATCGATATAAGGAATACCGCCGAAATTCATAAGCAGCGGAAAGCTCCGGACGTTCTTGTACCCGTAGTTGCTTCGCTGATAGGCCCATATGCTATCGGTTACTAGCTCCTTATACAAGGACAAAGCGAGAGGCCTTGGCCGGATGCCGATGATTTCGGCCGGGTTCCAATCGGGCATGACGCCGTACACGGTACGTTTGCCGTACAAGTAAGGCTTTCTTGCCTGCGCCAGCAACGCCTTCTCATGGATACGCGACAAGATCGCAGCCTGCTTCCCGGCAACAGCGAGCGGCTGCGTAACAATAAGAGGCCGCACCTGCAGCAAATACAAGTTGCCGCAGCTGTCCATAGCGAATTCGATGTCCAGCTTGTCTGTATGCAGCAGCGATTCTAAATCCATAACGAGCGAGACGACGCGGTCAAGCGGTTCATGGGCCAGCTGCTTGGCGCCTTTGAAATAATAATAAGTCGACAGCATATTCGTAGAGCCGGACGTCACGGAAGACGTGGAGCCGGAAGAATCGTCATAATTGATAACGATATATTGGCCGCCCGAATTCGGATCGACGCTGAAGGCGACACCGCTCAATGCAATTTCGTCCAGCATCGGCTGAATGAATATTTGTTGGCTTGGATCGGACTCCGAATAGGAAGCCCTCACTTGCTCTACCGCCCGCTCCAACTCCTCTTCCCCTCGTACGTCAAGTACCGACACATACCGCCCCGCCATAGAGGAGTCGAAACCGTCCTCCCCTTGAGCACTGCTTCTGACGATAAGAGGGATGTTCAGCCACGAACGGGATGCGAGCGTATGAATGACCGAATGCCGGCTGCCGTCCCACTGCTCCACTAGAAACCGGAATTGAGGAAGAACAGTCGCATAAGGAATCAAACCTTCGAGCCTTTCCAGCGTCTCCGCCTTCGTCCCGAATTGAACGGCCGTCATGGCCTGCCCCCTGGCGATAACCGTTTGACACGGTAGTCCAGCCGGTCATCCGTCCCTCGCGACCGCTCTTCTCTAAGCATCTTCGCGAATAAACGGTAAATCATCGCCCGGTTGGAAGCCCGCTCCGACTCTTGATCGCTCCACAGCTGTTCGAATTTGAACGGCAGCTTCAGCATTTCGTTCAGTTGATCGTCATTGTCATAGTCATGGCTCTCGTAGCCCCAAGCCTTGTATTTTACGCGCAGCATGCTCTCTAGCCGAAACTTGTCGAACGATGAGAGCAACTCGTCGTACGAATTCGAGATCGTCTTCGTATTAAATCCCGACACTAAGGCGGAGGTCAGCGTATTCCACCATTTTTTGCCGCCGAAAGTACTTTGAAGAAGCGAATCGTTCCACTCAATGCCGAGCGTGCCGCAGAGCAAGTCCAGCGTAGCGCGCGGCTCCGTATGGAGATCCTCCAACTTCATAACCGCCGTGCGACTTGTCCACTCCGCAGAGGCAGGAACACTTTGGAACAGCGATACGATCTGAAAACTTAAGTTGTACAGATTCGCTTGACCCGAAGCGAGCTGGAATTTCAGCGCGGAAGCGAAGGCAATAACAGGATTCCGGACGACATGCAGCAGCACCGTCTGAGGGAACAGCTTTACAAGGCGCTCCGTCTCTTCCGCTCGGGTAGCGAAATGAATGCCGCCCTCCACGATGACCGGAATGCCTTCCGTAAAATCGTACGTTCGACCAAGCGCATAGGCAGCCGAAAGCTGGACGGCTTGATAGAACAGCTTCATATCCGGCTTGTCCCCGTTGCTCATGATCTGTGCAAAATAGTGCTTAAACCGAGCCCGGTCAAGCGTGAACAATTCATCCCGGTTGACGCCTAATGTACACATCCCGTTCATCCTCGGTTCGTCGTACGTCACGCCTTCATTGAACAGCTCTTCGAATGTATCGAAAATGGTTCCGATCAGCGCCTCGACGTCCAGCCGTCCTTCATGATCCTTCATTTGTTCGTTCCACAGCTCGAAGATACGCGGACCGTCGAGCATCGTAACGATGACGTCCGGATGACCGTCCAGCAAGCTCTTCACTAAGTGAGTGCCGCTTCTGCCGTAGCAATACACGCTGAAGACTTTGTTCAGCGACATCGCGCATTCCCGCAGCGATAACGGGACAACCGTTATCCGCTCCTTAACCCGCGCAACACCATCCTCCGCCTGCTTGCGCTGCTGATCTTTAACAGACGTCCGCAGCGCCCTGCGGTACAAATCGCCCGCCTCCAGCGAGCGCTGCCGGCGCTCGGCAATGCCGCCTAACTGCAATAGCAGCATAGCATCATCCGGCTGGCGAAGCAGGGCACTCGTAAGCCGCTGTTCCATCAGCTCAAGCCGTGCTTCAGGCGAGCGGACCACTTTGCCGGTCGACGTGCGTGGAATCTCTTCGACCCGGTAAAACCGCTTGGGCACCTTGTAATCTGCCATCCGCTCTCTGCACCAATCGCGAAGCGCGAGATCTTGAAGCATTCCATTATGCTGGATGTAAGCCTCCAGTACGTACTTGTCGTCCGAAGGGCAGACGAGCACGTCAAGCACCTCCGGATGCTGTTTGATGACCGCCTCCACTTCCATCACATTCACTTTCAATCCGCCGATCGAGACGATCGTATCGATCCTTCCGTGAACGAACAGCCGGTTGTCAGCGTCAATGCTTCCCGCATCGTTCGTCCGGAACCAACCGTCTGTATACCGCTCGCTCCCTTGCGGTCCAATATACGGCGTTGCAGCGAGCTTCACGCGTATTTCACCATCAGCGGCGGACAATTGCACGCCCGGCAAAATAGAACCGGCGCTTGCCGGAGCGCTGCCGTCCCAATCCATCGTCAGGACGCCTGTTTCGCTCGTGCCGTATTGCTGGCCAATCGAAACGCGGTATTTGGAATAGAACCGTTCATGCACTTGCGCATCCAGCGCTTCTCCAGCCGATATAGCATGCTTGAGATCCGGAAGCGGCTCTTGTCCGTTCGCATCAGCCAACAGCCGGTAATGAAACGGAACTCCGTACATGACCGTAATCCGCTCTTGACGCAGCGCTTGCACAATATGCCGGCTTTGGCTGCTGGACACAAAGTATAATGAAGCACCGATAACCAACGTTTGCAATAATGCGTTCAACAATCCGTAAGTATGGCTCATCGGCGTGAGGCCAAGCACCCGGTCGTCTGCCGTCAACAATGGAATGGATGTCAGCTTGTGCATATCACCGACGATATCTTCCGTCGTTCTGCCAATCGCCTTCGGAATGCCGGTCGATCCGGATGTGAACAGCACAAGCACATGTTCCGGACGGTGGACGAGACCGGTAGGGCGATCCATGATTTCAATGTCCGTTTCTTCTTGAAAAGCTTTTGCCGAACTGGATTGCGGAACCGTGTACACGTAATAATTCGGCTGATAGGAGTCAAGCAGTGCCGTCGTTTCGGCCGCCTTCAGCCGCGTATCGATCAACATCGCCTGCGCGCCTTGCTTCCATATCGCATACAGCAAATACACATAAGTGAACGAGTTGCTCACCTTGAGCGCGACAAGGCTTCCCTGCTTTATGCCCTGCTGCTCCAACCACTGCCTTCTTGCTTCGATCGCTTCTTCCAGCTCCGCATACGTGACAGCATATTTGCCGTTCATCGCGATACGGCTTGGATTCGAAAGATTCAGCAGCCGGTCATACAAGGTGAGGCCTTCTGACAATTGTAATGGCATAATGGTCACCTCCGAAGGTCACGTCCGTGACGGTACGCTCATTGCTTATCGATTCATCCAACCGGCTCAGCTGTTCAACGGCAAGCACAAGATTCAAGAGTCCCTCGTTGCCGATGAACCGGATCGGACTCGAGACTAGCCCTGCGGTATCTGCAAGCCTCTCTTCGGACGCTTTCCGAGCAATCTCCTGCACCTCTATCACCGGACCGTTCTCCCCTCGATCCTTCCCGGAAAGATCGCATTCCTCCAGCAATAGAGATACGACAGTATCCCGCGATACAACGGGCTCATCGCCTTTCGCCAAATGGGCGAACATCTCATCTGCGCGGTCGCTCTGAATCTCGACTCCGATAATTAACACCTGCTCGACATCCGCCATCGACAGATAAATCTCCGCCATCTCCAGCAATGCGGCGGCTGCTCCTCCGCTATACGTTATGCAGGTGAACATTTCTGTCAGTTGAAAACGGTTCGATGCATAGCCAAGTATCGAGTTCGGCACCGATTGGTAGAACAACAGCGGATTGCGGATTTTGCCGGACAACAGGTTGCGGCTGGCTAAGTCCGCTGTCGCCGTATCGCCGAAAGTGCTGCCTAGTATAATCGCAAGCTTATTTTGATCGCGTATCCGTTCATTCTCGAAATGATGTTGAATCGTGCGGTATACCAGCGGGCTAAAGGTCGATTCGATAAAGCCTGGAACCGGCGGAATAGATGCTTGCCGTGCGTCCGATTCGCTGCCGCATCCGCCGTGTTCCGCACGATTGCAGTAATCAACGAATGCCTCGATCGTTTCTCCCCATGGGCCTATGCACGACATGGACGTAATGGCTAACATGCAAGGCACCGCCCCTTATTTAAGTTTTCGCATAATAATGGCCGTGTTGTTGCCGCCGAACGAAGCATTGATACTCAAGACGGTATCGACTTCTTGATGTCTTGGCTGATTCGGAATGTAGTCAAGGTCACATAACGGGTCCGGCTCCTCGTAGCCAACCGTAGGCGGAAGAATGCCCTCGTTCATTGCGATGATTGAAATCGCCGTCTCGACCGCACCTGTCCCTTCCAAAATGTGGCCCGTCATCGTCTTCGTCGACGAGATCGGAATACGGTACGCATGCTCGCCGAACGCCTGCTTGATGCCAAGCGTCTCGCTCTTATCGTTATAAGGCGTGCCGGTGCCGTGCGCGTTAATATAATGGACCCCCACTTTATCTATCGACGATGTTCGAAGCGCCTTCTCGACTGCCCTTGTGACACCTGCACCTTCCGGGTGAGGCTGGCTGACGTGAAAAGCATCGCAGGAAAGCCCCCAACCGGCCATTTCGGCCAAGATCGGCGCTTGCCGGCGCTTCGCAGATTCATAGCTTTCGAGAACGAGCATGGCGCCGCCGTCTCCAAGCAGCATTCCCGTCCGGTTGCGGGAGAACGAACGGATTCGACCGTCGCTTGCGAACGCGCGCCCCGAATCGAATTTCGCATACATCTCTTCCGTTACAAGCGAATAACCGCCGCAAAGGACCCTATCCGCCCTGTTCTGCTTGATGAGCTCATAGGCAATGCCGATCGCATTGCTCGAAGCAATGCATGCATTATTTAATACGATTTTCTTCCCGCGGCCATTCAAGCCGAACCGGTGTGACAACGCTTCCAAATGACAGGAGGGCATAAATTCAGCAATACGCGAATCGTACAACTCCTGTTCCCTGCGCAACTTCCAATACTGGCTTAGCGCGTCATAATCGCCTTGAATGCCTAGCACAAGCGAAGCTTCTTCCGCATCGGAGCCGGACAAGCCGGCGGATCGAATCGCATCTTCTGTGCAGCGAATTCCGAGATCGAGCAGCGATCCTTCGAAATCGGACTGCGCGGCAACTGCCGACCGGAACTTGGCTGCATCGAATCGGGTTATGGGACGAAACTGGTGTACGCCTGCCAGAATCGTATGTTTAACGGTCTCTGCTCCGAAGCCGGAAGGCGTCATAATGCCGATACCGGTTACGACGACTCGAGCGGACATGATTACACCCCCTGTGATGTCGAACATTATTGACTGTCTTCTGGCAGCAATATAATACCTTTCTCACTTAAAAGCGAATAGATTTCTCTCACCGATCCGAATTTCTCATAATCGGCGTCATCCAGCTCCAATTCGATCCCTAGCCGCTGTTCGAGCCCTTCCACAAACCAAACAAGCGATAACGAATCGAGCATAATCGGCGTGTCGAAGTCTATCTGTTCGTCGATTGAACTGTATAGCTTGCGTTCATGAAGCAGCTCCAGCAACGACTCCTGCGTTATCGACGGCTCAGCAATCATTGTGCACCTTCCCGGTCACCGATCAAATCGGTTAACTGGCCGATTGTATAATCATAAATTTGCTTCAACTCTTCATCAGGAACCGAAATGCCATAATTCGCTTCCAGCCGGACGACAAGCTCAATTACCTTGATCGAATCAAGCTCCATTCCGCCCGCACCCAGCAGTGTTGCATCCGTTATTGGACCTTCCGGAAGCGGCATATTCAAGCTGGTTCCAATAATTTGCACTATGTCGCTGATTAGCTTCTCTTTCGTATGCATGGTGTATCAGCTCCTTCTATTCGGTTGTCAATTCGTGCTAGGCGATCGGATTGCGAACCGCTTGTGTCATGATGAGTTCTGGGTTGAAATACTCCAAGAGATGTATACCGGTCCGTTGATCGGAGGAAAAAGAAATTGTGTATTCCTTGTAAGGAATCTGAGGATGTGTGTGAAATTGCAGTTGATACGGCTTGCGGAACAAATCGACAACTTCATGGGGGCTTC
>NZ_BILZ01000048.1 GCF_004000825.1 Paenibacillus kobensis NBRC 15729 | reverse complement strand
AATGGGGCTCGCTGAATCTCTATCGGACGACCTCATTGCATTTGATACAACGAAAAATCAGCCCATCTGCTAAAAAGCCTTGGATTTGCCTTAATCCGTGGATTTCCATTGTACGTAATACAACGGGGCGCGGCTCATCGAAAGATACGGTCTTATTTCGTTGTATAAATTACAAGGAAGAGAAGAGCGGAGAAGTAGAAGTAGAAGTAGAAGCTCCATGGGGCAACCCGCGAAGCGGGCGGTGTATCCGCTCTCTTCGCTGCCGGTCCGGTTAAGTTGTTTACTATGTTTCCTAATAAAAACAGGCTGCCGATGAGATGGCAGCCTGTTTTTATTAGGTCATACGCTACATGTGGCGTACGTTTCACACTTCATTAAACGAAATGTCACAAAACTTAACACAACCATATTGACTTTGTGAAGGATCAAGCTATATTAATTATAACTAGTTATAATTAGTTATAATTAATTCGATTTTGTTGGCGATTGATTATTCGGTGTGAAAGCTTTAGTTCTCTAACAGCACGTTTCCGGTCATCGACAGGTCATAACCCGACAACGCCTGCAGCTCCTGCTTGAACGGCTTGGACGCAAGAATGTTCAGCAACGAGTCGATCATCGCTTGGTTGTCGTCCTTCTTCATGACGACAAGATCATAACGTTCCTTAATGAGCGGAATGAAATCAACCCCGCCCACGATGCTGGCCGCTCTCTCCGTTCCGACGCCGATGTCAGCGCCGCCGGAGGCCACGGCAGCCGCAACGGACCAATGGTTCGTCTGCTCGTAGGCATAGCCTGCGAGCTGCGCAGGTTTAATGCCATGCAGGCGAAGCTGCTCATCCAGCAGCACACGGGCGCCTGAGCCTCTTTCGCGATTGACGAGTCTCAGTCCAGGCTGCTCCAGATCGGCCCATCCGCGGATGCCTCTCGGGTTGCCTTTCGCAACGTAAAGACCGGCATTGCGCGACAGCAAGTTGACGACGAGGTACGGGAAGCCGACGAGAAGCCTGCGAACATACGGCAAGTTGTATTCGCCTGTGTCTCCGTCCAGCAGATGCGTGCTGACGATGTCGGATTCCCCGCGGTACATACTGATCAAGCTGTCGAGACTGCCGACGTAAGAACGAAGCGGGCGGAAGCTGCCGGATGCCTGTCCTTCCATATGCTTCGCAAGCAAGTCCAGACTCATATCCTGCCCGGTAATGACGACCGATCGCGCAGCAGCTCCGGACGTGTGCCCGGCGGGGGCCGGAGCGGCGGAACCGGCAGCATTGGCTGAGATATGGCCCGACAAGGTCAGGTCCGAAGAAGAGGGGGGCGACAAGGCGGATGCTGCGGACGGCGCTGATAGAGCGGCTGCAGCGGAAGCAGAAGCGGCAGCGGATGTTTTGCTCCGCTGCTTATAAGCTTCCAGATCCGATGCGTCTACGCGCATTTGTTTGCCGACCCGATAGGACGGCAGCAAGCCTTTCTTTATCAGATCGTAGACGGTCAGCTTTGATATTTTTAACAGGGCGGCTATTTCTTCTGCAGTGTATGAGACGTCTTGTGACATCATGTACCTCCCAAATGAACGGTCGATTATGGCATTGTGTGTATTGTATCATAACCCAATAGAGAGAGTGGAGGGATTCCCATGTTGATGAAATCCCATAAAGCTATCGTACTTTCACTGATGCTGATCCTTATGCTGCTGCTTGCAGCTTGCGGTTCCAATTCCGATAAGTCCCCGGATACGGAATCGAATTCTTCATCGGTTTCCTTGGCTGCGGATACAGCAGATTCGACGAAGGATGACGTATCGGATACGCCGGCTGCGGAGCAGCAACCGGATCCGGCGAACCAGTCGAAGCCGTTAGTCGAGCTGACTGTGTCGGCTGCGGCAAGCTTGACCGATGCGTTGAAAGAGCTCGAGATGAATTACGAGCAGCAGAACCCGAATATTGAGCTGACGTTCAACTTCGGCGCATCCGGCGCTCTTCAGAAGCAGATCGAGCAAGGGGCGCCGGCCGATTTGTTCCTGTCGGCTTCTCCTAAGAATATGAATGCGCTTGTCGATCAGTCGCTGATCGAAGCTGACCACCACGCCGATCTGCTTGCGAATAAGCTGGTGGCGGTCGTTCCGGCAGACAGCAGTGCGGCGATTGACGCAATGGACGATCTGGGCCCAAAAGACCTTTACCGTATCGCCATCGGCATTCCGGAGAGCGTGCCGGCTGGCCAATACGCACAGGAAGCGCTGACGAAGGCGAATCTGTGGGGCACGCTGAAAAGCGATATCGTCCAAGGCAAGGACGTTCGGCAAGTGCTGCAATACGTCGAGACCGGAAATGCAGACGTCGGATTCGTGTACAAGACCGATGCGTTAAGCTCGACGAAGTCGAAGGTGGCTTTCGAAGTCGATCCGGCTAGCTACTCGCCGATCGTATATCCTGCGGGCGTGGTGGCATCCACGAAGCATGCCGAGGAAGCGGAAGCGTTGTATACGTATTTGCAGACGGATGAGGCTATAGCGATATTTGAGAAATACGGATTTTCCGTTCCGAACTAATGCCGTTCTCCATTGACTGGACTGCGTTGTGGCCGCCGATCCGTCTGTCGCTTCAGGTTACTTTCTTGTCCAGTCTTATCGTGATCGCGCTTGGAACGGCTGCCGCTTGGCGTTTGTCCCGGTCAAAACGGAAGGGACGCATCGTGATTGAGACGCTCTTCATGCTGCCGCTCGTGCTGCCGCCGACGGTCGTCGGCTTCATCCTTCTGGTGCTGCTTGGAAGAAGAAGTACCGTCGGGAGGTTCATCGAATGGTTATTCGGCGCTCCTGTCGTGTTCACTTGGTGGGCTGCCGTCATTGCGACCTTCGTCGTCGCGTTTCCTCTCGTCTATCAGGCGATGAGGGCGGGCTTCGACTCCGTCGATCCCGAGCTGGAGGCGGCCGCGCGTGCTAGCGGAGCGAGCGAGTGGCAAGTGCTCCGTTACATTAGTCTGCCGCTTGCGTCCCGCTCACTTGTAACGGCGTACATTCTAGGCTTCGCCCGCGGGCTTGGCGAATTCGGCGCGACGCTTATGATAGCAGGCAACATCCCGGGCCGTACCCAGACGGTCCCGACCGCGATTTATGTTGCGGTAGATGCCGGCCATAATTCGATGGCATGGGCGTGGACGATCAGTATGATTGTTTTCTCGTTCCTGATGCTCCTGATCGCTAGAAAACGATACTGACAAGCAACTTAATATAATGTAGACATTATTAAGAAAGGATGAGTCATGTGGAGGGAGTTCCCTTTACATGACTCATCCTTTTCTGACTTATCGATGACAATCAATTACTCTTTATGTCATTAAACTACGAGGTCGAATATTCTTTCCAGAAAAATTGTGCTACGGAACTCGTCACCCATATTTCGTCCTTTTTTGTCAGTATTATTTTATAAACAAATTGATCTTGTGTGATAACGGCAAAAGTGTGAAATAATTCGTTCGACTCTTCTCCTATCGACTGATACGATTCGATTTTCTTTTGCAATTCGTCCTCCACGAAAGAGACAAGAACATGTTTGTAACTTTTCGACTCTGGTACATTTCTCATGTCTGTTAGTTGCTTTTCTGTATAAGTTACCGCGTCGTAATCGTCTATTTGTCGAATTTTCTCAATCAGTGAGTCCCTGTCTTTTATTAACTCCGGATGAACGCTATACTCTGCTTGAACTTCCTCTTTCTGCTCATTAACAAGAGAACAAGCTGAGAACAGTCCCACAATAAGTGAGAGTACGCAAATGCGAATCAAAACAACAGAAACTTTTTTCATCTGTTCCTCCCTCCCCTCTTCCTTCATAAAATAATGTTATAGATTATGCGTATTAGGTTACCCTTCTTTACTTAAGAACGCTTTTTTTTGCAACTCGTCTTTTTTGATCTGATCATGTTGTGCGGAGGTTAATTGACCTTGTTCGAATCCAAAGCGCTTAAGAATTTCTTTTTCCAGATAGTTCACTTCATTTCCCGAAACCTCATCTGGAGTAAGATAAATCCCAGATGTAACCTCTACACACTCGTTGTGTTCACACAACATTTCTTCCGGACTCCATCGATCAGGAGCATTTTTAAAGTGTTTATCAACAACTGACTGATCTACGATAAATATCCCTAGTTGTTCCTTGCTTGCTGTGGAAATAACTCTGTCCAGTTTCTTATTCATATCTCCCGAATAGACAGGATGGGCAGTACCGTTGTCCAACAAAAACGGAGCAAAGGAACATCCTTCTACAATATCGATCTGCTCTTTAGAATAGCCGCTATTTTTCCACTTTATATGTTTTTTTACTTTTTCATTAATGATATTATTAGTTTTCAACTTTAGTTCTTCCGATAATGCCTTATTTGAAGTAGATTGTGTATAGTCTTCAATGCACACAGTGATTTTATCTCTATTAGAAGTTAGCGTTGCCCGATTGGTGAAATTGGAATGGTATTCTTCAGAGTGAGTGTCGTCAGACTCATGTCCTTCATGAGCTAGGCCGCCTTTCCCATAGACCGTAACTCCTAATAGCACTAACGCAGCAAATATTGTTAGAGTAAAATATTTTTTTCTTGTCATCGTTTCTACACCTCACAATTAGCTTTTGTTACTTTCAGCAATTACAGAATTAATATCCGCAGTAGTTGGCCATGCTGGATTGGTTGTACAACCATAAGCGACACTATGCATAATACTAGTTGGGGTACACGTGCCATCTCCATCAATAAGTCCCAGCAAATGACCTGTTTCGTGATTAATGGTATGAGTAGTGGTTGTACTAATCGCGGTATGTTTTAAGTAAGCATGTCCATAGTCATAATGAGTATGGCCACTAACGGAAGTTGGACCATATCGCTTTACGCAGTTCGTGCTGCAGTCGATTACTGCCGACGTCCCCCCGCTGAAATCCTCAGGATTGTCCAATACGTAATATCTAAATTTATATATGGATAACAGAGTGGAGGTCATATCGGAGCAATTTTGACCGCTGGAATGTCCGACAAAAGAAATTTTACCGTTATTCAATTCATCCCATCCATCGTCAGTATTGTATAACACAGTTGTCAGCGTGTTCATAGCCGTGGTGTATGTTACTCTGGATGTATTTTTAACATCTACACAAAATGATTCCCCATCCGTAGAAGAATGAATGCTAGGAATATGTCTTTCGGGGTTGTATGGATGGCTTGCTTGAACTGTACTTATTTGTAACATGATAAGAATAAAAGTGATGGTAAAAAGCTTAAATAGAGTTCTCGTCATCTTGATGACCTCCCTTAATTAATGAGAATAATCTTTCATTACTATCGATTATTCTTATTCTTCATGGATAACGATTGAGATGCTACAGTTTCGGATCTAACCACCTCCAACAAGATACAAAATAATCATATTAGTTGAAGAATTATACATAATTTCAATTTACGTAAAATCAAAGAGGGGGTAAATAGGGCGTGAGAATCAATATTTCTAATTTTTAGATAAATACATAATTTTTATCAAAAAGATCAATGCATTATAGCAGTTGCTTCATCTACGATCATGGTAAATCAGTATGAAATGTCGGTTCTACGAGAAATTGACAATCAAATAAGCACTTAATAAAAAATGGATAAAGATTCAGATGTTATCTGAAATCTCTATCCATTTTAATTTAGCTAGTAAAATGACTATCATATTATTCGATTTCTGGTATTACTGGGTGGTTTATTGGGCTTTCTGTTCTTGCTCTAGCTCGATTGCTCCTGCTCTTGTAATAGAACCTGCTCTTGTCCATGCTCTTGGACTAGCGGCCGGTCTTGAATAGGCTCTTGCACAGTCTTTTGCTGCAGCGCTAGATTCTGTTCTTGCTTGCGGTTCCGTCTGATTCTCCACCTGCGGCGAAGCCAGAGGAACAGAACGATGAGCGGGAATCCGATAGCGAAAATGTACAGCGAGACATCCTTCACCATGCCTTCGGCTGAACGGCCATACATATAGAAGAGAGTCCCGACGGCATAAAATTTGACTGCCCTGCCGACCGCGGCATATGCGAGCAGCTTCCACAGCGGAAACTTAAGGGCGCCGGATAGAATAGTAAATACTTTGAACGGAATCGGCGTGAACGAACCAAGCAGGATGGCGGCCTCGCCGTTCTTGGAGAACAGCTTCTCGGCGGAGTCGACCCAGCTGCGCTTTACGATCCGGTACAGGACAGGTGTGCCGATCGAACGTCCGATCCAGTAGCCGATCGGGGTTCCGATCAAACATCCGATGAAGCCGACTGTCGCGAGCCACAGCGCGTCTGAAGGATGAACGGCGCTGAGCGGAATTTGTAGAAACAGTGCTGGAATCGGGAAAATGATCGCGTCGATCATGCCGTGAATAAACAGTCCAAGCGCGCCGAACTTCTCCAGCAAATCGATAAAGCCCTGGAACATGGGACATAACCTCTTCTCTGTTGCGATTGACAGTACCTAGCAAGAGTCCATTCTCATATATACGTTTAAGCAAACAGCCCGGTTTCATATGGTACAATGGACCTTATTGAAGATTTGGTTAAGGGAGCGATTACGGAACATGCCTAACGAAACGAACGGAACGGACGAACTGCAGCGGCTGGCTGCCGACAATGCCCGGCTCGTGAACGAGAATGAGTCATTATCGCAGCAGTTGGCGAAGTGCAAGGAAGAACTGGCGGCGGCAAGACGGGAGCTGTCTAGACTTAGAGGAAGAAGCGGCGCCGGACGGTCGCCGGAGGCGATGTCGACGATGGCTTCGCGGCTGCGCGACGCGCTGAGGGAATAATACATTTTATTCAAGACATAAGGGAGACAGACTTAATCATGATACAGAATCGGTTAAATGGAACGGGAGCTACCGAAGAGCATGCGCAACTGATCGTGGAGAGCTTCAACAAGTTGCTTGGAAGAGAACTGTTGGTAGCAACGCCGGAAGGCGGCGCTGATATCCCGTTGAGCGAGAGGCTGTTCCAACTGCCGGTCGTCGTATTGTCGCACGGTACGGAAGATGACCCGGTGCTGAATTACGGGAATGCGGCTGCGCTTGCGTTATGGGAGCGGGATTGGGATACGTTCACTTCCATCCCATCCCGATTGACGGCGGAGCCGCTGCTGCGGGAGGAACGGGACAGGCTGCTGAAGCAGGTGGCTGATCAAGGGTACGTGGATGACTTCAGCGGTGTTCGAATATCTTCGACGGGAAGACGCTACTTCGTCCGCGGCGGCATTGTGTGGAATTTGATCGACGAGCATGGCGTATATCAGGGTCAGGCTGCCGCTTTTGCATCCTATGAGGAGTTAGCGTCGAAGGGAACAAGGCAGTGACGGAGCTGCGTTCGCAAGTGAGGATGGAAGGCGAAAGGTCCTATTTGTACATATGGTCATGCCATGAGGATGAGCGGCAGTTGTGCCTGATGGAGCTGCGTACGCTGCTGGCCGTGCCGGAGGCGGATGAACAGGCCCGTTATATCGAAAGCAAGGCGGACATCGAGCCGTCGCGGAGCCCTTTTCTCAAAATGAAAATCGCTGTCCATGCGCAGCATGACGAATTGCAAGGACTAATCGAGCAGGCAGCAGAGCTGGATATCGGGGGCGGCACTTTCAAAGTACGCTATGTCGAAGCAGGGGAAGCCGATTCGGAGAACCGGCCGGAGTATAAGGACCAGCGCAGGATAGAACGGCTCGTTGGAGCCGTTATCCGCGGCAAGGCCGATATGCGGCAACCGGACAAGCTGCTTGGCGTTGCGTTCGCGGGCGGACGCTGGGTGCTTGGTATGGCTGTCGAAGGCGAAGCGGTGTGGCTTAAGCATAATAATAAGCCTAGGCCGTATTCTACTGCGCTAAGTACGAAAGTCGCCCGGGCAGTCGCGAACATCGCCGTGCCGAATCCGTCTGACGGGATCGTAGCGGTCGATCCTTGCTGCGGGATCGGCACCGTCATCATCGAAGCGTTGTCGATGGGCATTCGGATGCGGGGCTTCGACCGGAATCCGCTCGCTGCAATTGGAGCTAGAGAGAACTTGGCGCATTTCGGCTATTCGCCGTCTCTTATCGTTAAGGCGGATATGCTGACGCTTCAAGGCGGCTATTCGGCGGCCGTGCTCGATCTGCCTTACAATCTATGCTCCAAGCTGCCGGAGGAGGAAGAACTCGCTATGCTGCGCGCCCTTGCACGGCTGGCGCCCAGAGCGGTCGTGATCGCAACCGAACCGCTGAACAGCAAGCTCGCGGAGTGCGGCTGGTCGATTGCAGACAGCTGCGAGGTGCGGAAGAGCCAGTTCGTGCGGTATGTTTATTTGGTTCAATGTGCTTAATTATCGGGGTAGATCCTTAGGCGGGCTATAATGCAGCCTAGGTTTCTATCGAATGATTGGCCCCTGGATAGCGCCGGGGGCTTTTGTCGTTATTACAATGATTTTGGAGTAAACTGAAATGAGGAATAAGGACTGAGGAGACAGAATTAGGGCAGCCATTGTATGGTACGCAAGCTTAAACAAAACGGATAGTGCTGTACGCCTGAACCTGGTATACCGTCCGGCCTTTATCTAACTTTCTGTTGTATGAAACCGTACGCAACCTTCAAATAATGTAGATGCGGCATATTTAATCTCTAGTTTGAGCAGTCAATCAGATGGAGGAAAACATCATGACGATGCCTTTAACTGTATACTTGATGGCAGGTGTAGCGACGGCAAGCCAGATGTTCTCGGAATGCTGCCGTAAGCTGGAAGAGTTGCTCGGCCATGAAGCCGGCAAGCTTGATATTCATGTGCTGTTCCCGTATGGGGACAACAGCCGCAATTTATGGGCGCAGGTGCTGGAAGTGGGCAGCGACTTGACGAACGGCATTCGGCTGAGCCGGGTCGGGGGGCGCAAAGCGGCCGAAAGCATTCAAGCGACGTATAAAGGAGCCGGACGGGTGTTGCTGATCGGGCACAGCGGCGGAGGAGCGGCAGCTTATCAAGCTGCTGTCAAGCTGCAACGAAACGGGACGCTCCGCGATTTTCGCGTCGTGCAGATCGGTTCCCCGCGTATTCGGGTGCTTCCCGAGCTGAAGGACCGAGTTAGCTATTTTCATTCGGTCGATGCCGAAGGCAAAGTGAGCGATCCGATCAGCCGGATCGGCACTTGGGGAGGCTGGAGCGTGAGCGGCGGACAGCGGAAGCGGAATGTTCCTTATTGGAACCGGTTGAAGTATGCGCCAGGACTTGTAGAGGGGATTCCGGTTATTGGCGGGCATGCAGACTATTTTCGGCATCAGAATCCGTTTGTGGACAGCCAATCCGTCTGTAATCTTGATAAAACGGTCGACCGGATCGGCAGTTGGTTGAAAGGCTGGGTTTGATCCGATACACTAAGGGTAATTGTATGTATCGGAGGGGATCGCAATGATCGATATTCGGAGGGCGGACACAATCTATGCCCAAGACGCAGGATGGCTGAATAGCCGGCATCATTTCTCGTTCAGCAGTTATTACGACGAGAGTAACCGGTTCTTCGGTCCTCTTTGCGTGTTCAATCACGACATTATTGAAGGCGGACGAGGCTTCGGCGCACATCCGCACCGCGAGATGGAGATCGTATCGGTCGTGCTTCGCGGCGAGCTTCAGCATGAGGACAGCACGGGTCATAAAGCCGTTACGACGTTCGGCGGCATTCAGCGGATGAGTGCCGGAACCGGCATTATTCATTCGGAAGTCAATCCAGGTGCAGAGCCAGTCGAGTTGATGCAAATATGGTTTGCGCCGGCTGAGACTCGCTTAGCGCCGTCATACGAGACGTCGCATTACGATGTAGAGCAATTGCCCGGGAAATGGCTGCCGGTTGTGACGCCCGAAGGCGGAGCGGGTACGGCTGCCATTCATCAAAATGTAACGATATACTTAACAAAGATTGAGCCGGGAACGGAGCTTGGCTTCGACTCTAAGGATGGCCGGCTGCAATACTTGTACGTCATTGAAGGATCGGCTGCGCTGAAATCACCGGAAGGCGGAACAGAGGATAAGCTGGAGCAGGGGGACACGGTCCGGATGACGGGAGAAACCGGATTCCGGCTTTCGGTGTCTGCAGCTGAGCAGCAAGCTTTTGTACTGCTGATCGATTTGCCGGCTTATACGCCGCCAGGCCTTGAAGGAGGCGAAAAGCAGTGACACAACAACCGATAACGGAGCTGCGGCCAGGCCGAATTTCACCTCCGCCAGCTGGCTCGAAGGCGCTTATTAAGCTGGCGATTGGCCGGCTGCTGATCGATACGGCAATAGATGGCTTGGCATTCGACGTCCTGGAAGCGGACGGGTGCTGGACGATCAAGGTAGAGGGGGTAGGAGCTGATCAAGCTTCCTACATTCAATCGAATGCGCCGTATTTGAACTTGTTCTATTTTGAAGGACTGCCGGAAGGCAATGGAGCGGTTCAGAAGTTCTGGATGTATGATCAGGACAAGCCGAAGGCTGGTTACGATGCGCAGCGGTCGACATTGACGCTCACCGTTGATTCTTATATGGCATACTCGAACGAGAAGGTGTAAGGAATATGGCCAACACCCATACTTTTACGAGGCGTGAAGAAGTTGCGAACGCGCTGACACATGGCGTTGGCGCATTGCTAAGCGTTGCTGCGTTGTCGCTGCTTATCGTGTTCGCCGCGCTGAAAGGCAGTGCGACGCATGTTGTGAGCTTTACGATCTATGGCGCTTCCATGTTGCTGCTGTATACTGCGTCGACGCTTGTTCACAGCTTTCCGGAAGGCAAAGCGAAGAAAGTGTTCGAGGTACTCGATCATTCATTTATTTACGTGTTTATTGCGGGAACGTACACACCGATTTTGTTCCATATCGTGAAGGGCGCGTTAGGATGGACGTTGTTCGGCATCGTCTGGGGTGTAGCGGTTGCGGGGGTCATATTCAAATCGTTCTTCGCTTCCAAGTTTCTGTTCACATCGACGCTGCTGTACATTGCCATGGGCTGGATTATCGTCTTCGCATGGGGGCCGCTCGTCGAAGGATTGGCGCCTGGCGGACTGCATTTGCTTATTACGGGCGGCGTGCTCTACACGGCAGGAACAGTGTTTTACGTATGGCGCAGCTTCCCGTACCATCATGCCGTATGGCATCTGTTCGTGCTGGCGGGCTCGATCCTGCATTTCTTTGCAATATTGCTGTTTGTTCTGTAAAAAGGAGCCGCAAGCGACTAAAACATCCGTTCAGTCGCTTGCGGCTTTTGAGCTTACACCACGTCATCCCCTAGCACTGGCGTGACTGCATAATGCAGCTCTGCTTCGAGCTCGGCGTCATATGCCGCGCGCACATGGTCCGGCCAGCCGAACTGGCAGGCCATCACGGCTGAGACGGCGTCTTTCCAGCGTAGAACGAGCGCCCGGTCGAACAGCAGGGCGCCGGTGCGCCGAATCCAGAAGTCGGTTGGCTTGAGAGTCATTTCGTAGCGGATGGCATAATGCAGCTGCGCCAGCAAATCGGGCGCCAAGCCGGTTGCCGCGGCATCGTCGCGGCACTGCGGCACAAGGGCGAACAGCAGCGGCGCGTTCGAGCCGTACCGGCGCACCAGCCGCTCGGCATCTGACGCCTCCAGCCCTGCCTCGATTCCGGCGGCGGTTGCTGCGCGGACGAATGCGGGCATGCCGGCAGAGCCGCCGACATCACCGCCCGATAATGCGAGCGATTGCGTTCGGCACGGACCGAAGCTGCCGGCGCCTTCGGCTTGCAATAGGAGGGCGGCTTTGTCGACGACGTGTTGTGCCATTTTGCGGTAGCCCGTCAGCTTGCCGCCTGCGATGGAGATCATGCCGGAAGGAGAGATGAATATTTCGTCGCGGCGGGATATTTCGGACGGCCCTTTGCCTTCTTGATGGATGAGCGGACGAAGACCGGCCCAGCTTGATTCGACATCACGCGGCTTAAGGGCCAGTCCCGGAAACATTGTATTCGCCGCGTGCAGCAGGTAAGCGAGATCGACCGACGTCATTCGCGGATGAGCAATGTTCGCTTTGTAGGTCGTATCCGTGGTGCCGACATATGTTTTACCGTCCCGAGGGATTGCGAATATCATGCGGCCGTCCGGGGCATCGAAATAGACGGCTTGGCGAAGCGGGAACCTTTCCTTGCTGATCACGACGTGTACGCCCTTCGTCAAATGAAGCGTTTTGCCCCGCTTGGAGCCGTCCGCTTCCCGAACCTTATCGACCCAAGGCCCCGCTGCGTTAATGACTTTGGCCGGTTGAATCAAGGCGGAGCCGCCGTTTATCCGGTCGCGTACCGATACGCTGATCAGTCGGCCGATTTCATCGTACCGGAACGAATCGGCTTCGGCATAAGACAGCGCGACAGCGCCAAGCTCAACCGCTTTCTTGACCGCCTCGATCGTGAGTCGTGCGTCATCGGTCCGGTATTCGACGTAACAGCCGCCTCCTCTTAGCCCTTCTTGCCGCAGCAAAGGTTCTAGCAAAGCTGTCTCTCGGACGTTCAACATCCGTCTTCGCTCCTGCTTCTTTACACCTGCTAACCAGTCGTACAGTCTTAGCCCTAGCGAAGTAGATAGGCGGCCGAACGTCCCGCCTTCATGGATAGGCAGCAGCATTCGCTCGGGCACCGTAACATGGGGACCGTTCTCATAGACGACTGCGCGTTCTCGGCCGACTTCCGCTACGACACCGAATTCAAGCTGCTTCAGATAGCGCAGCCCGCCATGAACAAGCTTGGTCGAGCGGCTGGACGTTCCGGCAGCAAAATCTTGCATATCGATAATAGCGGTCCGCATGCCGCGCGATTGCGCGTCAAGCGCGATCCCGGCGCCGGTAATGCCGCCGCCTATAATGAGCAAATCGAACGATTGCTTCTGAAGGCGTTCGAACAGCGCCGTCCGCGATAAGGCGGACCACATACAGCTGGCTGACGGCTTATCGTTATCGATTCCTGCATTCCGGTATCCATGATCATCCAGAAGGCTCTGCTCCGCCATCGTATCCGCTCCTCTTCGTTAACGGAAAGCTTGCGCGGCTTTAACGGCCCGCTGCCAGCCGTCGTACAGTGCAGTGCGTACGCCGTCATCCATCGCAGGGGAGAAAGTGCGTTCTGATGCAATAAGCGCTGCGACTTCCTCGCGGCTGGTCCAATAACCGACGGCTAGGCCGGCCAAATAGGCTGCGCCAAGCGCTGTTGCTTCGTTGAAGGACGGGCGCTCCACCTTGGCGCCAAGCAGGTCGCTCTGGAACTGCATGAGCCAATCGTTGCCGATGGCGCCTCCGTCGACGCGCAGTGTATTCAACTTGATGCCGGATGAATGCTCCATCGCGTCAAGCACATCCTTCGTCTGATAGGCGATCGATTCAAGCGTAGCACGGACGAAATGCTCCCGTCTCGTTCCGCGCGTCATGCCGAAGGCTGCACCTCGGACGTCGCTGTCCCAGTAAGGCGTTCCCAGACCGACGAAGGCAGGAACGACATAGACGCCCTCCGTCGAATCGACGGACCGTGCGAGTGATTCTGTCTCATCCGCAGACACGATAAGGCCAAGCCCATCGCGAAGCCATTGAATGGCGGAGCCAGCGACGAATACACTGCCTTCGAGCGCATATTCGACCTGGCCGTCTATCCCCCATGCAATAGTCGTAAGCAGCCCATTCTGCGTGAACATTGCTTCCGTACCGGTGTTCATGAGCATAAAGCAGCCGGTGCCGTACGTATTCTTGGCGTCGCCCTTGCCGAAGCAGCCGTGGCCGAACAGAGCAGCCTGCTGATCGCCTGCTGCGCCGGCAATTGGAATCGCTGCTCCGCCCAGCAGATCTGCGTCTGTGCAGCCGTACCATTCGGAAGAGGAACGAACCTCAGGGAGCATCGCCTGCGGAATTTGCAGCAGAGACAGCAAATGATCGTCCCAGTATAGCTCGTTAATGTTATACAGCAGCGTACGCGAAGCGTTCGAATAGTCGGTAATATGCTCCCGGCCGCCTGTCAAATTCCATATCAGCCAGCTGTCGACCGTGCCGAACAGCAACTCGCCCCGTTCCGCTTGCTCTTGCGCACCGGGCACGTGATCGAGCAGCCAGCGGATTTTGGTCCCGGCAAAATAAGGGTCGATCAGCAATCCTGTACGGGAACGGAATGCCTGTTCATGTCCGGCTTCTTTCAATCGTTCGCAAATTGCATCCGTCTGACGGGATTGCCATACGATTGCGCTGGCAATAGGTTGGCCTGTTGCCTTGTTCCAGACGACGGTCGTCTCGCGTTGATTCGTGATGCCGATGGCCGCGATTTGCTCAAAGCCGATGCCGGCCTTCGACACCGCGTTCCGTATGGCTGCCAGCGATGTATGCCACAGTTGAAGGGCATCCTGCTCAACCCAACCAGGCTCGGGGAACAGGCAATCGACCGGCAATTGGGATGAAGCGATGACTCCAGCGCGTTGATTGAATATAATGGCTCTTGTACTTGTCGTACCCTGGTCGAGCGCTAATATGTAAGACGCTTGTTTCATAAGAATAGCCTCCCGTCCAATGATCCAATGTTCGTTCCTCATGCTACAGAGATGGTACTTAGAAACGGGACAAAAGTAAAGAATTGCAGCAAGGAGACTTCTTATATTCGTATTCGGCATCGAACATCCGCATTCGGCCTCTGCAAGACGTGACGAATTGCGTAAGATGTCTAGTCCAGAAGGCTTGCCGTGACGTACAATATAAGAACAATGCAGGTTGCTCCTGAAATCGACGACTTTAGACCGCGCACGGACGATTTGACAAATGAATGGTTAATTCATATACTTACAAAAAGTAACCATTGAATTGAAAGTAACGGATTTGATCGGTACCTTAAGGCTAAACTAGATATACCCGAACGCCGGCGGTATGGAGGGGAGCAATACTTATGCATACGATTCAGACGGACATCATTTCGATATTGAAACGTAAAATAACGGCGGTGCCGAGCGGCGACAAGATGATTTACCTCGTCGGTCCGGTCCGGCTGCCCGTTAACCTTGGCGGCGAGACGCACATCTTCCAATGGTATTGCTGGCTGCGTTGCGACAATATGGCGGGCGATGCATGCGATGACGAAACCGTGTCGACGGAGAAAATGATCGCAAGGCTGAACGCTTCCAATTTGGCGGAAATGCAACAATCGAGCGTGCTCGTCTATGGCGATTTCGCGAACGTCCCGGATGCTGTGATCCGGATGCACAGCATTTGTCATACAGGCGATATTTTCGGCAGCAAACGATGCGATTGCGGTTATCAGTTGAAGCAATCGATGAAGATGATCGTCGCGCATGGCGCAGGCGCATTGTTCTACCTGGCCAATCATGAAGGACGCGGCATCGGCCTATTCAGCAAAGCAATGGCTTATGTGCTGCAAGAGGAAGGCTACGATACGGTCGACGCCAACCTGCAACTTGGCTTCCAGGACGATATTCGCAGCTACGATGATGCGATTCAAGTGCTGAAGACACTTCGTTCGAAGCCGGTAACGCTCATCACGAACAATCCCCGCAAGCTTGATGCTCTCGTTGCATCGGGAGCGGACGTATCCGGACGTGTGCCTCTGTGGGGCGATGTGTCGGAATTTAATAAACGGTATTTGGAGACGAAAGTGAACCGTTCTGGCCACTTCGACAGTTCCACCCGCAGTAACTCAACAACATAATAGACGGTTCATGCCGATATAGGATATATCCAGGACGAGCGAATACTGCTCGTCCTTTGTTGTTTGGAAAGAAGCGGCCGCTTGCGGCAAGCGGTCACTCATCTGCTGGCGGCGGATCGGGCGGCGACGGGCACCAGCCCATCGGGCTTGCGCACAGCGCTGCTGCATAGGAAGGATCGTCCTTCGCCAAGTCGGCGAAATAGCTCCTGAGTACATGATTGCCTGAGACGGTACCCATTCGGAAAGAACGCTTCACTTCACCGCGAACATGCATGTAATAAAATATGTTTTTCGTCTTCGGCTGCCGGTAGACGACCGGAGGCAAATGCGAAACGATATCGTATTCGTTCTGAACGCGCCAATGATGTTTCACTATCCGGTTGTAGGTTCGGGCGAATTTCGGATCTCCGACCCTCGGGGAACCAAACGTATAAACAATCGGCTCTCGCTTTACATTCAGTGCTATATCGAAAGCGGCCAGCGTGGCGAGCGCTCCCCCGAGACTATGCCCTGTTACGAAAAGTTGTTTGTCAGGATCACTAGCCTTTATTAGTGATCTGACTTCCTCTTGGCAACTTGTATAGATGTCTGTAAATCCTTTATGGCACAAGCATCGCGGTTTAACGGGCTTGAACAAAATTTGCTGAGAGATAAAGTCGGATACCCAGTCCATCGTAGAGCGTGTACCTCGAAATGCAAGTATGGCTGCCCGGTCTGATTCGATGAGAAACCCAAAGAAAGCGGGCTCGCTATCATAAGCCTGCGCCTTGAACGAGCCTACAGTACGATAACCATTCGGCATTAGAAACATGCCGGCAGGATTGTAATACTGCACGTAAGATTGTTCGCAAATCGCCGCCATGAACAGCGCCGTACGGGTATCGAATACTCCCTTCTCGTCCACTTCGGTTCTCCATGCCATCCGAAAGCCGCCTCCCTTTAAAACCGCGCGTCTGCCCGTCGGTCATTCTCCCACATTGTATGTGGGCGGCTGTGGATTCGGAACTGCACGGCTGTGTCTAATTCCCTATTCAATGGCAAAATGACATCAAGAAGTGACAAAATGCCACATAGGATGCATCCCGGTAAAGCACTATAATGTTAGGATGATGTATGTCGGACTGGCATGCACGGGTGAGTGGGGCGGTAATAGTGATGTCTGCCGCACGATTATAGAGAAAGATAGGTGACTTCAAGAGCATGGCAATTATTCAGTTTCCGGAAGGCTTCAAGTGGGGCGCAGCAACGGCTTCGTATCAAGTAGAAGGCGCATATCAAGAAGGCGGCCGCGGTCCGTCGATTTGGGATACGTTCTCCCGCACGCCGGGTCGCGTATTTATGGGAGACAACGGGGATGTCGCATGCGACATGTATCACAAGTATCCGGAAGACGTCAAAATGATGGCGGACATGGGCCTTCAAACGTACCGGTTCTCGATCGCTTGGCCTCGCATTATTCCGGATGGTTCAGGTGCTGTTAACGAAGAAGGATTGGCATTCTACCACCGGTTGGTTGATGAACTGCTGAAATATGGCATCGAGCCGATGTGCACACTGTACCATTGGGACCTGCCGCAAGCGCTTCAAGACCAGGGAGGATGGGACAACCGGGAAACGATCGAGCATTTCCTTCGGTACGCCGAAACCGTTTTCGATTCCTTCAAAGGCAAAATCAAGCTGTGGTCGACGTTCAACGAGCCTTGGTGCATTTCGTTCCTGTCGAACTATCTCGGCGAGCATGCGCCAGGCAACCGCGATCTGCAGCTGGCAACGAATGTTGCGCACCATCTGCTTGTTGCGCACGGACGTACGGTCCGTCTGTTCCGCGAACGCGGCATCGGGGGCGAGATCGGCATCGTGCCGAACGTGGACTGGCAAGAGCCTTACAGCTCCCGCCAAGAAGATATCGACGCTTGCTGGCGTAAAGCAGCGTGGCAGAACGAATGGTTCATTCGTCCGGTCATGCACGGCCATTATCCGGAGAAGCTCGTCGAATGGTTCCGCGGCAAAGGCGTCGAGGTGCCGATCCTGCCGGGCGACATGGAAGACATTTCACAGAAGATCGATTTCCTTGGCATTAACTACTACACCGGCGGAGTAGGTAAATATAAAGAGAACGAAGGGTTGTTCGACTGGGAAGAAGTCGATATGGGCTGGGACCGTACGGACATCGGTTGGACGTACTACCCGCAAGGCTTGTACAACTTCCTCGTATTTATTAAAGACCAGTATGGCGACATCCCGGTATACATCACGGAGAACGGCGCATGCTACAACGACGGGCCTTCCGCTGACGGCAAAGTGCACGACGAACGCCGCGTCCGCTATATTAAGTCGCATCTGGCGTCCGTTGCGCGTGCGATCGAATCCGGCGTGAACGTGAAGGGTTACTACGCGTGGTCGCTCATGGACAACTATGAGTGGGCGTTCGGCTATTCGATGCGCTTCGGCATGACGTATGTCGATTACGATACGCAAGTACGCATTCCGAAGGACAGCTTTAAGTTCTATAGCCGTGTAGCGGCATACAACTGGTTTAAAGTATAAATAAAGAGAAAAGTACGGCGATAAAGCCGGTCTGGAAGGTAGCCATTGGATACCTCTCAGGCCGGCTTTTTTGCGTGTTCCGGGCATGATAACAACGAAGTCCTTAAGGATGAATGACACACAGCTGACAGCCAGGTGAACCGTATGCAGTCAAACCAACGCAGATTTTATATATCCGTTGCCGCCAAATTTACAATCAGCCAGGCAGCCGCGATGGTGTGGACGGCTCTATCCGTTTATTTGTCTCTCCCGTGGGTGCATGATTTAGGCGAGCTCGTCACTGTACCGGTTAGTGCCGCCATTATTGCAGGTATTGCTTATATTCCTGGTTATATGAATGCATTCATGGTCGTCAGTCTGCTGCTGGACCGCCAACCGCCGCTTGCGGTCAAATCGCCGGACGATCCGCTTACGATATTGATTGCGTGCCGCAACGAGGAGCCGTCGATCGGTGTCACCCTCTCTTATGTGTGCAAACAAAAATACGCCGGGCCGCTCCGCATCCTTGTAATCGACAACGGCTCGACCGATCGGACAGCGGACGCTGCGGCGGAAGCAGGAGAACGGCTCGGTCTCCATGTCGAAGTGTTGCACGTCGATCGGCCAGGCAAACATTACGCGCTTAATGAGGCGCTTGCGAAGGTGGAAACCCCGCTGCTGCTGACGCTGGATGCGGATACGCTGCTTCATGAGCAAGCGCTGAACCATATCGTATCCCGCTACCGTTCCTCGCCTGGTTCGGTATGTGCCGTGGCGGGCACCGTACTGGTGCGGAACAGCCGCCATAATCTGGTGACGAGAGTGCAGGAATGGGACTATTTTCTCGGCATTGCAAGCATTAAGAGGCTTCAAGGGCTGTTCCAAGGGACGCTCGTCGCGCAAGGGGCATTCTCGTTATACAAGACGGACGCCGTGCGTGCCGTAGGCGGCTGGCCGGATGCGATAGGAGAGGATATCGTTCTCACATGGCGGTTTCTCGGCAACGGCTGGAACGTTTATTTCGAGCCGCTTGCGGTCGCGTTTACCGATGTGCCGGATACGCTGAAACATTTTGTGCGCCAGCGCAGCAGGTGGGCGAGGGGGATGGTTGAGGCGTTGAAGCTGATAAAGCCATGGAATCAGCCTATTCCGTTCGTCAAATATTTGACTGGCGTCAATCTGCTGATGCCGTATATCGACCTTGTTTACACGCTTTGCTGGATGCCTGGACTTGTGCTTGCGCTATTCGGCCATTATTGGATCGTTGGACCGGCGACGTTATTGGTGCTTCCGCTGGCTATACTGCAGAATTATATTTTGTACCGGTATCAGAGAAGGGTGTTCCGCTCGCTTAATTTGAAGATACGCAAAAACCGTTTTGCCTTTGTGTTGTATGTGCTGTTTTACCAAATGATTATGAGTCCGGTGTCGGTGCTTGGCTATTTGCAGGAGACTCTCAAGCGGAATCGGGTATGGAAGTGAACCCCTTAAACTTTTCACTTGTTTTAATGTCATTTTAACAATTGGCAGTTATAATGAGGGTATCTATGCCATTTTGGTGATACGGAGGGGAATTGATGGGACAAGCAGTCAGCAAGTTAGAGCAGAAGAACACCCGCAAGGAGCAACGAGAGCGCGCCAAGAAAAGACAGCAGACGATTCGCCGGTTGATGTATGCGACGGGCGGAATCGTAATTATAGCGGTAATTCTGGTGTTGGTATTGATGCCGAAGCCGGATCCAGCCGATTTCGACTACGACAATTTGCCGACGCTCGGCAGCAAGGACGCGAAGGTGAAGATCGTTGAGTTCGGCGATTTCAAATGTCCGGCATGCCAAATCTTTACCAAAGACGTAAAGCCTGAATTGATTAAGGAATATATCGATAAAGGGATCGTATCGCTATCGTTCATGAACTATCATTTCATCGGACTGGATTCGGAGACAGCGGCGCTTGCAGGCCTTGCCGTCTATCATCAGAACAATGATGCATTCTGGAAATATTACGATGCCCTCTACGCGAATCAGCCGCCGGAAACGGAGACATGGGCGACGGTCGACAATCTCGTGAAGATCGCACAGGATGCGCAGCTGGACATCGATTTCGATAAGCTTCGTTCCGACATCGAGAATAAGACGTATGCGAAAGAATTGAAGGATCAAATGTCGAAGGTACGTCCACTCGGCATTACAGGTACGCCGACGCTGTTCGTGAATGGAACGAAAGTAGGCGGCGGCAACGCAATGCAATACGCTCCGGTGAAGGTCGCTATCGAGAAGGCGCTGAAGGAGCTGGAGGAAGCGGGGAAATAAGCCGATGAGCGCTGAGCGTTCCTCTTTCTTCTACAACTACGGCATTCTGATGGCTTGGATCGTCGCGTTTGTGGCGACCGCAAGCAGCTTGTTTCTAAGCGAAGTGATGCATTTTGAGCCATGCCGCTTGTGCTGGTTCCAACGTATCTTTATGTACCCGATGGTCATCCTGCTTGGAATGGCAGCATACAAAGGAGACCGGAGAATGGCCTCGTACGTGCTGCCGCTCAGCATCATTGGCGGTCTGATCTCCATCTATCATTATGCCGAGCAGAAGATTCCGGGTCTTGCGAGGCTGCTGCCTTGCTCCGTCGGCGTTCCGTGCAACGAGGACTACCTGGATTGGTTCGGCGTCATTACGATTCCGTTAATGGCGTTCGTTGCCTTCGTCCTTATTGCTGGCAATTTGTGGCTTACGGTTCGCGCGGTCAAGTCGGAAGAAGCAGATCAATCGGTCGAATCCTCTTATAATTCTTAATGTGGCACAGACTGTCCCGGAGCGAGCATATCGCGGACCGGGGCAGTTTTTTTGTACAATGAAGTCGGAATGTTAGTGCGGGCGGCAATCGTTTATGATTCGCGGGCGGAAGCGGCGGGTATTAGAGAAAGACGAGAAGAACCGGCGCAAGTTGTAGGTAGAGCGGCTGGAATGCCGCGACAAGCAAGTACAGCGGAAGAGAAACGAGGGTAAGGAATGAGAGGTCAAGAACGGAGCAACGGACGGCATAATATGCGGATTATTGTCGTGGACGACAATGCGATGAACGTAACGGTAGTACAGGAAATGCTGAAGAGGGCAGGCTATCACAACATCAGCTCCTGTTCATCGGCGCTTGAGCTGTATGAACGGCTCGGGTTGGCGGAGGACGGAACGGACCAGCGGCCCGCTTCAGAGGAGCCAGTCGCTGATTTGATTTTGCTCGACATGATGATGCCCCGCGTCGACGGCATTACCGCATGCCGGACGATCCATGGGTTGGAGCGGCTGAAGGATGTGCCGATCATTATGGTTACGGCAATCGGAGATTCGAAGAAGCTGGCAGAGGCGCTTGATGCGGGGGCTGCCGATTATGTGACCAAGCCGATCAATCGGGTGGAACTGATGGCGCGAATCCGTTCGGCGCTCAGGCTGAAACAAGAGAAGAATTGGCATAAGGAGCGGGACCGCCGCCTGCGCGACGAGCTTCGGCTTGCACGGGAGGTGCAATATGCCGTTCTGCCGCAGCGCTTAGAGAATGAGAGGATCGTTATCGATGCGATCTACCGACCGTCAGAGGAGCTGTCAGGCGATTTGTACGCCTGGCACCGGATCGACGACCACCGCTATGCCGTCGCCGTTATCGACGCGATGGGCCACGGGATTTCGTCTTCGCTTGTCTGCATGTTTATCGCCTCGGTGTTGAAGGAAGTGATGAGCAAACTGACCGATCCGGAAGATGTCATTATGGAACTGAACCGCCGGGCGATGCAGCTGCATTTCTCTGATCAGTTGATTCAGTATTATTTTACGGGAATCTACATGATCATCGATTTGGAACAAGGGACAGCCGAGTATGTGAATGCCGGCCATCCGCCGGGACTCGTTATCCGCTGCGGCAAGGAAGAGACGGTTCGTATTGAGGGCGGCAGTCCTGCAATCGGCTTGTTCGACGGCATTACGGTGCGCAAGCAGTCGGTCAGCATCGCATCCGGCGACCGGATCGTGATTGTTACCGACGGTCTGCTCGATTGGTCGTCCGGCGGAACAGAGGATGAGGACGATTCCGATCCGGTGGAACGGCTTCGCTGCACTCTATCGAGCGGAAGCGAGGCGTCCTACCTGGAGCAGTGGACGAACGAACTGTTCGGCAGCGAGGAGCCGGGGGGCAACTCGGACGATCAATGCCTGCTGTGGATCGAGTTGAAGTAAGTAAGGCTCTAGTAGCTGAACGGAAAATGCCTCCCGCTGCCGATTGCCCGGCGGCGGGAGGCATTTTAGTATGTTGAAACTAATTTAACGTCCATTTAATACTCAGCTACACGGTGTAAGGCTGTCCGCTCAACATAGATGACCTTTTTCCACCGCGCGCAGCTCCCCTGCACGCGGTGCTCGGCGTCACATGACGGCGGTCAACCACATTGCTCATTGCATTCTGTACAGCGAATAAGCAGATGATAGCGGACTGTCCGTATTTCATTGTATTCTATACAATCATGATTCAGCTAATTTGCACTTAAAGTGCGGATTTCCCCGTTTCAGCTAATGATAGATTGTACAAAATACAATCAAACTTGCTAATCAGCTCGCCCGATGCTTGTTCATTGTATGCAATACAATGAACGGGTGTCCGGACCTTACAGTTGCCTGGACATCGCGGCGGCAGCCGGCAGCCGGAAGCCGGCTGCCGGAAGTCTCCGAAGCAAGTAAGGGTGCCATTAACCGTTCGTTTTACTGCGTCTGCGAGGTTTATCGGAGCTGAGCGTCAACTCGCTCACCGTGCGGGAAGCGAGCACGCTGGCAGCGTTGTTGTGGGTGTCGGCGTGATTGGCAGGAGGCTTGGTGCCGCTGCGGCCTTTGCGGGACCGGCGAAGCTCCTGCGGCGGGAATTGCTCGGGTATGGCCGCTTGCTTATCGGTAATTCGGGTATTCAGCAGGTCGCCGGTCCAGCCCTTGCGCCATACCCACAAATAGATAAGCGCCGTTGCGATGACTACGGCCGCGCACATGCCGATGAAGCCCCATTCATTTGAAGCCCATGGCAGGTTGATAAAGTTCATCCCCCACAATGTTCCGGCTACGGTCGCCGGCGTGAACAGGACGGTGATGATCGTCAGCGTCTTCATAATGTCGTTGCCGCGAAAGCTGGATATTGCATCATCCATAGAGATAAGCGTATCAATCTCAGAAGCATACGACTGAAGCAGAGACTCGATCCGTTCCAGCTTATGCTGCAATCGTTGAAACGGCTCGCTGCCGCATAGCGGCAACGAGACGAACGCTTCCTTGACGGCTCCGTTCAATTCTTTGATCGGCATGAACAAATGACTCCAGTGCAGCAGATCATATCTCCGCTCGAATATGGCCGTCATCAGGTTCATCCGGTTGCGGCGTCTCATGGCGTGTTCCAGCTCGCCGAGTCTCTTCTCGAAGCCGTCCAGTCCGTGGTGGACATGTTCAAGCAGCGCGCTTAGCAACGTGACGAACGCCTCCTGACCGGAGGCACACTGCTGCATTTGCACTTCCCAAGGAGGCTGCTGCAGCCGAATCGATAAACGCCAATCTTCGTGGATCGTAATAAGACGATCGGCCGTTACCCAGAACCGGAACGGCTGAATGTCCGCTTTATCGGTCGATTGCTGAATCTGCAGCGTTCCGTACAGAACGGGCTCGCCGCTCTGCAGCCGGTGCACGACAATGTGATTGGCGCTTCTCTCGAAGCAATCGTCCAGCCAGGCCGCACATTCCGGCAATCGCTGTTTCAGATTCAGAAGCTGTGCCTGCGCCCGGTCGCGTTCCAGCTTCGTCCGGCTGGCGTCGATCTGTATGCGGCCAGCATCCGTGTGCTTGTCCGAAGCAGCCGCCCGGCTAGACCGCGGCGGTATCGCTTGTGAGGGAGCGAACTCCGCTTGCACGCCCGGCTGGGTGTCCATCATCAGCAGCGGATGCAGCTCTTGGGCGAATGGCTGCCGAAGCAGCAGCCATTCCCAGCCGGACGGAAACCGAAACGTTCGTTCGTTCATACATAGCCTCCTGCCCTTATTCCCTGTCCGAAACCAAAATTTCTTCTCCCATCATAACCCGAACGGGCGAAATAGTTCAACAGAAGCCGCCAGTTCCTGTGTGTGAACAGCTGTAATTGGAATGGGAGGGTAAAGCTTCAAACAGAGCAGCGCACCGGCTTCTGCCTGCATTGCGGGCGGAGGTCGGTGCGCTTCATGTCTGTTTATTTATGATTATGTCTCGTCGCGGGGATGCTCAGCCAGGCTTCGGCGGAGCTTCTCAATGGCACGCCGTTGAATGCGGGAGATGCTCATTTGTGATACGCCAAGCTGTTCGGCGATTAGTCTCTGCGGTTCACCGTCCTCGAAGACGAGTTTCAGTACAGTCCGTTCTTCGGGCTTTAAGGTTGCCATGGCCGATTCAATATCGAGCTTCTTGTCGATATGCTCGAAATCGTCGATCTGCGTACCGATCAGCTCGCCGAGCGTCGTCGTGCTTTCTTCCTCGCTAATAGGCGTATCTAGCGACACATAGTGATACAGATCGCGGCCGCCCAGTATTTCGACGGTCTCCTCGACGGTAAGTTCCATGGCCTCCGCGATTTCTTCCACTTTAGGCGAGCGTTCCAACCGGACCGTTAATTCGTCGATCGCTTGTTGGACAGCAATACCCTTTTCTTTAATGCGCCGCGGCACTTGAATGTACCACGATTTGTCGCGGAGATAATTTTTCATATGGCCGATGATGCTCTTCATAGCGTAAGGCTCGAATTGAACGCCTACGGACGGATCATATTGGCGGAACAGCTTCAGAAGCGACATTTGGCCGACCTGCACGAGATCCTCGAACAGATCAGGGCGGTTTCGGGCGATTTTGCCGGCGGCCATCCGTACCATCGGCGTATGCCGCTCGATAAGCACGGTTGCGATTTCGTTGTTCGGGGCTCGCTGGTAAGCTGCAATCAGCTCGATGCTGTCTTGCAACTGAAGCGAAGAAGGGTTCGTCATGCCCATTCCCCGCTTTTCGTTAATCGCTTCGTCATCATGACCTGCGTGCCCTCGCCGCTTAATACCTCCACCTGATCCATTAATGCTTGCATGAGATAAAGACCGAGCCCGCCTGCCTCGATGTCAGTGATCGACTTGCCGTGCATCGATTCAGCCCGCCGCGCGGCGGCTGCTGCGTCGAAGCTTGTACCGTCGTCTTTCACGACGATCGACAGTGCGTCCGCTTGTTTGATAAACCGGATTTCGACCCTCGGCTCTTGCGCCGCGGCGATAACCGACGCTCCGTCAGGCAAGTCGCCGTATGCATGCAGGACGGCATTGTTGCACGCTTCCGACAGTGCAACTTTCATATCCTCGATTTCTTCGTAGGAGAAGCCCATCTTGCAAGCGATGCCGTAAAGCGCGAGGCGAGCGAGATCGACATATTCGGCGGCAGCAGGAACGAAGATCGTTACGACTTCATCTTTCGTATTCATCGGACCCATGTTCTCCTCTCGGCTCATGATGTAGCAGTGCCCGTCAAGAAAGGCGTTATGCCCGTCATGTCGAACAGCTTGCGGATATTGGGCGGAATGGCTTCCACAATGAATGGCGCTTCTTTCGCATGGCGTGCCTTGAGCACCGAGACCAGAATGCCGATGCCGGTGCTGTCTATATAACGAAGTTCCCGAAGATTAAGCACAAGCTCGCGGTCAGTCAACTCGACAAGAGTAGCCATGGCTGCACGCATCTGCGAAGCGGACTCCAGATCCAGCTCGCCGTTTACATAGACTGTACAGCGTCCTTCTTGATTCTCGGTTCTAAGATAAAACTTATCGGGTGCTTTCATGACCATACCCCACTTTATTGGAATCGTACGTTCATTCTACTATTATCTATGAAATAACCATAACCGCAAATGCGGAGACTTGAAACAGGACGGCGTCCATGGGGCTGCTGGAGAGTGCTGGAACAACCTCGGATTGCTCTCATACTGCCTGAGCGTGCGGCTGTAAATGCGGGATAGAAGAGGCGGCTTCGGGCATAATGTAACCGATTATCTAAGGCAAGCCGCCGGCAGCTTCGTCTGCAAACTTGAGTGCGGCTTATGACAGGGGGCACATCCATGGCGAGCAAAATAGGGCTATTCGCGTCAGAGCGCGAAGCGGTCAATGCGGTGCAGCAATTGCTTCAAGCCGGATTTACGCCGGGCGAGATAAAAGTTATTGCGAAGGACGGCTATCATTCCCGGGCGCTTGAAGCGGAAAGTGGCGTCCATGTCGATGAAATGATGGAGCTGGTCGACACGCGGGAGCATCTGTCGGACAGCGATTATGAGAGCGGCGAGCTGCGGCGTACTTCGCTCGTCGGCAGTTCGATCACTTCGGCAGGGATTACGATGGGCAGCATTACGTATGCCGGCTCGGCTCCGCTTGCCGCTGCCGCTTACTTGTCCGGTAACGGGTATAACGAGGATAACGGGCCTTATGACCGCGCCTTATCATCGCTTGGCATCGAAGAAGACCACTTATCGGCATGCCGGGACGCCGTGAAAGCAGGCAATGCGCTCGTCGTCGTCTCGACGACCGAGAGCAAGACGCTGCTGGAAGTCGACGGAGGCCCCGAACTGTCGGTGCTCAGCAACGCTGAGGCAATCTATCGTTCCTGCGGGGCGAAGCAAATTTATTGAGCGATTATGACCGTTATGACCGCTGCCCTCTGGCTGACTTGCTCAGTCCAGAGGGCTTTTGGCGCGGTGATTATGATTTTGGTTTTATTAAACCGTTGTCAAAGATGGACGGTCTAATGCGACGATGGAAGCCAGGGGCGGAGTCTCGCCGCGGATCATGTCGCGGATCAGCCTGCAGGCCATCAGACTGTAGACTGTACCGTTGCCGCCGTACCCAAGACTATAGTAAACGCCAGACCGGGCTGGGTCGCGTCCGATGAAAGGAAGCCCGTCCCGCGATTCGCCGAACGTAGCGCTCCATTCGTAAGCAACGGGAGCGGTCATGGTCGGAAACATTTCCGTTAGCCGTTGATATAGTTCGTCAATCCGGTCTTTACGCGAATGAACGCCTGCTAGCGGCGCGGGCGTCTCCTCATCCAATCCGCCGATTACGATCCGGTTGTCCTTCATCGTGCGCAAGTACAAGTAGGGACGGGCGGTCTCCCATATCATGAAACGTTCGTGCCAGACGTCGAAAGAAGCGGTCTGAGGCTCCGTTACGAGCGCGAAGCTGCGGTTCAGCCGCGCTTTGATTAATTGGCCTCGAAGCTCCTCGGGCTCGTAACCGACGGCGTAGATGACATTCGAGCAAGTTAAGCTTCCTCCTTCGCTAGACGTGAGCTGGTGTGTCCCATCGCCTGACGTTTCATGCGAAGTGATGTCGGTATGCTCATAGAACGTCAAGCCCGAGGCTGCGGCATCTTCGGCGATGCCGTGAACGAACCGGTATGGATTGACCTCCGCATCACCATGCGTGATGATCGCGCCCGGCTTGGTGAACGGAAACTTCGACCGGATCATGGAAGGCGTCCACCATTCCACGTCGAAGCCGTGCCGATGAAGCATTTCGTATTCCCGCCGAAGCTTCGGCAGATCTTGCTCGGAGCTGGCGGCATACAGGCTGGAACGACGTTTGAAGTCGACTCCACCCGGTATTTTTCCAGAGAGAAGGGCTAGGTATTCGACAGCATGCTTGCAAGCGGCATAGAACATGACGGCGTTGCTTTCTCCAATCTGGTCGGCCAGCTCGGACATCATCATGTCGTTGGAGAATTGAATTATGCCGGTATTGGCGGAGGTGCTACCTCCAGCAATGTCTCCCCGTTCGACGACTGCTGTTCGAATGCCGCTGCAAGCGAGCGTATGCCCGCATAAAATGCCGGACATGCCGCCTCCGATGACGACCGCTTCGAATTGTTCATGTTGTGAGCCGAGCGGCGGATATGACTTCACTTTGCCAATGGTTGTTGGCCAATATAATGATCCCGTATACAATGTTTTACGTGACATTCTGTCGATCACTCCCGCTCCTTACTATGTCCAATCCACGTTATCCAATGCCGGAACGGTGGGGGTTCAGGGGTTCGACGATTAAGCGGGCGGGCTGGAGAATATAATCGAAGCAGGGATGGGAACAGTAGAACAAATAATCGGAAGCAATTCGAAAGGGGAAGACCCGATGGCAGCAAACAGCAGTCAGCTTCGGGACGGTTCGGGCGGCGTACCGTTGGCGGTGTCGCTTCGCGGCGGAGAGATCGAGAATATTCACTACGGACATATAGCGGTCGTGCATACGGACGACCGCCTGTCGGCATGGACGGGCGACCCGGACGTTATGACGTATATGCGCTCAACGGCAAAGCTGGTTCAAGCTATCCCGATACTCCAATCGGGCGTCATGGAAGCTTTCGGCTTGCCGGAAGCGGCGATTGCCATGATGGCGGCCTCGCATCGGGGGGAACAACCTCATGCCGAGATGTTGAAGACGATGTTGAGTTTAACCGGTGTTCTAGAGCAGGAGCTCGTCTTCCATGCCGGGCTTCCGCTTGATCTGGATGCAAGAGATGTCTACATCCGCGAAGGAGGAAGCCCGCGCAAGCTGTTTCATAACTGCGCAGGCAAGCATATCGGTCTGCTAGCGGCTTGCAAGCTAAGAGGCTGGCCCGTGAATGGCTATGCCGACCCGGACCATCCAATTCAGCAAGAGATCAAGCGGCTGATAGCTGAGCTTGCCGATGTACAGACAAGCGGGCTGAACAGCGGCTTCGACGGCTGCGGACTTCCCGTCTATGCCATTCCGCTTAGGAAGCTCGCCGGATTGTATGCAAGGCTTGCTTCGCCTCGGTCTCATGACGTATACGCTGAAGAAGATTGTATGGCAATAGAACGAATTACCGAAGCGATGAATAGCCGTCCCGAACTCGTAGAAGGAAGCGGAAGGCTTGCAAGTCTGCTGCTGAGGGACGTAAATTGCGTGGCGAAGAGCGGCGCCCAAGGGGTATTCGCTATCGGTCTGCGTTATGAGCAACTCGGCATCGTGGTTAAGCTATCGGACGGCACGGAGTCCGCATGGCCGGTCATCGTGTCGCTTGCGCTGCGCCAATTGTCGGAGCAGGGGAAAATCGGGGAACGCGAGGCCGAAGCGATGTGCGCCCGAATCGAAGAGACTTTCCCTGTCGAGATGGCGAATGATGCGGGCCGGGTCATCGGCCGCCGCGAAGCGGTATTTCAATTGAACGGCTCCTCCACCTGAAGCACCTCCCGCCGATAGGCGGAAGGCGACTGCTCATAGAAACGTTTGAACTGCTTCGAGAAATAAAGTGCATCGGGAATGCCCACTGAGGCTGCAATTTGCTCCACGGTCAGCTCTGGCCGTTCCCGGAGCAACTGACGGGCCTTATCGATCCGCAGCCGCAGAAGAAAGGCAACGGGCGTTACGCCAGTTTCGCGCTTGAAGACGCGAGACAAGTACGCCCGGTTATAACCGAGTGCATCAGCCATTTGTTCAATCGATACTGGTACCGCATATTGAGTGGACAAATAATGGGTGACCATCTTAATCAGCGAATCTCCGCGTTCTCCGGTTCGTTCCGCGTCTTTGTCCGTTTTCGCCGCAGAATCGGCGTATGCTCCGAGCAACAGCTGCAAGTAGCCGGCCGCCCGGGAGGCGGCTGCGTCTCCTCCTTCCCGAAGCGCCCGGAATACGTTCCGGTACAGCACGCCGATGCGCCGGTCACGGCCGCTGTCCTTGACCGGTCCCGCCGCAAGCAGGCCGCTTGCCGACAACAGCATTGCGGCATCGTTTCCTTCGAATGCAATCCACCGGTACTGCCATGGATCCGAATCGCTTGAAGCATAGCTGATCAGATTCTCTGGTTCTATCAGAAACGTACTGCCTTGCTGCAGTTCGTATTCATGATCTCCGTCTGTGAATGTGCCGCATCCTGACAGCACGTAGTGCATTAAGTAATAATCGTATACTTTCGGACCCAGCTTATGGCCCGGCTTCGTCTGGCTTTCTCCTGCGAACAATACATTCAGGCCTTTCGGCCGTTCGGAGGCATGATTGGAAGCAACGGCGTACGAGTAAGGATGCCTCATGGGGTTCTTAACCTCCTACTCTTATAGTCACATCTGAACGTCTAGGGATGAAATGAATTCGGAAGATCAGTTAAGTAAATCTTACATTATTGTGCAATATCCAAGTCTTGCGTGCAAGCGGAAGTCACATAAGTCCATGTATTGAGCATTTCCCGCCATTCTCGGAACATTTCCTGATCCTTTATACTGAGTGCATAACACGAACAGCTAACACGTAATCGAATACGACTATGAAATGTAAAGGAATGTGATCGCAGCGATGGCTAATCTTGATCAGTTGAAGCAGCAGTTTGTTGAGCTTTATGGCGGTTCGGACAACGAAATTCGAGTCTATCATGCCCCCGGCCGTGTGAATCTCATCGGCGAGCACACGGACTATAACGGCGGCTACGTATTCCCTGCGGCGCTTACATTCGGAACGACGCTGCTGCTCCGCCCGCGGCCGGATCGGATGCTGGCGCTTGCCTCGACCAATTTCGAATTGCGAGGCTTGCTGTCGCTCGACGCGATTGTATACGATAAGAAAGATGACTGGATGAATTATCCAAAAGGAATTGTGAACGAGCTGCACCAGCGCGGCGTTCAGTTGAGCAGCGGCTTTGAACTGCTGTATCACGGCGAGATTCCGAACGGCTCAGGGCTGTCCTCCTCCGCTTCGATCGAGGTCGTTACCGCTTATGCTCTGCTCCATGCTGCCGGATTGCCGATTGATACAGTTGAAATTGCCAAGCTTGCACAACGGTCCGAGAATGAGTTCAACGGTGTCCAATGCGGCATAATGGACCAATTCGCTGTGGCGAACGGCCGAAAAGATCACGCGATCCTGTTAATGTGTGATACGCTCGAATACGATCTTATTCCGTTCCAACCGGGGGCGTACAAGCTCGTTATCGGCAACACCAACAAACGCCGCGGACTTGTCGATTCCAAATATAACGAGCGCCGCAGCGAATGCGAACGGGCGGTGGCCGATCTGCGCACGGCGTTCCCGGAGCTTACGCTGCTCGGACAGTTGTCGCTTGAGCAATTCAATGCAAATAAGCATTTGATCGCCGATGAGACGGTGCGCCGGCGCGCGCAGCATGTTGTCGAAGAGATTGGCCGGGTACTCCAGTCGATCGAAGTACTCAAAGCAGGCGATCTTGCTGCCTTCGGGTCGCTGATGAACGGGTCGCATGATTCGCTTCGCGATTTGTATGAAGTAACAGGCAAGGAGCTCGACGCAATGGTTGAGGCGGCACGTACGATCGATGGTGTACTGGGTTCGCGGATGACGGGAGCTGGTTTCGGAGGCTGCACCGTATCGCTTGTACATGAGAACGCCGTCGAGCAGTTCAAATCAGAGGTCGGACGCAAGTATACCGAAGCAACCGGCTTAATCGCAGACTTCTACGTCTGCAGCATCGGAAACGGTGTTGAGGAGCTTGCGTAGTCTGAACCTCATTCACATACAGGGAGAGGATTGGGATGGCAGTATTAGTAACAGGCGGAGCGGGTTATATCGGCTCGCATACGGTAGCGGCATTGGCAGAACGCGGCGAAGAGATCGTCGTTATCGATAATTTGGAGCAAGGCCACCGCGATGCGGTTATCAGCGGCAAGCTGTACGTCGGCGACCTGCGTGACGAATCATTCGTTGAGGGTGTCTTTAAAGAGAACAACATCGATGCGGTCATTCATTTCGCGGCGAACTCGCTTGTCGGCGAGAGTATGACGAATCCCGGCAAATATTATCATAACAACGTCTACGGCACGCTCTGCTTGCTTGAGGCGATGAACAAACACGGCGTGAAATCGATCGTCTTCTCCTCTACGGCAGCGACGTACGGTGAGCCTGAGAACGTGCCGATTAACGAATCGGACCGAACGGTACCGACGAATGCATACGGCGAGACGAAGCTGGCGATGGAGAAAATGATGAAATGGTTCGATACCGCACACGGCATCCGGTATGTATCGCTGCGTTATTTTAACGCTGCCGGAGCGCATGAGAGCGGCAGAATCGGCGAAGACCACACCCCGGAAACGCATCTGGTTCCGATTGTCCTCCAAGCGGCGCTCGGTAAACGGTCGCATATCTCGGTGTTCGGCGATGATTATGCGACAGAGGACGGCACCTGTGTCCGCGATTACATCCATGTAAGCGATCTGGCAGACGCGCATCTGCTTGCGGTGGACCGGCTGCGCCGCGGTGAGGCAAGCGCGATTTATAACCTTGGCAGCGGTCAAGGCTTCTCCGTTAAGCAAGTCATCGATATTGCAAGAGCAGTTACGGAGCGTGAAATTCCCGTCGTCTTAGAACAACGCCGCTCCGGCGACCCTGCGGTATTGATCGCTTCCTCTGAGAAGGCGCGGACAGAACTCGGCTGGAAGCCGAAAAGGGACAAGATGGAAGACATTATCCGCAGCGCATGGCAGTGGCACTTATCGAAACCGGAAGGATACGGCGACCGGTAATTCAATCCGAGACGCAGCAAGGCAATCGGCGCTGATCGGATATACAGAAAGGAAGCGACAGTTATGACAGAACGCGAACAACCGGCAATTACGGCTGAGCAGGCTGCGCTGCTGATCGAACGATTGGTCCGATTTGCTTTGCAGCGCGGCATGATCGACGCATTCGACGAATCGTATGCACGCAACGCGCTGCTGGACTTATTCCGGTTCACAGCTCCATATGAAGGGGAACTCCCGCTGGAGTCGCTGGACAGTCCGGTATCATTGCTGGAACCGCTGCTCGATTATGCGGCAGCGAGCGGCTTCATGCCGGACAATACATTGACGCAGCGGGATCAGTTCGATGCTCGCATAATGGGTCTTCTCGTCCCGAGACCATCCGAAGTGGCAAAATCGTTCCGCGAGACGGCACAAGCAGTTGGAATCGAGGCGGCTACGGACCGTTTCTACCAGCTCAGCATCGACTCGAACTATATTCAGATGAACCGTATACGCAAGAACGAGTATTGGCGCCATGAGACGCCTTATGGCAGTCTCGAAATTACGATCAACCTGTCCAAACCAGAGAAGGATCCGAAGGAAATTGCTCTGCTCAAGACGCTGCCGCCGAGCCGTTATCCGAAATGCTTGCTGTGCGAATCGAACGTCGGTTACGCAGGCAGACCGGATCATCCTGCAAGGCAAAATCACCGCGTCATTCCGTTGGAGCTGAACGGCGAGAGTTGGTTGTACCAATATTCACCTTACGTTTATTACAATGAGCACAGCATTGTGCTCAAGAGCGCTCATGAGCCGATGCGAATTTCGCACGCGACGTTCCGCCGGCTGCTCGATTTCATCGAGCAGATGCCGCATTATTTTATAGGCTCGAATGCGGATTTGCCGATCGTTGGCGGTTCGATCTTGAACCATGACCATTTCCAAGCGGGCAGACATTCGTTTCCTATGGAGGAAGCGCCGGTCGAAGCGCTATATGCGGATCAATCGGAGCCTAGCGTCCGGTACGGCATTGTGAATTGGCCGATGTCGGTCGTGCGTCTTACCGGTCCCGACCGCGAAGCGGTGCTTAGAGCGGCGAACCGTCTGCACGACGCTTGGCGGGACTATTCTGATGACAGTGCGCAAGTTGCTGCATATAGCGAAGAAGCCGGCGGCACCAGCACCCCGCACAATACGATTACGCCAATTGCCCGCCGCCGCGGCAGCGAGTATGAGCTTGATCTCGTGCTTCGCAATAACCGTACGAGCGAAGAGCATCCAGACGGCATTTTTCATCCTCATCAAGAGCTGCATCATATCAAGAAGGAAAATATCGGCTTGATCGAAGTGATGGGGCTTGCGATCTTGCCCGGCAGGCTGAAGGCAGAGCTGGAATCGATCGCTTCGTATTTAACCGGGGAGACGGTGTGGAATGAGGCCGACGCTCAACAGAAGTCGCTACCGCTGCATCAACATGCGGCATGGATCGGAGAGCTAATCGACCGTTATGGAACGGGTATGAGCCGAGAGGAGGCCGCCCTGTCGCTGCGTCAGGAGACGGGCGTTAAGTTTGCAGCTGTGTTGCAGGACGCAGGGGTATTTAAGTCGGACGGCCAAGGAAGAGCGGCTTTCCATCGTTTTATGGAATCGTTGGAACTATTCATTTGTAAATAATTATGATCGTCATACAATAAACCGTTTTCGTTCGTCATAATTTGGCAAACGGGAACGGTTCTTTTTGTATACAAAGCGCTATTGCACTCGAATCGTGTCTGAAAGTTTTTAATTGCGGCTGTTGGCAGTCTTAGAAAAATTATGGTATTATTTTATATAAATTTAATAATAAATGAATGGTTATTATTGAATGTTTATTTTACTGCCGAATTATAGGTGAATAGCAGATAGGAGGATCCAATTATGACAAGCACGATCATTCCATTGGATGATTTTTTAAAGCTTGAAACGGACGACCAGATTGAGAATTTGAAACGCTGGAAGATGGATTACACGCTGAAAGATATTCGCGATGCGTGGGGATTTAAGCATTCCGCTCAGTACTATATGCTGCTGAAGAAGCTCCGCATTTATGAACGCGTCGTGAACAAGTCGGATAAGTTCTTTCCTGGTGAGGCTGTCGCTCCTGCGCAATTCGGCGGGGACCGTTACTCTTCCCCATCCGTTTATAACGCAGCAAGACAATCCGGCGATCATTTCTCTTATAACTTAAATGTAACGCTTAGCGGCAATGAGCTCGCAGAGAAGCTTGAACGCGCAGCGCAGTTCCTTAAAGGCGAGAACAAGCAAGTAACGGTGAAGCTGTCGATCGAGACGATCGCAGCGGTTGAAGCGGCAGAGCCTGCTAACGTCAGTACGGAAGAATAGCATCATAACAGCTTTAAAGAAACAAAAACCGGGGCGTTCGACAACGCCTCGGTTTTGTTTGATTATTTTATGTCGAATACTATAAAATAATGTTATAAAATGTTAATCTTGATTCGATCTCAGCTTGCCTAATTCAGATACAAGCGCCTCTACTTCCGAAATACTGAACGATGGCTTGGAAACGACAACGTCATACAAATCTTTAATGTCCTCGTACAGGTCCATATTGAAGTGCGAAGCTTGCATCGCGGCTGCGGTCGCCATGCGAAGCTTGGATTTGATCGTGTCGATCATATATGCCATATTGTCTGCTGTTGGCTCGTTTAAGTTCATGAGAATCCCCTTCCATCATGCTATTTGAAGTATTGTACCACGCCTTCGCGCCGACCGCCATTCACGGGCTGCCGGCGGTGTCAATAAGACTTTAGATGAGGGCTGGTCGTTCATTGCTGATCGGGCTGAAATCAAGTATCATGAATGAGGATGAAGGAAGGAACGGGACACGGCAATTATGGGAATACGCAAAAGTGACAGACATAAGCGGAAGGCTCCCCAGCGGACGAAAATCACAGTTGATGCAGAGGGTGTTCGCAACTTTCTTGCTCCGGTTGCTGCGCAACTACGACGGGGGGCTGCATGTGCGTTCGTCTGCATCGGTACCGATTGCTCCACCGGTGACGCTTTCGGTCCGTTAGTCGGGACGGCTCTTAAGGCCCGCGGCTGGAGCCGCGTGTACGGCACAATGGAGCATCCGCTGGATGCGGTGCGGCTATCTTCGGAGGGGATAATTGTGCCGGAAGACACAATTGTCGTAACAATAGATGCCTGTCTAGGCAAAGCGGATTCAGTAGGCAAATTCGCAGTCGCAGAAGGGCCGCTGCAGCCTGGCGAAGGAGTAGGGCTTCAGCTTCCGCCGATCGGCGACTATTCCATCGCTGCTGTCGTCAATCAACTGGGACCTAAGCCATATTGGACGCTTCAGACGACATCGCTCCATCTGGTCATGAGATTGGCTGATGAAGCAGCTGAGGCGATCGATGATGCGCTACGGGAAGCGGTTATGTTATAAGTCTATGAATCGGACAACCCGATTATTCTATTAATATAGCATTAATTTAGGAGGAATATAGATGAACGTCCTATCGCTGGCGAACCGTACAGTAGAATGCCATAATGGCGCTCTGACGATTGCTTATGCCGATTCCCTTCCAGAGGGGGGAGCAGAGCAGAATGTTATTCTGCTGCACGGCTTTTGCGGAAGTTCGGCCTATTGGGAGCAGCTTCTGCCGCTGATCAGCAAGCCGGGCAGACGAATCATTGTACCGGATGCGAGAGGGCACGGTCGTTCATCATCACCCCGCTCCGACGTCTATTCGATGGAGATAATGGCCGATGACGTCGCGGCGCTTGCCGATCAACTTGGCATTGCCCGGTTTGTTGTGCTGGGCCATTCAATGGGCGGTTATGCATCGCTAGCATTAGCAGAGCGGCATGCGGACCGACTGCTCGGGTTCGGACTTGTTCATTCCACGGGATACCCGGACGGCGAAGCGGCCAAGGGCAATCGCGATCGTGCAGTGAAGAAGATCGCGGAAGAAGGAATTGAGAAGTTCGCAGAAGGACTCGTCCCGAATTTGTTCGCACCAGAAGCGGAGGCGCGGCTCGTGGAGCATGCGATCCAGATCGGACATCAGACGTCTGCTTCAGGCGCTCAAGCTTCTGCGTTGGGCATGAAGGAGCGTCCAGACCGCCGGAGCGTGATCGATTCGTCTGAGTTGCCGGTGCTGCTGGTCGCAGGGAAGATGGACGGAGTTATTCCGGTGGAAAGAACGTTCACGTCTAGCCGAAGCGGTGTCAGACAAGAACTGCTGGAGCAGGCGGGACATATGGGAATGATCGAAACGCCGCAGCAGATGGCGGATGCGGTGAGTGGATATTTGGACCTGATTAAGGGCTAGGGGGCGATCCGATGCTTCAGCGGGATTATATGATGCGTCTCATCGCCGGCATGACCGAAGCGTTAGGCGCGATGATGGGGCTCCGTAAGCAGCAAAAGTACGAGGAGGCGCTGGCGCTGTCGGGCGATTTGCTCGAAAAGCTGCTGCGCATGAAGCCGGAACTGGCTCGCAAGCTGTCAGCTGAAGATTTAATATCGATGCTCGGCCAGCGGGGAACCGCAGATCCGGACGATTTGCGGGCGCTTGGCAGACTGATGTCGGCAGAAGCCGATACGATGGAGGATATGGGGCGCGAATCGGAAGCGTTATCGCTTCGAGGCAAAGCGCTTCATATGCTGCTTGCTGCAGAGGTCGAGGAGTATGCGCATGCGCAGACGCTTGCCGAAGGCCTTCTCGCATCAGGCGGCGTGGAACGCATTATCGGGGAGCAAAAGGATGAGAAGCGGGCTGATGATTCAGCGCAGCTGCTTGCCAAGCTCGCCAATGTCAGGCTTCCGCGCAGCACGGGGCTGCTGGCGGCGGCTGCCTGCGAGAGACGCGGACAGTTCGACAAAGCTGAAAACCGCTGGTATGCCATGCTGACCGACGGCGATGCGCGTGCAAGTGAGGTTGCCGCTTTCTACGAGCGGCTGCAAGCGATGACCGACGACCGATTAGAAGCAGGAGGACTCCCGAGAGAGGAAGTTCTGCTGGGCGCTGCTGAGCTAGACCGAATGAAGGAGTGACCAATTTAGGCTATGGAACAATGGCGTTCAGATATATTACGCTGGGGTGAGGAAGGGATCGTGCTGCAAGCGACGTTCAGTCAACTGCGGCGCAAAGACACCGATGCTCCGGCGCGCACAACGATTCGGCCTGTCCAGTTGAAGGACGGCCTGTATATGCAATTTGAATATCATTATTCGAATAAGGCGATTCACGAGAACGTACCGATGGCGCAGGCCGGCGAGAAGATGGCCGATTGGCTGGAAGCACATTACCGGCAGGCGCTCGTGAAGACATCGGAAGCGGATTATCAAATCTTGTTCAGCAAGAAAGGCAAAGCTGCTGTGCTGCGCAAGCCTGCTTCGATGCAGCTGGCAGATGCGGCAGATCATAACCGCCGTAAGAAACGCGTCATTGAAGAGGGCGCACCTGCACCGTTCCTCGTGGAGCTGGGCATTATGACGGCTGAAGGCAAAGTGAAGGAAAGCCGAATGGATAAGTATCGGCAAATCAACCGTTTCCTCGAAATGGTGACCGACGTGCTGCCGCATCTTCCGAGCGACCGGCCGATTACCGTAATTGATTTTGGCTGCGGCAAGTCGTACCTGACTTTTGCGCTGTATCATCTGCTCGTCATCGAGAAAGGGTATCAGCTGTCGGTTGTCGGACTTGATTTGAAGAAAGATGTGATCGCATTCTGCCAGTCACTTGCGGACAAGCTCGGCTACGACGGCTTGTCATTCCAGGTTGGCGATATTGCGCAGTATGAAGAGAAAGCGGCTGCCGATATGGTCGTCACGCTTCACGCATGCGATACCGCAACCGATGCGGCGCTTGCGAAGGCGGTCGGCTGGGGGGCGAAAGTGATTTTGTCCGTGCCATGCTGCCAGCACGAATTGTTCCGCCAGATCGACAACGAAGATCTGAAGCCGCTGCTTGGACACGGGCTGCTGAAGGAGCGGTTCGCTGCTCTAGCTACGGATGCGGCGCGCGGCTCATTGCTTGAAGCTGTTGGCTACAAAGTTCAAATGCTGGAGTTCATCGACCCGGAGCATACGCCGAAAAATTTGCTAATACGGGCCGTTGTCTCTCCGACTTCCGATGCAGTCAAGCAGCGGAAGTGGAACGAGTATGTAAGGTACCGGGACATGCTGTCCGTCCGGCCTTATTTAGAGCAGGCGCTGCAGGAGCGTCTTCCAATGTCTGTGCATACGGGTGATTCCTATTGATCGGCATATGGATTGAATTCAGTTATTATATCATTCTGCTGGCGTTGTTCATTCTCGTCTTCATGAGGGGATCGTTCACGACGCTGCACCGAATATATTTGCTGTTCCATCTGTTCATGCTCAACTGGCCGCTAGGCCAGACGGTGCTGTACATGGCGGAAGAGCCTGAATTTCGACAATACATATCGCAAATCATGTATGTTTGTTTAGCTGTGCTCGGATTCGGCTGGTACTTATTCGCCGTTTTTTTGACTGGCCGTTCCTATATTTTGTCCCGGAGAAGAATAGCGCTGTCTCTTACGCCTTCTCTGATCACTGTCCTGCTCATCATGTGGAATCCGTCCGGACTGTTCGTCGAACAATCGGCAACGAGGCTGACGGACTCCACGTATGGGCCGCTGTTCTGGCTGCTTATTGCTGTACTCGCAGGTTATATGACTGCGTCGATTAAGATCATGACCGCCACGCTGCGCAGCTCTTCCAGTACGGTGCATCTTCGCAAGCAAGTGCAGATGTCGCTGCGGGGATTAATTCTATTATTATTGTTCGGATTTGCCGATATAATGGTCAACGTCGTATGGGAAGTACAAGGGCATGTCGTACCAGGGCTGCTGTCGCTTGGGATGACAATCAGCGGTGTCTATTTTGTCTTCGCCATTCAGCGCAACCGGGTATTCGATCTTGTTCAATTCGCTCAGCGTGACGTGATCAATTCGATGACGACGGGCATTGTTGTGATGAATGAAGAAGGAATTATCGCGGACGTGAATAAGGCGATGAAGTCGATCGTCAACTTTCGCGTTGGAGACAAATTCGATGTGCGGACGATGCTTAGCGCGATGCGCGCCATTGCCGACCAAGCGGAGCTGTTCATTGAATGGCATGAGGCGAATTCACCCGAGCGCCTGGAGATTGAAGTGCTGGTGCCGTCTTATACTCAGGCGAAGAAACATATCGTCATCGTATCCGCACCGATCGAGCGAAGGAAGCAGCGGGCTGCCGGCCGCATTGTAACGGTTCAGGATGTAACCGATTACCGGCTGCTTATGGAAGAGACGCGCACGCAGAACGAGACACTGCAGGAGCAGAATCAAGAACTGCTGATGATGCAGAAAGAGCTGTCAGACGCGAATCAGAAGCTGGAGCGGATGGCAGTGACGGACAGCCTGACCGGTTGTTATAACCGGCGTTATCTGATGGGGAAACTGGAGAGCGAACTGCCGAAGCTGGCCGTGGCCCGCACGTCGTTCGCGATACTGTTGTTCGACATCGACTTGTTCAAGAAGGTCAACGATACGTACGGGCATTTAGCGGGTGACGAGGTCCTCGTAAGAACAGCAGATACGATTCGGGGCGAGCTGCGCCCCGTCGACGTGCTGGCAAGATACGGGGGTGAGGAATTTACGGTCTATCTGCCTAATGCGAATGTACAGACGGCAGCTGAGATGGCTGAACGGATCCGCAGAGCAGTTGAGCAGAGTGAAGTAAGCTGGGACGGTTGCGGTCAAGAAGGCCTTGGCGGCTGGAACGGACAAGCAGCGGATGAAGCAGCAGCAGCCGGCGAAGAGGTGTCGAAGCTGTCCGTTACAATCAGCATGGGCGTAATTGTGGAAGAGGCGCTGCACCCAGGTGCGGTGCAGGAATCGGCATCTTATTTGCGGCAATTGTTTGCATCCGCAGATGATGCATTATATGAGGCGAAGAATGCCGGAAGAAACCAAGTTGTGTGCCGGAAACTGGTAGTTCCAGCAGGCTAGCAAAAATGTTTCTTCTCCGAGCATTCGACAGCATAGTCAGTTAACGTAACATCATGGTACAATAAATTTGCGCTCCATATTTTTTGGTATATAAAAAGGCGGGAAATTAGTATGAAGAAGGTAAACATTCATCAGATCAAGCCTGGCGATAAGCTGGCCAAGCCTGTACTACAGGAGAACGGAAACGTTTTGCTTGGTGCCGGAGTTGAGCTGAATGAACGGTTTATCGAGCGGTTGCGGAAGCTTGGCGTAGATATGCTTTTCATTGAAGATCCTTTTACGGAAGACCTTGAACCGCCTGAAGTGATCCGGGATGCAACGAGACAGAAAGCAATGGATGCCATCTACAAGACGGTTGCAAACTTTAAGGATCAGAATTATATGAAAGGCAAGACCGTCGCTCCCGAGATGGGACGTACGCTGCGGCAGGTGTTCGGCGACATTTTGAACGATGTTATGCTGCGCGGCGATGTGATGGTCAATCTGACCAACATTCACGTTACGGACGCCTACTTGTACCAGCATTCTGTTAATGTTGCGATATTATCCGGTATCATCGGCATAGCCAAAGGATATAACCGTCAGCAATTGGAGGAGCTAGGCATAGGCGCGCTGCTGTTCGATATCGGCATGAGTAAAGTACCGGCTGAGCTGATCAATAAGCAAGGAGCGCTGACGGACGCTGAGAAGGCACTAGTTGAGCGCCACACGACGGACGGTTTCGATATTCTGCGCAAACAGCATGATATTTCCTTGCTATCTGCGCACTGCGCTTTGCAGCATCACGAGCGGTTCGATGGTTCGGGGTATCCGAGAGGTCTGAAGGGTGACGAGATTCATATGTACGCTCAGATCGTCGGAATAGCCGATACCTATGATGCCTTAACATCCCCGCGGCCTCATCGTAAGAGATATACGCCGTCAGAGGCGATCGAATTTCTGTTCGCGTCGGGCAATACTTTCTTCGATTTCGAATTGGTCAAGCTGTTCTGCAAGCATATATCGGTGTACCCTGTTGCAACGACGGTATTGCTTAATACTGGTCAGATTGGCGTAGTAGCGGCTAACAATTCGCTGGCTGTCCATCGTCCGATCGTACGGATCGTCGAAGAGGCGGACGGCAGCAGACCTAAGAGCAATTATGAAATTGATCTGAAGAACGAAATCAGTATTTTGATTATGAAAGAGCTGTAATAGCTTATCTTCTAAATCGAATAGCAAGATTTCGAACGATAATAGCAAACTTGTCGAAAGGCAAGGACGCAAAGCCATAGGGCCTAACTGCCGGTGAAGTCGGCTGGTTTGGCAGCCGGTTGCCGAATTCGCTCCCTTGCATGCAGTATGGAGCGGCTTCTAATTAGATAGCGGCTTTTTTTGCTGTTTATGCCACAATGATAGGGAGGATCGGTTGGGATGTCGATTAAGGGCGGTAATGAAGTGCTCCGCAAGGAGAAAGAACTGATTGCGCCGAAGGCGCTTGTACATAGCAGAACGATCGTGGAGAAGCAGGATTATGTCACGACCGGGATATCGACCTATGTGGAAGGGGAACTGCTCGGTATTGATTTGAATGAATACAAGCGGTTCGAACTTGGAGATTCGGTGCAATTGACCTTTTATTCGCCAGTCGGCATTCATCGGCTGCAGTCAACGATCATCGGCAAGGACGAGGGCTCAATCGCCGTTATCTTTCCTCCCAAAGCGTTCCAGTTCGTCGAGAAGCGCGAGAGTCCGCGTGTTCAGGTTGAGGCGTACGGAAGGCTTCGAGTGGGGATGGCGGATTTGACACCTATTGACCAGATGAAGCTGCAATGGTCGCAGGAGCTGTCGGTGGAAGACCTTGACGAAGGTCTGTTAGCCCGATTGGAGCAGTTGATCGATTCTCCAGCATCTTCCGAATCTCTTGTTTCTGATAAGGAAGAAGAGATTGAAGAGGGCGTAATTCCTATTTCGATTCGAAATATAAGTACATCGGGGATCGGTTTTGTAGTCGAGAGGTCGACGTTCGTACCGTTAGCTGCTGGCGATTCCGTAGCAGCTGAGCTAAGAATCGAAGGTCAACTGCCGTTGCCTTGCAAGCTCGTCATCGTACGTTCGGAGGACCGGCCGGAAGGCCGGTATTACGGGGCACGGATCGAGGAGATTCGGCACGAGCAGCAGCGAACGCTGCGCGCCTACATTCTGCGCGAGCAAGTGAACATGTTCTACCGGAACCGGAATAAGAAAATGGGTTCTGCCGGCGGCAAGATATAGACGTAACAACGGATTGAAATCGAAAGTGGCCCTTTGCGGGTCGCTTTTTTTGTGGAGAAAAGGGCTGTGTCCGGTTTACCTCTGAAGTTACCGGTAAGACGGAGGAATGATGCCGCCAGCGGCAACGGACTCGAAGCGGTTGCCCGTAAAGGCTAGCTCTTCGTTCCCGGTTGCCAAGAATGGAAAGCTTCGTCCCTCGAAGCAGATTTGGCCCTGAACTGTTCTTGCGCTCATCCCGATATTGGAACGGAGACTGCCTTGCCGATCGGTCACGACGCGGATGCGGGACGGAAACTTTATATGTTCCATTCTATCCCGATAGATCCTGCATTCGGCCGGTGTATTCACGAGCTCGAACATAGTCGAGCAGACAAAGCATAGCAGGAGAATAAGTGTTGGTGAGGCCTTCTTCGCCCGTCCATGGGCTAATGCATTGCGGGAACCGCTTCATCCTCGACATGGCGCTTACAATCGGCTGCATGACCCACGTCAGTTCGACGTGGCGGCGGTGGAACTCGAACGCATGCGGTGCGCGGACGAGACTCAAGAAATTCGAAGGGCCGCCCCAGCTGTTATAAGCTGCAGACGGATCGAATCGGGGATCGTCCATCGCAATCGGTAGATGTCCTATATCGCTTGGATGCCCAGGGCTGAGGTAGATGCCTATATTGCTTGGATTGTCCTGGGCTGAGGTAGATGCCTATATCGCTTGGATTGCCTTGGGCTGAGCTAAGTGCCTATACCTTAATCCAACACAGGAACATCGGCCTATAGGCATTTATCTCAGACGGCTTCGTCACGCAACACAGACTAGTCGGGTTGTTCGGTGAGCCAACTCGCGGCTGCGCTTAGTTGTAATTTGTACAATGAAAACAATAGGTCGGATCATTAAAAGTAAGGTTCGCTGCAGTTCGTACAATGGGGATGGAGTGGTATGGTGCTTTAGTGGTGATTTTGGGTGGACAAGCGGCGATGCAATTGTACAAAGTGCAATGAGAAGCGGGTTAGAGACTCTGATAGGGTCTGTCCATTGTACGGAGTGCATCGAATAACAAGGCGCGGGTAAGTGCACCAGTGGGGGTTCGAGTTCAAGTGAATGGAATATAGCAGGTAACCTAACAGATGGCCTATTAGCGCAAAAAAACAAAGCTTCTGCCATGCACCGGAATCGTGCAGGGAAGAAGCTTTGTTCATTTTTGATAAGCGAGGCTGCAAAATTACAAGTCTCGTCGCAGCGCGCGGAGAACATCGATGCCTGTTGCGCGCGCAGCGGGACGAAGGCCGGACAAGATGGCAACACCAGCGCTGATGAGAACGCTCAGTACGGTCAACGTCCATGGGATATAGGAGAAGACGAAGCCGTCCGGCAAGTTCGAATCGAGCGATGCATGAACAATAGGAGGTACTATCGCATTCACCAGCATACTGAGGATATAAGCGACTGCGGTGCCGATTATCGCGCCGATAATACCGATTCCGAAGCTTTCGAGCAGGAAGACGCTTCGGATCGTGCGCGGATGCGCCCCGATCGCTTTCATGATACCGATATCCGGAGCACGCTCCGTCACGGCCATCGTCATTGTATTATAAATACCGATCGAAGCGATTAGGACCGCAATCGTGCCGACAAATACGAGACCGATCTTCATAATGAGGAACACGATGTCGATCTGCTTCAGTTCGTCCGCCACTGAGTAGACCAAGAAGCCTTCGGCGCGCAGCGCTTTCGAAACGCTGTTCACTTTGCTTGCGTTTGTGACGAACACATTTACGCCTATCGGCTCCTGATCGGCCAAGAAACCGGTCGTTTGGAATAAAGCCTGGTCAGTCATGAAGGAGTTGTCATACACGACTTCCTTGGCCGGCTTCTCGAGAATACCGACAATCTTAATCGGATGGACTTCCGTGCGCGCCTGAACGTTTTCTTCGCCCTGTGCGGGATACACGGAGAAGGTCGTCATAAGGGTAGTGCCGACAAGAGATCCTGAATAAGCTTGGCCGTCCGCGTTCTTCATATCTTGTGCAAAATGGTAGCCGACGACGGCTTCGTCCGGTGCTTGCGGCAGCCTGCCTTCGGATAACGGCAAGTCGGTTTTGATCTCCGCTGCCATGTCTGTGACGGAGATCAAGCCCTGAGCCGAGTAACCGCCGTCAAGCTCCCACTTGCCTTCGGCTCTGTAAGCGACCGTAACGGCCTTCACATGTTTCGGTTGGCGAAGCGCATCGATATCGGAGGCAATAATCCGCCGGTTGTCGTTTCTACTCGCATCAACCGCGCGTGCGTTAATTTCGATCTGCGTCACTTTGCGTCCATGAAGAGCTTCGTCGACGATGCTCTTCTGCAATCCGAAGGCAACGGATGCAATCATGATAAGGAACGTACAGCCCATCGCGGTTGCAAGGACGGTCAGTGCAATACGTGACTTGTTCTTGCCCATATTTTGACGAACGAAGCGGAAACGGTCTTTCGTTTTCATCTCGAGGACACCTCCTGCTGCTGCGCGGAGGCAGTGCTGGCAAGCGGACGAGGTGAAGCGATCTCGGATAAGCGGCCGTCCTCGATTCGTACGATTCGATGACCGATTGACGCGACATGCTCATCGTGGGTAATGATCAGAAATGTAATTCGTTCTTCCGCATTAAGCTGCTGCAGGGTATCTAGAAACTGGCGCTCGTTATCGGAATCGAGGCTGCCAGTCGGTTCGTCGGCCATTACGATGCGCGGCTTGAGCGCAAGCGCGCGGGCGATACCGACACGCTGCTGCTGTCCGCCGGACAGTTCGCCCGGATAATGCTCCGCATAGCCTGCCAGGCCGAATCGCTCGAGCAGCTGATTCGTCCGCTGGTTGCGTTCGGTTTCTCCTATTCCTTCAAGAACGAGCGGGAGTTCAATATTTTCGTAGGCGGTCATGCTTGGGATGAGCTGAAAGCTTTGAAAAATGACGCCGATCCGTTGGCGCCGGAAATCAGCCCAGTCGCCTTCGCTGAAGTTGGCCGTATCCTGGCCGTCGATGATGACCCGGCCGCTGGAGGGCCGGATAAAACCGCACGCCGCGTGAAGCAGCGTCGACTTCCCCGATCCGCTCCGGCCGACAAGCGTTACGATTTCTCCTTCCTTCACGTGCAGATCGATGTCGTGAAGCACTGACACGCTCCGGTCCTTGCTTTTGGCTCCTAGCTGATAACGGTGGCTGAGCCGTTCTATTCGAATCATTACATGCCCTCCAGCTCTACTCCCGTAGAATGATTTTAATATTGCTGTATATGGCTTACGCATTCCGTCCAGTTCGAACTAAGGAACGAGCGAGAGGGATAGAAAGTTTCAGCAGTACTTGTACGAAGGGGGAATAATGCATAAAAAAATGAGTACGGGAGCAGTAGGGTTCAGTGTGAAAACGCTGTCAAATATACTAATATGAGTAAATGGTCGGATACGATTCAAATGCCGATATTGACTCAGTAGGTCATCCATTAAAGGAGCGAAAGCATTGAAGTTCAAACTATTCATAGGGGTTGCGCTAGCGATTGTCTTCCTTACAGTGTGGTATTTAAGCCCGTTCGGCGTAAAAGGGGCGAAATTCGCTAACGCTCATTTGGAGGCTGGCGGCATTCAGCTCGGCATGTCTCAGCAAGAAGTTGAGGATCTGCTTCATGAAACGCCCGTCGTACAAATGGGTGAATCGAAGCAGTTTACGAACATTTTTGAGAAGAACGGACTTCAAGTGGAATATGACAAAAACCAAGCTGTTCGATCTATTTCGTTGAGACAGGAGTCCTACTCAGCTTTCGGCATACGGGTAGGCGACAAGATGAGGAAACCGGGGCAGGCTGGGGAAACATTCGGATTAAAGATGAACAGAACATTTTCACAAAACGGATTTCTTCGGTATGACGGAAATGGGATTCAGCTCATTGTCGGTTCCGCGAACCCGTCTTATGAGAAGGTCGAATATATTACGGTTTCGTTGGATGATGGCCGCTATTCGGACGATGTCGATTATTAAGAACTGACTTCTAGCAGCTACATGTCTTAGACTCATGCTTACGTTAATGCAGCGGCGGACATACTGCGTAACAAAGACCTGCCATGTTAGGGGGAGGACGGTTGCAAAGTGTGAAGGAGAAGGAGAAACGCTGGCAGCTTTTACTCATGCGGCTGCCGAATGAGAGGCGTAGATTTGCGGGAGCAGCAGTTGCTGGCGCGGCCGCGGTGCTGACGGGGGCTGTAATAGCGGAAGCCGGGCTGTATGCGGACGGCTCCGCTGCGGTTGCGGCGTTGGCGGTGACAATAAGCGCATCGGTCAAATCGCTGCATACGGGATACTCAGCCCGTCGGCGTTTATTAACCGGTAATGAAAAGCCTCGATTCCATGCGGACAAAGCAATCATCGTTAGTTGTCTTGGTTTGGCGCTTTGCTGCATCGTGTCGACAGTCGCAACTGAGGGAGGGGGGGCTGCTGCATCCGCATCTGCTGCCGTAAGATGGCTTGGTACTGCTGGACTCGCTTACTTGCTGCTTGGAAATCGATATACTAGCGAGGAACCGAAGAATGGCGGTGTAATCAGCAAGTGCATCTTAACGGTGGCTGCATGGCTGATCGGACCTGTTTCGGCAGCGGTATGGCTTGGTTGGCTGCCATCCGCGAATGGCTTCGTCATGCTTACAGAAGACTTCCGTATCTCATCGGCAGGCGCAAGGTTGTCCGGTTTCTTACAATACCCGAACGCGCAAGGCGTGTGGGCAGCCGCGCTGCTGGTGGGGATGCTTGCGAGGCTGACTGAGCGGACGGGTGACGGGCATGATCGGGCCGGCATCGGCGGCGAGAAGGACGATGCAGCAACCGGCCGTATCATACCCGACGCGGCAGCACTGCTGCCTTTGCCGCTGCTGCTTGCGCTGCTGCTGTCGGAGTCGCGCGGCGCAGCGCTTGCCGGCATCGCAGGCTTCGCCGCCGGCTCGCTGCTGCTGCGCGGCCGGCAGCTCGCGCTCTGGCTCGCGTCCGCCGGCTGGACATGCGCCTGCGCGGCGCCTGCGTATGTGCTCGCGAGCGCAACGCCTGCGG
>NZ_BILZ01000047.1 GCF_004000825.1 Paenibacillus kobensis NBRC 15729 | reverse complement strand
AGGCGGCCATCCGCCGCCCGCCTGTCCATCGCCTTGTGCAGCGTATGGGCAGACGGCCGAACGTTGGCCGCTTTCGTTATCTTATTTGAACACCGGCATCGAACGGGACGAGAAGTTGAGCGTCTCGAGCATGCGGAGCAGCGCCCGCACTGTATCGAGCGACGTCAAGCATACTGCGCCGTTCTCGACTGCTTCGCGGCGAATGCGGAAGCCGTCGCGCTCCGGCGTTTTGCCTTTCGTCAGCGTGTTGACGACGAAGTTCGCTTGGCCCGTGCGAATGAGGTCAAGGATGTTCGGCGTGCCTTCGCTCAGCTTGTTCACGCGAGTAACGCGCAGACCAGCGTCTTCGAGAGCCGTTGCCGTGCCGCCCGTTGCGATCAGCTTGTAGCCGAGCGCGGCGAAGCCTTCCATCAGCTCGACTGCGTCCTGCTTGTCTTTGTCTGCTACCGTTACGACGATCGCGCCCGTCGTCGGAATTTTCATTCCGGCGCCGATCAGACCTTTATACAGTGCTTTCTCATACTGTACGTCACGGCCCATTACTTCGCCCGTCGATTTCATCTCCGGCGTCAGCGTTGGGTCAACGCGGCGCAGCTTCGCGAACGAGAACACCGGTACTTTGACCGAGACGTACTCGTCTTCCGGCCACAGACCGTCCGTATAGCCGAGCGCGGACAGCTTCGTGCCGAGAATCGCTTGCGTTGCCAGGTTCGCCATTGGCAGGTTCGTTACTTTGGACAGGAACGGAACCGTACGGGACGAACGCGGGTTAACCTCGATAACATACACTTTCTCTTCGTGGATAACGAACTGAATGTTAACCAGACCGATTACCTGAAGTTCTTTCGAGATGTTGATCGTGATGTCGATGATTTGTTTCTTAATGTCATCCGACAGCGATTGCGGAGGGTATACCGCGATCGAGTCGCCGGAGTGAACGCCTGCGCGCTCGACATGCTCCATGATGCCTGGGATTAGAACGGTCTCGCCGTCGCAGATCGCGTCGACTTCTGCTTCTTTGCCCAGCATGTAGCGGTCGATCAGAACCGGGTGCTCCGGATTGATTTTGACAGCTTCTTTCATGTAGCCTAGCAGTTCGGTATCCGAGTACACGATTTCCATTGCACGGCCGCCGAGTACGTACGACGGACGAACAAGCACTGGATAGCCAAGGCCTTGAGCAACAACAACCGCTTCGTCAACGTTCGTGACTGTGCTGCCTTCCGGCTGTGGAATGTTCAGCTTGCGAAGCATCGCTTCGAATTTCTTGCGGTCTTCGGCAGCGTCAATGCTCTCGAGGCTCGAGCCCAGAATGCGAACGCCAGCTTTCGCCAGCGGCGCTGCCAGGTTGATTGCCGTCTGGCCGCCGAATTGAACGATTACGCCGATCGGCTTTTCTTGCTCGATAACGTTCATAACGTCTTCGAAGAACAGCGGCTCGAAGTACAGTCGGTCGGACGTCGAGAAGTCCGTCGATACCGTCTCTGGGTTGTTGTTGATGATAACCGCTTCATAGCCGGCTTTCTGAATCGCCCATACGGCGTGTACAGTCGAGTAGTCGAACTCGATGCCCTGGCCGATACGGATTGGACCGGAACCGAGTACGAGCACTTTCTGCTTGTCCGACTCCGTCACTTCGTTCTCGGTTTCGTACGTCGAGTAGTAGTATGGCGTCGTCGCTTCGAATTCTGCTGCGCACGTATCAACCATTTTATATACAGGCTTCAGACCTTGCTCCAGACGCAGCGCGCGGATTTCGTCCTCATGCGTGTGCGATTTCGCAGCGCCTTCACGGCGGAGCTCAGCGATCGAGCGGTCGGAGAAGCCTTTGCGTTTTGCTTCGTACAGCGTTTCGCGGGACAGCGTCGCTTCTTTGCGAATGCGGTCCTCGAATGCTACGAGACCTTCGATTTTGTCAAGGAACCACCAGTCGACCTTCGTCAGGTCTTGGATGTCGAGCAGTGCCCAGCCGCGGCGGAATGCTTCGGCGATCAGGAACATGCGCTCGTCGTCCGGCTTGATCAGGCGAGCCTTGAGCGTTTCGTCATCAATCGACGATGCTTCTTTCAGGTTCAGACGGTGTACGCCGATTTCGAGCGAGCGAACCGCTTTGTGGATCGACTCTTCGAACGTGCGGCCGATCGCCATGACTTCGCCCGTTGCTTTCATCTGCGTGCCGAGTTTGCGGTTAGCCGACGTGAACTTGTCGAACGGCCAGCGCGGGATTTTGGATACGATGTAGTCGAGCGTTGGCTCGAAGCAAGCGTATGTTTGACCCGTTACCGGGTTGATGATTTCATCCAGCGTGTATCCGATTGCGATCTTAGCAGCCATCTTAGCGATTGGGTAGCCCGTCGCTTTCGACGCGAGAGCCGAAGAACGGCTTACGCGCGGGTTAACTTCGATGACGTAGTACTGGTAGCTGTGCGGATCGAGTGCGAACTGTACGTTACAGCCGCCTTCGATGTTCAGCGCGCGGATGATCTTCAGCGATGCCGAACGAAGCATTTGGTACTCACGGTCGGACAGCGTCTGGCTCGGCGCTACGACGATCGAGTCGCCCGTGTGAACGCCTACCGGGTCGAAGTTCTCCATGTTACATACGACGATGCAGTTATCGTTCGCATCGCGCATAACTTCGTATTCAACTTCCTTCATGCCTGCAATCGATTTCTCGATCAAACATTGGCCGATCGGGCTGTAACGGATACCCGATGCAACCGTCTCGAGCAGTTCTTCTTCATTGGCACAAATGCCGCCGCCTGTACCGCCCAGCGTATATGCCGGACGTACGATAATCGGATAGCCGATTTCGTTCGCGAAGTCCAATGCTTCTTGAACCGTCGTTACGATAACGGATTCTGGAACCGGTTGTTCCAGTTCGCGCATCAGTTCACGGAACAGGTCGCGGTCTTCTGCTTTCTCGATCGCCGTCAACTGCGTACCGAGCAGCTTCACGTTCTCACGTTCCAGAACGCCTGCGCGTGCCAATTCTACTGCCATGTTCAGACCCGTCTGGCCTCCGAGCGTCGGCAGCAAGCCGTCTGGCTTTTCTTTGCGAATAATTTGCGAGACGAACTCGAGCGTAATTGGCTCGATGTATACTTTGGAAGCCATGTTCGTATCCGTCATGATCGTAGCTGGGTTGCTGTTAATCAGGACAACTTCATAGCCCTCTTCCATAAGCGCTTGGCAAGCTTGCGTACCGGCATAGTCGAACTCTGCCGCTTGTCCGATGACGATCGGACCGGAGCCGATGACGAGAATTTTTTTCAGTTCATTATTTTTGGGCATACTGCAGTTCTCCCTTCAGCGTCTCCTGCAGCCGGGTTTGAAGCGGCTTCTTAGGGTTATTTCTTTTATGTTCACGAATCATTTCGAGGAATTGGTCGAACAGGTAGCTCGAGTCGAACGGTCCTGGCGCCGCTTCCGGGTGGTATTGAACGGTGAATACCGGATGTTTCTTATGTTTCAAGCCTTCGATCGAACCGTCGTTGTTGTTGATGTGCGTCACTTCAAGGTCCGTGCCTTTGACCGACTCTTCCAGTACCGTGTAGCCGTGGTTCTGGGACGTGATGTAGCAGCGGTTCGTTGCCAGTTCTTTAACCGGGTGGTTGCCGCCGCGGTGTCCGAACTTCAGACGCGTCGTATCTGCGCCGCTCGCCAGTGCGAACAATTGGTGTCCAAGGCAGATACCGAAGATTGGGAACTCGCCGATCAGTTGCTTGATCGTTTCAACCGCATATGGCACATCTTTTGGATCCCCAGGGCCGTTGGACAGTTGAACGCCGTCCGGGTTCAGCTTGCGGATTTCGTCAGCCGTCGTATCGTGTGGCACAACGATAACGTCGCAGCCGCGCTTGGACAGTTCTTTCACGATGCCGCTCTTCGCGCCGAAGTCCATCAGGACGATGCGCTCTTTGTTGCCCGGAGCCGAGAACAGGCTCTTCGTCGACGTGCGTGCCACTTGGTCGCGCAGCAATTCCGTAATGTTCAGACGCTCTTGCAGCTCTTCGATGCGGTCGTTGCCCGTCGTCAGAATGCCTTTCATCGTACCGAAGTTACGCAGCTTGCGCGTAAGCATCCGAGTATCGATGTCGCTGATGCCGACGATGCCGTATTCCTTCAGCAGGCGGTCCAGCGAGTATTCGCCGCGCCAGTTGGACGGCACAGGCTCATGGCGGCGTACAACAAAGCCGTGAATGTAAGGGCGCACAGCTTCGAAGTCATCACGCGTAATGCCGTAGTTGCCGATGAGCGGGTACGTCATCGTTACGATTTGACCGCAGTACGATGGATCGGACAGCACCTCTTGATAACCGGTAATTCCTGTATTAAATACGACTTCGCCAGTCGATTGGCCCTCTGCGCCGAACGCGAGGCCCGTGAACAGCGTTCCGTCTTCCAACAACAATCTCGCTTGCATCCGTATCACTCCTTGAAGTGTATTAATTGAATAGTGTCATGCCTCGCTGCAAGTGCGGATCATTCTTTCGATCGCTGTTGTCCTCGGATTTCATGATTAGGTATACATGATATTGTCGAAATCCGAGGACAAAGGCGACCACTTGAAGTTTTCCGGAGGAAAACCGCATCGAAAGCATAAGCTTTCTACAGAACGATTCCGCACTCTCCGCTCAAGCATCTTCTATTCATTAAATTTTAGTAAGTTAGTTACTATGCTTTGTTGAAAACAACTTTGCCGTTGTAGATCGTCGTCGTTGTCCAGCCGTAGAGCTTCCAGCCGCCGAACGGCGTGTTGTTGCTCTTCGACGAGAACGTCTCTGGACGAACCTCACGCTCCGTCTCCAGGTCGACAACCGTGATGTCGGCAGGTGCGCCGACTTCCAAGCGGCCTGTAGGGAGACCGAATACGCGAGCCGGGTCGGACGTCATCCGCTTCAGCAGGAAGCCGAGCGTCCATTGTCCCGTGCGGACGAATTTCGTGTACAGCAGCGGGAATGCCGTCTCGAAGCCGACGATGCCGAATGGCGCAAGCAGCGGGCCGCGGGCCTTCTCTTCCGCGCTGTGCGGCGCATGGTCGGTGACGACGATGTCGATCGTGCCGTCCTCCAGACCTTCGATTACAGCTTGAACGTCGCGCGGCGTACGCAGCGGCGGGTTCATTTTCCAATTCGCATCGTCTACGCCTGGGATATCTTCATCCGACAACACCAGATGGTGCGGGCATACCTCTGCCGTAATGTTCACGCCGATCGATTTCGCGAGACGGATCAGGCGAACCGATTGCTCCGTGCTGACGTGGCAGACATGATAATGTACGCCCGTCGCTTCAGCGAGCAGCGCGTCACGTCCGACATGGATCGCTTCCGACTCGTTCGGAATGCCTTTCAGACCATGCTTCTTCGCAAAATTGCCTTCCGACGCCCACGCGCCTTCAACCAGCGAATCGTCTTCGCAGTGCGCGATGACCGGCATGCCGAGCGAGTGAGCCAGCGTCATGGCATTCTTCATCATCTGTGCGTTCTGTACGCCCACGCCGTCGTCCGTGAAGCCGATTGCGCCCGCTTCCTTAAGCGCTGCGAAGTCGGTCAGCTCGCGGCCGAGCTCGTTCTTCGTAATTGCTGCGTAAGGCAGGACGCGTACGACGCCTTCGCGTGCCGCTTTGTCGAGAATGTATTTCACGGTTTCGGCCGTATCCGTTACCGGACGCGTATTCGGCATGCAGGCAATCGTCGTAAAACCGCCAGCCGCAGCAGAACGCGTCCCTGTTGCTATGTCTTCTTTATATTCAAATCCCGGATCGCGCAGATGCACGTGCATATCGATGAAGCCTGCGCTGATGAGCTTGCCTGCGGCGTCGACGACTTCCGAACCGCTTGTGTCCGGCTGAACCGCTCCATCCACAATCTCAGCAATGACGCCGTCTTCTGTACGAACATGCTTCTTTTCTACCGTACCTGTCTCTTCGTTCCAAACCAGACCATTCAATATCCAAATTGCCATTCGTCTTTCGTCTCCCTTCTTGCTACCCATTCGCTTGTATGCGACGCTTGACGTTAGCTTAGCGCCCGTTCCATAACCGCCATCCGGATCGGTACTCCATTGGACATTTGCGGGAAAATGCGGGATTGTGGATGTTCCACCACTTCATCATCGATCTCGACGTTCCGGTTAATCGGCGCTGGATGCATGATGATGGCATGCGATTGAATTTGTTTCACGCGGTCGACCGTCAATCCGTAGCCTTCCCGATATTGCTCGGCAGACTTCATCACGCCAGTAGTATGCCGCTCCAGCTGCACTCTCAGCATCATAACGACGTCTGCACGAATCGCTTCGTCCATCGAGATGTAAGGCACATCGAGCTCCGAAGCTTGCATTTCGCTTGGCGAGCAGAAGCTTACGTTCGCGCCGAACTTGCGCAGCGCCCACAGATTCGAGCGGGCTACGCGGCTGTGGCGGACATCGCCGATAATCGCTACGTTCAACCCTTTGAGGTGGCCAAAATGCTTGCGCATCGTGTACAGGTCGAGCAGCGCCTGCGTCGGATGCTCGTTGTTGCCGTCGCCTGCGTTAATGAGCGGCACCTTCACGTTCGCTGCGATACCTTCGAGCATGCCGACCGGCTTCAGCCGGATAACGCCTGCATCGATCCCCATCGATTCGAGCGTCTTCACTGTGTCGTAGATCGATTCGCCCTTCTCGACGCTCGATGCCGCTGCCGCGAAATTCATGACCTCCGCGCCAAGACGTTTCTCCGCCATTTCGAACGAGAATCTCGTACGCGTGCTGTTCTCGAAAAACATATTCGCTACGAATTTGCCTTGCAGTACCGGGTCCAGCTTCTCCGGCCGGCTTTCCCAGTAAGCCGCCCGATCGAGAATCGATTCGATCTCCGCTGCATCCAGATCCTTCAAGCCTAATAAACTGCGTTGCTTCAATGCCGTTGTCGTCATCCGGCTCGCCTCCCTAGATATCACTTGCTTGTTAGCTGCCTCAAGACCTCAACCTGCATGGTTAATGCGTAATCGTCACCTTATCGTCGCCATCTACTTCCGACAGCAGTACTTGAATTTCTTCCTGCTTCGATGTCGGTACGTTCTTGCCTACGTAATCAGGGCGGATAGGAAGCTCGCGGTGTCCGCGGTCGACCAGCACACCGAGCTGGATCAATTCCGGCCGTCCGCAATCCATAACAGCATCCATCGCTGCGCGAATCGTTCTGCCCGTATAGAGCACATCGTCGAACAAAATGATTTTCCGGCCTTCGACCTGCAGCCGTTCATCGATCATCCCCGCTGCTGTCCGATCGGCCTTCTTAGCCCGGCGGTCATCACGGTAAGCCGTGATGTCGAGATCGATTACTTCGACTGGCTTGCCTTCGATCTCTTCAATCAACGTCGCAATCCGCTCTGCGAGGTAGATGCCTCGCGTACGAATGCCGACCAGCAGACAGTTGTCGATTCCTTTGTTCTTCTCGACAATTTCATGCGCAATTCGCGTTAATGCCCGTCGAATCGCCGTTTCGTCCATTAAGATCCGATGCTGTTCAACCGTCACAGAAGCTGCTTCCTCCTTTCGCGCTATCCCTTCACGATGCAGGCTGGCGTATACAAAAAACTCCTTGCCAGAGGCAAGGAGTTAGCACGATAACCCGGCGGTGTCCGTCAGCGAAGACAAGCGACCGCTTATGACGTTTCGGACGGATCCGAACATTCATAGCAATCTCCCGTCTTGCCGGCTGCGGGCCGACCGAGACTTTAGTTATCACGCTACCTTGCCAGTCTCTCTGGACTGAATTAAAGGTACAGCTTTATCGAAAAAATTATCACATATTCGACACGAGCTGTCAAGACTTTAGGCTCGTTTTTTCCCGTTTGTTCTTTGCAATTTGTATGGTCTTATTATGGTTGGAGCCGTTGTATTATAATCTGCCGCGCACAAGAGTTTTGCTGGCCCGTTAGGTTTAATTTGCTTCGCCTTTCGGATACACCCAGAGCCGCACACCTGAAGGACCGTAACCAACGCGCTTTCTTACCTTAACGCCGTGCACAGAAGCGCAAATGACGCCCGTGCCTATCCACGGATGTGATATTATGGAAACAGAATTGTCTAATTATCATCATTCACTCATCTGGAGGCTTCATATGGCGAACAACCCCTACATCGTGCAATGCGGAATATATACCATGTGCATCGTTCAGGACGGAAGCCGCATTCTGCTAGCTAACCGTCCAGACAAGCTTGGCTTTCCCGGTTACATAGGACCCGGCGGAAAGGTTGAGCCTAATGAACGTATTACAGCCGCAGCCGTTCGCGAGCTTTGGGAAGAGACGGGACTTCGCGTGCGCGAAGAGGATCTAATTTTTAAAGGAATCGACGAATATGTCGTGCCGGCAACGAAATACCGTTATATGGTGTTCAACTACTTGGCAACTAAGTATGAGGGCGAGCTCCTCCAAGACCCGCCCGAAGGCGAACTGGCTTGGGTCGACAGGAATGAAGCAGCCGGCCTCCCGATGCAATCCTGGTTTAAACGCAGACTGCCTCTGTTCTTTGAACCAGGCACTTTCGAGATATGCGCCGTTTGGGACGAAGAAACAAAAAGCGAAATCGAAGACCGTGTTATACAGCTCGGATAATAAAAAAAGGGGCTTTCCCGAAGCCATATTATGACTTCCGGGAAAAGCCCTCTTTAACTATTAGAATTTAAGATTGCGAATACGTTCGATCGCTTTCTCCGTGTTCTCGCGGCTGCCGAACGCCGTCAGACGGAAATAGCCTTGACCGGATTGTCCGAAACCAACGCCTGGCGTACCGACGATGTTCGCTTCCGACAACAGCTTGTCGAAGAACGACCATGAGTCCATGCCATTAGGCGTTTTCAGCCAGATGTACGGTGCGTTTACGCCGCCGAATACTTCCAGACCGATCGAAGCAAGACCGTCGCGGATAATGCTTGCGTTCGTCATGTAATAATCGATCGTCGCTTGAATTTGCGCTCTGCCTTCCGGTGAATAGATTGCAGCTGCGCCCCGTTGCGTAACATAGGATACACCATTGAACTTCGTCGTGTGACGGCGGTTCCACAGGTCGTTAACGAGCAGCTCGTTGCCGTCTTTGTCATAGCCCTTCAGCTCGCGCGGAACAACTGTGTATGCGCAGCGAATACCCGTGAAGCCTGCCGTCTTCGAGAAACTGCGGAATTCGATCGCAACTTCCTTCGCGCCTTCGATCTCATAGATGCTGCGAGGTACGTCTGCTTCTTGAATGAACGCCTCATATGCCGAGTCGTACAGGATGATGCAATTGTTTTCTTTCGCATAGTCGACCCAACGCTTCAGTTCTTCTTTCGACAGCGTCATACCCGTCGGGTTGTTCGGGTAGCACAAGTAGATGACATCGACTTTACGCTTCGGCAGCTCCGGCGTAAAGTTGTTCTCTGCCGTGCAGGAGAGATACTCAATATTTTCATAACGGTTCGTCTCTTTGTTGAACTTGCCGGAACGACCCGCCATGACGTTCGTATCAACGTAAACCGGATAGACCGGATCTTGTACCGCAACGATCGCATCTTGGCTAAAAATTTCTTGGATGTTGCCGACGTCGCACTTGGAGCCGTCACTCAGGAACACTTCATTCGAATTGATATCGACGCCGCGCGATTTGTAGTCGTTCTCGATAATCGCTTGGATAAGGAAATCGTAGCCTTGCTCTGGACCATAACCGCGGAACGATCCCGGTTGTGCCATCTCGTCCACTGCAGCATGCATCGCTTGAATGACCGCTTCCGGCAATCCGCGCGTTACATCGCCTATGCCAAGGCTAATAATCTCGGCATTCGGATTTTCTTGCATAAATTTCGTGCGGCGTCTTGCCACCTCGGAAAATAAATAGCTGCCTTGCAGCTCCAAATAGTTCTGGTTAATTTGCGTCATTGCTTAATCACCTTTCCGTGACAGCCGCGGGAAACACGCTCCCGAACCGATTATATTTATGTACTCAGCATAGCTTATTCGATGCATTCACATAAATATACGATTACGCAAAAAATTTGTACTATTTGACCTTAACGCTGTCGAAGGCTGTGCAATACATGTTCCATATCAGCCGGAATAGGCGCTTGAAACTCCAAGTACTCGCCCGTTCTCGGATGCTTGAAGCCAAGTACCGCAGCATGCAGTGCTTGTCCATTCAAGTCTACGGTTTTGCTTCTGCCGTACATCGGGTCCCCGGCAAGCGGATGGCCGATATATTTCATATGGACACGGATCTGATGCGTGCGTCCTGTCTCGAGCTGCAGCTCAAGCAGTGAATAATCATCGAGTCGTTCGATAACGGAAAAATGCGTCACAGCATGTCTGCTGTTCTTCTCTGTTACGGTGAACATCTTGCGGTCGCGTTCGTCCCGTCCGATCGGCGCATCAATCGTTCCCCTGTCATGCGGCACATTGCCGTGCACAAGCGCAATATATTTGCGCGTTACGCTGTGCTCCTTCAATTGTTCGGAAAGCGAAGCGTGAGCGGCGTCGTTCTTCGCTGCCATCAATAGACCCGAAGTATCTTTGTCGATCCGGTGTACGATGCCCGGACGGATCGAGCCATTTATACCCGACAAATCGTTGCAGTGATATAACAGCGCATTCACAACCGTTCCGGATGAGTGGCCCGGCGCTGGATGCACCACTAGTCCGCGCTGCTTGTTAATGACAATGACGTCGGAATCTTCGTAGACGACGTCCAGCGGAATCGGTTCTGCCGCCAGCTCCGTCGGCTCCGCCTCCGGCACTTCGACGGTCACCATGTCTCCTGCAAGCAGCTTATGCTTCGGTTTCGTCTCAGCGCCGTTAACCAGCACCGCTCCGCCCTTTATCCAATCTTGGATTTGAGTCCGGGAGACAGCTGCATCGTTGAACGCCTCTGCCATAAATTTATCCAGCCGTTCGCCAGCCGATTCTCCATCGATGAGCCATTCCAAGGCGCCTTCCGCTTCCTCGTCCAATTCCGCATCATCTTCGTATACATATTCCACTTCGGTGTTCATGTACTGCTCTTCATTCTTATTCATTATTACGTTCGATCCTTCCGGTCATAATCTGGTTGAAGATTTGCGCCCGATGCTGCCGCCGTCTGTGCGGCCGCTGCTTTCTCGGCTCTGGCGCCAAGCAGCGAATCGAGCAATATCATTCCGACACCGATACAAATTGCCGTATCAGCAAGGTTAAAGATCGCAAATGTATAACTGCCGAATGTGAATTGCAGGAAGTCAACGACTTCACCCGCACGAGCACGGTCGATGAAGTTGCCTAGAGCGCCGCCAAGCACGAGCGCAAGTCCGGAGAGAAGCAGTGCTTTTCCGTTATTGCGGACGGTGCGCGCCATATACCATACGATACCTGCCGTTACGACTATGGTCACAATCAGAAAGAACACGCGCTGGTTTTCGAGCAAGCTGAATGCCGCTCCCGTATTTCGAAAGGACGTGATTATGAAGAAATCGCCGATTACACTTATTTCCTCGTGCAAATCAAGCTTGTTCTCGATCATTCTTTTCGAAACCCAGTCGATTGCAAATACTAAGCCGCTAAGTACAAAATACATCAATAAGCGCACCAATTCCCGATTCCTCCCTAGTGAAAGTCCTGTCTATTGTAACATAAAGCCAGCACGCCCTACCACAATCACAGCTTGAGGCAGCATTGGCGAATGTTTTCAATACAGGATGGAATCTAAGCAACGCCAAGCTGTTAAAACAGCGCTCATCGGTTCAACCTAATAGCTATACCGCATCGATACGAAGAGAGGAAGGTGCATACTCATGTCGTCCTTGACACAGCAGCAGTTGAGCGGATTTCGCAGCAGACTGGCACATATGAAGCAATCCATTGAACGCTCTTGGCATGACAGCGAGCACGGGGGACTGGCCAACTCGTTAAAAGATCAGACCGGAGAGCTATCACCGATCGATAACCATCCCGGTGATGTCGCTACCGATATGTTTGAACGAAGCAAAGACATGGCTATACATGAGCTTCAGGATTTCAAGATCGAACGAATCGACCAAGCGCTAGAAGCGATCGACAATGGTACTTACGGCAAATGCCGGACATGCGGCAAGGACATTCCATTCGAACGCTTAGACGCGCTGCCGGATTCGCTGTACTGCGTCGAGCATGCGCCAAGACAAGAATTATCCAATAACCGGCCAGCCGAAGAAGACTTCCTGCAGCCTGCCTTCGGCCGAAGCAACAGGGACGGCGAGGACGGATACAACGGCTTCGACGGCGAGGACGCCTGGCAAATCGTCGAGCACTACGGCAACTCCAATTCACCAGCGATGTCAGACAATCGGGAAGTCGACTCTTACAGCGAGATGTATTCTGAAGCCGATGAGAACGAAGGTTTCGTCGAGCCGCTCGAAAGCTTTATCGCGACAGATATTACCGGACGGGTCGTCTCCGTCGTCCGCAACCGTCAATATCACGAATATATGTCGCATGGCGAAGGCGATGACGGCTTGGCGACCGATGAAGAACGAGAATATTAATACACTTTGCCTTCAAGCTGCGCTTGCACGACTCGAACCAAATCCGCAATATAGTCGCCGATGATTGGCAGGTTAAGCGCACCTAACATTCGAAGCACATACAGAATGGTCGCGGCAAATACGGAAAACCCAAGCGCAATGCCGATGCCGCGCGCCGTTCCGGACAAGAAGCTGCGCCACATCATCAAGAACGGGCGCTGCAGCAGCTCAATATAATCCCGAATGTGCGACCGTTCCATGTCTGCCGCTACTTTCTGCAACTGCCGGTCGACTGCCCCCAAAGATATGGTCAGCGCAGTCAGATTCTTTTTCTCGTCCGCATCCATCGCATCCGTTGCTTTCACAGCTCATTCACCCTTTCGATCAGCAAAAAAACGAGCCTCGGCGTCCGGCTAAGCCGTCCACCTGAGAATCGCTCGTTTTTTTGTTTGCTTCTATTCAGTTTGTCCTTAACCGCGAATTTGAATTCCGATTGTCTTCTCGCCCAGCTCGACACGCTCCATCTCCGCAGACGAGGCGAATGCTACACTGTTCAACAGGACGTTGTCGCGCAGGACACTCTCGAACGTTTGCAGTGCCGCTTGCAGCTCCGCATCCGTGTCAAGCACCAGATCGATGCGCTTCTCGATCGGCAGGTCGAGTTTTTTGCGCGTGTCTTGCACGGCGCGAATGACTTCGCGAACCCAACCCTCTTGTTCCAGCTCTGGCGTAATATCCGTATTCAATGCGACCGTCAACGAGTAGCCGGAAGCCGATGCGAAGCCTTCTTTGGCTTGCTTCTCGACAAGCAGCTCATCCGTCGCAATCGCGATCGCTTCGCCTTCTGGCGATACGAATGTCAAGCCGCCGCCTTGCACAGCTGCGCGAGTCTCATCTGCCGGCAGGGATTTCAAGTAGCCTTGGATCGGACCGACGTTTTTACCGAACTTCTTGCCCGCTACTTTCAAGTTCAGCTTCAGCGCGAAGTTGACGAAGCCGCTGTCGCTGTTCTCAATAACGATCGATTTCACATTGATCTCGTCTTTGATGATCTCTTCATATGCAGCAACATCGAAATCGCGGTTAAGCGAAACGATCAGCTCCGACAATGGTTGGCGGGTTTTAATACTCGTCTCGTTGCGGACATTGCGAGCAAGTTCAACGATTTGGCGCGCAGTCTCCATATCGCGTTCGAGCTGCTCGTCGATTGCCGACTCATCAGCCGCCGGATAGTCGGCAAGGTGAACGCTGCCTTCTCCTCCGAGATTGCCATACACGTCTTCCGCAATAAGCGGCGCATATGGCGCGATAACCCGTGACAGCGTCAGCAGCACATGGCGCAGCGTGCCGTAGGCATCTAGCTTGTCGTCCGTCAAGCCGCTGCCCCAGAACCGGTCGCGCGAACGGCGGATATACCAGTTGCTGAGCTCGTCGACGAACGTCTCGATTTCTTTGGCCGGATTGAGGAAGTCGTTGTCTTCCAGCCCTTTGATAACTTGGCGAATTAGCGTATTCAAGCGGGATACGATCCAACGGTCCAGCTTGGCTGCCGATGGACGGTACGGATGATCAGCCGGGTTGTAGCCATCGATCGTCGCGTACAGTGCGAAGAACGCATGCGTATTTACGATAGTATCGATCACCTTCGACTTCGCTTCACCTACGATGCCGCGGGAGAACCGTTTGCTGTTCCACGGCGCACTGTCTGCAAGCAAAGCCCAACGGAATGCATCGGTGCCGTACTCGTTGATGATTTCCCAAGGGTCGATAACATTGCCTTTCGACTTCGACATCTTCTGGCCGTTCTCATCCAGAATATGACCGGTTGAGATAACCGCTTTATATGGCGCTTTGCCATTGAACAACGTCGATACAGCCAGCAAGCTGAAGAACCAGCCGCGTGTTTGGTCGATGCCTTCGCAAATGATGTCCGCTGGATATTGGTCTGCGAACTGCTGCGCATCGCCGAACGGATAGTGCTGCTGTGCGAACGGCATCGAGCCGCTGTCGAACCAGACGTCGATTACTTCCGGCGTGCGTGTCATCACGGCGCCTTCGGCGAACGGCGATTTCAGCTTGATATCGTCAACGTATGGCTTGTGAAGTTCAATGTCTTCCGGTACGAAGCCGACAGCACGTTCGCGCAGATCAGCGATGCTGCTTGGCGCATATTCTTTGCCTGTCGCTTCGCACACCCATACGTTAAGCGGCGTTCCCCAGTAACGGTTGCGGCTGATGTTCCAGTCGACCAGATCCTCAAGGAATTTACCGAAGCGGCCTTCGCGGATATGGCCCGGGTACCAGTTCACTTCGCTGTTGTTCGCGATCAACTGATCCTTGATCGCTGTCGTCTCGATGAACCAGCTCTCTGTTGCATAATAGAGCAGCGGCGATTTGCAGCGCCAGCAGAACGGATAGCTGTGCTCGTATCTTTCCTTGCTGAACAGAAGACCGCGCTCGCTAAGCATTTTGACGATATCAACGTCGCAATCTTTCACGAAGCGACCAGCAAGATCCGTCACTTCATCCACGTAACGTCCTGCATTATTCACGACGCTCAGCATGCTGAGGCCAGCCGCGCGTGCTGCTTTGTAGTCATCATCGCCGTGAGCCGGCGCGATATGAACGATACCGGTACCGCTCGTGTCGCTGACGAACTCGGCACCAATCACTACATGGCCCTTCTCGACCGGTACATAGCGGAACGGCGGCTCGTAGCTCAAGCCAACGAGATCAGCGCCTTGCACGGTGCCGACGATTTCGTACTCGCCATCCTTTTCCTTAAACACAGATTCAATGAGCGCCTGCGCAACAATGTAAGTCTCTTCGCCGCGCTTTACTTTCGCATACGTCAGCGACGGATTAACGGCCAGCGCTACGTTTGCAGGAAGCGTCCATGGCGTCGTCGTCCAAGCCAGCACGTACTCGTTCGAGTCTGCAAGCTTGAATTTAGCTGTTGCACTCAAATCTTTAACATCCTCGTAGCCTTGCGCTACTTCATGCGAGCTGAGCGTCGTCTGGCAGCAAGGGCAGTACGGGCTGACGCGGTGGCCGCGGTACAGCAGGCCTTTGCTATGAATCGTCGACAGAATGTGCCATACGCTCTCGATATATCTGTTATCAAGCGTGATGTAAGGGTTATCCATATCCGTCCAGTAAGCGATCGCTTCTGTCAGTTCGCGCCATTGCTTCTCATATTCGAATACGCTGGCCTTACATTTCTTAATGAACGCTTCAACGCCGTATTTCTCGATCTCTTGTTTACCCGAGATGCCAAGCTGCTTCTCCACGCCAAGTTCAACCGGCAAGCCGTGCGTGTCCCAGCCCGCTTTGCGCACGACGCGATAGCCGGACATCGTCTTGTAGCGGCAAATAAAATCTTTGATTACACGGCCAAGCACGTGTCCGATATGAGGCGCACCGTTAGCGGTAGGCGGACCCTCGTAGAATACGAAGTTCGGCTTGCCCTCCCGGCTCTTGATCGATTCCTTGAATGTGTCGTTCTTCTTCCATTGTTCCAATACGCGAAGCTCGCGGCTCCGCGCGCGTTCTTTGACGTCTACGCGCTGCATGCCATTCAATCCCCTTTCATCATCGCAAGAAATAACAAAAAGACCCGTCCCATAAGGGACGAGTCATGCTCGCGTTACCACCCTTGTTCCAATCGCTGAAGTACAGTTCCCATCATGGAAACATCCGGCTTAAAGCCGAAGCAGCGAATGCCGCCTCATTCACGGACTGCTCCTTCGCAGGATGTCCGCGTTCCGGGTAACGGTGGAAAGCCGTCGACGCTTACTGATGACAGCCGGGTTGCCGACCTGCACATGTTCTGCGCCGCTTCTCGGAGAGGATATTCCGATGCGCACCGAACGCCGGCTTTCAGCTCCTGCCGGCTCTCTGGAGAACGGTTAACGCAACGTACTTGTTCTCGTCAACGAAAGTAAAAGATCATTCATAATATTACTAGTTATAGCCGAATGCTTCGCAATTGTCAAATGACAACCGCCCATTCCGCGCGAACGGCTGGCGATTAATATTTCTCCTGCGTCGCCGCAGCATTCGAGGATTCCAGCGCCTCCCAGCCATCCTGGCTGAGCAGCTCCAGCTGCGCTTCGACCAGCGTGCGGAAACGGGCGCGGTAGATCGATGCCTGCTTCTTGAGCTCTTCGACTTCCAGCGCGACCTTGCGTGACTTGGACAACGATTCGTTAATGATCCGGTCAGCGTTCTTCTCTGCTTCCTTCACGATCAGCTGAGCTTCTTTCTTCGCGTTGTTCTTCACTTCGTCAGCCGCTTCCTGCGCGACGATAATCGTCTTGCTAAGCGTCTCCTCGATGTTCGCGAAATGATTCAGCTTCTCTTGCAGCGAGAGCAACTGATTCTGCATTTCTTTATTCTCGCGGATCAGCGACTCATAATCTTTAATGACTTGATCGAGAAATTCGTTAACTTCATCCTCGTCGTAACCGCGCAGTCTTCTCCCGAATTCCTTATTATGTATGTCCAATGGCGTAAGCGGCATTGGCGCACCTCCTATGGATATGACGGTTCTGTAGTTGATTGTAAAAGAATGTTTCGACAGCTCCGTCCAAAATCCTGCATCAGATCAAATATATTTCCCGATGGACACACGAAATCTGCCTTTTTTTGTCACGCCTTCCACGTCCATCACTTTGAACCTGCCAAGCCCTTTCATCGAAACGATGTCGCCCGCTTTGAGAACGGCTGAAGGATTCTCCTCCACCTTCCAATTGACACGGCAGCGGCCCGCTCGAATCGGGTCCACAATCTTCGTCCGGCTAATCCGGAACGCATCGCTGCTGATGCCGTCCAAACGCAGAGAAGCCACCGATATGCTCATCTCCTCCAGCTTCGGCTTAATGACGCGAAGCGAAGACAACGGAATCAGCTCCGTTAGGACATGGACTCGGTGGACTTGCCTGAGATGAATATTGACGTAATCCGCGATCTCTTCCGTCACTAAGCAGTGGCAGCCATCCTCCAGCACATGAACGTCGCCAATGAGGTCCCGTTTGACGCCGAGTCCAAGCAATGCTCCCAAATAATCGCCATGATCAAGATCCAAATGCCCTTGGGAATCAGCGGTTACCGCTATGGCTTGAACCCCCATCGGCTCATCTTCCAGATATGCGTAGTCCGGAGCAATAAGCACGCGCTGACGTTCCGAATCCGGTGAGCCGCCCTCGAACCGGAGAGCTACATTCCCGCTTCGATTCGCCAGGGAGCGTACAATTTCGAGCTGCCTCGGATCCATAAAGTCGGTTCGCTTCCACTCATGGCGCTCCGCTGCCCGTTCGATCCATTCCTCCACCCGGTCGACGAACGCACGCTCGTCCGGGTGGAAATGATCGTATACTTTCTTATTCGAATTCATGCTGACCGCCCTTCGCCTCTACACGAACAGATTGAGCACGAAGATAATACCGTATGCTACGAAGTTAAGCGCGAATACGGCAATGATCGGAGACAGATCAAGCATGCCGCCGATTGGCGGAATAAACCTGCGGAAGATAGACAAGTACGGCTCGACCAGCTTGCCCAGCGTTTGACCGATGAAACTTTCTCTTGCATTAGGCAGCCACGATAGCAGCACATAACCAATGATCATAAAGGTATAGATTCTTTCAAGCAGAAACACAAAATTTTGTACATCGTTCAAATCAAGGTCACCTCATTCGTTTGTAATCCTGTTCGTCCACCAGCAGTTCGGAGATGGTGCCTTGAATTTCCACATTCTCTGGAGCGCAGAAGAAAATGCCCGGACCAATCCGGTTCATTGTCCCGCTGACGGCATAGAGCGTACCGAGCAGGAAGTCGAAAATCCGCTTGGCAACGTCATTAGGCACCCGCTGCAAGTTCACGACAACTCCGCGGCGGGCCCGCAAATGATCAGCGATTTCTTGCGCTTCTTCGAAGGAGCGCGGTTCATTCAGTACGACACGCACGTTCTTCTGCGAATGGATGCTTACAATGTTGGAGTTGCTGCTTTTAGAATGTTTACGCGCTTCGAAAGGCGAAGTTTCAAATTCGTGCTCCGGCTCTTCCATTTGCGGCGCAACCTTCTCGCGCTCAACAACTTCTTCTTCGTCCTGCAGACCAAAATAGTTCATAAACCGGTTAATTACACTCATTCCTCATGCCTCCTCTTTCCCTACTAGTATCGTACCCAATCGTACCCATGTTGCACCTTCTTCAATCGCAACCGTGAAATCGTTCGACATGCCCATTGAGAGTTCCGTTAATGGCTCAGCCAATAGGCCCGACTCATTAATCCGGTCTCTAAGATGCCTCAAACTGCGGAATACCGGCCTCGTCTCCTCGGCCTCCGCTTCGAACGGTGCCATCGTCATGAGTCCGATCGGTTTGATGGAAGGATACTGGCGAAGCATGTGCAGAAAATCAGGCAACGCTTCCGGCATCAGCCCTTGCTTGCTTTCTTCGCCCGACACGTTCACCTGCACAAAGCATGGAACCGTGATGCCCAGCTTGTCCGCGCGTTCTGCAATTGCTTCCGCCAGCGACAGCCTGTCCAGTGAGTGAATGTATGTAAACTTGCCGATGACGTCCTTCACTTTGTTCGTCTGAAGCGATCCGATGTAATGCCAGACCGGTTGCTCCTCTTCAGGCAATTGCTGCAGCGCTTCCCACTTCGGCTTCGCATTCTGCCAGCGGTTCTCGCCCAGGTGGACGATATGATGATTCACAACATCGCGTACCGTATCGACCGATACATATTTCGTTACGGCAACAACATGAATCTCATCCTTGCTGCGGCCGCTCCGCTCGCAAGCTGCTGTAATTAATGTCTCGACTTCTTGTATCCGTTCAGCTAACGTCGACAAGAGGCTCACCTCTTCTCTATGCCAATCCAGCTTGCCATCCGCCCTGTTGCTCCGTGCTCTGCACGATGAGAGAACAATATATCGCTCTTGCAACTGGTGCACCAAGTGGATAATTCGATATGGATCGGCAAAATTCCTGCTTTTATCATAATGTGTCGGTTGATTTCTTTCAAGTCAAGCATCGCCTTGCCATTGCCCTTATGCTGGACCATTCTATCGGTAGCGTCCGCACCGCGGTCATCGCCGAGACTGAGGCACAGCTCTTCCATTCTGCCGATGACAGGGCCATCCACTTCGTAGCAGCAGACGCCGATCGCAGGACCAACCGCTCCGCGCAGCTTGGCCGGGTCCGTGCCATATTCCTCTCGCATCGCTTCGACCGTCCGGACCGCGATTTCGAGGGCCGTTCCTTTCCAACCCGCATGAGCTAGACCGACGGCATTATTCTCCGAGTCATAAAAATAAAGAGGCACACAGTCGGCGTAAAAGGATGCGAGCAGTACGCCTGGCACGTTCGTAATGAGGGCATCCGTATCCTGAAATGCCGTTTGCCGCGAATCGCGTCCCTTACCGGCGTCCTCCGCTGAAACAACTTGCACGCGGTGGCCATGCACTTGTTCCGCACAGGTGAACGCTTCGAACGGCCACCCCAACGCTTCTGTTAGAAGCATTCGGTTCGCCACGACATCCTCATTCTTGTCGCCGACATGCAGCCCCATATTAAGCGATTCCCATGGCTTACCGCTCACGCCGCCAAGACGCGTTGTAAACCCGGCCGTTATGCCGGCATGCTGCTGCGTCCAACTGTTAAGCGTTAGAAGCGACGCCCCGCTCCTCTGCGCTTGTTCCCATACGAATGGCTCCATCGTTTCCACCTCATCATTCTGTTCACATAAGTGTACCATAGGGCCGATGGTTGGAAAAGCAAGGAGAGGGGCTCGTTGCCGCAGCTACAAAAAAGAGGCCCACGACGCGCCAGCATCCCGGACCTTGCTTACGTTCGGACTTGCACGTCCTCTTCCTCGCGGTAAGCCGCTACCTTCGCTTCATCTAGCCGAACAAGAACCACGTCGGCGCCGATCTTCACGATGTTGCGCCACGGAATAATGACATCGGTCCCGCCGCCGAACATGCCGAAAAAACGGGTAAACGTCGGCACGACAATCGAATCGATGCGCCCGTGCCTCAGGTCGAGCTCCAGATCGCTTACTTGGCCGAGCTTCTTGCCGTCGACGATATTAATGACGTCCTTCGTCTGGAAATCCGATATTTTCATGCTGAATCACCGCTTTCTTCACCGGATGGAAGACAAGTGCCGATGGGCTTCTGTTACTACTATATGAGCGCCGCCCGCAAAATGTCCTGCCCGACGCAAAAAAACGGCGCACTGTACGCCGTTCGTTGGGAGAGCAGCAGCCGTTACGCCGTCCGTACCGGCTGCTCGTTTGTCGCTATTAAGTTTTTACATGCTTCTGCATTTGTTGTATAGCCGACTTCTCCAGCCTCGACACCTGCGCCTGCGAAATGCCGATCTCATCGGCCACTTCCATCTGTGTCTTGCCTTCGAAGAAACGCATCGAAAGAATCATTTTCTCCCGCTCGTTCAGCTTATGCATCGCTTCGCGAAGCGCAATCTCCTCGATCCAGGAGATGTCCTTGTTCTTATCGTCGCTAATTTGATCCATCACATAGATCGGATCGCCGCCGTCGTGATAGATCGGCTCGAACAGCGAGACGGGGTCTTGAATCGCGTCCAGCGCGAAGACGACATCCTCCTTCGGCACGCCGAGTACTTCCGATATTTCGAAGATCGTCGGCTCTCTCGAATTCTGATTGGTCAGGCTGTCGCGTACTTGGAGCGCCTTGTATGCGATATCCCGCAGACTCCGGGAAACGCGGATCGGGTTGTTGTCGCGCAAATAGCGGCGGATTTCACCGATAATCATCGGAACGGCATAGGTGCTGAATTTTACATTTTGGCTCAAATCGAAATTATCGATCGCCTTCATGAGGCCGATGCAGCCGACTTGGAACAAATCGTCCACATATTCGCCGCGGTTGTTAAACCGCTGAATAACGCTGAGCACAAGCCTAAGGTTGCCGTTCACCAATTTCTCTCTTGCTGCCCGTTCGCCACGCGTTTGCAGCGCCGTAAACAGCTCGCGCATTTCCGCGTTCGTCAGTACAGGCAGTTTACTGGTATCCACACCACAGATCTCGACTTTGTTTCGGGTCAACGTGATTACCTCCCAAGGAGAAACATTAATGTTCATTATCTCCCCGGCCCCCCGAAATATTCCTGTCTGCGACATCGTTCGACACGTTCTTGTGGAGTAAAATATTTTCGCCCGAGTACGTTCCATACGTATAGCGTCTTACAATTTTGCATAGCGAAAGAGCCGGCTTCGCCATGATGGCACGCCGGCTCTTGTGTTCTAACCTTTTTCTATATCTCTCTTGTCTTACAATGCTAATCCGCTTACCAAATCGAACTTACGCAATGCTTCCTGCCGTTCTTGTTCCGTTCCGTCTGCCTGTACTTCGGCTCGATAAATGACTTTCCCGGTCTTCCTGTCTACGATTGCAACGCCGGCAATCGGATCATCGGCCTTCTTGTTCTCATAAATAATACTAAATGCTTTCGGATTGGCAGCTACTGCGCGGGCAGATACTGCGTTCCACTGGGATGTGTCGATCAAGATTTCCTCTGACTCTGGCTGGCCGGTCGCCAAATCGAACGACTGGAGATGAATACGACTGCCGTCTGTATACGCGTAATCAAGTCGATCGTCCGCAACATCGAACATAGTAGGAATTTCTGTTCCAGCCTTGACGATGCTGATCGGCGAAAGCTTGCCTGTTGCTGTCTGATAACTATAATAACCCCACTTGCCGTTCATCGGTGCCGAAATCAACATGTACGGCATTGGGTTATAAACTTTTGTATTTCTTAGTAGTCCAAGCTGTTTCTTGTCCTCCTCTCTTCCAGCTATGACCGTCGTTACGCTTGAGATTGCTTTCTTCCCTGTATCGATCTGCAATCTTACAAGTTCCTTATCATGTCGAGTTTCCTCTGCATCGACATTCACGCTGTGAGTAGAGAGTACGATAATATCGCCGTTAGCGGCCCGTTGCAGGGCATCCGTAAACCAATAATTTCTCGTATTGCTGTCCGGATATTGGACTTCGAAGTCTGACTGCTGTTTCGTATCTTTATCGAGGACTGAAATCTGAAGTACCCAATCGTCGTTAACATGCTCGGTGTTCGCATATGCGAGCATCTCATCATCCGAATAGAAGGTTCCGTAGTTTTTCTTCCCTCTAAGAAAATCCAAATTGCCGTCGAACATATTCTTTACAGTCTTGGCCGACAGCCACGGTTCGAACGTTTGTTCATACAAAGTCGGCTCCTTCTCGTGAATGATTCCATCTACGTCCAATCCGATCCGGCTGTTAAAATCCCTGGAATAACGATAAGTCCCCCACACCGACAGATTCGCAACAGCCTTCGGATCACCTTCCAGCGTTGCAAGCCGAAGCTTAGGATCGCCTTTGGTCTCCCACCCCGGCCGAACATAGAGGAAAGCGAATACGATGACAAGCCCGACCATGACCGATGTAATCCAATATTTTGCTATCGCTCGACTCATACGGTAATCTTCCTTTTCAACAAATAGAGACTGAGCCACAATGACAGTGCTCCGATCACTGAAATAATTCCAGCAAGCAAACGGGCTTTCTCATAAAAGAACCAATGATCGCCCAGCCCCAACGGAATGGTAGCGATGTACACTGCTGCGACTGCATATACAATGGCCCCAAACAATCCAAGCAGTCTAAAGCTTCTTTCCAACAAGACTCCCGTGTAAAGGACAATAACAGCTGCGATCCCCATACCATAATTGAATGCAAACTGTTCGGCCGATAAAGGAATTAGTTTCCGAAGGAACGGAATAGCCGAAATTAAATAGTTCAATGGATATTCCACGCGCATCTCATCCGGCAAGAGAGAATTGTAATAACGGTTCTCGACCGGCAGCACCAGCAGTTGGACAGCAAGCAATGCGAATATGACGAGCAGAGGTGCGAAGAGTTTCGCGAAGTATATGTGGTGCCTCGAAGCCGGCACCATTAGCAGCCTGCTCATGAAGGAATGTTTGCCAATAAAATCCCTGTACCAGACAAAAAATAGATAAAACAACAAGAATGCGATGCACAGACCGATCGGCAGAATGATCCACGGTGATTGATTTATCCGAATGACGTCTGCATAACTTGCAAGACCGTGCAATTCCTCAAGCTGCTGCACAGTCGCCAACTTTTCTCTTGCCATGATTTCCTTCGCTTCGTTCTCGGTGTGCCTTGCCATTGCATGCGCCCCGTACATTTGAACGGCCGCCACCATAATCGCCATAATGACGAACGGGATGACGAGACGTTTCACTTCCAAATTCAGAAGCTTCCAGAATGTCATCATGTCTCGTACACCTCCCGCATGACATCGACGACCGACTTTCCTTCGGCCAGACGGATATCCTCGCATGCGAACTGTTTCGTTATACGCCCGTTATCCAGCATGACGACATAATCGAGCAAATGCTCGATTTCCTTCACTTCGTGCGTCGTCAGGATGACGCCGCGTCCTTCCACCAGTTCACTGGAGAAGACGGATGCAATCTGTTCGCGGCTGAACATGTCAATGCCGGAGAACGGCTCGTCCATAAGCATGTAATCAGCGTTCATCGCTAGAGCTAGCAGCAAATTCAGCTTCGCAGCCGTACCTTTGGACATGGAGCCGACCCGGTCTTGAAGTCCAAGCTTGAACATTTGGGTCAATTCAGCCGCCCGTTCCGGATTCCAATTCCGGTAGTGGTCACTCATAAATTCGAGACAGCCCTCCACCGTCATTCTCCCTGGCATCGGCAACTGATCCGGTACGAAGACGATCCGCTCGTACGATGTATGATGAAGCGGACTTCCATCTATCGTAATGGTCCCGCCGTGAATCGGCGTTAACCCCATAATCGATTTAAGTATGGTCGTCTTACCCGTGCCGTTCAGTCCGGTCAGGCAGGTGATGGCATCCTTCGGCGCTTGAAAGCTGACGCCGCTTAGCACAGTGCGGAAGCCGAACCTTTTCTTCACATTGTTCAGTTCAATCATTCCGTGCCACCTCTTTCGCTGCTAGGCTCGCTCCGATTCGACTCCAGTCTGCGCTGCACCAAGGAGAGCAGTTGTTCTGGAGGAACCTCAATATTGCGGACCGATGCTAAGAACATATCGATTGCTTCCGTCAGCAATTCGTCGCGTATGCGGCTAAGAATTGCGGTGTCTCCGGTAATCCGGCTCGGCGAGTTGCCTTCTGTCACGATCAAGCCCTGCTCCTCCATTTCCTTATAAGCCTTCTGCGCCGTGTTCGGGTTAATGTTCAGCTGGCTTGCAAGCTCCCGGCGCGACGGGATCGTCTGACCTGCCGTCAGCTTCCCAGTTGCGATCCGCTCTTTAAAATGTTTGACGACCTGCAAGTATACGGGATCGCGGTTGTTAAACAACAGCTCCATTGGCGTTCTCCCTTTTGTGATGTTAACCAATATTTGGTGTATGTATTATGTGGTTCATACACTTTACCTGTATTATGCTCGTAATACACCTTTCCGTCAACCCTAATAACATCTACCCACCCAAACCCTCCCTGCAAAGGAGGGCCCCAAAGGGCTTGCGCCCTCTGGACTCCCCTTAGCCGTATCTGCATACCCTTGGACCATATGCTCGCTTTCCTCCCCTTTCGGGGCACGCTAACTGGTTACGCATCTTGCTGCTCTCACACGTCCGCACCATAATAGACGCCCCTAGCATCCAATAGAGCATCCTCGCTTTCGTCCTTGCAGGACACGCTCCACTTGCGCGCTCCCCACTTTTGCAGAGATGGGACCCAACCCCTAATCCCTCTGGCTATTATTTCTTCTTCTTGCTGAATCCAATCGATCGCTCGCACCCATAAACATTAACAAATCGTACAAGCGCTATTCAGCTGTTTAGGGCGGTTTTCTGAAGATAAAGAACCTCAGAAGCTCTATTTCATCGTTTTTATCCGATTTCGAGCAATTTCAAGACCAATAACGCTTCCTGGATTCGTTAGATTTTGAAAAGAGGTCATTCCGTGCAATTAGCGTCTCTACGGTTCGTAAGAACTCTTACCACTCCAATCCGTCGCCCGCAAGTGAATCCAGGGTGCGTAAATACACCTAGGGCGCAGCCCGCTGGGTCGCACCTGTTCCCTTGGTGCATGTTGCCACCAAGGGCACGGTTAGCGACATGTAACACGCATCCTAGAAGGATATGAACACCTAAGGTACAGTCCGACGCCAGCAGCATCCTACTAACAACAAAACTGCCCGCCGGCGAGAGCCGGACGGGCAGTTCTTCTAAACCATCTTATTAAATTCTTTGCGCAGCCGTTTAATGATCCGCTTCTCCAGACGAGAGATGTACGACTGTGAGATGCCAAGCAGATCGGCAACATCCTTCTGCGTTTTCTCCTCACCGTCGGCGAGGCCGAAGCGAAGCTCCATAATGATTCGCTCCCGCTCCGTGAGCTTGTCGAGCGCTTTATGAAGCAGCTTGCGGTCGACCTGTTCTTCAATATTCCGGTAGATCGTATCATTCTCTGTCCCGAGTACATCCGAGAGCAGCAGTTCATTGCCGTCCCAGTCGATATTCAGCGGCTCATCGAATGAAACTTCCGTGCGCGTCTTGCTGTTCCGGCGCAGATACATAAGGATTTCATTCTCGATGCAGCGGGAAGCATAAGTGGCAAGCTTAATCTTTTTCTCCGGATCAAACGTGTTGACTGCCTTAATCAGCCCGATTGCGCCGATAGACACCAAATCCTCGATATGTATGCCCGTGTTCTCGAACTTGCGGGCAATATACACAACGAGCCTCAAATTGCGTTCAATAAGCATAGCCCGAATGGCCGTATCTCCGGAAGGAAGCTTCTCAAGCAAATATTCTTCTTCTTCACGGGTCAGCGGAGGAGGAAGCGCTTCGCTGCCGCCGATATAATAAATTTCATCGCTCTTTAGTCCGAATAAAAACAGAACGCGATAATAATATAGCTGAAGAATCAGTTTCCACTTCACTAGCATGGCTTCATGCCTCCCCGTCAAGATGGTGTGCGCCGTTACGCCCCGCCGCTCCGCTCCGCCATCGACGGATGGATGACTGCCCGGTACGCGCGGTCCGATGACAATTGTCCGCCGTCCAGACCAATCAATGCCCTGCGGGTGACGATGGTCTCTTCTCCTAATTGAACGGTAACGGCATCCGGCTTCAATGCGAGCATAAACTGCGTTCCGCGGTTTATACCCCGGTAAGGCACCAGCCGCAGCCGGTCCTGCCATACAAACTCATCTTCCGCCGAATCTCCAATCACAAGCTTATCAACTTCGGCTTCGCGTATTCTTTTCATCCAAGTAGACGGCAAATCCGCTTCCAGCAGCGACGCCTCGATGATCGTCACCGGCGTCCGCGTCAGCGGATCATACAATTGGTTGCCCGTATCGATTAACCCTTCGCATTCATATTCCTTCTGGCCAATCGTTACTTTCATCCGCGCAACATGCGCTTGAATGAGCGACTTCTCACGCCGCTGGACGATGACCGATCGTGCAATATACAGACCAACACAGACAGCCGATCCGACAAAAATAAACCCTGTCTTCATTTCAGAACGAATACCGCCATCGATAAACTGCAGTCCACGCCATAGCGCATTCGAGCCTTGCTGCATGATCAAATAATAAAACCCGAGTACAGCGCCGGCCGCAATGAAATTAATGGCGTAAAAAGCGGCTAACGTCCTCGCGAACGCGCGTAATCCGCCATAACCGAAAGCAATGAGAAGCATAATGACCGATATTCCAACCTTGAACAGAAACGTATAAAGAAACGACAATGACGGAACGAACAACAAGGCGACATATAGGGCGCCGACAGCGCCTGCTCCGACAATGCGATACCAAGCGGCACGAATCCCTCTAACCCAAGCAGTTACGAGCAGCAGTGCTCCGTCAATTAACAGCTCCCTCATAAAAAGTACGTCTACGTATATCGCCAGGACGTTCACCTGCCCGCCAATTCCTTGCCTCACGGCCGTACGTCCGTATATCAGCAGGAACGATTGAGACTAGTATATTGTAATCGTATTTCAATGTCTGTCTATTCATGACGCTCGCGACGATCTTTTTTTGTCGTAACTTGATGCGCCTTGACTCGCAAAAAAGCCATTCACAAGCGGATGCTCCGCCCGTGAATGGCTAATGTTTTATACCTGATAGTAGCTAATTAACGGTCACCGCGCGGGCGGTTCCGCAAAAAAGCTGGAATGTCTAATTGGTCGCTGGACGTCGGTGCGCCGTACGATCTCGTCGAATTGGCCGACGAGGACGAAGAGGAGGACGTTGCCGCAGAACGCGACTCTGTCGATTCCGTAGGCGTGCTCGGACGGCGAACCGGTTCAGGAATCTTATGCTCGAACCCCGTCGCAATAACCGTAACTTTGAATTCTTCTTTCAAATCTTCGTCGATGATAGCGCCGAAGATCATGTTCACTTCCGGATCGCATGCTGCGATAACGATTTCTGCCGCTTCGTTCACTTCGTAAAGCGACAAGTTCGCTCCGCCCGTAATGTTCATAATGACACCGCGTGCGCCGTCGATCGACGTCTCAAGCAACGGGCTCATGATCGCCTTGCGGGCAGCTTCAGCCGCACGGTTCTCTCCCGATGCCATGCCGATTCCCATCAGGGCCGAACCGCGCTCCGTCATAATCGTCTTCACGTCAGCGAAGTCGAGGTTGATCAGACCCGGAACTTGGATCAAGTCGGAAATGCCTTGTACAGCTTGCAGCAATACAGTGTCGGCAACCCGGAACGCTTCCAGCATCGGCGTCTTCTTGTCGACAATCTCGAGCAAGCGGTCGTTCGGAATGACGATCAGCGTATCGACTTTTTCTTTCAGTGCTTCAATGCCGTTGTCAGCTTGCCCGGAACGTTTGCGTCCTTCGAATGTGAACGGACGCGTGACGACGCCGACAGTCAGCGCGCCGCACTCGCGTGCGATCTCTGCAATGACAGGAGCAGCGCCTGTGCCCGTACCGCCGCCCATGCCTGCCGTTACGAATACCATGTCCGCGCCTTTAAGCGTGTTGCTGATCAGTTCGCGGGACTCTTCCGCTGCTTTCTTGCCAACCTCCGGATTCGCTCCCGCACCAAGTCCGCGCGTCAGCTTGTCCCCGATCTGCAGCTTATGTTCCGAATGCGCCAGATGGAGCGCTTGAGCGTCTGTATTCACCGTAATAAACTCGACGCCTTTAACGCCGTTCTCAATCATCCGGTTAACGGCGTTGCTGCCGCCGCCGCCACAGCCGATTACTTTGATTTGTGCTAGTTGTTCCATATCCATGTCGAACTCCAACATCTCCGTTTCCCCCGATCAAATGAATTCGCTAAATATATTTTTGAGTTTCTCGAACAATCCGGGTTTCGGCGATGCTGAGACGCTGCTGGTCGTTGTTTTGCGGGATGCCGTTTTCTTCGTTGAAACGGACATGCTCCGGTTGCGTGCCATTCGCAAGGCGTAATAAAGAATGCCTACGCCATTATTGAATGCGGGATCACGCACACCGATAAAGTCCGGAACTGCAATCCGGACCGACGATTCCAGCTCCTGCTGGGCTAGTCCAAGCGTTCCCGGCATCGAGACCGCTCCGCCTGTCAGCACGTAGCCGTGCACTTTATCGCCATAGCCGAGTCGTCTAATTTCCTGCCGAACAAGATGGAATATCTCTTGCATCCGAGGCTCAATAATGTTCGCCAAATCCACTTGCGAAAATTCTTTCTCTACATTGCTGCCCATCCGCATCACTTTGAACTTCTGGTCTTCCGCCGCGTCACTCACGAGCGAACAGCCGAATTTCAGTTTAATCTTCTCTGCTTGCTCGGCATGGGTACGCAATCCGTACGAAATATCGTTCGTCACATGCTCGCCGCCAACTGGAAGCGTAGACGAAGCGACAAGTCCGCCGCCTTCAAAAATCGAAATGCCCGTAGATCCTGCCCCGACATCAATAAGCGCCGTACCGATCGACTTCTCGTCTTTCGTCAGCGACATCGAGCCGGATGCAAGCGACATCAGAACGCGGTCCGCAATCTGCAGATCGGATTTCTCTACGCAGCGCATCAAATTATGTAACGATGTCTTCGTCCCGGTTATGATCGTAGCTTCCACCTCGAGACGAACGCCGATCATTCCTCGCGGATCAGAAATTCCCTCCAAACCGTCAACTAGAAACTGTTTCGGTACAACTCCGATGATTTCGCGCTCTGGCGGCAATGCAACGACCTGCGCCGCCTGCATGACACGCTCGATATCTTCCTCACCGATCTCTCGGTCTTCATTCGATACTGCTACTACACCGTGATTCGTTTGTAATGAGATATGATTGCCTTGGATGCCAACATATACTTCGTCTATTTGAATGCCGACCATTCGTTCAGCGTGATCGATTGCGCTGCGAATCGACCGTACGGTTTGATCGATGTCGACGATAGCACCCTTGCGTATTCCTTCCGAGTCGGCAGATCCAACTCCAATAATATTAATGGTTCCATTCGTCACTTCACCAATAATAGCACGAATTTTGGATGTACCGATGTCCAAACTGACGATGATATCGTTGTTGCTCATCGCGCGGCACCTCCATTTCAACAGAAAGTAGGACATTCAGTCTTTAACAATCTACATATTCAACATGAATGACGGCTTTCCTCTTTTTTCTACAAAATTTTCGACACTTTTGCAGCTTCCAATTTCCAGCAGCCGAAAGACTGCTCCAATAAGCGGCCGAGTCCCGACCTGCCTGAATCCATAACTAAAATTTTACCATCGATTGGCGCTATTGAGTAGACTCTTTTTCAATAGATTCCATATTTTCTGCTTGATCCGTAATATATGGTTCATACGTATCGGCCAGCAGCATCGTAACTTTGCCGGGCTCCTGCGTCTCTGTAACCGCGTTGAGCGTCTCCAATTTCTCCGCCAGCACAGACACGGCTGTGATGACCTCGAATCGGGTTCTTGTATAAATTCGTATGCGGTCGGGATATGCTTTCGTCGGATCGGGCCTAATTTCAGATAAATCGGACAACTGCTGTGCCGTAATTGCAGCCAACTGCTTCGAAAGCGCTGTCTTCACCGGATCCTTTTGTTTCCAGCCTGACAGCAACGGTTTATCGACAACAAAGTCGCCATTTGTCGCACTAACGCTTGTCCCATTCGACAGAATGGCCATAATTTCCCCTTTGGCCGACAACTCATAAGCGACAGCTGCATACTCTTGAACATGAATTCGGACATCACCCGGAAATTTCTTCGTCACTTCCGCATGCTCGATGGCAGGATTCGTGCTCAGCTTCTTTTCAATCGAACTCTCCGTAAAGCCGAAGAAAGCATCGCCGGCCGAAATGCCAGCCGTCTTCCGAATGACATCTTGGCTGATAAACCGTTCACCTTCGATGTTTACGCTGGAAACTTCACTTATAGAGGAGTTAAAGAATAATACCGACAATACAACGATAAAAAGCAGCAATAAAACGATTTTCAATTTGCGGCCGCCGCGGCGCTTGATCACGGGTTCCCGCAGAACGGGCATCGGTTGTTTCATGCTTGTCCCTTCCTTTGTGAGAAAACCTCTATCGCGGCCGTTCAGTGATGAGCGGCCGCGTCTATAGGCAGGTTTTAACGCCAATAGGAAAGTCCATCTCACCTGAAAACAATAGTGATCGTAAACTTTCCTATGTGGTCAAAAGCATCCGGCTTCCGCAGCTTGCGCGAGGGACGCCGGCTTGTTGCTCCCGTCATCAGCCGTTCGTTACCGCCCTGTCGTCTGGTACTGGCGTATAGCGGCTAACGCGGGCTCCTAAATGGGTAAGCATTTGTTCGATACGATCATAGCCTCGATCAATATGATGCACCTGCTCGACGACGGTTCGCCCTTGCGCGGCAAGGCCCGCAATAACGAGCGCCGCTCCTGCGCGCAGATCAGTCGCTTCTACGGTTGCGCCATACAGTCTCGGCACGCCGCGGATGAACGCCGCATTCATATCGACCCTTATATCTGCTCCCATGCGTGTCAGCTCGCCCACATGCTTGAAGCGTCCTTCGAAAATCGTTTCTTTCATGATACTTACCCCGTCGGCCAGCGTTAGAAGCACCATTACGAGCGACTGCAAATCCGTCGGAAATGCCGGATAAGGCGACGTTACGATGCGCTCAATCGCTTTGGGACGCGATGTGGCGTTTACTTTTATTATATCACCGTCAGCTAACACCTGAACACCAGACCTGCGCAAGACGTGAATGAGAGAAGATACATGCGACGGATTCGTATTCTGCAATACGACCTGACCTCTAGTAGCCGCTGCGGCAACCATAAGCGTGCCTGTCACGATTCGGTCCGGGATGACCTGATACCGGCAAGGCGTCAGCATCTCTACGCCTTCAATCGTAATCGTATCGGTGCCTGCGCCGATAATGCGCGCTCCCATTGCGTTCAAGAACCGCTGCAAATCTTGAATTTCCGGCTCTCGGGCTGCATTGTTGATCGTCGTGCGGCCTTCGGCAAGAACGGCCGCCATCATAATGTTCTCTGTTGCGCCGACGCTTGGGAAGCTAAGGTGGATATCGGCTCCGATCAGCTTGTCGGCCTGGCATATCATCTTGTTGCCCGACTCCGTAATCGTCGCCCCAAGCGCCTCAAGTCCCGACAAATGAAGATCGATTTTGCGTTCACCGATTGCACAGCCGCCAGGCTGATAAACGTGAACTTCTCCGAAGCGTGCGAGCAGCGGTCCCATGAGGAAAATCGAAGAACGCATTTGGCGCATAAGGGTTTCCGGCACGTGCGGCGAATGCGCCGACGACGTGTCGAGCACGACCGTATCTCCAATGTGGTCAGCCTTGCAGCCAAGATCGCGCAATATGCTCAGCATGACATCGATGTCGAGCAGCTTCGGCACATGGTCGATCGTTACAGTGCCGCTAACGAGCATGCTTGCGGCCAGTATCGGCAAAGCGGCGTTTTTCGCTCCTTGGATCGCAATGGTTCCTGAGAGAGGTTTCCCGCCTTCAATCACCAATTTGTCCAATGTATCACCTCCGAATTACCGCTCACCCACCACCAATACTTCCGGCACCAGCTCGATGCCGTAGCGGTCTTGGACGGTGCGCTTAATTTGCGCCATTAGGGTGAGAACGTCTTCGGCTTTCGCTTGCCCGGTATTGACAATGAAATTGGCATGCAATGGAGATACTTCGGCGGCGCCGACGCGAAGCCCTTTAAGTCCGGCTTCTTGAATGAGTCTAGCGGCAAAATCGCCCGGCGGATTCCGGAAGACGCTTCCCGCGCAGGCTAGCTGCAGCGGCTGCGTATTCAGCCTGCGTTCTTTGTATGCGGCCAGAACCGATTCGATCTGAGCGCGGTCGCCTTCCTCAAGTTCAAACGTCGCCTCAACAACGATGCCCTGCTGCTCGTGGAGGATGGAATGGCGGTAAGAGAACGCCATATCCTCCAGTCCGTACGTCACGATTTCTCCTGTCTCCCGAACAACGACAGCCGATTTGAAAATACGCGACACATCCGATCCGTGCGCACCTGCGTTCATGTAGACCGCGCCGCCGACCGTTCCTGGAATTCCGCCTGCGAATTCCAGTCCAGTCAATCCCGCCTTGGCCGACATGACCGACAACTTGATGAACGAATAAGCTGCGCCGGCACGAACAGTCTTTCCGTCGAACTGCACGAAATCAAGACCTGCTCCCGTCTTAATGACGACGCCTCGAATGCCCTTATCGGATACGAGCATGTTCGAGCCACGTCCCAAGCTGGTCCAAGGAATGCCGTGTTCATTCAACAGACGGATGGTCGACACAAGTTCTTCGGTTCCGTTCGGTATAATTAGACAATCAGCGGGGCCGCCGATTTTCCAAGTTGTATGTTTGGCAAGCGGTTCCTGGAACAAAACTTTTCCCCATCCGTTTTGCTCCAATTCCGCCATAATTGCGTCCATTGAGTCGTACCTCCCCTTCTGTCCGTAGAAAGCCGCGTCCCGATCATAGTGTCTCAAAACGCGGCGCTGCCGAGCGCATCGAATACGTTGTACAAATCGTTCCGCACGGTAACGGTCGCGATTTATAACGTATCTTATGCCCCCGGCATATGGAGTGTGACAGTCGCCTAAGCGGTGCCACGTTTCTATAATTAAACGATTATTCAATCATGATGCAATTAGCGGTGAGCACGCAGTCTGCGCAGCTCGCTAACGATCGTCACAGCTGCGTCCGGCATCCCGAGCTTCTGGGCTGCATGCCCAGTCTCGGACAATCTCTTCCCGTCCTGAAGCATAGAAGCAACCGTGTCGAACAACCGGTCGCCGCTCAGCTCCCGTTCGAGAATCATCCGGGCCGCTCCGGCATCGACCAAGCTGCGCGCGTTCGCCTCCTGATGATTGTTCGTTACGTTCGGCGACGGAATAAGAATCGACGGGATGCCAAGCGCCGTCATCTCTGCAATTGTCGAAGCGCCGGCACGGCACACGACGAGCGAAGATGCGGCAAGAACGTCAGGCATATTGTGCAAATACGGCACGATATGCAGCTGGCCGTTCTTGTAAGCCGGCAACGGCTTTACCCGGTCAAGCGCATCTTCGTAATAAATCTCGCCGGGCACGAACACGAAGTGTACGCCTGGCAGCCTATCCAGCTTCGCCGCCATCGCATACATCGCTTCATTGATCGCTTTCGCGCCCCGGCTGCCGCCGAACACGAGTACGATCTGCTGCGCGCCTTTAAGCTCGAGCGACGTCCGCCCTTTATCCGCATCTGCGCGCATGACGTTCGTCGCGCATGGGTTTCCGGCGTAAACCGTCCGCTTCGCACGTTTGAAGTAGCGCTCGGAATCCGGGAAGCTGACCGCTACACAATCCGCATAGCGGGCTAGAAATTGGTTCGTCAACCCTGGGATGACGTTCTGCTCATGGATAAGCGTCGGTATGCCGAGCTTCGCTGCCGCATACACGACAGGACCGCATACGTAACCGCCCGTGCCGACGACGGCATCCGGCTTATATTCGCGCAGCAGCCGCTTCGCTTTCCTGACGCCTTTCATAAACCGGAGCACTGTTTTCACATTATCCAGCGACAGCTTCCGCTTAAAGCCGGTAATTTCAACAGCTTCGAAAGGGATGCCCATCTTCGGTACGATCCGGCTCTCCAGCCCGCGCGTCGTGCCAATGTATAATAATTCGGCACCCGCCTCCTCTTGAGCCTGTCTGCCGACGGCGACTGCGGGATAAATATGTCCGCCAGTCCCTCCTCCGGTCAATACGATACGCATGAACTCGTCACCTCGAATAACGGGATATATTAAGTAAAATGCCAAGCGCCGTCAACAGCAGCGTGAGCGAAGAGCCCCCGTAGCTGACTAGCGGCAGCGTAATGCCGGTAACCGGCATCATGCCGATGACGACGCCTATATTAATCAACACTTGTACGCCGACAATGCCGATAATGCCTGCCGCCAGCAAGCTTCCGAACGTATCCTGAGATGCAATCGCCGTTCGGATTCCGCGCCAGACGAGCACCAAGAATAGACAGATCAGCAGCGTACCGCCGATAAAGCCCATCTCTTCCGCAAGAATCGAGAAGATGAAGTCGGTCTGCGGCTCCGGCAAATAATTATACTTCTGCCTGCTCATGCCGAGCCCAAGTCCGATCAAGCCGCCGGGTCCGACGGCATACAGCGATTGAATCGATTGATAGCCGGCTCCCAGCGGATCCTGCCACGGATCAAGAAACGCGGTAATCCGCTGAAGCCGGTAAGGCGCAATGGCGATCAGGACGACAAGCCCCGCTACACCGACGAGCGCAAACGAGCCCAGATGCTTCAGTCTAGCGCCTGCGGAATAAATCATAAGCAGCGACGCGCCAACCATGACGGCACCGGTGCCGAGGTCAGGCTGCAGCATAATAAGGCCGAATGCCGTTCCCATGAAACCGAGCGGCGGCAGCAATCCTTTGGTAAAATGCGTTACCTTCTGTTGATTATCGGACAGCCAGCGGGCCAGAAAAATAACCATGGCAAGCTTCATAAACTCCGACGGCTGGATGCCGAACGAGCTGATGCCGAGCCAGCTCCGCGCACCGCCGCGAACGACGCCTACGCCGGGAATCAATACGATGACAAGCAAGCCGAAGCAGATGAGCAGGCCGATGCCTCCCCACCTTTTCCAAATGCTATAGTCCAAATTCATGGTGAAAATCATCGCGCCAACGCCAAGAGCGGCGAACAACAGCTGACGCTTCACATAATAGAACTTGTCTCCGAATTCATGAAAGGCGAGAACAGCGCTAGCGCTGTACACCATTACGATGCCGATTGTCAAAATTAACGCTATCGAACCGATCATCCATACGTCCGGGGCGGACCGTGCTTTTGCCATCGCGCTGACACCTCTGAACCGTCAATAGTAGGGACATGCCCCCTATTTACAAGGTATGCGCCGATTGTTTAAAAATGCGCCCGCGCTGCTCATAGGACTTGAACATGTCCCAGCTAGCGCATGCAGGCGACAAAAGAACGACATCACCGGAGCCGGCCAGCGCAGCAGCGCGCCGTACCGCCTCTTGCAGCGTCGCTTCGGCGTCCTCTTCAGGTTCGACCGTTTCAACTGCGGTTAAACCTGCAAGGCCAGCCACATGCGCAAGCTTGTTGCGCGTTTCGCCAAGCGCCACTAACGCTTTCAGGCCGCTGAACCAAGGGAGCAGCTCCATATAGTCCGAGCCGCGGTCGAGGCCGCCTGCAATAAGGACGACCCGTTCAAGCGGGAACGACTTCAACCCGGTAATCGTGGCGACGGGATTCGTCGCTTTGGAGTTGTTATAGAACGACACGCCATTGCGCTCGCATACGAATTCGAGACGATGTTCCACGCCCCGGAACGAACGAAGCGGACCGGCGAGCGTTTCCAGCGGCGCGCCCGCAGCAATCGCTGCAGCTATGGCCGCCATCGCATTAGCCGCATTATGTCTGCCCGGTATGCCGAGCTCTGTAACCGGCAGAATGACCGACTTTTCTCCGTCACCGGATGCATAGATGATGGAGCGGAGCGTTTCTTCCGCTTCAACCTCACCCTGACCGTCCTGCGGCTCATCGGATTCCGCCGGGAACGGCGGATCAATATAGAGACCGTGAGGAAGCGTCTCGATCAGCGAGAACGGCAGCAGACGCGCGTTAATTCGCTCAGCGATGGCCCGGCACGTCTTATCATCCCAGTTCAGGACTGCCGTATCATCAGCCGATTGATTCGCGAACAACTTCGCCTTGGATGTAACATAATCGTCCATTCCGCCATGATAATCCAAATGCGTCTCGACGACGTTAAGCAGCAGCGCGACACGCGGACGGAAAGCCGTCGTTCCTTTCAGTTGGAAGCTGCTCAGCTCCGCTACGATAATGTCGCTCTCCTTCGCCTGCTGAGCCGCCTCGCACAGAGGAGTTCCGATATTCCCTGCCACGATCGGAGCCATTCCCGCTCCCTTAAGCAATTCGCCGATCCACGTCGTCGTTGTCGTCTTGCCGTTCGAGCCGGTAATCCCGATCATCGGCGCCGGCGACAGGAAATAAGCGACTTCCACCTCCGTCACGATCTCAACGCCGTGCGCCTCCGCTTGCTGCACCGGGCTCGCCGAATACGGAATGCCTGGATTCTTAATGAGCAGAGCCGTATCTGCCGTAACGAAATCGTCCGGATGATAGCCGCAAATAACCGGAATGCCTAATGCCTCCAGTTCTGCTGCCTCCGGGCTTTGCTCCCGGTCCTTCTTATCGTTAACGACGACGTCCGCGCCGAGCTGATGAAACACTTTCGCGACGCTGACGCCGCTCTTCGCAAGACCGAGTACAGCGACACGGCGGCCGCGGTACAATGACGGGTGATCCATATGCTTGACCTCTCTCTCTATCGAATCATGACTTGTATCTGAAAACGGCTTCGCCGTCCTCTCGGCAAGCGAAAGGACGGCGGGCTCACTTGTACTGCCTTAGAACGCATTACCTACGATAAGACCGATGGCCGCCAGAATGAAGCCCGCGATCCAGAACGTCGTGACGACCCGCCACTCCGACCAGCCTGACAATTCGAAGTGATGGTGGATCGGGCTCATTTTGAACACCCGCTTGCCGCGCAGCTTAAACGATGTGACTTGAATAATAACCGACAGCATCTCGAACACGAAGACGCCGCCGACAATGATTAGAATAAGTTCCATCTTCGTCAGCATGGCAACTGCGGCTAAGCCGCCGCCGATGCCCAGTGAGCCTGCGTCGCCCATAAACACTTTCGCAGGGTGTGCGTTGAATACGAGAAAGCCTAGCACCGCGCCGATCATAGCAGCCGAGAATACGGCCGATTCATACTCATTAACACTCAGAGCTAGAATCGTGAAAGCGCCGAATGCTATCGCGCTCGTGCCCGCAAGCAAGCCGTCCAGGCCGTCCGTGAAATTAACCGAGTTACTCGTCGCGAACATGATAATGACAACGAAAGCATAATAGAACCAACCTAGATCGAACGAGAAATCCGTCCCCGGCAAGCCGATCTCTGTACTGTGGCCCATCCGGTTCAACAGCACGCAGACGATAACGCTGAACAGCAATTGACCGGCCAGCTTCTGCTTCGCCGTAAGTCCGAGCGAGCGCTTGAATACGATCTTGATATAATCGTCGAGAAACCCGACTAGCCCGAACCCCAGCGATGCGACAAGCAGCACCCAGAACTCGTCGGTCTTATCGGAAAATTTCAGAAAAGCGAGCAACAGGGCCAGCATGATGATGATGCCGCCCATTGTCGGCGTCCCTTGCTTCTTCAGATGGCTTTGCGGGCCGTCCGTCCGGATCTGCTGCCCGAACTTCATTCGGCGCAGAAGAGGGATGAACAAAGGCCCCAGCAGCACCGCTAGAAGAAATGAAGCTCCAATCGTAAGCAATATGACCTTTATGTCCATAGTTTCACCCCCCCGTCAGCTCTCCAAAGCTTGGACGACTTGCTCCATACGCATGCCGCGCGACCCTTTGACAAGCACAAGATCGCCCGGTTGCAGCTGCTCCCGCAGCCATGCCGCCAGCTCTTCCTTTTGTTCAAAATGGCGGATGTCGTCCGCGCGGCCGTCGGCCGCGAAAGCCCCGGATGCTCCCTCAGCAATATATTGCGCAAGCGGTCCCCATGTGAGCAGGGCATCCGCCTTTTTAGGCGTTACGTATGCACCGACGGAGCGGTGCATCTCTATCTCTTCCTCGCCAAGCTCCAGCATGTCGGCGAGCACGACCCATTTGCGGCGGTAGCCGTTCAACTGCTCGACCAGGTCGACGGCCGCTCTTACTGCCGTCGGATTCGCATTGTACGCATCATTCAGCAACTTGGCGCCGTTGAATGCATTCACCGGTTGGATTCGCATACCCGTCAATACGACCTTAGCCAGGCCATCCCGAATGGAAGCCGCGGGCACCCCGAACCGGTATGCAACCGCGATTGCCGCCAGCGCGTTCATGACGTTGTGTTCACCTGGTACAGGCAGTACAACACCGCGCAGCACCTCGGCTTCGTCTGCCGTCAGTAACGGCGAGACGACGTCGAATGTCGACGAGTCAAAGCTCACTGATACGTTAGCTGCCGACCACAAACAGTCGGGAGCGCTGCCGAACGGAATAAGCTCCGCTCCTTCAGACAGCTCCAACGAATCCAGCCGTTCCCGAAGAAGCGGCTCGTCACCATTGAATATCAACGCTCCGCTCTCCTTCAGTCCGGCTGCAATCTCCAGCTTCGCCTGTGCAATGCCGGCTCGCGACCCGAGCTGCTGCATATGGGCGTCGCCGATGTTTGTAATGATCGCAGCATCCGGCGAAGCGATCATTGTCAACAGTTCGATCTCGCCGAAGTCGCTCATGCCCATCTCGAGCACAGCCGTATCAACCGTCTCGTCAAGCTGAAGAATCGTAAGCGGAACCCCGATATGATTGTTCAAATTGCCTTCCGTTTTATGAACGCGGAACACGGTGCCGAGCACCGCAGCCGTCAAATCCTTCGTCGTCGTCTTGCCGTTGCTACCCGTTATGCCGATAACCCGCAAACCGAGCTCATCGCGGTACGCGGATGCGAGCCGCTGCAGCGCCGACAGCGTGTCCGGCACAAGAACGAGCGGAGCCTCTTGCAATTCGTCCGGCACAGGACAGCCTTCCTCCCAGAGCGATGCCGCTGCTCCTTTTACAAGCGTCTCCGCCGCAAATTCATGGCCGTCGAAATTTTCTCCGATGAGCGGCACGTACAGCTCGCCTGCTCCTGCCGTACGGGAATCTCTCGTCACGCCTTGAATCTCGATGTGCGAGTCCCGTTCTCCATGGGCTAATGTTCCGCCGCACATTCGGGCTACCTGCCCCAAATTTCGTTTAATCACAATACCGTTCCCCTTATCGCTTCTTCGGCCACAAGACGATCGTCGAACGAGAACGTTTCCCCGCCGATTAACTGATACGTCTCATGACCTTTCCCCGCAATCAATACTACATCGCCCGGGCTTGCCATTTCAACCGCTTTTTCAATCGCTTTCCGGCGGTCGACAATCATCACGTACCGTTCCTTCGGAACGCCGTCAGCCTTAAGCCCTTCCTCTACGTCGAGCAGGATGGCACCTGGCTCTTCCGATCTCGGATTGTCGCTCGTAATGACACTAATATCAGAATACTTCGCCGCGATGCTGCCCATGATCGGCCGCTTCGTCCGGTCGCGGTCTCCTCCGCAGCCGAATACGGTAATAACCCGTTTCTCCGCGAACTCCTTCACGGCGCGAAGCACATTCTCAAGCCCGTCCGGCGTATGCGCGTAATCGACAACCACAGCGAACGGCTGTCCCGCATCGACCGATTCAACGCGGCCAGGCACACCTGGCAGCGCCTCTAAGCTGGCTTTGATTTGCTCAACCGGCAGCCCCTCCAGCAGAGCAACGGAAGATGCAGCTAAAGCATTATATACATTAAACTTGCCAACCATTCGAATTGAAATGTCCGCATCGCCCCGGAAGGAGTGAAGGCGGAACGACGTGCCTTTCGACGTAATGCGAATGTTGGATGCGCGGACATCGGCTGAAGCATCAATCCCGTATGTAATGGTCTCCGCAGCCGTTAACTTAGCGAAGATTGCAGAAGCCGCATCGTCTGCATTGAGCACCGCATAGCTGCGCTCATCTTCTGTTGAGCCGAACTCGTTGCCCAGCCGCGAGAACAGCAGCCCCTTGGCCGCAGCATACTCTTCCATCGTATGGTGATAATCGAGATGATCCTGCGTTAAGTTCGTAAACACGGCCGTTTTGAACCGGCAGCCGAGAACGCGTCCTTGATCGAGCGCATGCGACGACACTTCCATCGCGCACACTTCCACTCCCGCTTCCGTCATATCGGCAAGATGGCGCTGCAGCTCGAGAGCGCCTGGCGTCGTCCCCGACATCGGAACCGTACGTCCCGCATACCGGGTCTCGATTGTACCGATGACGCCCGAAGAGCGGCCTGCATCAGCCATAATCCGTTCGATCAAATACGTCGTCGTCGTCTTTCCGTTCGTACCGGTTACGCCGATCAACCGGAGCTTGCGGCTCGGATGGCTGTAGAACCGGTCTGCGATGACGGCCATTGCCAGCCTGCTGCTTTTCACGACGAGCTGCGGCAGCGGGATGTCAAGCTTACGCTCGACGACGAGCGCTGCCGCACCATTCTCAGCTGCCTTCCCCGCATAGTCGTGCCCGTCGGTTTTATATCCAGGTACGCAGAAGAACAAGGTGCCCGGCTGTACTTTGCGGGAATCGTCCTCCAGCCCCGTTATCTGAATGCCGCCGTCTCCATCTACCGATGCAGTTGCAAGCCATTGCGCAATTTCATTAAGCGTCATAAAGTGCATCCCCTTCCGTCATCACGAACTATCATGGATCGACATCATTCTCTTTTACTACTGTCGTTATTACACCATTATGATCGATCTCAACCGATTTTCAACCATTCCTTTGCGGCGCCCGTCCATAACTTGAGTCAGGCGCCGCATTATTTTCCATATTAAGGGTGAGAATGGCCGTCAGTACCGTCTTCTATCATGTCTTCGCTTCCTAAGTATATCCGAATGGTGGAGCCTTTCTCTACGCGCGTGCCGGCGGCCGGAGCTTGACGTATAACCGTCGTGCCTGTTCCAGCTGTTGCCAGATTAAAATTCATATTCATATCTTCATAAATATCGGAAACGGTCTTGCCGACCAAATTCGGCACAGCTACGATTTTGTTCTCGCCAAGCTTATATTCCTTCTCGATCTGCTTCGTTCTTGGCGGAATGCCGAGGTACTGCAGCGAGTCGTCCATAATATTGCGTACAATCGGCGCTGCTACGACACCCCCGAACTGGATGCCCTGCGGATTATCGACAGCCAGGTAGACGATAATTTGCGGATCGTCCGCTGGCGCGAAGCCGACGAACGAAACGATATGCTCATTCGGCGAGTAGCGGCCGTTCACGACCTTCTGGGCCGTACCGGTCTTGCCGCCAACCCGATACCCGTCAATAAAGGCGTTGCCGCCTGTCCCCTGCGCTACGACGCTCTCAAGCGCCTCTCTGACTTGCTTAGAGGTTGATTCGCTAATAACGGTGCGAACAGGCTCCGGATCGAACGACTCCACGGTTTCGCCCGTTTCCGGATTGATCCACCCCTTGGCCAAGTGAGGCTTATACAGCGTGCCTCCATTGATCGCTGCGGCAACGGCTGTAATCTGTTGGATCGGAGTGACCGATACGCCTTGCCCGAAAGCAGTCGTTGCCAGTTCGACAGGACCGACTCGGCTCAGTTTGAACAGAATGCCGTTCTCCTCGCCGTTAATATCGATGCCCGTCTTCGTCCCGAAGCCGAAGCCGCGAATATATTCGAACAGTTTCTCTTTGCCAAGCCGCTGGCCGAGTGCGACAAACCCCGGGTTGCAGGAGTTTTGCACAACCTCTAGGAACGTCTGGCTGCCATGGCCGCCTTTCTTCCAACAGCGCAGCCTCGCCCCGCCGACTTCGACAGCGCCCGGATCGAAGAACCGCTCGTTCGTCAAATTAACCTTATTCTCCTCGATCGCTGCAGCTAGCGTGATGATCTTGAACGTAGAGCCCGGCTCATAGGTCATCCATACCGGCAAGTTCCGGTTATATACCTCGGCCGGAACCTCGCGGTACAGATCCGGCTGGTACGTCGGCCGGCTCGACATCGCCAACACTTCACCGTTGTTCGGATTCATCGCGATAGCGATAATATGATCGGGATTCAACCTCGCCATCGCAGCATCGAGTTCCCGCTCCATGATTGTCTGAATCTGCTTGTCTATCGTCAACTGCAGATTGAGGCCGTCTTTCGGCGCATTATACGTATCGCCAGAACCGGGCATCAGATTGCCCGCAGCGTCTGCCAGGTAAGCGACGTTGCCCTGAATGCCCTCCAAATATTTGTTGTACTTCGCCTCGACGCCCGTCAGTCCCTGGTTATCGATGCCCGTAAAGCCAAGCACATGCGCAGCGAGCGTCCCGTAAGGATAGAACCGTTTATTGTCCTCGCCGATCATAATGCCCGGAATGGCGAGTTCACGCACTTGCTGCGCTTTTTCCAACGTAATTTTGCGGCCTTGAGGCTTCACCTGCACGATCCGTTCCGATTTCTTCAGCATCGGCAGAAGCTTCTCTGCCGTCATGCCGAGCACCGGCGCAAGCTCGCGGGCAGCCTTTTCCTTATCTTTAATCTGGACCGGCACAGCCCAGATTGTCGGCGAGCTAATATTGTAGGCAAGGCGAACGCCGTTGCGGTCTAATATTTCACCTCGCTTCGCGGTGAACGGCACTTCGCGGCGCCACGAATCTTCTGCCTTGGCCGCCAACTCCTCGCCCTTCCACAGTTGAACGTAAGCAAGACGCCCGATCAATGCTGCGAATGCGACGATGCCGAAGATCAACGCGACATACATTCGTCTTCGTACGGTCACATTGGATACTTTCACTTCCCTTGTCCCCCTTCCGGGCAGCATATGCCGTCCGGATCGGACAGACCGTACGCCGCTTACAGCCATCGTATTCGGGACAAGGGAGCAATAGAACAAGCCCGCGCTCGTATAGAGCGCCGGGCTTGTCGGATCAGCCGCCGCCAGCGGCAGCGGTCGAACCGTCCGGCGCTTTTCCGCTGCCGGACGACTCGCTGTTATCGTTGCTTTGCGGCTTGAGCACCAGCTTCAGCACCCGTTCGCCTTTTAATTTCGCCATCGTCTGAGAGACGACATAGCCTTCGCCCTCTGTGACCGTCTTCATACCGAGCAGCGTGCTGACCTCCATCGCATCGCGCAGCGACAGACCTTTCAAATCCGGAACGGTCAGCTTGTCTCTCTTCTCCGTAATCAGATAGACCCGCTGGGTTGTCGGCACGACCGACCCTGCACGCGGAATTTGCTGCTCAACGTTCTTCCCGTTGCCGACCACGACGAATTGCATGCCATTGCCCTGCAGCTTCGACTTTGCCGTTATCGCACTCAAGCCGTTCAAATCCGGCACCTCAATCGTCGGCGCTTTCTTGTCTTCTCCGGCTTCTTCCTTCTTATTAGCCGCTTCTTCCGCCGCTGTCAGTTGCGGCTTTATGCCCATGCGGCGCAAGCTTTGCTGAACGATCTCTTTGAATACTGGAGCAGCCGCGGCACCGCCGCCGACATACTTGTCGTTCGGCTCGTCAATGACGACATAGACCAAAATCTTCGGATTGCCGACCGGCGCAAAGCCGATGAACGATACGACGAATTTATCATCTGACCAATCGCCCTTGCCGCCATTAGCCGTATTGTCCCACTTTTGGGCCGTGCCTGTTTTGCCGGCGACACGATAGCCTTCGATGTAGGCGTTCTTACCGGTACCGATTTCTTGGTCGGATACGACCTGCTCCAAATACTCGCTTACTTTACGGGACGTCTCAGGCGAGATGACCTGCCGGACGACTTCCGGCTTGCGAACTTCAATCTTCCCCGTTACCGGGTCCTCGACTTGCTTGACGATAAGCGGCTTCATAAGCTTGCCGCCGTTCGCGACGGCCGATACGGCCGCTACCTGTTGAATCGGCGTTACCGATACACCCTGACCGAACGTTGCCGTCGCAATCTCACTCGCATAGTGGAACTTGATCGAGCCGACGAGTTCGCCGGGAAGCTCGACGCCCGTCTTCGCACCGAAGCCGAAGTTCGTAATATAGCTGCGCAGCTTGTCCTCGCCGAGGCCCTCGTAACCGAGATGGACGAACGCAACGTTACTCGACCGCTTCAATCCTTCAAGATAAGTGATGGGGCCCCAACCGCCGCGCTTGATATCCCGAATGGTCCGGTCTGCCACACGAATGGAACCGGACATGTAGGTCGCATTCGGATTGAAGATCCCTTCCTGCACGGCGCCGGCGAGCGTTACGATTTTGAACGTCGAGCCTGGCTCATATAACGAACGGGTCGCGTGGTTATAAAAGCCTGCAGCATCTTGGGTCCAATAATAGTTCGGATTCGCGCTAGGAAGGTTCGCCATACCGAGAATTTCCATCGTATTCGGATCGACGGCGATAGCTGTAATACTCTTCGGACTGTACTTGTCGTACGCTTTCTGAATCGCTTGCTCGACATAGTTCTGAATCTCCGAGTCGATCGTCAGCATCACATTCTTGCCGTCGTGGGCCGGCTTATAGTCGACCGATCCGCCGTCCAGCTGAATCCGATTGCCGTCCTTCTGGTACTTGCGGTAACCGTCCTCGCCGCGAAGCATTGTGTCGAAGAACGATTCCAATCCATAGTTCGCTTTGCCTTCCTTATCGACGTAGCCTAGCAGCTGCGCCGCCATCGTATTTTTCGGATAATAGCGCTTGGTTTCATTCATCAAGTAAATGCCGACGTCCACGCTGCCTGTTACGTCCGACAGCTCTTTCTTGAATGCTTCGATTTTGTCGCCCAGTTCTTTATCGATCTTCCAGCCCTTCGGACGAACCTCGCGCTGCGCATACAGCGCATTGCCCTTATCCGGATTACGCGCCGTTGCGATCTGTTTCATGGACGTCTCTGACATCCCGAGCAGTTGAGCAAGCTTGATCGACACCTTATCGACGATACCTAGCTTATCCAGCTGCTCCGGGCTAACAGCTACGGTATAGGATTTCCCGTCCATTGCCAACACGTCGCCGTTCCGGTCCGTCAGCTCGCCGCGCTTGGCGACCAGCTTCTCCGATGCCGCCCAATACTGCTCGGCGTTGCCGAGCCAGAAGTCCGCTTTCACAACCTGGACCCAGTACAACCTGCCGATTAAGACAACAAAAAGGAGGGTAATTAGCCCCCCGATCAAAAACAGCACGCGCAGTTGAATTCTTCTCTTCATATCCGTCACCTAATTTCTTGCAAGTTCCGTCTCGGTGTCTTTTTTGCGTACTTTGATTGCATCTTCTTCGTTATTCGGGTAATAGAAACCTTGCGCTTCGGCCGCTTCTGCGATCGTCTTCGGATCTTTCATCGTCTGAACCATCTGCTGAAGGTCGCCAAGTTCGGTCGTCAGCTTCGACTGCTGATCGGTCAATTGCTTCACTTCATACTTCATCTCGTATACTTGCGAGCTTCGGTAAATGACAATGAACGCGACGAATACAGCAGCCGCGATCATTAGCATGACGAGCAGACGCTCCTTAGTAGGCAACGTCTTCTTCACAACGACAGTCCGTTTCGTATCCCGGTAGAGCTGTTGCTGTTTCTGTTGCTGCTGCGGCTTCTTCTTCGGTTGAAGCGCCAGATTTCCATTCGTATAAGCCATTCGTGATCCCCCTCTCATTCATACGGTCCGCCGTTTGCCGGCTCTATTCTATGTTCACTGCTTGAGGTACAGTTGATTACGGTTTCCGTCGTTCGTTATTCTTCCGCTCTGCTTACAGCTTCTCGGCTACCCGCAGCTTCGCTGAACGGGCTCGCGGATTCGCTTCCAGTTCTTCCTCGCTTGGTACAATCGGTTTCCGGTTGACGAGCTTCAGCGTCCCTTTACCGCCGCATACGCACATCGGGAAGTCCGGAGGACATGTGCATTTCTCGAGGTATTGCGCGAAGGTCTGCTTGCATATCCGGTCTTCGAGCGAGTGGAACGTAATAACCGAAGCTCTGCCTCCTGGCTTCAGGCAACGAACCGCCTGCTCCAGCGCATCTTCTTCGGCGCCCAGCTCGTCATTAACGGCAATGCGCAGCGCTTGGAACGTCCGCTTCGCCGGATGGCCTCCCGTTCGTCTAGCTGCCGCAGGAATGCCTGCTTTCACCAGCTCTACGAGTTCACCCGTCGTCTCGATCGGCGCTTCCGCTCTTGCGGCAACGATCACTTTCGCTATTTTGCGGGCGAACTTCTCCTCGCCATATTCGATGAGCACACGCGCGATGTCACGCTCGTCCCACGTGTTCACGATGTCTCCGGCCGTCAGTGCGATTCCGCGGTCCATTCGCATATCCAGCGGCGCATCGTGATTGTAGCTAAAGCCCCGCTCTGCTTCGTCCAGTTGCGGACTCGATACACCCAGATCGAATAAAATGCCGTCAACCTGAGGAATACCGTCCTTCTGCGGCACACCGCATTCGAGCAGCTTCTGCTCGAGATATCTGAAGTTGCTTTTGACCAGCGTCACTTTATCCATATAAGGCCCGAGTCTGACTTGCGCGTTATCATGCGCCCATTCATCCTGGTCGAACGCGATCAAGCGGCCGCCTTCGCCAAGCCTTGATACGATCCCCGAGCTATGTCCTGCTCCGCCAAGCGTACAATCGACATAAATGCCGTCCGGCTTAATGTCCAGCCCTTCTATCGCTTCTTCCATGAGCACTGTTACATGTTGAAACACGCGGCAAACCTCCCGTTCCTGCTGCTTAATCTAAGATGAGTATCTTCTAAAAGTTAATATCGAAATCGACGAGCTTCTCGGCAATTTCGTTAAAGGCTTGTTCAGACTGTTCGTAATAGCCCGACCAAGTTTCTTTGCTCCATATTTCCACGCGGCTTGACACACCCAGCACCATACAATCCTTATCCAGCTTGGCATATTCACACAGATGCTTCGGCAAATTTACCCTTCCCTGTTTATCGAGCTCGCATTCTGTAGCCCCTGAGAAGAAAAAGCGGGTAAAGGCGCGTGCGTCCGATTTCATCAGCGGCAGCGCTTTGAGCTTCTGCTCGAGCACACTCCACTCGCTCATCGGATACACGAATAAGCAGTTGTCCAAACCTCTTGTGACGATGAAAGTAGAACCTAGTTCATCTCGAAACTTGGCTGGAATAATGAGACGGCCTTTGTCATCAATGCTATGCTGATGCTCGCCCATGAACACGACCGCTCCACTCCTTCCCCCAAGTTCACCACATCGCCCCACTTTTCACCACTAAGTCACACTTATTCGCCACCTAAAATAAAAATCCTTCTCCTTTTTGATAATATCGCAATAAATTTTAGGTAGTAAATTATATAACCCGCCCTGGGCGGGGGCGCCAGAGGACTTGTGCCCTCTGGACTCCGGAGGCTATTTCCGAAGGCTCCGCCCTCTGGACTCCCGAAATACAAGTGATCAAAGGGCCCGCGCCCTCTGGACTCCCACGTAACATCCAAACCTTCAAAGGCTCTCCCTACCCACCCAAACCCTCAAAGGCTCTCCCTACCCACCCAAACCCTCAAAGGCTCTCCCT
>NZ_BILZ01000046.1 GCF_004000825.1 Paenibacillus kobensis NBRC 15729 | reverse complement strand
GGCGGAGAGCGGTCCGCGCTCCTAAGCCGTCTGTCGTCGATACGACTCTCACTATCCTGCTTGTGCCACGCCGCCGTTGTCTGCCGGTGCGTCGCCGCCTGCTTGTCCGCCGCCATTGCCTCCGCCGAAACCGCCGCCGAAGCCCCCAAAACCGCCGCGAAGCGAAATGTATTCCGCGTCGGTCGTTCCTTCTTTCAGCCAAATGTTAATAATGTCGTCGGCCGCCAGATCGGATGGTTGAACGGGCTCGTAGTTCATACTGCCGTCGTCCGCCCGGACAAGCTTATAAATGGCGGCGCCTTCAGGGATGTTCACCGTTGTCTCTTCCCCGGTGAACAGATCCGGCATTTGCCGTCCGCCGCCTTGTCCGTCCGCTGGCGGCTGTCCGCCGCCGTCCGCCGGAAGCTGTCCGCCGCCAGCCGCAGGCAATTGTCCAGCATCGTTGCCTGCGGCACCGCTTTGTCCATTGCCTGCACCTCTCCGACTGCCGCCGAAGCCCCCTTGGGGCATGCTGCTCATGTCGGCTTGTTTGACGACGATAGAGTTGCCGTTAATCGATACGATCTTAGCGAATAGATCCGCTTGCCGCTCCGGCTGATTAGGCGCGGAAGCCATTTGCCGGTAGCCTCCGCCATTTCCTCCGTTAGGTCCTCCCCAGTTTTGCTGGCTGTTCTCCTGTCCTCCGGCTCCGTTTGCCGTATTCGTCGAATCTTTAGAACCGCACGCCGCAAGCAGCGAGGCTCCTAATAGAAGCACGGCCGCAGCTTTCCATCCTGCAGTCCATTTGTTATTCATCCTGTTATTCCTCCCATGCCTAACATGCAATTAGATAAGGTCATCCTAGCACACAACCGTGAACGGAATATGAATAAGCATGTTCATGTTCCGTTCATGAAGGTGTGATAATTTGTAGTCAAAATAGCGCACATACTCAGGAAGGTGGCCGTAGGCAATGAAGAAGTGGATTATCACACTACTGGCGTTCGTAATCGTCGCCGGTGCTGGTTCATTTTATTGGTATAACTACCGGGATGAAGAGAAACAAACGGCAGCGGCGGAGCAACAGACAGCAAGAGTCACGCAAGGCAATATTAGCGTTCAGCTGACAGGCAACGGCTCCGTTTCGACGACGGAGACGGTATCCGTCATGGCTGGCGTTCAAGGTAAGGTAAGCAAGGTCAATTTCAAGCTAGGCGACGTTGTAAAAAAAGGGCAAGTGCTCGTTGAGTTCGAGCAGGAGGATTACACCTCGCAAATCAAACGTGCGGAAATCAACATCCAGAAGCAAGAGCTTCAGCTCACCAATTATAAGAAACAATTTGTAGAAGCAAGCGGTGACGAGGACAAACAGAACGAAGTAAAGCTGCAGATCGACAGCTTGAAGCTGGACATGGAGTCCGCCGCATTAGAACTGGAAGATCTGCGCAGCCAGGCTGCTGATACGCCGAGCGTCGTTGCTTCGTCCGACGGAACGGTGACGGCAGCAAATGTCGTCGTCGGCGATCAGGTGAACGAGTCGAAGGTGGTTGCCGAAACGGTCGACTATTCGAAGCTCCAATTCAGCATGAACGTGGATGAGCTGGACATTCCGAAGGTCAAGGTAGGCATGGCGACCAACATTACGCTGAACGCATTGCCGACGCAGCCGCTCACAGGCAAGGTGCTTGAGATTGCTAAAGAGGGTTCGTCGTCGAACGGCTCAGCATCTTATGCGGTTGTCGTATCGCTCGATAAAATTGACAACGTCATTTCCGGCATGTCCGGGGAGGGATCTATCGTAACTGCATCAAGCGAGAATACGCTGCTGGTTCCGATCGCAGCTGTGCGTACGTTCGGCGGCAGAAGCTTCGTACGGGTACCGGAGACAAGTACGGCTGGACAAGGCAATTCAGCGGGCAACGGTGCAGTTGCAGGTCAAGGCGGCAACCGCCAAGGTACGGCCGGGGACACCGGAGCAGCTCGCGGTTCGGCCGCAGGTGGGTATGCAGCAGGCAACGGTGCGGGTAATGGCGCAGGAAATGGGGTGCCAGCAAGCAACGGTGCTGGCGGCGGTACAACCGCAAACCGCAATGGCAATAGTCAAGGCGCAGGAAGCGGCGCAGCTAACGGAGCAGTTGGCGCAAACGGCACAGGAACTGGCAGCGGCGCGCCGCAAGGCAGCAGAGGCGGCTATGGACAAGGCGGCGGTTATGGAGCCGGCAATAGAACAGGCCAAGGACAGCAACGAGGTGCGGCAGGGTTCGGCCCGGCAGAGGCGGGACGCATGGTTGAAGTGACGATCGGGCTCAGCAACGAGACGTTCGTCGAAATCAAATCTGGCTTGAACGCAGGCGATACGGTACTGCTGCCGACGCCGGCCGTTAATACGGCGACGGCATCAAGCTCCCGCCAACAGCAGCAGTTCCAATTCGGCGGCGGGGCATTCCCGGCCGGAGGTTTCGGAGGCGGCGGATTTAGCGGCGGCGGCAACTTCGGCGGCGGCGGTGGCGGCACTGTAAGAGCAAGCGGCGGAGGCGGTAACCGATGAGCCGCGCGGACAGAGCCAAGCTGATCGAGATCGAGAAGCTGGTCAAAACGTATCGTATGGGCCAAGAATCGATGAACGTCCTGCACGATGTCGATCTTACGGTGTATCAAGGCGAATTCGTCGCGATCGTTGGTCCGTCCGGCTCGGGTAAGTCGACTATGATGAACATTATCGGCTGCCTCGACATTGCTTCATCCGGCAGCTATAAGCTGGATGGCGTCGAAGTGAAGGGGCAGAGCGACAATAAGTTGGCGGCGATCCGCAATCAGAAGATCGGCTTCATCTTTCAAGGCTTTCAGCTTCTGCCGAAGTTGACGGCAATCGAAAATGTGGAGCTCCCGCTTATATATCGGGGCTTGGCTGGGCGCGAAAGGCGTGCCCGGGCGGAGGAAGCTCTACGCACCGTCGGTCTGGATGATCGGATGCACCATCGTCCGAGCGAATTATCGGGCGGCCAGCAGCAGCGTGTCGCGATAGCCCGTGCGCTTGCAGGCGAGCCGCCGATTCTTCTGGCTGATGAACCAACCGGTGCACTGGATACACGCACCGGACAGGAAGTGCTCGCGTTGATGGAGAATTTGCACCGAAACGGCCATACGATCGTCCTAATTACACACGACATGGAGGTCGCCGAACGGGCGGAGCGCATCGTCCGAATGAAGGACGGCGTGCTGACAGAGGACGATAGTGGAAGGAGGAATCGGCGTGAAGCTGTCGCAAGCATTCCGAATGGCGTTTAAGAGCATCTGGGCGAACAAGCTTCGGACTGCGTTGTCGATGCTCGGCATGCTGATCGGCGTTGCCACCGTTATCGCGCTCGTCTCGATGAGCGAAGGCTCATCCCGGCAGGTGCAGTCACAAGTGGAAAGTTTAGGTGCAGCCAATATGCTGCAGGTTACGATTACCGGCCGGGGGCTGACGACCTCATTGACCAAGGAAGAGGCGCTGGAGTTCGCCGATATTCCGAACGTTGAGGGCGTATCGCCCATCGTCAATGGGAATGCAACGGTCAAGTATGGAACGACTAGCGAATCCTATACGGTTGAAGGCATTACTCCGGAATATGAATCCGTTCGCGAAGTCGGATTCGTCAAAGGGCGTTACATCGTCGATCTGGACAACGTCAACTACAGCAAGGTCGCTCTGATTGGCGCGAACGTTGCGACGACGCTGTTCGAATCGGAAGATCCGCTTGGCAAAACCATTCAACTCAACGGCAACCGGTATCTGATTGTCGGCATTCTGCAGACGAAGGGCGATTCCATTAATGGCTCTGCGGACGACAAAGTGCTTATACCGCTAACGACGGCGGAGCGCCTCTTGCAGTCGAACGGCGTACGCTCGATCTACCTGAAGGTAGACGATATGGACAAGTCGGAGCAAGTACAGGCGTTACTGGAGGCAAGGCTGTCCGCGAAGTTCCAGAATGCCACGAACGCATACCGCGTCATTAACCAGCAGGAAGCAATGGAGACGGTCGGTTCTATTACGCAGACGATGACCTCGATGATGGCCGGCATTGCGCTTATCTCGCTTGTCGTAGGCGGCATCGGAATTATGAACATTATGCTCGTTTCGGTCACGGAGCGCACACGCGAGATCGGTATTCGAAAGTCGCTCGGCGCGAAAAGGCGCGATATTTTGCTCCAGTTTCTTGTTGAAGCGATCACGATCAGCGGGCTTGGCGGTGCGTTCGGCATCGCCATCGGCTATATTGCCTCCCGCATTATTGGCATCGTCATGAGTACGGAGACGGCAGTCTCGCTCGACATGGTGTGGGAAGCATTCGCTTTCTCGGCTGGCGTCGGCGTCATATTCGGTATATTCCCGGCCAACAAGGCGGCGCGGCTGCGGCCGGTCGATGCACTGCGGCACGATTAACGGAGGACCATTGCGGACCGCAAATTTTTGACTGAATTTCTTCTAGCCTATCATTCCCGTTCATATAGTAGAGCTATAGGGACAAGACAAGTCCGCGCCCGTGCGCGGGCTTTTGTCTTCACTACGCGGAATGAGAGGAGAGGGACATGGTAGATTGGTTGCGGAAATTGCGGGCAAGCAGACATAGAAGGGCATGGGGGCGGAAGCATGCGCTTTGGTTATGGGGAGGCCCCTTATGGTGGGGGGCATTCGCGGCTGGCATTGTAATCGGAGCAGCGGTTGTGCTTATTGGCGCAAAGGGAGTTGTCGGCAGTGGACAACAAGCAATACCATCCGCCGTGAAGAACGGTCTGCCGACTGTTCCAGCCGATTCCGGCACAAGCGGCCAGGATGAATCCGATAAGCCTGATAAGCCGGAGAACGGGCAATCTAAGTCTACTCCTGATGATATGGCGATGGAGCAGCTTGCCCGCCGCCTGGAGCGGGTATCCGTAAAGAGCGGGCAAGAGCCGTCCGCGGGCTCAGAAGAAGCTTCCGGTGAGTCCGATCTGGACAAGCCGTATAATGATTTGGATAAGCTCAGGGTGCGCGTATATATGACAGGGACTGGGCGCATAGAGACAGTGCCGCTAGAGATATACGTCAGAGGCGTGCTCGCGGGCGAGATGCCGGTCGACTTTGAGCTTGAAGCGCTCAAGGCGCAAGCGGTTGCTGCACGAACCTATATCGTCCGCCGTCTTGCGTCCAAAGACAAGAGCGGCGTGCCCGGCGGCAAGGCGGACGTAACCGATACGGTCGATCACCAGGTGTATATCCCGCTGAAGAAGCTCATCGACAAGTGGCCGGCCGGCCCGGAGCGGGAGGCGGCGCTTGGCAAGCTGGAGCGGGCGGTTCAGGAAACGAAAGGAATGGTGCTGACGTATGAAGGCGCACCGATTGAAGCAGCCTTTTTCTCCACGAGCAATGGCTATACGGAAAATGCTGATGAGTACTGGCAGTTGTCATTGCCTTATTTGCAAAGCGTAGCGAGCCCTTGGGACAAAAACATATCTCCGCGGTATAAACAGACGGTCGAAATGAGCGAGAAGGAGCTGTACCGCCGTCTCGGCGCGAAGGACGACGGAAAGCCGCCGCGCATCCTGGAGACGACGGAAGGGCATCGAATTAAGGAGATTGTCGTTGGGGGCGAAACGTTTACGGGGCGCGAAGTCAGAGAGAAGCTTGATCTAGCTTCATCGCAGTTTGAATGGACAATCCAAGGCGGTACCGCCACGATTACAACTTACGGCCTTGGCCACGGCATCGGCATGAGCCAGTGGGGGGCGAACGGTATGGCGAAGGAAGGTGCGACGGCTAAGCAAATCTTACTTCACTATTATACCGGAGTGAAGGTGGAACAAGCTTATAAGCTACCTGACGCTGGGAGTTGATAATGTCCCCCGGAAGGCTTGATCTGCGGCGAATCTCAAAATTTATGAAAATAGCGTCACCTCACGTATAAACAGAGTTGTTCTGGCAACAATGGCTGATGAGGTGATCGACAATGAATGATCAAAACAACAAGCCGAAAGAAACTCCCAAAACCATACCGGGGGGCTCAGCGGCCAAATCGAAAGGCTTACGCAGTTTGCTCGCTAAAAAATGGGTGACACCGGCGGCTTTCATGGCAGCAGCGGCAATTATCGTAACCTTAATGTGGCTCTATCGGGGAGAGCAACCAGAACAAACAACTACAGCGACCGATACGGAAGTCAGTCAAGGGAACGAAACGACGAAGCCTGCAGACGATACGATTGCTGTAATGGCCGATGGCGAAGAAATGCAGTGGCCGGTCGTTGATTACGACAAGCTGGAAGTCGCTCTCCAATATTACGATGCCAATGGCACGAATGAGGAGAAGCAAGCAGCGATGGTACTGCAGACGAACACGTCTACTTACACCGCGCATGTAGGTTTGGACTTGGCTAAGCCGGACAATACGACGTTCGACGTATTGGCAGCATTAAGCGGCAAAGTAACGCATGTGGAGAAAGGTCATCCGACGAACGGCGATACGGTGGAAATTTCGCACGGCAACGGCCTGGTGACGATTTATCAAAGCCTCAGCGACGTTACGGTCAAAGAAGGCGATGAAGTGAAGCAAGGCACAGCAATCGCGAAAGCCGGCCGCAACGATCTGGAGAAGGACGAAGGCATTCACCTTCACTTCGAGGCACGCCAGAACGGCAAAGTGCTTAATCCGAACGATTTGATCAAAGAATAACGCAGCTATAACGCCTGCTTCTCCGCGAGGAGAGCAGGCGTTTTATTCTTTGTTGGGGCGTTAGTCCTACTCCGAATACGAAATATTGAAAATAATTGGCCATTGCGGCTTGTCACGCTTGGCCTTAAAGAATATATAACCGACCCCCTCATATAATGTACCAAACTATCTCGAGTAGGGAGGCGGGAACGTGCACGATTACATCAAAGAGCGAACCATTAAAATAGGCCGCTGCATCGTGGAAACGAAGCACACGGTTCGGACAATCGCCAAAGAGTTCGGGGTTTCCAAGAGCACGGTTCACAAGGATTTGACCGAGCGGTTGCCTGAGATCAATCCCGACCTGGCGGATCAGGTGAAGCACATCCTCGAATATCACAAGTCGATCCGGCACTTGAGGGGAGGAGAAGCGACCAAGATTAAGTATAAGAAAAGCAGCAAGAAGCGCGAAGTGTTCGCTGCTTCCAAGAGCTGATCGGAATAAATTTTTCTACAAAAATAGAGGGATTTCGAGAATTTCAGCGAATAATAAATCGTAGGAAGTCTCTGTTAATTTCAGAGCTTACGCGATCGTTGCAATATATTTTTATTCGTTGGAGGACTCTCGCCTTATGTTCAGCAAGGATATCGGAATCGATCTGGGAACGGCCAATGTATCGATTCATGTGAAGGGAAAAGGCGTCGTCCTTGACGAGCCGTCTGTTGTCGCGATCGAGAGCGACACGAAGCGTGTATTGGCTGTCGGAGATGAAGCGCACCGGATGGTCGGGCGCACACCCGGCAATATCGTAGCGATCCGTCCGCTGCGGGACGGCGTCATCGCGGACTTCGAGATTACGGAAATCATGTTGAAAGCGTTCATCGATCGGATTGGCGGCCGAAGCATGTTCGGTAAGCCGCGTATTCTGATCTGTGCGCCGACGGACATTACTTCCGTAGAGCAGAAGGCCATTCGCGAGGCGGCGGAGCGCAGCGGCGCTCGTGCGGTATTCTTGGAAGAAGAGCCGAAAGCGGCAGCGATTGGCGCAGGCATGGACATCTACCAGCCTAGCGGCAACATGGTCGTCGACATCGGCGGAGGCACAACAGATATCGCCGTACTGTCCATGGGCGATATCGTTACGTCTTCGTCTATTAAAGTTGCAGGCAACAAATTCGATGACGCGATCATGAAGTACATCAAGAACAAGTACAAGCTGCTTATCGGCGAACGGACAAGCGAGGACATCAAGATTAAGATTGGTACCGTGAATTTGGACGGGCGCGACGGGGATATCGATATTCGCGGACGCGACATGGTCAGCGGTTTGCCTCAGACGGTTACGATTCGTTCAGCAGAGGTGCGCGAGGCGTTATGGGATTCGGTTATGCAGATCGTTACTGCGGCGAAGACCGTGCTGGAACGTACGCCGCCCGAACTGTCGGCAGACATTATCGACCGCGGGGTCATTCTAACCGGCGGCGGCGCGCTGCTTGACGGACTGGACACGCTCCTCTCGGAAGAGCTGATGGTGCCAGTGCTCGTCGCAGAAGATCCGATGCATTGCGTCGTGAAAGGGACTGGCATTATGCTGGACAACCTTGACAAGGTGATCGGGAACAGAAAAACAGGCTATAACAAATAAAAAAGCGCGGCGGGTAGGGCGTTCGGGGGGAACGCGCCGAGGCCGGCAATAGCGAATTTCTCACGCGGGTCATACCTAAGACTTATTAAAGGTATGGCCCGTTGTGCCGATATAGAGTATAGAAGATGAACAACTGACCGTATTCTGAGCACGAATCGGACAAGCTGGGAGGATATCGAATGTTAAGAGGGCTGTACACCGCGGCTGCCGGATTAACGACACAGCAGCGGCGCCACGACACGATTACGAACAATATTTCCAACGTTAATACGCCAGGGTACAAGCAGGCGAACGAAGTAACGCGGTCGTTCCCGGACATGCTGATGGCGCTGACCGGCACGAGTGATCATTCGGATAAGACGATCGGACGCGTGGCGACGGGCGTATTCGCAGAGGAGAGCATATCCCTGCAGGTACAAGGTGATTTGACAGAGTCCGGCCGGTCGGGAGACTTTGCATTATCGTCCAGCATTCAGATTCCGGGCGTCAAGTTCGACGGGTCGGGCAAGGGGTTCACGCAAGACGGGGAAGTGGTATTCCAGCCGCAAGCGTTCTTTACGGTGGAAGGATCAGACGGACAACCCCGCTATACGCGTGACGGCCGGTTCGATTTGAATGCAGAGGGCTACCTCGTGACGACGGGCGGAGAGCGCGTCCTTGGCGCGAACGGACAGCCGGTTCAATTCCCTGCCGGCGCGAGCCTGAACGACGTTGTATTGACGAGCGACTTCCGTTTCGTCGATCGGCTGACAGGCGCGGATACGGGAAGCGGGCTGCTGCTTACCCGAGTTAACAATCCGAACTTGCTAGTGCGCCAAGGCAATGGCACATTCAGGCTTGAAGGCGACCAGAGCTTGGCCGTGCCGGTAACGGCTGGAGACGGCGTTGAGGTCCGCCAGGGCTATTACGAACGTTCCAACGTGGATTCGGCCCAATCGATGGTTGATCTGATGTCGGCTCTTCGAGCTTACGAGGCGAATCAGAAGGTTGTGCAATTTTATGATAAAAGCTTGGACAAAGCGGTGAACGAAATCGGACGGGTATAACCGCTGACGGACGATAAGACACAAGTGTACCTTTGACGGAGGGTTGCTCGATGAACGGTTCAATGATTAATGCCATGGTCTCGATGAACGGGCTTCAGCAGAAGCTCGACATTATGGCGGACAATATTGCGAACGTGAACACGGTCGGTTATAAGCGCAAGGATGCGACTTTCCAAGACCTGTTGACGAATATGAAGGTGCAAACGGCCGATTTCAAGGAGCCGGGACGTTTGTCGCCGATGAACTATACGCAAGGCTGGGGATCAAGGCTGGTGGATATTCAGCCCGATCTGACGCAAGGTCCGCTGAAGCCGACGGACAATGGGCTTGATATCGCTATTGAAGGCAATGCTTTGTATCAGGTCCAAACGCTTGAAGGAATGGCATATACGCGCAATGGTGCGTTCCAGCTGTCGCTGCAAGCCGACGGCAGAGCGCTGCTGGCGACGAGCGACGGCTATCCGGTCATGAGCGAGAACGATCAGCTGATCGTGATTCCGCCCAATCATGAGATGCGCGTAACTGCGGACGGAACCGTCCAGGCCATCGCGCAGGACGATACGGTTACGACGGTCGGTAAGCTGAAACTGATGCAAGTTACGCGCCCGATGATGTTAACGGCTGTCGCAGATAACTTGTATGCAGTGGCGGATGGTGTTAATGTAGAAGATGTGTTGAGAACCGTAACGGCTGGCGAAGGCAGCGACATCTCTGTCCGCCAAGGTTTCCTCGAACAATCGAACGTTGATTTGACGAGCGAGATGACGGAACTCATTAACGTGCAGCGTGCTTATCAGTTGAGCGCCCGTGCGCTGACCTCCAGCGATACGATGATGGGACTGGCCAATAGTTTGCGCGCATAAACGGAGTTGAATGTATCGAGATGAATACGAACTGGCAGCAATCGACGGTTCAGGGCAGCAGAAGCGGAGCCGCAAGTACGGCCGAGTCGCCGGCAGCGGACGATATTCGGCGGGATGTGCCGGCAGCAGGACGCGGACAGGCGGGGCCTAAGCGGTCCGAGCGAGGCGGTACGTCTCCATCGTCAGGCAAGAAGCCGAGACGCAGAAAGAAGCGCAGTTTGTGGCTCAGGTTATTGCGAATGACCGTCGTGCCGATTCTGCTGCTCTGCTCTATCGTCGCTGGACTGTACGTTGGCTACAGCGTGTTCGGCAAGCAATCCGGCGGCGAAGCGTTCCAGATGGAAACTTGGAAGCATCTGTATGATCTTATGTTCTCCAAGGCGTAACCGAAGCATGGAACGAAGACAAGCCTGGTCAATCGACCGGGCTTGTCTTTTGTTTGTCTGGCTCAAGGGGCCTCATACAGACCGGCCGGCGGCAGAGGTATTTCAATAGGTACCGATTCGACGGCATCTAAACAGTGCAGTAACTCAAAACGGCGTCTCCAGGGTGTTGCTTCCCGGGAGACGCCGTTTTGAGTTACTTGACGGTTACGCGAACGGTTGCGGTCTTGCCGCCGAATTTCGCTTTGATCGAGGTGGTGCCTTTCGCTTTCGCTACGATGACGCCATCCACAATCGCTGCAACGTTAGCATTCGACGATGACCATACAGCTGCGGAAGTTTGCTCAACCATCGTGCCGTCGTCGTAGAATGCTTTCAGTACGACGGACTGCGCACCGCCAATTGTCATCTTAAGCGACGATTCAGACACAACAAGCGTTTTGAGCTTCGGAACGACCTTGAGCGTAATCGTGACCGATTTGTTCTGGTAGGTGCCCGTAATGACTGCTATTCCTTGCTTCACGGTTTTGATCGTGTTCTTGCCCGAGAATGCAGCAATCGTCTCGTCGCTGATGCTCCAGTTCACCTTCGTGCTTACGACGGCTGTTTTGCCGCTCTTATAAGTAGCAGTAACCTTCAGCGACTTGGATTGTTTCGGATTGAGAGTCAGGCTTGCCGGATCGACGACCAACTTCACCGCTTCTTCTTCCACTGCGAGGGCTACTTTAACTGTTTTGTTCAAGTAAGTACCGGTCAGCGTAGCATTCGCTGCTGCAAGTCCTTTGATGCCGGACGATTGAACGAGAATGTTAGAGGAAGTCGATTTCCACGTCACTTTCTCAGTTACGTCCATTTCCGTACCGTTCTCGTTCACAACCGTTACGAGCGGGAATGCGTATTCCTTGCCGATAATCATGCTCAGATTGTCTACTGCTGCCGTGAGCAGAAGCGGCTTTTCATTAACCGTAACATTGACGCTGACCGTCAGTCCGTTAACGGAGGCGCTCAGTACGGCAGAACCTGCCGACACTGCTTTCCACTTACCGTCCGCTATCGAAATAACGTCCGCGTTGTTGGACTGCCAAGTAATCAGCGATGAGATGCTGATCGAATCGCCGCCGAACGAAGTCGCTTGTACTTGAGGGAGCGATCCGGTCTGTCCAGGGTACGTATCGATCGTTTTGGCTGTATCGCTAATCGTCATCGTTGAGACAGACGGCATGACCGTTACTTTAATCGAACGGCTAATGCCTTTGTACGTTGCTTTGACCGTCGTAATGCCTTGTCCTTTCGGAGTGACAACGCCGTTGCTGGAAACCGTTGCTGCCAAAATGTTCGAAGAAGACCACTCGGCAGTCGTTGTTACATCGATCACCGTATTATTGTAATCGAGCGCTTGAGCGGTCAGAGAGACCGGCTGGTCATGCAGTTGGAAGTTCAGATCCGTTCCTGGCGTCAGCTTCAAATCTTGCGCGCCTTGGCGTACAGCTACCGTAACGGTATCGGTAACGCCCATATACGATGCTGCAATCGTTGTTGTTCCTGCGCCAATCGCCTTGACGACCCCGTCTTCTACGGTTGCGACTGCAGCGTTAGAGCTCGTCCAGTCTGCTTTATCCGTAACGGATTCCGTTCCGCCGCTTTGAAGCTGCGCTTGCGCGGTTAAGGAGACATCCGCTTCGCCGACTTCCATCTCGAGCGGGTCGGAGCCGGAGATGACGATCGATTGATAAGGAGAAGCAATAGTAATTTTGATCGAATCGGACTTGCCTTTGTAGCTGGCCGTAATGGTTGCCGTGCCCGCGCCATTGAGCTTAAGCTTGCCTGCTTCTACGGACGCGACGGTTGTATCGGAGCTGCTCCAGCTAGCGCTGCTCGTCAGGTCGCTTGCTGCGCCGTTCTTCGAACCGCTGAGCGTATAGCTGATACTCTGGCCTAACGAATAAGATGCTTCGCTTGGCGCCAAGCTGCCGCCAGATTGAATCGTCACGTCATCATACAGCTCTTCGACGTTGACAGTAATTGATTTTGTATAGCCGCCATAGGTAGCGCTAATCTTCGCCGTTCCTTTGGCAACGCCTGTAATGGAGCCTTGAGTTACTTTGGCGATTGCCGTGTTGGAGGACTTCCAGGACGCGGTGTCCGTTACGTCCACCCGTGAAGAAACACCGGAAAGGGTAGCGTATAAATTTAAGTTGTAAATGTCGTCGGCGGCATAGATCGAAATTTCGGATGAAGACGTGTCGAATTCAAGATTAGTCACCGTGTCGGCGGCAAAAGAACGGTCCGAGAGCCAAGTGATCGACAGCATGACGGCTAGCGCCAAAGCAATGAAGGAACGCGCCGTTGTCTTCTTAGGGAACAAAGGATGTCGCTGCATGGAGTAGAAAGTACCTCGCTTTCGTAATTTACTCTGTTAGTTTCTCTTTAATAATAACGGCTTCAAGGGAGCGATAATGAATACCGGAAGCAACTTTTGATCATCATGACGGCGATTGCACCGCTAAGAGGACAACTTTTCGAGTGAGGCGGAGTGTTGGCGGAACAGTTTTATTTTTTAATAGGTAGAGGTATAATGGTTGGGTAACTTTGAAGCAGTATCCAATTCGTGCCGGCAAAGGACGTGAACGTTTGAATCTTCCGAATCTGCTCACTTCATTGCGATTTCTACTCATACCGATCTATATCGTTGTTTTCGAGGGCGGAGAACGAATGATTCCGGCGTTCGGCGTTGTTGTGCTTGCCGGACTGACGGACGTTTTGGATGGATATATCGCGCGCAAGCGAGGGCAAATTACGGCAGTGGGAGCAATGCTTGATCCGCTCGCGGATAAGCTGATGCTTATTACGGTCATTTTGTCTTTGCTTCTAACCGATCATATTCCGCTGGCGGCGGCGATTCTAATGTTCACTCGCGATCTCGGGATGATTGCGGGGTCGGCTGTGTTTCATTTCAGCGGGAGAAAAACCGTTCCGGCGAATTGGATGGGCAAGCTGACGACGGTGCTGTATTACATTGCGATCCTGTTCATCTTCTTCGAAGCGCCCTTCGCCAAAAGCTATTTGTGGGGTGTAGTCGTCTTTTCATTCGTAACGTCAATTATGTACATGATTAAGATTTTTGCGATTAACCGCGATGAAGACAAACCTCATGACGGCGGCAGCGGCGGAATGTCAGGACAATCGGGCAGCGCGCGCGAATTATAACCGCAATACAAAGAAGCTCGACACCTCTTCGCTTAAAGCTTGCGGCATTCGAGCTCCCTTATCTTAACCTGCGCGAACTGCAGTTTCCGCGAAGGATAGTATTAGGTTGTCACCGATCGGGGGAGGTTATGCTTCCGGCCGGCATTATTTTTTGTAGGAGGAATTGTAATGATGGACATTAACGAAATTCAACAAATTATCCCGCACCGGCAGCCGTTTCTGCTTGTGGACCGTATTCTCGAGGTGGAAGAAGGCGTTCGTGCCGTCGGGATCAAAAATGTAACGATGAACGAGCCTTTTTTTGCAGGACACTTTCCAGGGCATCCGGTTATGCCGGGGGTATTGATCGTAGAAGCATTGGCACAGGTCGGCGCTGTCGCGATTTTGAAAATCGAGGGGAACCGCGGAAGGCTGGCGTTTTTTGCTGGCATTGACGAGTTCCGCTTCCGTGGACAGGTGACGCCGGGCGATACGCTGCGGCTAGAGGTCGAAATTACGCGCCTGAAAGGCAAAGTGGGCAAAGGCCATGCCGTTGCGAAGGTGAACGATAAGGTCGTAGCCGAAGGCGGCATCATGTTCGCGCTGTCCGATCCGTCCTAAGCGGGTTATTGCATAGGGATCAGCATAAGCATCCATAGACAATATCTTAGACTAGACATAAGTTTGGCGGATAGAGATGAGAACGCGATAAGCGAGAACATGGGAGAGAGGAATGGTTTAAGGATGACGATGACAGTGAATGAAGCGGCGCTAGCGAAGTACGAGGAGTGGAAGAACGATCCGTCGATCGACGAAACGACCAAGGAGGAACTCCGCGGCATCGCTGGCAATGAGAATGAAATCGTTGACCGGTTCTATCGGGATCTGGAGTTCGGTACGGGCGGTTTGCGCGGCGTAATGGGAGCCGGAACGAACCGTCTTAATGCCTATACGGTCGGCAAAGCGACGCAAGGCTTGGCGGATTGGGTGCTCTCGCAAGGGGCAGACAGCCCATCGGTCGTTATCGCTCACGATTCCCGTAATAATTCGCCGGAATTTGCGCTGGATGCGGCGTTGGTGCTGGCGGCTAACGGCATTAAAGCCTATTTGTTTCCGTCGCTTCGTCCGACGCCTCAGCTGTCGTTCTCTGTACGCGCGCTGAAGGCGACTGCGGGCATTGTCATTACAGCCAGTCATAATCCTCCAGAATATAACGGCTACAAAGCATATAATAAAGACGGCTGCCAGCTTGTGCCGCATGAAGCGGAACAAGCGATTGCGAAGATTCAACAGGTCACTTCGTTCGGTCAAGTGCGCACCATCAGCCGCGAGAAGGCGGAAGAAGGCGGACTGCTGCAATGGCTGGGCCAAGCTGAAGACGAGCAGTTCATCGATACGGTAGCGTCGTGCAGTCTGAATGCCGAACTGCTGAAGAGCGGACTAGGCGAGCGCGTATCCGTCGTATTCACGCCGCTTCATGGCTCCGGTAATTTGCCGGTTCGGGGCGTGCTTGCGAAGGCGGGATTCAGCAACGTACATATCGTGGCGGAACAGGAGCAGCCTGACGGCTACTTCAGTACGGTCAAATCGCCGAATCCGGAGGAGCGCGAAGCGTTCACGAAGGCGATCGAGCTTGCGAAGCAGGTGGATGCCGACATTATAATCGGTACGGACCCCGATGCTGACCGGATGGGCGCAGTCGTGAAGAATAACCAAGGCGAGTATGTCGTTCTTTCGGGCAACCAATCCGGCGCAATCATGGTGTACTATACGCTCAGCCAGCTGAAAGAGAAGGGCAAGCTTCCAGCGAACGGGATCGTTGTCAAGACGATTGTGACGAGCGAGATGGGAGCGGATATCGCGAAGTCGTTCGGCGTAGACGTCGTGAATACGCTGACGGGCTTCAAGTACATCGGCGAGAAAATGACGCAGTACGAAGCGACCGGGGAGAATACGTTCCTGTTCGGTTATGAAGAAAGCTATGGCTATCTGACCGGCACTTATGCCCGCGATAAAGATGCTGTAGTCGCTTCCTTATTGATTTGCGAAGCTGCGGCATACTATAAAAATCAAGGAAAAACATTATACGACGTATTGCTCGAGCTTTATGCGCAATACGGCACCTATTTGGAAGGCCTTCAGTCCCGGACGCTTAAAGGGCTGGACGGTGTACAGAAGATCGGTGCCATCATGGAAGACTGGCGCATCAATCCGCCGGTTGAGATTGCAGGCATCAAAGTGAATAGCGTACTCGATTACAGCGTGGGCCTGAACGGTCTCCCGCCTGAGAACGTGTTGAAATATATGCTTGCAGACGGCTCGTGGTTCTGCCTCCGGCCATCCGGCACGGAGCCGAAGATCAAAGTGTATTTCGCCGTTCGGGGACAATCGCAGCAAGATGCTTCGTCGGCGCTGGAACAGCTGACGGCCGTCGTAATGAATCGTGTCGATCAACAAGCGTAAGGAGAGGACATACGTGCTTCAATGGCAGCTATGGAACCGTAAGTTCAAGGTTGTATTGTGGGCGCTCGCGCTCGTTGGCGTGATCGCTGCGATACCGCTAGGAGCGTTGCGGTGGCAGATGGAAGGAACATCGAAACAAGTTGAATATGTGATGGATTTCAAAGATATCGAGTTGGTAGCTTCGTACCAATATGATCCGCACGCGTTCGTCGAGGAACAGCTCGTAAGCATGAAAGAAGCTGGCGTGACGACAATGGCGGTATTCGAAGCGACGTTGGACGAGCTCGTCATGGCGAAGCGGCTGAACGTGTTCAGCAATTCGCAGTTGTCGCTGCTGGAAGGAAGCACGCCTGTGCCGGGCCGCAACGAAACGTTCGTGCTGTTCGCCGGCTCCGAGGAGGAGCGTATGCTGAGCCCGCTCATTACGAGTTCGTTCGAGCGTGCTGGCATTGCGGTCGAGCCTTGGTCGTTGAACGGCCGCGCGGGTCTCAAGATAAGCGCGCCGATCGAGACGGCTACGCTTATCTCGATGAATCCTGATCCGATTGCACTGGAACAAATTCATAATGCAGGCTTCCGCATTCTGCCGCGTTTGTCGGACCGGATTCGTCCGTATAACGAAGCAGAGACGCGCGGGCTGCTGGAGCAGCTCAAAGGGTACGGGGTTGACCGCATTCTGTTCGACGGCGATGCTGTCAAAGGCTATAACGACAATTCTGAGCTTCGCAGCTTAAGTTCGTTCGCAGCTCTGTTGAAGGAAGGAGGCATCGGTATTGCGGCCATTGAGGGCTTGAAAGCGCCGCAGCTCGGATTTAATACCCTTGCTTATTTGACCGATTACAACGTCGTTCGTCTGCATTCGATCGCAGACAGCCTTGCAGCGACAATATCGCCGGAAACCCTTAAGGACCGGTTCCTGCTTGCAGCCAAGGACCGCAGCATCCGGATGTTCTACTTGAATGTCGGAGCAAGCCGCAGCCTGGACAAGGGCGGCGTCGTCCATCCGCTGGATACGCTGGCAGGCGCATTGAAAGGACCTGACGGCACGATTGAGAAGCTGAAGGATTTCGGATTCCCTCCAGGTCCTGCTCAGCCTTTCGATGTTGAAAGACCAGGCTGGGCGAAGGCGGCCAAAGCTATCGTATGTCTCGGCGCCGTCAGTCTGATCGCGCTATTGATCGGCGCGTTCGCGGGCTGGTTGACGATTCCGGCATTCGCAATTGGCCTGATTGGCAGCGCTGGCTTGTATGTTGTGTCGAAGCCTATGCTGGAGCAAGGCTTGGCGCTTGGCGCGTCGATCAGTGCACCTACGCTCGCGTTGATTTGGGTGCTGCACGTCATCCGCAGGCGGACGGAAGGAAGCCGGCGCCTAGTTGGGGGCGCAGAGTGGACTGCCAACAACAGCCGGACGCATGCTGCCGCAAGCGCGGAGAACGCTGCACCGGGCTGGAGTGCCATGGTCGGTGATATTTTCAACGTCGGCCGTGTGAAGTGGGTGTTCGAGGGCTTGTCGGCAAAGAGCCGGTTCAGCAACGCGATCGTGTTGTTTATCGTTACATCGCTCATTTCGGTGCTGGGCGTTCCGTATGTGTTCGGACTTCTGAACAACATCACTTATACGCTCGTTTTACAGCAGTTCCGCGGCGTTAGCCTGCTGCATCTTGTGCCGATTTTTCTCGTCGCGGTATATCTGTTCCTGTACATGGGATCTTCCGTATGGGCGAGCCTGCGCAGACTGCTGTCGATCCGTATTAATATCCTGATGGTCGTTGCCGCTGGCGTATTGGGTGTAGTCGGGTTGTATTACTTGTCCCGCACGGGTAATGAAGGACAGGCATCCTCGGTTGAGATGATGCTCCGCAATACGCTTGAGACGACATTCGGCGTAAGGCCGCGCTTCAAGGAGTTCGCAATCGCGCATCCGCTGCTGCTCCTCGGCTTGTTCCTGTCGCTTCGTTACCGGGCGGCATGGGTATTTATGATCATAGGCTCAATGGGGCAGCTGTCGATGGTCGATACGTTCGCCCACATTCATACGCCGCTGCATATTTCGATGATCCGCGACCTGCTTGGACTTGGCATCGGAGCGATTATCGGTTGTGTATTCATTGCTGTATGGCAGATCGGAGAGATAGTATGGCATCGATGGGTTCGCGCCAAAATCAGTCCGTCCGCCGAATAATCGTCTCCGGCTACTACGGTTTCCATAACAGCGGCGACGAGGCGGTGTTGAAATCGATTCTGATTGCGCTTCGCGAGGTTGGCGAAGCGCAGGGCGTTACGATTGAGCCAGTCGTCTTGTCCGGTGATCCGGCATGGACGACGAAGATGTATGGCTGCGAGGCGGTGCCTCGGATGAGCCCGTCTGTACTGCTTCGCGAAATTCGCCGCTGTGACGGTCTCATTAGCGGCGGCGGAAGCCTGCTGCAGGATGCGACAGGGTGGAAGACTATTCCCTATTACACGGGTGTTCTTAAGCTGGCGCAGTTTCTAGGCAAGCCTACGTTTATTTATTCGCAGGGCGTCGGACCGGTTACCCGGCGTTGGTTATTCTCGCCAATACGCAGCGTTATGAAGCGGAGCCGATACGTATCTGTACGTGATGACGAATCATCAGCGCTGCTCGCATCGATAGGCGTGCCTCGCGACCGTATTGAGGTCGTGCCGGATCCGGTTATGGGCCTGCCCCTCCCGGATAAAGCCAGTGCTGCCGCGGAAGGCGAACCTGGATTGCCAATCGTCGGCGTGTCGCTTAGGCATTGGCGCAAGGACGGCGCTGACCTTACGCGCGCAGCGGCAGCGCTCGCCGAATTGGCGAAACGTCGTGCGGTGCGCCTGCGTTTCCTGCCGTTTCATACGCCGGACGATGCAGAGACTTCGTCCATCGTGATGGAGCGGCTCGCAGCGCTCGGAACGGGCGAAAGCCGCGTCGAGCTTGTCTCGCCGGGCGATGATCCGCAGCAGATGCTGCTCGAAGTTAGCCGCTGCAACATGCTCTTCGGCATGCGCTTGCATGCGCTGATCTACTCGGCGAACCAACGGGTGCCGATGATTGGGTTGTCCTATGATCCGAAGATCGATCAATTTCTGAAACGTCTTGGGCTTGCTGCGGTCGGTACGACCGATCAGTTGGATCCGAAGACGTTCGCAGACTGCGCGGAAGCGCTGCTGGACGATCCGGATGGCTGGCGAGTCAAGCACGGAGAAGCGATCGATAGGCTGAAGCGCGAATCACAGCGACCGGCGCAACAAATCGCCGCGCTGCTTCGTTAAATCACAAGAAGGTGAACACTCGCATGACGACATCAATATTGCCAAATAAGGCAGCAGCGGGGGAACTGCCGAATCGCGTTCCTACCGTTTCAATTTACGGACTGCCGTTTAGTAAATTAAATATGGATGATACGGTCAGCTACTTGACCGGGGCTATCGAACGCCGTTCCGTTACACATGTCATAACCGCGAATCCTATCATGGTCATGACGGCAGTTGACGACCCTGGTTACCACGCGATGATGCGGACGGCGGAACTCATTATTCCGGACGGCACGGGCGTCGTGTGGGCGGCTAATTATGTAGGCGAACCTGTCGCGGAACGCGTACCGGGCTTCGATCTTCTTCATCGGCTGATGGACGTCGGCCAATCGAAGGGTTGGGGCGTCTTCCTGCTCGGTACGGATCAGCAGACGATCGATCAATCGGCAGACAATCTGCGCATCAAGTTCCCGCGCACAAGGATTGTCGGCGTCCGTAACGGTTATTTCGGACCGGAGCAGGATGCGGAAGTCATTGCGGCTATCCGCGAGGCCAAGCCCGATATCCTGTTCGTCGCACGATCCGCTGCAACGCAGGAACCGTGGATTTCGCGCTATAAGCATGAGCTGAATGTTCCGCTTGTTATGGGAGTCGGCGGCAGCTTCGACATTATTGCGGGCAAGCTGAAACGTGCCCCGAAACTGTTCCAGAAGCTGCGGCTCGAATGGTTTTATCGGCTTCTGCAGGAGCCTGCGCGCTATAAGCGGATGCTTGTTTTGCCGAAATTCGTCATCAAAGTGATTCGCGAGAAAGAAAAGGTGACTAAAACTAGTCCTTAATCGTGAAAATTGCTGAAAATCGGCTAAATCGGCAGAAATCGAGGATGGCGATTATTTTCAGGTCGGAGTATAATCATTTCCGGTAGAAAATAAGAGGAGTTGGATACGCCTGTGGGTATTCTCTATGGCATTTCATTCGCAATTGCATTAGTGCTCGCGCTCGTCATGACGCCGCTCGTCAAACGATTCGCGTTCGCGGTCGGTGCAATCGACAAACCAAACTATCGAAAAGTGCATACACGTATTATGCCGCGGCTAGGCGGTCTTGCCATATATGTCGCGTTCGTCGGCGCTGTTCTCATTGCGCTCCCGTTCATTCCAGAAGGGACGCTTCGCGGCTATGACTACAACATGATTCGGGCCATTCTAGTCGGCGGCACGATTATCGTGCTCGTCGGCGGTTTGGATGACCGGTTCGAGTTGTCGGCTAAGGTGAAGCTGATCGGACAGATCGCAGCTGCTTGCGTCGTCGTATTCGGCTTCGGGGTTAAGATCGATCTGCTGAACATTCCGTTCGGCGATGCGATGCAGCCTGTTGCCTCGTGGCTCAGTATTCCGCTAACGATTCTGTGGATCGTAGGTGTTACGAATGCGATCAATTTGATCGACGGGCTCGACGGCTTGGCGGCAGGCGTATCGGGCATCGCAATCGCGACCATTCTAGTAATGGCTGCGATTATGGGCTTCGTACCGGTTATTCTGCTCAGCACGATTCTGCTCGGCGGCATTATCGGGTTTCTGTATTATAACTTCCACCCGGCTAAGATATTTATGGGTGATTCGGGCGCCTTGTTCCTAGGCTTCTGTCTCGCGACGCTCTCGATGCTTGGGTTCAAGCAGGTTGCGATCGTATCGTTCGTAACGCCTTTGCTCATCATCGGAGTGCCGTTGTCTGATACGTTCTTCGCGATCGTGCGCCGCTGGCGCAGCAAGAAGCCGATCTTCGCGCCTGACAAAGGCCATCTGCATCACTGCTTGCAGGAGCTTGGCTTCGGCCATCGCCGCACGGTACTGATCATTTGGGCGATCGCCGCTTTCTTCGGAGGCTGTGCGATCGTACAATCGACGCTTACGAGCTCGCATGCGGCCAACTGGGTAACCTTCGTCGTCATATGCGTGCTGATGTTCTTCCTTCAGATCGGTGCTGAGCTTATCGGCATCGTCGACAAGTCGAAACGTCCGGTATTAGATCTTCTGTTCCGAAACCGTCTCAAAGCGCAAGCTGATACTCGTTCAAAATAATCCAGCTCTTATACATGAATACAAGCTCCGGTATCCTTAGGGAACCGGGGCTTTTTTATATGACTGATTTGTTTAAGGATTGCCGAGGGATGAATGAAATGGCGGAACGGCCTAAACTTTTCCGTTCTCGTCTCCGATAACAAAAGTACATGAATTATTCGAGACTTAAGGTTATTGGAGGAGGCTTATTGTGGCTAAGAAATGTAGTATTTGGTTTGTCGTCCTGTCGCTCTTAATCGGCCTGCTGCAGTTGACTGGAAGCGAACGGGCGATCGCTGCGACTTCCGGCAATTTCGCGTTCCCGAGCGAGTTCGATACGCCGGCTAACGCAAGGGTAACGACTAACGGATTGGTAACCATTACAGGTACGCTTAATGGCGTTAACCCGTCCACCATCTCTTACAGCGTATTGCAGGTTGTGAATACGGACCCGACTGACCCGACCAAAGAGAAAATTGGTTCCAAGCGGGAAAGCCTAACGAGTAACATCTATGTAAACGGCAACTCGCTGCAGGTGTTTAACATCCAGTTGTTCTCAGGGTTAAATAAACTGACGTTCCAGGGCTCCAAAGGCGGCGGTCTTGTGGAGAACTCCATCTACATCGACTATCACGATGGCCCGACATTGTACGATCTTGAAGCTTCCTTGTTCGGCAACAGCTTCCCGATGAACGAATCGTCGACCACTGTCGTGTATGCGAATGCGACAAAGGGTAAAGCTCAGACCGAGATTTCGATTTCGGGTAAAGCGCCGAATGCGCAAAGCGTAACGGTCGAAGTGAACGGCAGCAGCCGTACGTTCAGCGTGAACAGCACGAACAACTACTCGTTCGTCGCTTCGCCGATTACAGTCCAAAAGGGCAAAAACTTGGTGACGATCAAAGTAAGCAACGGCACCCAGACGATCGAAACGACTCGCGAAGTCGCGTTTTACAACGGTGCCGTAACGTTCTACGATATGTCTCTTAGCGATGCTGCGGGCAATAAGGTCTCGATGGAATACAGTCCAAGCTTGATTACCGACAAGACGGGTATGAAAGTGACGGGCCGAGTAATCGTGCCGAACTACTATGGCAAGGTAGGTTCAGATCCGACGAACCGTCCGCATCCGGATCCAACAATTCCGCTTACTTCGCTGAAGGGCGAAATTTATGCAGTTGGCAGCAGCACGCCGGTAGCTACAATTTCCGGTGCCACGATGACATCTGCAATTGTACAGCCTTACACGGAAACAGACGCTTTTTTCATATACGACCTGTCTTTTAATGTCAGCAATGCGTTGAACTTTAACCAGCGTTATAACGTACGCATGCAGGCGAATAACGAAGTGAACATCGCGAACGGAACGACGCCTACGGTAGAAGGGAATAATGCTCTCTACTTTACTCTCGTCGATACGGATACGCCATTTATTGAGCAAGTGAATTATTTGCCTGGTTATCGGCCTGGCAACTTCCTTGGCCTTGATTCCGACTCGCTTGATGGCAAAAGCTTGTACGGCATGCCGATCGGCGTAGAGGTGCTCATCGGCAACCCGGCGAATCTGGACACATCAGGCGGTCTTGCTGATGCTAATGGTACAACAAGCGGACTGATTATCGATAAAATTACGAATAACGCAGGTAAAACCGCAACAACGGGCTACGACGTTAAGGTACTGCAAGAATCGGAAGAGCTGCTGACCGTGAACGGCAAAACAGGAACGTACAAACGTATTTTCCTCGAAGTGAACAAACTTCCGTTCGAAGGCAAGCAAACGATCCAATTTAGCGTTAAGAACGTATCTGGAGCAGTTGTTACCAAGACGGTAACGGTAACGATGCTGTTCGGTCCGTATGTCAGCTACAACAAACTGTTCGACGGCATGATTCTGGAAAACGATACGACTTCGCAGACGACAGCCAGCGAAATTATCGTGAACGAACTCGAGTCGTTCGCAGGCACAATCCAGAACGTAAACGATACGGACGAAATCCGGTATGAGCCGGAGAAGGACGTTAACGGCAAGACGATCGGTGTTCAGTCGATCTTCTTCTATGTGAATAACGTGGCGTTCCAACTCAAGCCGAAAAGCACCGATATTCACGATACGAATTTCGAGCTTGACCGTGATATCGATGATGATGGCACTATCGATGTCGATCCGGAAGATATCTTCGACGTCATGTTCGCAGGCGAGAATACGATCCGGTTCGTCTTCCAAGGCACATCAACGTTCTACGAACGTTCGGTGAAGATGAATCTGGTGCCGACGAACTTGCCGGTTATTCCGGTCGACGGCTCGGCGGGCGTGTTCCCGTTCACTTACACACCAACGGTTAACGATAAAGAAATCATTCCGATTCCGAACGATCCGAACTTCCCGATGTCCGGCTCTATCTATACGACGTCCAAGTCGAAGATGAACGTATTCGGTACGTTTGATTTCATCGATCTGGGCAGAACGGTGGACGTAGACAACTTTATGCCGCCGGCGAACGTTGCCCCGGATTATATTCTGAAGATCACGTCTTCCGCTTCGAAAGAAGTGTATCAATGGGATCTGTCTCAGCCGTTTGTTATCTACAGCAGTGAAGATGCGAACGTCAATGCGATCTATGATCCGAACGGCAAAGGCATTTCCGGCTTGCTGGTTGTACGCTACGATATCGCGACGCAGTCGTTCTCTTTCATTCTGAAGGATCAGGATTTGAATTCGGACGGAAGCTCCAGCGTATACAACTTCTACGTATATAACAGCGGTCTATACGGACCGAAAGCAAGCTACCGTATGGAGGTCGATCCTACCGCGCTTCCTTACGACATCGTTCGTCCAATTCTTCCGGCGAAGAGCATCGTGAATCAGAACTTCGTCGAAGTGATTATTAATGCGAAAGGCGCTCAATCGGTCGTCATTAACAAAATCAATGCCGAGAAGACGCAGTTCGATGCGGACTACGACGGAACGGTCGACTGGTACGATGCTTACCGCGCGACGGTTACAGATCTGAAGGTAGGCAAGAACACGATCAAGTTTACGATCAAGAGCGCGAACGATACAACAACGGGCTCAATTGATGTCACTTACGCGCCTACGAATATCCCTGGCGCACAGTATATGAAACAAATGGCTTCTTCGCAAAAGGTGTTTGACGGTGCGCTGACGCTCTCGTTCCCGAAAGGGACGACGCTCATTCGCAGCGACTATAACGTTCCGGCAGAATTTAAGAACCAAGTATTCACCGGCCATAACCTTCTGTACTCCATTGCGAACTCCGAGGACGGTGTCGTAGACCGTCACGAATTCGACGGATGGCCAGCCGATTTCGATCGAATCGTGACGTCGAGCGGCGAGCAATTCAAGTTCTCGTTCCCGACCCGGTTCGCGAAGGCAAGTCCGGTGTACTGGATTGACGCAGGTCTGGCTGACGACACGACGAACGGCAGACTGTACGATCCGGTGAAGTATGGCCTTGAGCCGTACCAATTCCCGAACAGCGGCGTGCCTTCCTTCAACAACCGCGCTTCGGACCGCGAGCTGATCGCTTCGAAGACGGGCAAGCTGACGCTGTCCTTCGATCCGAACATGAAGGACGCGGTAGGCACTTTGATTACGGTGTACCGTTACGACAATCAGAATAAGTATTGGGAGAACGTCGGCGGCGTCGTGGATTTGAAGAAAAACACGGTTACCGTTCCGTTCACCAAATTCGGTTATTACGTAGCGGCTAAGATGGTTTACTCGTTCAGCGACATTACGGGTCACCCTTATGCACGCAACTATATGGAATCGATCTTCTCCAAAGGGATCTCGAACTCGATCGGTTATGACGATTTCGGAGCCGATATGTACACGACACGCGGCGAATTCGCACGCATGATCGTCAAAGCGCTCGACATTCCGCTTAACTATGAGCTGGGCAACCCGTCCTTCGACGATGTGCCGCAGATCGTCAACCCTGACGCTATCTGGGACTACCGTTATATCGAAACGGCGGCCCGCGCCGGCATCATCCGCGGAACGCAGCCTCGTACATTCGATCCGAGCGGCAACTTGACGAGGGAAGAGGCAGCCGTTATTCTGGCCCGAGCGCTCGAATTGAAGCTTGCTACCGATCCGGTCAAGATCGCGGCGGATCTGGAGAAGCAATTCAAGGATCACGGCAACATCAACTACTATGCGAAAGCATCTGTTGCTGCGATTGCGAAGAAGGGCTATATCAAAGGCTCGCCAGTCGATCCTTCTGATCTGAAGAAAGGTTATGTATTCGAACCGAATTCCAACCTGCTCCGTTCGGATGCGGCGATCATCGTAGGCAAGATGCTTATTGATCTGAAGAAGCTTCCGAAGCTGAACTAGAAGAGCATTGAGTTAGAAGCACACAGGGAAGCGGTTCCCGGATAATCCGGGAGCCGCTTTCTTCTTGCACTCCTGGCAAACTCGCTTTTTCGACATCTATCAACTTACAGCGTTTTGGAAAATCTTTTGCATCGACGGTATTAATACTCGCAAGTTATACTAAGGTAGTCCCACAGGAGAGACACACAACGCAAACGGTGAGGCGCCAAGAAATGAAAAAAGTTTCGGAACATCCGCAACTTTTCCGCACCCAGCGCGTCTAACAGTAAGGAACAAGGCAATAAACAGTGTGTATCTTCTAATATGAGAAGTGGTACATATTCTCATCGCCCTCTTTACGCTAGAAGTAGACTACTGTATAATGTTATAGTGGCCTAGCTTCTCTACCAGAATTTTCTTTCCTAGTTTACGAGTTTCTGCGACATGTTTTTACATAATGGGTTTAACATGATTGCAGACATCATTTATAACAAATTACTGCTCAACTCTAGAAAGGGGGTGAATCGGCCATGAGGGAAACGAGCAATACACTCAACACTCTCAACAACCGAAGCAATTTAGAGGAGGAGAAAAAAAGGTTATGAAAAAAAGTTTATCTTTGCTCGTAGCTGTCTGCATGGTGTTCTCGATGTTCGCATCGGTAGCATTCGCAGCTGACGCAGCACAACCGAGCACGCAACAAAAGTTCGACGCTCTTAAAGAACAAGGCATCTTCACTGGTTATCCAGATGGTAGCGCAGGTCTTGACAAAAACATGACGCGCGCTCAATTCGCAGTAGTACTGAAACGCGTAAACAACCTCGAGAACGCAGCTGCAGCATCGAAATACGTTGACGTTCCAGCTAAACACTGGGCAATCGGCGAAATCGGTGCAGTAACGAAAGCTTCTCTGATGCAAGGCGTAGGCGCTAACAAATTCGATCCTAACGGCAACGTAACGATCGAAGCACTGGCAACGACGCTGGTTCGCGCACTGGATCTTGAGCCTGTAGAAGGCGCAACGGTAGCAGGCGCAAGCGCATGGGCAGCTGGTTATGTACAAGCGGCTCTTGACGCTAAAATCATTCCATCCGCTACGAACTACAAAGCAGCAGCTACGCGCGGTCAACTCGTTGACGCAACGTATGCATTCGTTGGCGGCGTAGTATCGGTTAAATCCGCTGTAGCAGTTGATGCTAAAACGGTTAAAGTAACGTTCTCCGACGATCAAGTTGTAACGAAAGAGCTTTCCGAAGCTCTTAAAGCAGGCGTAGCTACTAAAGTTACGGTTGAATACAACGGCAAATCGTACACTGTAGAAGTAACGCTTGGCGTTGTTGCAGCTGAAGCTAAAGCAGCAGGCGCTAAAAAAGTTGAAGTTAAATTCAACCAAGGCGTTGACGCTTCGAAAGTAACGTTCGCAGTTTATAACCCTACGAACGTTCCAGTTAACGTTGCTAAAGTAACGAACTCCGATGACAAAGCGACTTACACGCTTGAGCTCGCTTCCAAACTCATTAAAGGCGAGTACACGGTTAAAGCTAACGGTCTGAGCCAAGAAGTTGTTGCTAAATTCACGGCTGAAGACGAAAAAGTAGCTAAAATCGAATTCGTTTCCGACAAAGCAGCTCTTGACCGCAGCAACAAGAAAGTAGTAACGGCTGCAGTTAAAATCAGCAACCAATACGGTGAAGACGTAACGTCGAACCAAATTGGCAGTGTAACTTTCAACGCTCAAACGGGCATCTCGGTTGCTAAAAAACAAGACAACAGCGGCGTGCTGGTAATCACGACGGCTGGTAACGACTTTGCAATCGACAACAAAATCCTGGTTACGGCACTGCATTCCGGTGCAGCACTGTTCGCAAGCGCAACGCTGACGGTTTCCGATCAAGCTCGCGTTTACGACATCGAAGTATCGAAACTGTACAACTCCGACAGCTCGGCTACGCTGAACGTTAACTCGACAGCTAGCGACTTCAAACTGGTTGTAGTAGCTAAAGACCAGTACGGTAACGTTATTTCGGATCTCAACGTACTGCGTGAAGATCTGATCGTTACGAACACGAACTCTTATGTTGCTAAGTACGCTGAATTGACTGTTGCGCAAAGAACGTACGCAAACTTCACGTCTGAAACGATCGACGGTAAATCCGCTACGGTTCTTGCACTGGCTCCAGGTACGAACGGCACGACGCCTGCTCTGACGGCTGGTACGGCTAAGTTCACGTTCCTGACTCCGTTCTCCAGCAAAAACGCAGCGTTCGACGTTGTAGTTAAAGACAAAGCAAAAACGAAAGACATCACGCTCTCCCAACCTGCTCTGGCAGTAGCTGGCGAGAAAATCGAAATTCCTTTCACGGCTGTTGACCAATTCGGCAACGCTATGAAAAACGCTAAAGACCTGAACGCATCCGATGCATTCTTGCTCAAAGCAACTTCGTCCGGTACACTGGCATTCGAGCAAGACTATGTTAAAGGTACGGCTAAACTCGTACTCGACACGAAGAATGTTGCTGCAAAAACGTTTGTAACGATCAACCTGATCTCGTCGACGAACGTTGCACAAAGCATTAGCTTCACGTTGGTTGAGGCAGCTAAAGGCGCAGTAATCTCCGGCACGAAAGATTTCACGAAAGACTTCTTGAAAGACGCAACTGGCACGCTCAAAGCAGGTAACGTTGTAGTTAAAGACCAATACGGTCGTGACTTCTCGCTCGACGCTTCGTACCGTGTAACGGTTAAATCGTCCGACACTAGCAAAGTGGTACTGGGCGGCGTTAAAGTAGCAGACGACGTGTACAACGTATCTGATGCTAACGGCGCAAGCCTCAATGCAAAAGGTAAAGGCGCTGCTACGATCACGCTGACGCTCCAAAAAGACGGCACTGACGTAGAAGGCAGCCAATACACGTTCAACTCGAAAGTAGTTGAAAAAGCAGACGTTTCCTCGTACGAAATCGCTGACGTTGCAACGCTGTACAGCGCAGCAAGCGGCTATGCTGCTGGCTACGACAAAGCTCTGACGGTTAACGGCGTACTGGCTGACGGCTCGAAAGTTGTTGTACCAGCTGGTTACTACCAAGCTTTCGTTTCGGGTGATGGCGTAAGCATTAACAATGCAGGTAAACTTCAAGCAACTGGTAACACTGGCTTCGATAACGGTAACAAAGAAGTTAAAGTTACGGCTATCGTTGATGGTGCTAACGGTCCTGAAACTGTAACAAAACAAGTTAAAGTAAGCACGGCTGCTCCTGCACCGGTTAAACTTGAAGTTGTTGAGAACGGTAAAGCTAAGAAAGTTGACACGAACGTTATCTCCGCTTCGCAAGCTGATGTTCGTGCTAGCCTGGCAGCAGTTGCACAAGACGCAGTGAAAACGACGGACCAATACGGCGTTGAACTGACGAATGATGTAGTTGTTCCAGTTCCTACGAACCTGCCAGCCAACAAAACGGTAGGTACGATCGAAGCTGGCGACACGTTCAACGTAACGGTTGTCAACAACGGTATCGCTATCTCCTTCAAAGTAATCGTAACGGCTTAATAACCGCTACTGATTCGCAAAAAGAACCGAGCTTGCTCGGTTCTTTTTGTTTTGTTTTAGTAATGAAGTCAAATCCATTTCTAAGAACAGCCTGCAGGATCAGACCTGCAGGCTGTTTTATTTTGCTCAAAATAAGTCGTTATATTCTTAGCAAGGCCTCTGTTCATTCTCCGTTCATATAGTCGCTGTAAAATAAATGATAAGAATTGTATAGGAAATCGTAGGAATGCAGCAGGAAAGAGAAACATTTTGGCAGATTGAAGCGTCAAATAAAGTAGGAACATTTAACTAAAGGGGTGCAAGAATGAAGAAGGCACAGAAGTTCGGTATCGCAGTTGCATTAACCGCATTAAGTATTACGACCCCGCTGCAATTCGTACCATCGACCGCACAAGCGGCGACTGTCAAAACGAGCGCAGCTGTTACAGCTATTCCGAAGTTGAAAGTATCGAGCAAAAGCAGCATACAAATTCAAGATTTTCAATTTGTTTATGGCGTCAATGAGAAGACGTTATATTTTACGGCTACCATCTATAATGGCGACAACAAGGAATTGGACTTTAACGATTATAATCTAGAACTGTACACCAAGACCGGTACAAAATATAAACTGACGCTTCAAGAAAGCGACGCGAAGAAAGGGAAAGTGTCGCCGAATACATATCAAGACCTGCATTTCTCTGCAAGTGTCAATTATCAGTCGAATCTATCTGATTTTAAGTTTTCTTTGATCAAGTGGGATTTCAGCCAACCCGATTATACGTTGAAAGTGTCGGAAGTATCTGTTCCAAGCGGTTACAATCCAATTGTTCCGGCTGTAACAGGGAAGGTTGTCAAACTGAATAGCGGCAAGAAGCTGAGCACCATTCTGGCTAATTCTACATTTACGAATGTTGCAGGAAAGATTGAAGTGATGAATACGTTCCGCATTACGAACTATAGCAATACGCCGATTGATCTGAATACTTTATCTTTCAGCTTGAAGCGCCCTGGCGGCGGGTTGGTGAAACTTGACGTAGATGCGGGAACAACGACTACTCTTTTAACTGGGGTCTCTAAGGAAATTAAACTGTATGGCGTTCTGTCTGGCACGAAGATCGATAATAATATGCAGTTGATCGTCACAGAAACAAGCGGAGAATCGAAGACGGAATATCCGGTTGCCACGTATACGATTAAACCGATCACAGGCAATAATAGCTTCACTCCTGCCGGCAAGACTGCACCAATAACGGTCGAAGGCGAGAAGGTCGACACGCTCATTCGAGAAGCCTATTATGAGACGTCAGGTGATACGCAAACGTTGTCTATGTATGTGGATCTGAACAACGCCGGCAAGTCTGCAGTGAAACTATCGGGCTACACGTATACACTGTTAGCTTCGAATGGCGCCCTGTACCCTGCAATCAATCAATCTACGGATGCAGTTGAATTGTCGCCGCAGATCAAGAAGGAGCAATATTTGCAGTTCTCGCTTCCGTCCAATGTGAATGCAGAGAACGCAAAGCTCATTATTCGCAAGACGGTGGAGGAGTCTAAGAATAGCTATATCTTGGGTGTATTCGGCGTTCCTCCTAAGCCGAATCAAGAGACAGCCAGCGGAAATTCTGTTCTTCGAATGACGGAACAAGGTATGTTTGAACTATCCGTAGGCAAGGTTGACCGTCTGCCATGGGGCAGTGAGGATCTAATCAATGCAGACATTACGATTCGTAACGTTCAACCATCGATTAAAACAATACCGAATGTTAAAGCGACGTTTATTATTAATGGCTTGAAGGTCGATGAGAAGAACATCGTATCGATTAAGACCGATACGAATAACGCGTTGGAGTCGAATACATCTTCGCATGTCTATATCTCGACCAAGATACCATATTCTACGACCTTAAATAATGTAACGATAGAATTGAGCGAAATTGGATCAGGCGACGGCACTGCATCCAATACGAAGTCTCTCGGACGAATCCAAATTAACGCAAGCCAATTTGCGCCAAGACTAATCAAATCGAACGATACGTACGATATTATTGGTACGGGCAGAAAGTCGTCTCTTAAAGTTGTACAATCAGGCGTATACCACAATGAAACGAATGAGACGAAGCTTGTATACACCGAATTCGAGCTTCAGAACAAAGAAGCACGCTTTGCGGAACTGCCGAATCTGTCAGCCTTCTTCCAAACGAACACCGGCAACTATATCGAGACGACGTTCAAAAACGTCGACACTAAGATTACGCCTAACGGTAAGGTGCTAGTCATGGCTTCTGCACAATTCCCAGAAAGCTACGACACTTCGAATATGAAGTTCCTGGTCGGCCAAAGCATCGCAGGAGGATCATTCCTGACCGGGGAAGGCAAAGCAGAGGGATTCGTTCAAGGGGTACAATACGAACTCCCTGCAGAAACAACAAAGGTTAGTACAACGCTCGAGAAAATGGAGATCAACCCTTATATTTTGACGTTGGACGACTTGTCGCTTGCCCAAGAAGACATCTATGATTTCAAGTTAAACTTTGACCACACGTTAAGCAAATGGATTACTTACGAGAAATTGGCGGACAAACATCAAGTAGTCTTCGAGATCGTCGATAAAGATACGAGAGTAGAAAAAGCAGTTGAACTGGAAACGGGCGACGGTGCGTTAAAGCTCGGTACCGATGTGGATTCGTCTGTATCTTTCCACGACGAGAAGCTGTGGGGACTACTGTTCCGTGAATTCACTCTGAACGTCTACGATCAATATCAAGGGCACAAGAAGCTGATCGGAACGTACAAGATGAATGTTGCGCCTTCTAATCTATATCTCTAAAGTGAGGTAGCAGCGTGAAAAAAAGATTCGTACAAATGACAGGTATAGCGGCAGCAGTTATTATTGCCGCTGGCATTGGTCTACAGTTCCAAGACGGTAAAGTAAGCGGTGCAGATGACAGCGCAAGCCCTGGATCCGTGAATGATCCAGTCGTAACGAAAAGCTATGTCGATCAAGCTGTCGCTAATGCAGGGAACGGCTTGAGTATGGAACAAGTTCAGCAAATGCTGGATCAGCTGAAACAGGAACTTGCCGCAGCGAACACGAATGAAGTCGTGGTCGTTTCGGTACCTGCAGGCAAGACTTTGATTGCGAAGGACGGGGCTGAATTCGTCGTCCGAGCCGGCAAGGCTGTCGTCTACAGCGCTGATGTGAACGGCATTTCCGATCTGACTGACGGCAAAGATATTACGAACGGCAAAACCGTGCCGAACAATCATCTGATCTTATTCCCTCGCGGCGGACGCGGCGTCATGCCGGATCCGGCCCAGAAGAACGGGCTTACCGTTCTTGTACGCGGACAGTACGAATTGAAGTAAGTCAATAAGCAGTTGCTTCAGCTATTGTTAATCTTTTATAGGTTTTCTAATCCAAGACGGTCTCCGGTAATCGGAGGCCGTCTTTCGTTAGGCCAGGTGCCAAACTATCCTAATCCTTCCCTCGATGACAAAAGGTTATACGCTTCAACATAGGCCACAAGGCGCACGATAATAGCACAGGCAACAACAATCTTAACATTTATAACGGAGGTGCTTTTATTATGGGTCGTTCGAATCAAAAGGTTGTGCCGCAAAGCCGACAAGCGATTAATCAAATGAAGTATGAGATCGCAGCGGAGCTAGGTCTCGTTCAGCATTCTGTGTCGTTACATGGCGAAGATACTGAATTTGCGAGCGAATTTGGCGGCAATGGAGGGGGCAGCGTAGTAGCGAATGGCTATATTCCATGGTCGCAGCTTGCGACTAGAGAAGCAGGGGCAGTCGGAGGTGCAATTACGCGCAGACTGGTTCAGCAAGCGGAGGCTGTATTGAATGGCTCCTCTTCGTTACATTGACAGGTAGTAGTCATTCCGGTATCATAATGTTTTAGAAGAGTTGCTTATGACAACCTTTTCCACCCGGAAAAGGTTCATTTTTTGTAGACACAACGTACTTATGCGTATAATAAAGTAAAGAAAGAGCTTAGGAGGTTAATGTGATGTCGTTGAAGGGCAGACATTTGTTTACTTCAGAATCGGTTACGGAAGGCCATCCGGACAAAATTTGCGATCAGATCTCTGACGCAGTGCTTGACGCATTCCTTGAAGTTGATCCGAACGCACGCGTAGCGTGCGAAGTTTCGGTTGCTACGGGGCTTGTACTTGTTATTGGTGAGATTAGCAGCAGCGCAGACTATGTTGATATTCCAGCGATCGTGCGCCGTACGATTAAGGATATTGGTTATACGCGCGCGAAGTATGGTTTCGACTCGAGCACTTGTGCCGTACTGACGTCGCTTAATGAGCAATCGGCAGATATCGCGCAAGGCGTTAACGCAGCACTTGAGTCGCGTGAAGGCAAAGACGTACAGCAAGAGAACGAAGATATCGGCGCTGGCGACCAAGGTCTAATGTTTGGTTTTGCAACGAACGAGACGCCAGAGCTCATGCCGCTTCCGATCGCGCTGTCACACCGTATTGCGCGCCGCTTGTCTGAAGTGCGCAAGAATGGCCAACTGGATTATCTCCGTCCGGACGGCAAGACGCAAGTTACGATCGAATACGTCGAAGGCAAACCGGTTCGCGTAGACACGATCGTCGTTTCGACGCAGCATGCGGAGGAAGTAACGCTGGAGCAAATTCAAGCGGACATCCGTGAGCATGTCATCAAGCCAGTCGTTCCAACGGAATGGCTCGATGAGCAAACGAAATATTTCATCAACCCGACGGGTCGTTTCGTTATCGGCGGACCGCAAGGCGACGCTGGTCTGACGGGCCGCAAGATTATCGTCGACACGTATGGCGGTTATGCTCGCCATGGCGGAGGCGCGTTCTCCGGCAAAGATCCAACGAAAGTCGACCGCTCGGCAGCTTATGCAGCTCGTTATGTTGCGAAGAACATCGTAGCAGCGGGTCTGGCTGATAAATGCGAAATTCAGCTTGCTTATGCAATCGGCGTAGCGCAGCCGGTATCGATCAACGTCGATACGTATGGTACGGGCAAAGTGAGCGAAGAGAAGCTTGTCGAAGTAATCAAGGCAAACTTTGATCTTCGCCCAGCCGGCATCATCAAGATGCTCGATCTTCGCCGTCCGATCTACGCTAGAACGGCAGCTTATGGCCACTTCGGCCGCACCGATATCGACCTTCCATGGGAGCGCGTCGACAAATCGGAGAAGCTCAAAGCCGATGCACTTGCTTAATTTATAGGACGAATCAAGACCGGAATCGCGAATCGCGATCCGGTCTTTTTTCATATCCAACCTAAACTTTACTCCCAATAATACCGACAAAATATATACGACTGTCTTGCTGGGGAGTGAATGATAATTGAAACGTAATCGTAGATTGATAGGAATGCTGCTTATTGCTGCACTCTTGCTGCAGACTGCCGGGATTTCCGCGTGGGCAGGTTTCACGGGCAAGGCGGAGGCGGCATCGAACGGCCCCGCTGTTGTAAGCACCTATCCAGGCAATGGTGAAACTGGTGTGCCTGGAAACGTGAACTTGAAAGTAACCTTCGACGAGCCGGTTGCGAAAGGTGCTGCCTCTTCGTACATCCATGTCAGACGGGTAGATACGAACGAAGAAGTGAATACGATCTCGGCAGCTTCTGCATATGTAACGATGGATGCGACAGGTTATGTAGCAAACATCAGTATGCCGAAGACATTAGGTGTGGGGATATCGTATTACATTAGAATCGATCAAGGTGCTTTCGTCAATGTATCGAATAACGCGAACTATGCGGGCTTAAGTGATGCTACCGCATGGCGGTTTAACGTTGCAGGTACCGATACAGCAGCTCCATATGCAACAGAGTTCATACCGGCTTCCGGAGCTTCCGATGTTTCGACAGCGGCATGGTTGAAAATTACATTCAACGAGCCAGTATACGCTGCAAGCGGTTATATTACATTGACCCGCTCGGGCGGCGACACGCAAACGATTGATGTAGGCGCCGCAACCGTAACCGGAAGCGGTACGAATGCGATCACAATTAATCCAGGCGTTTTGCAAGCATCGAGCACCTACACGGTTAGTGTGCCAGCTGGGACGTTCAAGGATGGGGCAGGCAACAGCTATACAGGAAGCGGATATTGGAGCTTTACAACTACTGCCGCACCGATGACTGTAAATAAAATTCCTGCCAACAATTCGGTTGGAGTAAACCGTACAGATGCATTGTCATTGACGGTTGTAGGTGCAACATCCTTGTCGCGCGGCTCGGGCAACATAACGATTAAACGTATCGGGGACAACAGCGTCTTCCAACAGATCGATGTGAACTCGGGATATGTATCGATTGCAGGCAATGTCGTTTCAATCGGGCACAGCGAGTTTGAACCGAATAACAGCTATTATGTATTAATTGATCCGGGTATCTTCAAGAATGACAACAATATAGGCTATCAAGGAATCGTATCTGCATCGGATTGGACGTTCTCGACGGCAATGGCAGTCGACACAACGAGACCTGTCGTTAATGAATTGTCTCCGGGTAACGGCAGCAACGTGGCGTCGGAATCAGCGAGTCTCGTCATGACATTCAACGAGTCAGTATATCCGGGCGGCGGTACGATAACGATCAAGAATAGTCTGACGAACGCGGTATTCCAGTCCATTCCGGTCACATCGCCAAGTGTGAAGGGCGGAGGGACGAACAAAATTACGATTGACCATTCGGCATTCGTAGCGAACACGTCCTACTATGTCCAAATTAGTGAGCAAGCATTCCGTGATATGGCGGGCAACTATTATAACGGAATATCGAATGCTACGGATTGGTCGTTCCGTGTATCGAGTGATACGACACCTCCGGTCATTAGTACGCTAACGCCGGCCAACGGGACGAACAGTGTCGGCGTGCAAGCGCCGATCTTCATCATGTTTAACGAGCCGGTACGTGTCGCGCAGCCTGCGGGCAGTGTCATGATCCGCAAAACTGGCACACAGTCAACTGCAATTGAGGCAACCATAGCAGTGGATGCAACGGATTCACGCAAAGTAATAATTACGCCCCAAGTATCGCTCGCTTCGTCGGCGAGCTATTACGTTGAAATTAGCAACAACGCAATTGTGGATCTTGCGGGCAATCGGTTCGCCGGCATTCAAAATCAAGTGCAATGGGCGTTCAGCACGATTGGAACGGATAAAACGGCACCAACGCTGACAAATGCAACGATGTCCGGATCTTCCACAATCGTGTTGACGTATAACGAGCAGCTCGATCCGAACGTCGTGCCGCAGCCGGGCAGCTTTTATGTTACGGTGAATGGCGAGGCACGCGCAGTTATTGCGACAGCCGTGTCGGGGACGACAGTTTCACTCACGTTAATTAACGGGGTATTGTTCGGACAAACCGTCACTTTGACTTATGCGAAAGGTGATAAGGCGATTCAAGATTTGTCCGGCAATACGGCAGTGAATCTTACGTCGCGCTCAATTACGAACACGTTGGATACGACATTACCGAAGCCGGTTAGCGGAACGGTGAACGGCAACAGCGTCATTCTGAACTTTAATCAGACGATGGCTGAACCGAATACGTATGCCACGAGTCAGTTCACGGTCAAACTGAACGGCTATGCGACTTATGTATCCGAAGTCCACACAGGAGGTAACTACCTTTATTTCACATTAGGGACGACTGTAACTGAAGGTACGGCTGTATCGATCAGCTATTCGCAAGGCTCCTATCCGGTCGTGGATTCTAATGGCAACGCGCTTCAAGCGTTCATCGATTTCTATCTGAAGAATGCGTCCGATAAGACGGCCCCGGTCGTCCAGTCGGCGTCCGTTAGCGGCAGCAAGTTGACGCTGACATACAATGAAGGATTGGATACGACAGCGATTCCGGGCAAAGCATCCTATTCTGTAGTCGTAAATGGACAAGCAAGAACGGTCACGGCAGTTGAGCTAGTGAACAATCAGGTGGTATTGACGTTGTCTGCTTCGGTTGTGAGCACCGCGACGGTCCTTGTGTCCTATATTCCGGGCTCGAACAGCTTGCGTGATTTGAACGGCAATACAGCGGTTGGCTTCAGCGGACTGCAAGCTTCCGTGAATGGCACGTCGGGGGGCGGTACTACATCGGGCACAAGACAGGCGATAATCAATGGTTCCTCGCTGACAATCGTATTCGGTGAAACGCTAAACACGTCTTATGTTCCGAAAGTGAGCCAGTTCTCGGTCAAAATCAACGGAACGTCGGCACCAGTCGCATCCGTATCGGTAAGTACTTCGGAAGTCGTTCTGACGCTTTATACGGCTATTACATCGACGAATTCAGTGACGATTGGCTATACGTCCGATTCAGGCGGGCTTCGTAATTCGTCCGGCGTTCTGATGGGGTCGTTCAGCAATCTGTCTGTCATTAATGTGACTCCATCGGGCACGGGTACCAACACTGGATCATCTGGCGGGACGGCAAACGGCAACTTTGAAGCGACGCCGGAAGGAGCAATCATCCTTCAATCGGCTCATTACACAGTCACTTCATCTACTTCGCCAGGCGGACAATCGGCGAACATGTATACCGTTATTGAAGAGAGCTTGAATAATGGCTTCAAGGCGGCGCGTGCGATAAGAGCGGATTCGCCGAAAGTGCTGCTGAGCATTCCGGCTACGGAGAAGGCGGGATTGGCGTCCATTCCGCTGCAAGCGCTGGAAAATGCCAAAAATGTTGGCGGATCTCCTGTAATCATCATCAAGTACGGCGAAATCACGTATGAGATTCCGTGCTCGGGGCTTGATTACAATCAGATTATGAAGATACTGAACGTTGGCGGAACGACGGGCTATCTCGTCATCAAGATTGATCAATCAGCTCCGAATCTGACCGCGAGCCTGACAAGTGCGCTGAATCGTTCCGGTGTCGTTACGTTTGTAAGCCCAATACACATTGAGGCGAATGTAATGGTTGCTGGTGTAGCGAAAGAGCTGCCGTCATTCAGCAAGTACGTGACCGTCAGCGTGAATACGACGACTACGATGACGGCGCGCCAGACAGCTGTCGTATGGGTCGATCCGGCAACGAATGTGCTGTCGTATGTGCCGACGAAAGTAGCGGCGAACGGCAACACCGGATCTAAAGTTTCGTTCATGCGCAAAGGAAACGGCGATTTCGCTGTCATCAAAGGAAACGTCAGCTACAGCGACCTTGGCACGCACTGGGCAAGCAACAGCATTCTGCTGCTTGCGAACAAGTTCATCGTTGAAGGCCGCACGACGACGAAGTACGAACCGAATAAACCAATCACGCGCGGCGAATTCGCCATGTTTATTGCACGCGGACTTGGCTTGTCCGGTGACAAGACTGCAGCCGGAGCCTACTCCGATCTGAATACGAGTACGGCGCTTGCCGCTTATATCGGCGCTGTATCGAAGGCAGGCATCGTGACGGGCAATTCGGATGGCACGTTCAAGCCGAACAGCTTTATTACCCGCCAAGAAGCGGCTGCAATGTTGAATCGCGCTGCTACTTATGCAGGCGCAACGGTCTCGCTGCCGCAGTCGGTCGATACGTACTTGCAACGCTTCAAGGACCGCAAACAAATCGGCACATGGGCGAAGCAAGATGTTGCGAAGTCGGTCTATACGGGCTTCATGACAGGTGTTACATCGACGACGTTCGTACCGCAAGCGAATACGACGCGCGCGGAAGCGGCGATCATGATTCAACGCATGCTGACCTACGTCGGATTCTTGCAATCCTAATCGGTTGTCTCTCTGAACGAACTTCAAGACTATCTCCTGGACATGCTGCATTAGTGGCATCGATGGGAGATAGTCTTTTTTTAGTCATTCTTTATACAAACATCGATAGAGGTTTTCTAATATTGGGTAATAGGATGATAGAGTTATTCTATCACCTGTAACTTTTTATCGAGCCGGCAGTCTATAATGAAGTAGAGTTCTAGGATGGGAGAGTTGAAATCAAGATGAGATCCAGCAACAACGAGAATCGTCAGACGAATAATAGAGGAGCTTCCAAGCTCATTATTGTTACATTGGGAGGGGCGCTGCTGCTGCAGACGCTCCAATTCGGAACGCCAGCTGTTTACGCGGAAACGGTGCAAGCCCAGCAATCGCAAGCGGCGTCGACGTCCGGAACGGCGGCGGCCGTTATTCAAGCAGCCAACGCGAAGCTTACTTTGCAGAAGCAGAACATGATCGCATCAGGCGTTAACCGGCTGGACTACGAGTGGACGCCTTCGACGGGCAGCGGGACGGTTAACCTGCATGTGATCGAGGTTGATCTAACGAACCCTTATGTTCAATTGAACGCGATCAGCGGTAAAAATAATACGGTAACCAACTTAAACAACGTATTGAATATGGCAAAGGAAACTGGCGCAGTAGCCGCAATTAACGGTGACGTATTCCAGACGGGCAGCGGTACGGAGCACTCGCCGATGGGCCCGCAAATTACGAGCGGCACGATGATGTCGGGACCGATGGAACTGAAGGGCATGTATGCCTTTGGACTAACCAAGGATAAAGTGCCGTCGATTGATTTGTACAGCTTTGACGGCTTGGTGACGGCGGCGGACGGTACGACATTCCCGATCAGGGGGATGAACGAATCGGCTTACCGTACAGAGCCGGATAAAGGCTATAGCCATACGAACTCGATTTACGTATATACAAGCGCTTGGACAGCGGCTACGCGTCCGCAGGACAGCAGCTCCACGCCAACGGAGGTGCTCGTGCAGGGCGGCATCGTTCAGCAGATTGTCGATGACGGTACCACGCTGCCGATGCAGCCGCCGGCAGACGGGTATATTCTGCGTGCACATGGAACAGGTGCGAAATTCATCCGCGAGCATCTGCAGGTTGGCTCGCCGGTTACGAGCGATTACAGCCTCGTCTCGCAGACGACTGGCGCTAAGACGGACGCAGCTTCATTCCAAATGATGGTCGGCGGCCATACGATTCTCGTCGATCAAGGCAAGGCGGCAACGTTCTCCCGCGATATTAGCGGCGTAAGCGGCGCAAGTGCCGTGTACCGGACGGCAGTCGGGTATACGAAGGATTCGAAGAAGGTGCTCATTCTGACGGCTGAAGGAACGTCTACGCGCAACGGCATGTCGTTGAAGGAGCTGCAGGAGTCCATGGTTGCGCTAGGCGTCTGGAAAGGCGTGGACATGGACGGCGGCGGCTCAACGACGATGGTGGAGCGTCCTCTTGGCGAATTTGACTTGAAAACGGCTCATCCGACAACGGGCGGCACTTACCTGCGTCCGGTAGCCAACGGCATTGGCGTATTCAGCACGGCTCCACAGGGCAAGCTGGCTGGATTGCTTCCGGGCGGCCCAACCGTTCTGTTCATTGGCCAGTCCGTACCTTACTCGGTGAAGGCATATGACAGCTACTATAATCCAGTCGACGCTTCGACTCTGCAGGCGCAGTGGAAAACGGATGGCTCGCTGGGCATGTTCACGGGAAGCTCTTTGACGGCGCTGAAGTCTGGATCCGGCAAAGTGCAGGTGACAGCGGCAGGCGTAACTGGCGAGCAAGGGGTAACGGTCATCGGCGCCGATCAAATTGCGAGCATGTCAATCGATGCATCGGGCGCGACGTTAGACCCAGGTGCCAAAATTACTGCATCGTTAAAAATTACGACAAAAGACGGACATAATTATACAATTCCTTCCGAATTGGTTAAGTGGGAGTATAAAGGATTCACTGCTGAAGCGGGCAACGGCGGTTTCACGGTTAAGAGCGTGAGCGACAATGCGGCTGCCGGATATGCCATTGCCCGGTATGACGGGTTCCCGGCTATGCTGACGCTGACGAAAGGCTCTGCGGCGACGATGTGGGAGACGTTCGAGAAAGTCGGCTACGGCATTACGTTCCAAGGAACGGAAGGCGCGTCAGGCAGCGTTGTGGTTGTTACCGGACTTGAAGGCAAGGCAGCGTCCTCTCAGGGGCTGCAACTGACGTATGATTTCACAAGCGGCATCGGTTCGGGCAAGACGCTGGCTGCTTATGCGGCGCTTGGCGACAGCGGCAGACCGGTAAGCGGAACGCCGACCGGCCTCAAGCTTGACGTATACGGCGACCAGAGCTTTAACTGGCTCCGTATGGAGGTGAAAGACGCCAACGGCAAGCTAAGCTATATCGATCTGGCCAAATCGATTGATTGGACCGGATGGAAAACGTTGACGGTCGATCTGACCAGTTATGGCCTCACATCGCCAGTTACGGTTAAGCGGTTGTACGTCGCCAATATCGCGCAGGGACAGGATGAGCGGGCGGTTCAAGGTTCCGTAATCATCGATGATATGACGATGCTGTACCCGCCGGCTGTACCGGAGACGGTACGTCCAGCGATCAAGTTGACGATTAACAAAACGGCAGCAACAGTCAACGGGAATACGGTGAAACTGGATGCAGCGCCAATCGCGCTCAGCGGTGTAACGTACTTGCCGCTCCGGTTCATCGCGGACTCGATGGGGGCGCAAGTCGAATGGGATCAAGCGCAGAAGAAAGTGACGGTCATTCGCGGAAATACGATGCTGGAGCTGCGAATCGGCAGCACCGACCTGGTCGTTAACGGTGTGCGGCAGCCCGCGGCTGCGGAGCCGATTCTGCGCGGAGGCCGGACGCTAGTGCCGCTTCGCCTCATCTCGGAGCAGCTCGGATTGTCAGTAGGCTGGGAGCAAACGACGAAGACGGTAACGATTAAGTAATGTCACGCATAGCACAAACGGGCCAACAATAGGTAAGAAGCACGATTGCCACGGCAAGGGAATATATGGTTTTCTAGGAGGGGGGCAGATTTGCTATAATAGAGCTAGCCCTCCTACATAGAAAGGACCCCGGTGCGGATGGATAATCGAATACACGATATTAATAACGTAATTAGCAATGCGATACGAGTCATGGAAGACTCGAAGGTTCAGATATTCGAAATATGCGAATCCGCGCGCCAGGAGCTTCAAGCATTGGAGCTCGAACTGGACACCGTAATACAGGAGACGGGCGAAGTCATCGATAAGGCCGACGAACTGGAAAACCAGTACCGGATGGCCCGTATTCGGCTGACGGAGGTTAGCCGCGATTTCGTGAAATTTAATGAACAAGACATTAAAAACGCCTATGATAAAGCAACACAGATCCAAGTCGAGAAAATGATGTATGCGGAAAAGGAACAGCAGCTCAAGGCACGCCGGGATGATCTGCAAAAACGGGTCCGGAATGTCGATATGTCTATTGAGAGAGCTCAAACGATCCATTCCCAAATTAACGTCGTGCTCGAATATTTGTCCGGCGACTTGAATCAAGTGACGCGGATATTGGAATCGGCCAAGAACAGACAGCTAATCGGGCTGAAGATTATTGTGGCTCAAGAGGAAGAACGCAAACGGATGGCCCGCGACATTCACGACGGTCCTGCTCAATCACTAGCGAATCTAGTGCTTAGGATGGAAATTGCAGAAAGAATGATCGTGAAGCAGGAATTTGAGATGGTGCAGCACGAATTAAAAGACTTGAAGGCACAGGTACGCTCTGGTCTGGAGGAAATCCGAAAAATTATTTTCAATCTGCGACCGATGGCATTGGACGACCTCGGATTAGTTCCGACGTTGCGGAAATACGTGCAGGACTTTGAAGAAAAAACACGGATTCGGACGAAATTCGAAACGATCGGGCGGGAAATCAGATTGCCTTCGGCAATGGAGGCAGGGATTTACCGACTAGTCCAGGAAGCGTTTACCAACGTGATCAAACATGCCAATGCAACGTATGTGTCCCTCGAAATGACGTATCAGGCGCAATTGGTGAAAATTCTCGTGGCGGATAACGGAGTCGGCTTCCAGGTGGAGTCGAGCGAACATTTGGCTGCGCAGCACCAAGGCTCCCATTTCGGATTGATCGGAATGAGGGAACGCGCCGAACTGTTGGAGGGGAGGCTGGAGATCGAATCGGCTAAGGATCAGGGAACGAAGATTTCGATCATCATTCCCGTAAACGCACAGGAGAGAAAGGAGTAAGATGACGATGGACCAGAAAGCAGCGGGCGAAAAACGCCGGATCAAGCTTCTCATTGCGGATGATCACCAGCTTTTCCGTGAAGGGCTGAAACGGATTCTAAATATGGAAGAGGATTTAGAAGTTATCGGAGAATGCCATAATGGAATTCAAGTGTTGGAGTTCTGTAATCATACGCAGCCCGAGATCGTTCTGATGGACATTAATATGCCGATCGAGAACGGCGTCGTGGCAACCGAGCGGCTCCGCGATATGTTCCCGGAAATTAAAGTCATTATTTTATCGATTCATGATGATGAGAGCTACGTGTTCGAGACGCTGCGCAAAGGCGCAACCGGCTACTTGCTGAAGGATATGGAGGCCGAGGCGCTCATTAACGCCATTCGTTCGGTTATGAACGGATACTCGTATATTCATCCGAAGGTAACGGGCAAGCTTATTAATCAGCTCCGCCGGATGACGTACCTCGATGAGATGGGAGCCGTATCCGCTGCAGCTGCAGGCAAGGAAGCGGGCGTGAAGTTCGTTGCAAGCGAGGATAATCCTCTTACCCGCCGCGAGGCCGAGGTACTGAGGCTTATGGCCGAAGGCAAGAGCAACAAGACGATCGGTGAATATTTGTTCATTAGCGAGAAGACGGTCAAAAACCACGTCAGCAGCATTTTGCAAAAGATGGAGGTCGACGACCGGACGCAGGCGGTTATTCATTCGATCAAGTTCGGCTGGGTGACTTTGTAACATAGGCACAGAGTATGAACGTACATGTAAGAGCTGTAAAGAGCCGTCAACGGGCAGGCAAGCTGTCCGGGGACGGCTTTTATTTGTATATGGGGCAAAAAAATGTTGCCGGCATGCAGAGGTTTTGCCGTCTCGTTCGTCTATTCAATGGAGAGGGGGGAGAGAGATTCGAGACGAGGACATTATTCGTGCTGTGCTTGAAGGAGAACAAGCGTTGTTCCGGCAGCTTGTCGAGCGGCATCGCCAGTCGATGTATGCAGCTGCATATGCGGTGCTACGCAATGAGGAACAGGCAGAGGATGCTGTGCAGGAGGCGTTCTTGCGTATCTATCTCTCTCTTCCTGATTGCAGATTAGATGGCATCCGGACGTGGATGACGCGCATAGCGGTTAACGCAGCGATTGATGAGCGCCGCCGGGAAAAGCGGCGGACTTCACTGAAGGAGCAAGCTGCGGCGGAAGCGGAAGGAGCTGCAGAGTGGATGGCGGCGCAGGCGGATGGACCGGAGGAGACGCTCATTCGCAAGGAACGGGATAGAAGGCTTCACGGCTTGATTGGGGAGATGAATGCGGGACAGCGCAATACGGTTCATGCTTACTATATCGAGGAACGAAGCCAGAGAGAGATCGCTTCGTCTCAACGGGTGGAATTGAAGACGGTGGAGTCCCGGTTGTACCGGGCCAGACAGTGGCTGCGGTCACAGTGGGAGAAAGGGGATGGCACATGACGCATCGCGATGAACAGCAATGGCGGGCATACCTGTTGGATGAGATGACGGATTCGGAGCGGGAGCAAGCAGAGGAGCATCTGTACGGTTGCGACATCTGTCTCGCGCGATGGGAGCATGTTTTGTCATCGCTTGATGAGGCGGTATTCCCGTTAATGAACCGGCTGCGTGCGGACAGCGTGACGAATGCCGTAATGGAAGCTGTAGTTGAGGTGCCTGTCTATTCATGCGGAGCAAACGAAGCTAAGCCGACGGGATCAGCAACCGGGCATGGCCAAGGCGGCACCAAGCCGGATGAAGGCAGACCTGGCGAATATGAGAGAAGATTAAAAAGCCGTGCAAGAGACGGTGAACGCAGGCGAGCTTTTCTGCATTACGCCATTGCAGTGTGCGTCACGTTGTTGCTGATGTCGACTGGCTTGTGGAAAGCGATCGATGCGGGAACTCCTGCATCCGCGGAGCAGCATCATGAATATAGAAACGGCGAAACGGCCCTGCAGCAATCGGACAAAGTGACCTATACGGAAAGAGTGATGAATCATACGGTCGGCTTGCTGGAGCAATGGACGGAGAAGGCTGCCGGAAGTGCAGCAGACAGTTCGAATGAGAAAGGGATGGGATCATGAATCCGATAGCGATTCTGTTGCTCGGGTTTATTCCGGGCGTTGGACATTATTTGATAGGCAGAAAAGGAAGAACGGTTGTATACCCACTGATCATTATTGGATTCATTGTGCTTGGAATCCTGATGGCAATGGAGTCGGGGGACGGGGACCCGTTTATCGTATGTATGCTGATCGGCTTCGGCATGTGGTGTGTACAGATGGCGGATCTTATGATCGGTTTATTCCGGTTCACTCGGGTTCCAGGTTTGGGAGTACACGGACAACAAGCACTGTATAACGGCCCGGGCAATTCGGCGGGATGGGCGGCAGGCGTTGGAGCGGGGACTGGCTTTAGCAACGGCCCCATGCCAGGGCATGGAGCTGGGGAAGGCACGGCTGCTTCGTGGGCCGGTTCTGGGGAGATGAACGGCGAACCGTCGTATGCAGGGGGCGCATTCGGTGGAGTGGGCGGCTGGTCCGGATATGCTGGCGGGCAGTCCTATGGAAACAGTGCGCAGCATGCGAATGAACGTTTTTATACGATATTGCTGTCATTCCTGCCGGGTCTAGGTCATCTCCAAATCGGACTGCTGCAGAGAGGGATGACGTTCATGGTCGGCTTCTTCGGCCTCTTCATGATGATCTTGTTCGTCAGCGTGCTGTCGCACCAATCGGGTTTCCTGGTCTTTCTGGGGGCGCTTCCGATCATATGGATTTACAGCATGTTCGATGCCGTAAGGATGCAGGGGCGCAAGCAAGCGGGCGAGATTCTGGAGGACCGGTCGGTGCTGGAGGATTGGGAGCGCCATCGTGAGAATGGCAAGCGCAGCCGCTGGGTCGCGATTCTATTGTCGATTCTGCCGGGAGCCGGCCATATGTATCTTGGCTTGCAGCGGAGAGGGTTCCAGCTGATGGCTGCTTTTTTCCTGGCCTTCTATTTGCTTGATACACTCCGGTTGTCGCTGTTCCTTATGTTTCTGCCGTTGCTCTGGTGCTACTCTTTGTTTGATGCGCTTCAGCAGGTATCACGTGCGGAAGCGGGCTATGAACCGCTAGTTGATAGACCGATCGTCGATGGGCTGATGAACCGCAAGCGTTGGGTAGGCGTCGGACTTTTGCTGCTGGGCGCTTATTATATATTTGATCAAGTAGGCGTGGATCTTATTCAAGATTATTACAACGACTTCTCCCTGACGTATGAAATTAAAAATTATGTCCAGACGGGACTGGTTTCGCTGGCGTTCATATTGGGCGGAGTGAAGCTTATGCTGGGCGGCAAGCGGAAGCAGACGGCTAGGGAAGAGATGTAGCGAACGAGCTGTCTTTGCCGAGGTTACGGTGACCGCAAGGATAGAGCAGTAGAGAAGGAATGAGTTAACGTTCGGCGAAGGCTATGCAAAGCAGTACCTGGAATATGGGGCGCCTAGATCATTCTAGGCGCTTCTGCTGCGAGATGGAGAGAGCATGAGCTTGCTTTAGCAAACATTCGATTTCGTACTTAGGAGCATGAGGATGAAGCGGCAAGGCCGATAGCGGCCTTATTCGGTGATTGTTGTCCAGTTCGCCCGTAACCGATGGGCAGTACGGCGCATATATTGTCGCATAAGGAGGTGGCCGAGATGGTTTCACTCATCGTGCTTGTGCTCGGCAGCTACGTGCTTGCGGCGTTGTCGGTGCACCTAATCCGTTATTATGGAATACGCAGAAATACGGGCCGTAGTCGGCATTATGTATTGTACGCGCGAAATAACGAGACGCGAATGGAATGGTTTATTCGTTCGATTCACTGGTTCTCCCATCGTTCTGGCACAGATGTCCGCATAACCGTCATCGATTGCGGCGCGTCGGAAGAAACGTTAGCGATCGTCGGCCGGTTCGCGGCCAAGGATGGCTGCCCCGTCGAAACTTCTTCTCCGGATAAATTCCGAATTGTCCGTTCCAGCTCGCATGAACGTGCAGGCGGTCATTATGCTCATGCGGGAGAGTCCATTATCCGTTCCGGGCATGCGGTATTCGTTGATTTGAACCGTCCGGAAGATCTTGCGAAGCTTCCGTTATTCTAAGTTGAGGATGATGAACGCGCTTGCTGCTTCGGCAGGATTGTTTTACAATGAATGGGAAAGCAGTTGCTATAGTTTATGATTAACGGGATGTGAAGCACACTCCTTACGCCAATTCGGCGGGGGAGTGTGCTTTTTGGCGTTTCAGGGACGAATTCAAGGATGGTTTCATGACGTGAATCGTTTGCGGCGTTAATGGCGGCGTTCACGGCATGCGATTCGGATGGATGAGTTCAACTGCTCTGAAGAGAGGGGCTAGCAGATGAGAGCGAGGTTGTATGTTATACACGAACGGGGAAAATGGGAGGTTCATTGGTCTATTGCGATTGAGGCTGATTTTGCTTATTGGCGAACCTTGCGGCAAGAGCGGAGAAGTCCAGCGGAGGGGAGAGAGGAGATTCACCTTTACCGAAGCGGGAAAGAGCGGGAGGCGAATGATGGAGGGAAAGGCAAAGGGCACAAAGTCGGCAGCGGGCAGGTTGGGGGAGGACGAGCGGGCAAAGAGAGTGAGGGAGGCGATACCGGTCCAATACTGTTGTGGCGGGATCCGCTTCCGCTCGGCATTGCGGCAGATGCTGCCGAGCGTTGGAGAATAGGAAGTAAGGGCGGCATTGTTGACCGGGATGACAAAGCTGTTCGGCTGCTTGTACGTTCCGTCGCTGCGGCCGCGAATAGTTCTCCGAACAAATCTTTGCAGGAATGTGTTGAAAGAGTGGATATGAACGGGTTCGAAGATTTGCCGGCAGTGGACGATGCCCTCGTGAACGCAGTGGCAATGCGGCTCAGCGGGCGAGCGGCACTGCTGAGCGAGGCGCAGGAGCTGCTCGCCGCCGGGCCGCCTGCCTGCCGGGCGGCGGCAGGCAGCTTGCGCGCGCTGTCCGCCGCGCTGCAGCTG
>NZ_BILZ01000045.1 GCF_004000825.1 Paenibacillus kobensis NBRC 15729 | reverse complement strand
TTTCTTTTACAGCAAGAGCCATTAGCTCAGTTGGTAGAGCACCTGACTTTTAATCAGGGTGTCGTAGGTTCGAGTCCTACATGGCTCACCATTTTACAAATGATCACCGCAGACAATGTCTGCGGTTTTTTTGTATATATACGATAAAAACCTTAGCAAATAATGTCGATAATAATCGATTTGTTCGAGTGAAAACGGAAAATGAAGGGAACAATGAAGACGATCCAACAAGAGCTGCGGCAATGATAAAGGAGTGCTTCAAATGTTCTACTTGGCGGCATCGCTTATTAGTTTCGCTTTCATGTTCGTACTTGTCCCGATTTTTCGAACGATTGCTATGAAAACCGGTTTTGTTGATCGGCCGAATAACCGCAAGATTCATCGAAATCCGATCCCGCTTATGGGGGGAGCTGCGATTTATTTGGCGACAATAGTCCCGCTATTATTGTTCGTCGGTACAGCCCGACTTAGCCTTGCTATTGTGGCTGGCGGACTTGTGCTTGTCGCGATTGGACTTGTTGACGATTATGCGAAGACGCAAGGTCAGGATTTTCCCGTAGCTCCGCGTGTTATCGTTTACTTAGGAGTAGCGACAATGCCGCTTTTGTTCGGAATTCGAATTGAAGGGATATCGAACCTTGGATTGGGCGGCATGGTTATTTTTCCGGAATGGTTGGCATGGGGAAGTACAATTATATGGGTATTTGCTTTAATCAATATGATCAACTTCATCGATGGAGTGGACGGGCTTGCCTCCGGCATTTCGACGCTGTCTTCATTTACGCTGTTCGTTACGGCATTAATTAAAGGGCAGCCGGATACTGCGCTGCTGGCCATTATATTAGGAGGAGCATGTATCGGTTTCTTGGCGTTCAACTTTCATCCCGCCCGCATATTCATGGGTGATGCTGGAGCAACCTTCATCGGGTACTCGCTAGCTGTCATTGCGGTAGACGGTGCATTCAAGAGTGCGACCTTCTTAACGATGATTGTTCCGCTGCTTGCGTTGGGTGTCCCGATCATAGATACGGTAATCGTTATGCTGCGGAGAATGCTGACCGGCAAAGGTCTGCATCAGGCGGATAAGCTGCATTCCCACCATGTGCTGATGAGATGGGGGCTTAATCAAATCCAAACGGTGTCGTTCCTCTATTTGATTGCAGCTGTATTCTGCTTGTTATCTATCCTGCTATTAGTGACGACAGGTTCTTAAGAGCTAAAGAAAGCTGAAAGCAGCCGAATTGTATGATACAATGACTTAAAAAATGTCACTTCATAAGTCATATATATAGGATTGGCGAACAGGATAGGGGATAAAGAATGAGCATGTCAGATTGGGAACAACTGCAGCACATTTTGAACTGTCCAGTCCGTGTCGAGGAGCTACTCCTCTCGGATCATCCCGCAATGGCGGGGCTTGAGGCAGGAACGGTTGTTGAGGATCAGTCGGAATCATTGGCTATTATCACCGCGGTTGATGATGGAACGATACAGATGCTGAACGTCGGACGGGGCAATCTGAATGAAACGGAAAAAGCCTTGATCGCATGGTCTGTCGCTCGTTATGCTTTGAAGCAAGCCGAAGAAATTCATGATGCTGATGGAGGATCCGAGGCAGAACGCAGTGCCCGTGCGATTGGAGAATGGATCGTCAAGCAGTCATTAGCGGGAGGTTCGGAGCCTCTGCCGAGTAGTCTGTCGCAGGACGGGAGACTCTATGCGGAGATGATTCCGTTCTTGCTGGAGACGGAGCAGACTGCCGAAGCTTCTGCATTCGGAGAACTGCAGAAGCTGCTTGATTCGTTCCTGGATGAGGATGTTATCGTCATTCCGCTCAAAGGCCAGGAATGGCTGGTACTCGCACCATTAGCGCTCGTCCGTGATACGCTGGAAGACCGGGATGAGCAAGCGGAGACGCTTGAGGAAAGCTTGGCTTCGATCGGTTCGGGACTTCAGGAGATGCTGGCAAGCGAATGGATTGGTGAATGCCATCTTGCTGTGGGGCGTCCGATGAAGCCGGTAAAGTCGGTTGTACAGTCGGTCACACTGCTGCGGGAAACGATCGAGCTAGGTCGGATATTCGAATTGGGAGCGAATATTCATTTGCCATGGAATATGCATCTGGAGAGGCTGCTGGCCAATATTCCAGAGGTTGTCAGATATCGTTATGTGGAGCAAGCGCTTGGAAGAGCGGACGTCTTCATGGAGACGGAGACGTTGTCGACACTGGATACTTTCTTTGCCTTAGACTGTAATGTGAGCGAAACAGCGAAGAAATTGTTCATTCACCGCAATACTCTACTATACCGGTTGGACAAGCTAAAGCAGGAGACAGGCCTTGATGTAAGAGTGTTCCGGGATGCCGTTCTGATGAAAATCATTTTGCTATTGTACAAATTCACGAAAAGGGCTTAGTTTTTTTGTAGGGAATGTGCATAGTCATATCGACTCTCCTAGGTTAATATAGGTTCATAACGAATTTACTTTTGTTTAGGGGGAAATGACTCATGGCAGGCGTACGCTTAGAGCATGTGTACAAAAAGTATCCGGGTTCCGATCTCGCATCCGTTAAAGATATCAATCTCGACATTAAGGACAAAGAATTCCTCGTACTCGTCGGCCCATCGGGTTGCGGTAAATCGACGACGCTCCGGATGATTGCCGGCCTTGAAGAAATTTCCGAAGGCAAACTGTTCATCGGCGACCGTCTGGTGAATGACGTAGCACCTAAAGATCGCGACATCGCGATGGTATTCCAATCCTACGCCCTGTACCCGCACATGAACGTGTACCAAAACATGGCGTTCGGTCTGAAACTGCGCAAATTCAAAAAAGCGGACATCGACAAACGCGTTCGTGAAGCCGCTAAAATTCTCGATATCGAGCACCTGCTCGACCGTAAACCGAAGGCATTGTCCGGCGGTCAACGTCAGCGTGTCGCTCTCGGCCGTGCAATCGTACGTGAGCCGCAAGTATTCTTGATGGACGAACCACTTTCCAACTTGGATGCTAAACTGCGTGGTCAAATGCGCGCAGAAATCAGCAAACTGACGAAACGTCTTGAAACGACTACGATCTACGTAACGCATGACCAGATCGAAGCAATGACGATGGGCGACCGTATCGTTGTTATGAAAGACGGCATTATCCAACAAACGGATACGCCAGAAGTGCTTTACAACCATCCGAAGAACCTGTTCGTAGCAGGCTTCATGGGCGCTCCAGCAATGAACTTCATCGCTGGTACGCTGGCTGATCAAGGCGGCGCGCTGCGCTTCAAATCGAGCGGCGTAGACGTAGCTGTTCCTGAAGGCAAAGCTAAGCTGCTTCGTGAAAAAGGTTATGCGAACAAAGAAGTAATCCTCGGCGTTCGTCCGGAAGATCTGCATGAGGAGCCAGTATTCCTGGAAGCATCCCCTGACACGATCGTTACGGCACACGTTGACGTTGCTGAGAACCTTGGTCACGAAATGTACCTCCACCTCAACGGTATCGGTACGCAAACCGTTATCGCTCGTATCGACGGCCGCGCTGGCGTTATGAACGGTACGAACGTGAAACTCGCACTCGACATGAACAAAGTTCATCTGTTCGATAAAGAGTCCGAACTGAACATTTTCGAGAACTAATTCTCGATTGATACGAAACAGTCTCTGAGCCGATGCTCAGGGACTGTTTTTTATTTGTTCTGCAGCAAAACCGTTTGCCGATGTTGCGAGTCTAATAGATAGGGTCAGCAACCAAGGGGTGAGAGGTTGGAGAGGAACAGCATGCGGTACGTTGGTTGGACTGAGGCAGATGATCAGGAGAAACCAGCCCGAGAAGCAGGAGAGACCATGGGGTATTCGGATCAGAATGAACGGCCGACAGATGGCTATGGAACAATAGATGAGCAAAATGATGAACTAGAGCTGGCGCTTGCGGCAAGCCGAGGGAACGAGGAAGCTTTTCTGCGGCGGACGGATATGGAGAAGGAAAAGCTGTATGCGATCGCTTACTCCTATATGCGAAGTGAAGGTGATGCGCTCGAGATGGTGCAAGAGGCGGTATGCCGGGCTTGGCAGAAACGTCGATCGCTTCGTGAACCGCGCTATTACAGTACTTGGCTGGTTCGAATATTGATACGGATCTGCATGGACTCTAGCCGGAAGAGAAAGCGTGAGCTGCCGTTAGGAGACAGGACGGCAGCTAAGAGCCAAAGTTATGGTATGGACCCGGCTGGAATGCTGACCGACAGAATGGTCATCGAGAAAGCTCTCGATCAGTTGAATGAACAAGAGCGTATGGTCGTCGTGTTGAAGTATTATCGGGATTTGACGTTGTCGGATATAGCCATGCTGCTAGAGAAGCCGTTGGGTACGGTGAAGACTCGTTTGCATAAAGCGCTTGTCAAGCTGCGAATCGAGCTGGATGAAGACGGGAAGGAGGAGGGCGGATTCCATGAAAAGAGTCAACGATCGAGAAAGCGGTAAGACGACGGATTGGAATGATCTTATCGATACGATAGAGGCGGAATCTTGGGAACGGGATATAGTGAGGATTCAAGAGACAGCTGTCCCGTCGTCTGATCTTGCGCTGCAAGAGGCTATTCGCAAGGGGCTCAAGCAGGGGCGGCGTATGGGCAGGAGGAAAGCTCGGAAGCGTTACGGATACGGGATGGCTGCTGGGCTGCTGGGCATCTTCCTGCTTATGACGGCCTTCACGCGAGTATCGCCGGCTTTCGCAGCAATGCTGGAGGAGATTCCGATTCTGCATAAGTATGTAGATTTGATTTCGACGGACTCCTCGCTGCGATTAGCGGTTGAGAACGAATTTCTGCAGCCTGTGGGCGTATCAGATGAGCATAACGGGAAGAAGATGACGATTCCTTTTATCATGACGGATGGACAGAGGCTCGTGTTGTTCTATTCATTAGAAGGAACAGGCATTACGAAGGGAAGCCAGTTAAACAATACGGTCATTAGCGGTGTAAACGGCGAAGAACTGCCGGGCGGATATTATTCGTGGAGTACGGGGGCAGACACCGTCGAGTCCATAGGGGCAAAATACGAAAAGCTTGATATCTACCTGCAGGAAGGAACGGAGCTGCCGAATCGGGTGAAGTTCAAGGCGGAGTCAGAAGGTGAAGCGTTCGAGGTGGAATTCAATATCGACCATAGCCTATATAAAGATATGAGAGAAGAATATAACGTCGATAAGGAATTTCAGATAGGCGGTCAGTTATACAGGGTAGACAAGTTGATCGTTACTCCAATGCAGGCTTCTGTATTCATACAAGGGGCGCCGGGAAATACGAAGAAGACCAACTCTTTAAAAGGGCTTGCGCTTGAAGATGAGAAGGGCCGCCGCTGGACTTCAAGCAATGGTCTAGGAGCAATAGATGAGGACGGAATTCAGGAAAATTTCTACAGCAGCTATTTCGAAAAACCGAAGCATCTTACATTAGTAGCGGAAGGGGCGCAGCAGAACGAACGCGGCAAGAAGTTGGTCGTCGATACGGAGAAGCTTCTTACGCTCGAGACGCCAGACCAGCGGCTCAAGTTGAAGCAGATCGAGCCTGACATTGACGGTAATAGTATTAAAATCGTATTCGAGGTGAGCAACTTAAGCGAGGCAGAAGGAACTTATATGTATTATCTATTTAATCAATCCAAGCCATTCACAGACGGCTCCGGGAAATCCTATTCATTTACGGAATCGGCCCTTGTGACGTCAGAGACGCATCAGTCACAAGACGGACCGGATGAACAGATTACTACTTACGTCATTCCCAAACATGACTATAAACAGCCGTTGACCTTCGAACTAGACCAATATCCCGGTTATGTGAATGAATCGGTTCGGGTACCGATACGATAAGGGATAAAAAACAAGAAGTAAGACTTCTATCCAAAGAAAAGGGCCAAACGTTGCGTTTGGTCCTTTTTTCATTTACGATGAAGACAATGGAAAAAACGGCGAGGGGGCAGCTTAAGGATGGCCAAGAAAGTAAAAGTGTCGGAACTGGTTCAAACGTTCCAACTTGAAATATTGTCCGGCGAGGACGGGCTTCGCCGTACGATAACGACAGACGATTTATATCGGCCTGGATTGGAAATGGCCGGCTATTTTCACTATCATCCGCGTGAGCGTGTACAGATTCTGGGCAAGACGGAGCTTACGTTCTTGCAGACGCTTAGCTCTGAGGCTCGTGTAGAGCGTCTAGAGCGGCTGTGCAATGAGGAGTCGCCATGCATCATCATTACGCGCGGCATGGAACCGCCAGCCGAGTTGGTCGAGCAGGCGAAGGTCGCGAACATTCCGCTGCTGCGAAGCGGAATGGCAACAACGATTCTGCAAAGCCGGGTAACGAACTTCCTGGAGAGAAAGCTGGCGCCGACCGCGACGATCCACGGTGTACTTGTCGATGTGTACGGAATCGGCATGTTGATTACAGGCGGAAGCGGCATCGGTAAAAGTGAAACGGCACTGGAACTCGTCAAGCGCGGCCATCGGCTTGTCGCCGACGATGCAGTCGAGATCCGTCAAACGTCGGACGGTCAGCTTCATGGCTCCGCTCCTGAGCTGATCCGGCACCTGCTCGAAATTCGCGGTCTAGGCATCATCAATGCCATGACGCTGTTCGGGGCGGGGGCGGTCCGCAACAATAAACGGATCGGTCTTGTCATTAAGCTGGAGAACTGGCAGCCTGAGAAGCAGTATGACCGGCTTGGACTCGATGAGGAAACGACGCGTATTATCGATACAGATGTTACGCTCGTCACCGTTCCGGTACGGCCTGGCCGCAACTTAGCGGTCATTATTGAGGTAGCGGCGATGAACTACCGCTTGAAACGGATGGGTTACAACGCGGCTCTTCAATTTACGAACAAGCTGACAGAGACTATTGCTGACGACATGGACGACTATGAATAAGCCGTACGGCCAACAGGATTGTGCAATACAAAACGAGAATCAATCAAATCGGAAACAATCGTAAAGGAGAATCGGCGTTACTATGCCCAACGTGCACACGCTTCTGCTAAATCCAATTGCTTTGGATCTTGGCTTCATTACGATTCATTGGTATGGCATTATACTCGGCTTGGCGGCGCTTGCCGGCTTGCTGCTGGCAATCCAGGAAGGCAAGCGGTTCGGAATTTCGCCGGACTTCTTCATGGACTTGCTGCTGTTCGGCGTCCCGTCGGCTGTTATCGTCGCGAGATTGTATTTCGTCGCTTTCAAATGGAACGAGTATAAGAACGATCCGCTCTCGATTTTCGCTGTCTGGGAAGGCGGTATCGCGATCTATGGCGCATTGATCGGAGCATTTATCTGCGGCTTTATTTATGCCAGGTACAAAGGCTACAGCTTTCTGCGCATCGCCGATATTTGCGCGCCGTCGCTCATTGCGGGCCAATTGATCGGACGTTGGGGCAACTTCGTCAATCAGGAAGCGTACGGCGGCCCTGTCGAAGAGTCGTTCTTGCGGGATACGCTTCATTTGCCGAATTGGATCGTCAATCAAATGAACGTCGAAGGCGTATTCCATCATCCGACGTTTCTATATGAGTCGCTGTGGAACGTAGTCGGCATTATCATCCTTTTCATCATTCGCCGCCAGAAGTTTCTGCTCGCGGGCGAGCAGTTGGCTGCGTACTTTATCTGGTATGCTATTGGACGTTTCTTTATCGAAGGGCTTCGTACGGACAGCCTCGCTTTCAGCGGTGCAGATTGGATTGCGAACTTCATGGATGCGCTGTGGTCGCCAATGACGGCTATGGGCTTCACTGCAGGTTATCTGCCTCCGCTTGAGGGCAACATCCGTATCTCGCAATTGATCAGCGTTATTCTGCTGCTGATTGCGGTTGTGGTCGTCGTAACACGCCGCTTGTCCGGTTCGTATTGGATCCGGTACTCGGATCCGGTCGTTTCGACGAAACCGCAGAAGCAGGGCAAGAAGACGGACAGCCCTACGGATTTGGCGAACGGCTAATCCGATTGTGAGGGAAAGCATATAATGCGTACATTGTCGGCTCCGCCGGCTGGTCCTCGAGGCCGGCTGGGGAGCCGATTTCGCAGCAAGCAGAAGGAAGAGGAGTGGACAAGATGCATAGCGGCATAAATATCGAGACAGACCCGCTATCGGGTCAGGGGAAAATAACGACGATGCTATTCGATCTGGACGGCACGATATTAGATACGAATGAGCTCATTATCCAATCGTTTCTTCATGCGCTGGATGGAATCGTGGAGCCGGGCTTTGGAGCGGAGCACATTATTCCGCTGATGGGCCAGCCGCTCACGAAGCAACTGCAGCATTTTTCCGGCTTGGAGGATGTCACTCAGCTTCTTGCGAAGTACCGGGAGCATAACTTGCGTGTACATGACGAGTATGTCCGGTCGTTCCCTTATGTGAACGAGGTTATCGGAACGCTTCATGAGAAGGGCATTAAGCTCGGCGTCGTGACGACGAAAATCAGGATGACGACGGAGCGCGGCTTGACGTTCGTTGGCTTGCGCGAGTACATAAGCACTGAGGTAACAATCGACGATGTGCAGCATGCGAAGCCGCATCCAGAGCCGGTGCTTCGTGCGCTGGAGGAGCTGGGAGCGGACCCTGCGACGACGATGATGATCGGCGACAGCGCCGTCGATATCGAATCGGCGAACGCGGCTGGCGTGATTTCCGTCGGCGTTGCATGGTCGCTTAAGGGCGGGCAGATGCTTCGGGATGCCGGCGCTCGCCATATCATTCACGATATGCGGGATCTGTACAAATTCGTCTGAGGAGAGAACGTCTGATGGGTCGTAATGTAGAGCGGTTCAAGATGGAGGGGCCGAACGCACTGTGGCAAATGTACCGAACGGTCAGCCGGTTCAAGGCGGTGCGCAATTTTATCGCAATCCAATTCACAAGATACTGCCCCTCGCTGCCGCTAAAGAATGCCATTTACCGGAATGTGCTCGGCATGAAGGTCGGGCGGGAGACGGCTTTCGCCTTAATGGTAATGGTCGACGTTTTCTTTCCCGAAAGAATAGAGATTGGCGACAACAGCATTATCGGCTATAATACGACCATACTGACGCATGAATATTTGATTGGCGAGTATCGAATTGGAACGGTCAAGATCGGCAATAACGTGCTCGTCGGTGCCAATACGACGATACTTCCAGGGATTACGATCGGCGACGGGGCAGTCGTGGCAGCCGGATCCGTCGTCCATAAGGACGTTCCAGCCGGTGCTTTCGTAGGCGGCAATCCAATGCAGATGCTGCGGAAGACAGAAAGCAGCGGCAATGAACCGCAATCATCATTACGGGATTAGAATGAAGGCAGCGTTTGCGTTTGGCATGTTTCACCTCAATTTGCGCCTGAAAGAAGGTTCATCATCTTGTCTAACCGGAAACCTGTCGTCCATGAATTGAACGTGATGCGCGGAATTGCGATGTTGGGGGTTCTTACCGTTCACTCCACCTCGTCGGCTGTCGCAGCGTTGAATGAGTCTTCGCTATTCGGATTATTCAATACGCTCAACGTGCTCGCATTGTTCTGCGTACCGGCATTTATTTTCTTATCGGGATTCGTGCTGCTGTACAACTACAGCGATCAGAAGATTGGACTGCGGTCGCTGGGCACTTTTTACCGGAAGAGGCTGCTCTATATTCTCGTGCCCTATGCGTTTATCTCGCTCTTGTATTTGGGGATTAAACAATTGTACGTGATACGGGCTGGCGGCAGTGTGGAAACGCTTCCTGTTCTGGATAAATATTGGCATTACCTGTTGACCGGCAACGCCTATACGCATTTGTACTATATTATTATTACGGTTCAACTGTATCTTGTCTTTCCGTTGCTGCTTTATGTGCTTCAGAAGGTGCGTAATCGCGGATTGTGGCTTGTTGTGCTGGGCATCGCGATTCAGGCGGGATTTTATTATGCGAACCGGTATTGGCTGCATGTCCCGTCGAAGGGCAGCGTGGCGCTGACGTATGCGGGGACGTTCCTGTTAGGTGTGTATGCGGCGCTTAATTATGAGCGAATGAACGCGTGGATTAACAAGCGGATGCCGGTGCGGCGTACCGTGCTATGGCTTCTATGGGCGGCTTCAGCCGTCATCTTCGTAACGGTGTGGCATCGGTATCGGACCGGGGATCATACGTATCCGTCCGAAGCATTCGAGTTCGGCTATGAAGCCTATACGCTGTTGACGATTCCTGTGCTGCTCCAGATTAGCGGCTGGATTCGAAGACTGAAGAGCCGGACGCTGGAAAATCGGATGAATGATCTTGGAGGCTTGTCATTCGGCATCTATTTGATCCATCCGGTATTTCTGCTCGCGTACCGTGAGCTTGTTCCGCTGCCGGGCATGCCGTACCAATACATCGCATGGGTAGCGGGCATCTTCATCACGGCGCTGGCGGGATCGCTGCTCGTATTGTTCCTCGCTTTCAGGGTGACGGGATGGTCATGGCTGCTGTTCGGTCAAGTACCGGCGAAATTCCGCAGAAAAAGCGTGACGGCTGGCGCAGAATCAGGGAACCAAAATGGTGTTCGCCATTCAGGATGATGATTTCGAGAAAGATAAAGGTCAGCCTTAATGGGCTGGCCTTTTGTATTGGATATGAAGCCGCGCGGGAAGGGGGTTCATCCCTTGACTGACCTCGGCTTGCCATGGTAAACTTACGACTAATCTTTCTTTTGGTAGTATGGTAACATGGTATCGCTTTAATGCATTAAAGCAGCACGAAAGAATTGCTTGTCCTAACAATCACACGCGGTTACTTCCGGTGCCGTCGTGAACAATAGATAAGAAGGTGTGATCGTATGTCGAAACCGAAGGTGTTCGAAAAACCGATCGGGGTTAAAGATTATTTGCCGCATGCGGTAGCGAAGATGCGGAAGGTAGAACGTCAGGCGCTCGATTGCATGAGCCGCTGGGGCTACGAGCAGATCGTGACGCCGACGATGGAATTTTACGATACGGTCGGAGTTGCAAGCTCGACGTCGGATCAGAAGCTGTTCAAGCTGCTGAACAACCGCGGTACAACGCTTGTACTTCGTTCCGATATGACGGCGCCGATCGCGCGTGTCGTCTCGTCGTTGTTGAAGGAAACACCGTTCCCGCTGCGGTTGTCGTACCATGCGAATGTGTTCCGTGCGATTGAAGAGGAAGCGGGACGCGATGCGGAATTTTATCAGACCGGCGTTGAGCTTGTAGGCGATCCGTCGGCAGAAGCGGATGCGGAAGTCGTCGCGCTTGCGATTGCTTCGCTGAAGGCGGCAGGAGTAGAGCGGTTCAAAATCGCGATCGGGCATGTCGGCTTCTTGAACGGCCTGTTCGAGGAGGCGCTGCCGGGTCAACCGGAGGCACAAGAGTCGCTCAAGGCGTTCCTGCTTGGCCGTGACTATGTCGGCTATCGCGAGCAATTGCGCAGCTTGTCGTTGACGGAGCCTGTACAGCGGGAGCTGGAAGGTATTCTTCGCTTGCGCGGCGGACAAGAGATTTGCGATCAGGCGATGCAGCTGAGTGAGGACGCGACGGCGAAGTCGGCAATCCGCCATTTGTGCGAGATTTGGGATGTGCTGAAGGCGTACGGCGTATGCGATCATGTGCTGATCGACCTGACGATGATCGGAGATTTCTCCTATTATACAGGGATGACGTTCGAGGGCTATGCGGCCGATCTTGGGTTCCCGGTCGTGAGCGGCGGACGCTACGATAATTTGTTGACACAATTCGGCCGCCCCGCACCGGCAACGGGCTTCGCGATTAAGACGACGCGGATTCTGGAACTGCTCGACGGCGAAGAAGAGGAGCAGCCGGAGCGTGTGTTGATCGGCTATGATGCGAAGGGCCGCTCGGAGGCGTTGGCTGAGGCACAACGTTTGCGTGCGCAGGGAGCGATTGTTGTAACTGAGCGTATAGAAGCGGGTGATGCTGATGGATTGAAGGCATGCCGCGAAGGCTTCGCAGACGTTGTCACATTCATCGGTGGATCGAAAGGGGAGCAAGCGAAGTGAACGGACAGCAGGAGATTTTGAAAGTAGCGATGCCCAAGGGGCGCATCTATAAGCAGGCGTCGAAGCTGTTCCGTGAAGCGGGACTGCCGATCCCGGTCGATTTCGACGATACGCGCAAGCTGATTATCGAAGTGCCGGAAGCCCGCATGGAGTTCATTATGGCGAAGCCGGTCGACGTACCGACATACGTCGAATACGGAGTAGCGGACATCGGGATCGTCGGCAAGGACGTGCTGATGGAGGAAAATAAAGATGTCTATGAGCTGCTCGACCTTGGCATTGCGAAGTGCCGGATGTCCGTCATCGGTCTGCCGGATTGGAAGCCGGTCATTAACCCGCGCGTTGCAACGAAGTATCCGAACGTGGCTTCGCAATACTTCCGTGAGCTGGGTCAGCAGGTGGAAGTCATCAAGCTGAACGGCTCGATCGAGCTGGCACCGCTCATTGGCCTTGCGGACCGTATTGTCGACATGGTCGAAACGGGGCAGACGCTGAAGGAGAACGGGCTTGTCGAGATGGAATCGATCTTCGGCATTACGAGCCGGCTGATTGCGAACCGGGTTAGCTACAGAATGAAGAACGATCAGATTCAGAAGCTGTGCGACCGGCTTCAAGCGACGCTGGCGGCGAGAGTGTAGCAAGCCGGGCAGAAGAGATAGGGGGATGGATCAATGCGCATTATGCGAGCGGAGCAGTTCAAGCTGGACCGGCAGGTCGAGTACGGCACGCCGGAGCAAAATGAAGCGGCCCGTACGATCGTGGAAGCGGTCCGGACGGAAGGAGATGCGGCGCTGCTTCGTTATACGGAGCAGTTCGACCGCGTTAAGCTGGATGCATCGTCACTGCGTGTGACGGAACAGGAAATTCAAGCGGCGTACGACCATATCGACGCCGATTTCTTAGTTGCGATCCGGGAAGCGGCGGATAACGTCCGCAAGTTCCATGAGAAGCAAATGCGTTCCTCATGGATCGACATGCAGCCGGACGGCACTCTGCTCGGCCAGGTGCTGCGCCCGCTGAAGCGCGTCGGCGTCTATGTGCCGGGCGGCAAGGCTGCTTACCCGTCGTCCGTGCTGATGAACGTCATTCCGGCTCAAGTAGCTGGCGTGCCGGAGATCGTCATGGTGACGCCGCCTGCGACAGGCGGTCAAGAAGGCATTAATCCGTACATCCTTGTCGCGGCCGCTGAGGCGGGCGTCAAGGAAATGTACCGGATCGGCGGCGCGCAGGCGGTTGCGGCGTTGGCGTACGGTACAGATTCGATTGCACCGGTCGATAAAATTACGGGACCGGGCAACATCTATGTCGCGCTGGCGAAGCGCGCCGTGTTCGGCGTTGTCGATATCGACAGCATCGCCGGACCGAGCGAAATTGCGGTGCTGGCCGACGATACAGCGGACGCTTCTTATGTAGCTGCCGACTTGCTGTCGCAGGCGGAGCACGATGAGATGGCGTCGGCGGTGCTCGTCACGCCGTCGCAGCAGCTTGCCGAGGCGGTTGCTGCCGAGGTTGAGCGCCAGCTGGCGCTGCTGCCGCGCGAGGCGATCGCGCGCAGCTCGATTGACAGCTATGGCGCGGTGCTCGTCGTCGACACGCTGGAAGAGGGCATCGACGTCATTAACAAGATGGCGCCGGAGCACTTGGAAGTGCTGACGGCGGATCCAATGGCGCTGCTCGCGCGCATCGAGAACGCTGGCGCGATCTTCCTTGGGCCGTACAGCTCGGAGCCGGTCGGTGATTATTTTGCAGGTCCGAACCACATTCTGCCGACAAACGGAACGGCTCGTTTCTCCTCGCCGGTCAACGTTGACGACTTTTTGAAGAAATCGAGTCTGATCTACTATAGCAAGGAAGCCCTGCTCGCGAACGGCGACAAAATCATGACGCTCGCCCGCCACGAAGGCCTGGAAGGCCACGCCCGCGCTATCGAGGTTCGCCTCGAGAAGGAAGGGCGCAAGTAAAAGGGCGATTTACACCGCACGAAGTGCGCTAACGCCACAAAGTGTGTCGTTAAAGCGGTGTGCGGGCCGCCCGGAGTGCAATAGCGACACAAAATGTGTCGTTAAAGCGGCGTGCGGGCCGTACGGAGTGCAACAGCGACACAAAGTGTGTCGTTAAAGCGGTGTGCGGGCCGCCCGGAGTGCAACAGCGACACAAAATGTGTCGTTAAAGCAGCGTGCGGGCCGTACGGAGTGCAACAGCGACACAAAATGTGTCGTTAAAGCGGCGTGCGGGTCGCACGGAGTGCAATAGCGACACAAAGTGTGTCGATAAAGCGGCATGCGGGCCACCCGGAGTGCGATAGCGACACTAAGTGTGTCGTTAAAGCGGTGTGCGGGCCGCCCGGAGTGCATCAGCGACACAAAGTGTGTCGATTAAGCGGTGTGCGGGCAGCACGGAGTGCGATAGCGACACAAAGTGTGTCGATAAAGCGGTGTGCGGGCCGCACGGAGTGCGATAGCGACACAAAGTGTGTCGTTAAAGCGGCGTTAACACGTAGCCACGGTCTGTGGCTGGTGTGACACAAAAAGTGATGCAAGCGCTGATGGCGCCTAATGTTACTGGGCCTGAGGCGGTGGATCGCTCAATCGTCAGCGGAGGGGACGGAATCGTTCTGGAGAAGCGGAGCGGTCGCCTTTGTCACCGGATTGTACCCGCATGGGGCTTTACAAGATCAGAAACAATCTGGTGACAACAGCGATCGGAAGAACGATCCGTGCTCGTAGCGGGTTGAGGCACCAAGTATGCATACTGCAGATATGCTGATTGAATGCCCCGTGCTCGGAGCGGATAAGGCACTACGGCGCACGACAGGCAAACGAACTAAACACTATATATATTGAAAAGAGGGCTTCCTATGGCGGACAATGTGCAAAATGCAGTGCGCGCGGCTGAAGTGGCGCGCAAAACGAATGAAACCGACATCAAGCTGGCGTTCGGCGTCGATGGATCGGGCAAAGTAAACCTCGAAACGGACGTTCCGTTCCTGAATCATATGCTCGACCTGTTCGCGAAACACGGCCAATTCGACCTGACGGTCGATGCTCAAGGCGACGTGGATATCGACGATCACCACACGGTTGAAGACATTGGTATCTGCCTCGGCCAGGCTCTTGCAACGGCGCTGGGCGACAAACGCGGCATCAAGCGCTATGCCAGCGTATTCGTGCCAATGGATGAGGCGCTTGCGCAAGTTGTCATCGACTTGAGCAACCGTCCGCATTTTGAATATCGTGCAGAGTATCCTTCCCAGCAAGTCGGCAGCTTCTCCACGGAGCTTGTTGAAGAGTTCCTCTGGAAGCTGGCGCTCGAAGCGCGCATTACGCTTCACGTCATCGTACACTACGGCAAGAATACGCACCACATGATCGAAGCGGTCTTTAAAGCTCTCGGTCGCGCCCTTGATGAAGCATCGATCATCGATCCACGCGTACAAGGAGTGCCGTCGACGAAAGGAGTGCTGTAATCCGTGATCGCGATTATCGATTATGGCATGGGCAATCTGCACAGCGTCAGCAAAGCGGTCGAACGACTCGGCTACGAGACGGTCGTCACGAGCGATGCAGCGGAGATTCTCGCAGCAGATGCAGCGATCCTGCCAGGCGTCGGCGCTTTCGGCGATGCGATGGACAATCTTCGTGAGACCGGCCTTGACTCCGTAACGAAGCAGTATGCAGCGTCGGGCAAGCCGATGCTCGGCATCTGCCTCGGCATGCAGCTGCTGTTCAGCGAGAGCGAGGAGTACGGCGCGCATACCGGCCTAGGACTGCTGCCGGGCAGCGTCGTCCGGTTCCAAGGCGACTACAAAGTGCCGCACATGGGCTGGAACAAGCTGTCGTTCCTCCAATCTTCTCCGCTGTTCGAAGGGTTGGAGGAAGGGCATGTATACTTCGTACACTCCTTTCACGTTAAGCCGGAACTTCCAAGCGACCTGCTTGCATCGGTGGATTATTATCAGCCGGTTACGGCGATCGTCGGACGCGGCAACGTGTACGGCATGCAGTTCCATCCGGAGAAAAGCGGCGATCTTGGCATGCGGCTTCTCGAAGGCTTCCTAGGACTGACCAAGCAACAACAATAATAATAAGCAGCCCATATCATTTGCAGCATCAAATATTAATCCTATAGGGAGGGAGAGATCGGTATGTTGGCCAAAAGAATTATTCCATGTCTCGACGTCAAAGACGGCCGCGTCGTAAAGGGCGTGAACTTCGTGAACCTGCGCGATGCCGGCGATCCCGTTGAGCTGGCCGCGACGTACGACCGCGAAGGAGCGGACGAACTCGTGTTCCTCGACATCTCGGCTTCGGTCGAAGGCCGGGCGACGATGGTTGAGGTCGTCAAACGTACGGCAGGTGAAATTACGATTCCATTCACCGTTGGAGGCGGCATCTCGCACGTCGACGACATGAAGCGGCTGCTCCGTGCAGGCGCGGACAAGATCGGAATCAATACGGCCGCGATACGTAATCCTCAGTTGATTTCGGATGGAGCGCGCAAGTTCGGCTCGCAATGCATCGTCGTTGCGATCGACGCGAAGTTCAACCCGGAATGGGGCGAGTGGGAAATCTTCACGCACGGCGGCCGTAATGGTACGGGCATTCGTGCGCTTGAGTGGGCACGCGAAGCAGAGCGCCGCGGCGCGGGCGAGTTGCTGCTGACGAGCATGGATGCTGACGGTACGAAGGACGGCTTCGATGTGAAGTTGACGCGTGCAGTGTCGGAGCTGGTGAGCATTCCAGTCATCGCTTCGGGCGGCGCAGGACGAGTGGAGCACTTCCATGATGTGTTCACGGAAGGCAAAGCGGACGCGGGTCTGGCGGCAACCATTTTCCACTACAAAGAAATGACGATTCAAGAAGTGAAGGACGATCTGAAACGCAAAGGGGTAGAAGTACGATGAGCGACAACGTAATCGAGCCGTCCGTATCGTTCGAAGAGCTGCAGCAGAAGATCAAATGGGATAAGGACGGACTTGTCGGCGCTATCGTGCAGGATGCGGTCAGCAAGGAAGTCGTTATGTTCGCCTATATGAATGCAGAATCGCTGAAGCTGTCAATCGAGAGCGGCGAGACGTGGTTCTGGAGCCGCTCGCGCAGCGAGCTATGGCACAAGGGCGCAACGAGCGGCCATACGCAGCCGATCCGCTCCATCCACTACGATTGCGATGCGGATGCGCTGCTGGTGCGCGTCGATCAGAACGGTGCGGCATGCCATACCGGCCGTTATTCGTGCTTTTTTAATCCGATCGTGGAAGAAGCGGCACCAACGGAAGACGGCAATAACGGCGACCGTTTCCGCATGTTGAACGAGCTGGAAGCCATCGTGTCCAAGCGTTATGCGGAACGTCCGGAGGGCGCATACACGACGTATTTGTTCGAGAAGGGTCTCGATAAAATATTAAAAAAATTCGGCGAAGAATCGATCGAAGTGATCATCGCAGCGAAGAACGGCGACAACGACGAGCTGCGCAGCGAGACGAGCGACCTGCTGTTCCACTTGATGGTGCTGCTGCGCGAGCGCGGCATATCGCTGGACGAAGTGATGGCAGAGCTCGGAAAGCGCCATAACAAGCCGACGACGAATAAAATGAATCGTTAAGGACGTCTCGTCCGTAACGATAATTGGCAGGAACCAAATGCCTGGAGGTAACAAGCCCATGCTAATCGATTACCACACGCACCATGAGCGCTGCGGCCATGCCGTAGGCAAGCTGGAGGAGTACATTCAGCAGGGCATCGCGATTGGTCTTGCACAGCTTGGCGTGTCCGACCATATGCCGCTGCTGCACGTTGACCCGGCGACCTACTATCCCGAGATGGCGATGCCGATGGACGAACTGCCGCGCTATGTCGAGGAAGCTTTCGCACTGAAGGAGAAGTACAAGGGGCAGATCGACGTCCGCGTCGGCTTGGAAGGCGATTATATCGAAGGCTCCGAGGAGAAAATCGAAGCAATCATTCAAGCTTATCCGTGGGATTACGTGATCGGCTCGGTTCATTTTCTCGGGACGTGGGATATTACCGATTTCCGGCAGACGCAAGGTTGGGAAGGCAAAGATCCGATGGCGGTGTACGAGCAGTATTACGATGCGGTCATTAAGGCGGCGAAGACGGGGCTCTACGATTACATCGGCCATATCGACGTCATCAAACGGTTCGGCTTCAAGCCCGGCGGAGATGTGACGCATCTGGAGAATGCCGCACTCGAGGCTGTAAGGGACGCTGGCATCGCGATCGAGCTGAATGCATCGGGACTTCGGCACGATTGCAAGGAGATGTTCCCGGGACCGCGAATGCTCCGTTACGCCCAACTACTCGGCATTCCAATTACGGTCGGTTCGGATGCCCATCAGCCCGCTAGATTGGCTCAATACTTGGAACAAGCGCGTGAACAACTGAAAGAAGCAGGTTTTTCGCAGCTGGCGACGTTTGAGCGCCGAAAAAGGACAATGATCGATTTTTGAATTATTCGTTAATCGATGTATAATGATTACTGTCGAACAGGCAGTCTAAAGTAAAACTAATGTGGTTCAAACGCTCAGGAGGGTATCATGTTAAGCGACAAGTTGCGTATTTTTTCGGGTTCATCTAACCCGAAATTAGCCGAGAGGATTGCTGAGGAGCTGGGGCTCAAGCTCGGCGCCATCAAGCTTTCTCGGTTCAAAGGCGGCGAGATCTACGTCAACTACGAAGAAGGGATCCGGAACTGCGACGTCTTCCTCGTGCAGTCTCTATCGCATCCAATCAACGATCACTTCGTTGAGTTGTTGATTATGATCGATGCAGCGAAGCGGGCTTCCGCCCGGACGATCAACGTCATTATGCCGCATTACGGCTACGCTCGCCAAGAACGGAAAGCAGCACCGCGCGAGCCGATTTCGGCGAAAATGGTCGCAGACGTACTGACGACCGTCGGCGCTAACCGCGTCGTAACGATCGATCTGCACGCACCGGCAATTCAAGGCTTCTTCAACATCCCGGTTGACCATCTAACGGCACTCGATTTGATCAGCGATTACTTGAAGAACAAGAGCATCAGCAATCCAATCGTCGTATCGCCTGATGCAGGCCGCGCATCGACGGCAGAAATGCTGGCGAACTATCTGGATTGCCCGTTCGCTATGATGATCAAGAAGCGTCCGGCACACAATGAGTCCGTCATTACGCACGTCATTGGCGATGTTGAGGGCAAGACGCCGATCATCATCGAAGACTTGATCGATACCGGAAGCACGATCGTCAATGTTGTCGAAGGCTTGAAGGAACGCGGAGCAGAGGACGTCTACGTCTGCGCAACGCACCCGCTGTTCTCCGGCAACGCCCTGCAGCGTTTGGATCACCCGAATATTAAAGAAGTTGTCGTAACCGACTCGATCGCGCTTCCGGATATCCGTCCGGCGCGTTACTCGGTTCTGTCCGTTGCTCCGATGCTGGCTGATGCTACTCGGATCATCATGCAGGGCGGATCGATCAGTACGCTCTTCAAGAACGCTGGCGTTTAAGCCAGCAACAAGCGAAAAATCGCGGGCTGCATTCATGCGCCCGCGATTTTTCCGCTTTTTCCAACCTGTAACGATGGGCGGCGCTGTGATATAATCGTGACAACATTAGACGATAACGGGAGGTGCCTTGCACAATGAATAAGAAGGAGCGAGCGGTTTCGGGCAGGCCGGCCAAGATCATCCCCATCCAATGGGACGCGACGTACTTCTTCGAGCGGGCCGTTCGTTCGTTGGATCGCTATCATTACGACAAGGCACTGAAAAATTTTCGGCGTGCGGCACAGTACGAGCCGGAAAACCCAGTGAACCATTGCAATATGGCGGGAATTTTGTCGGAACTCGGCAATTACGAGGAATCGAACAAAATTTTGAAGTGGATCGTGGACGAACTTGACCCGTCGATGACGGAGTGCCATTTCTACATGGCGAACAACTATGCGAATATGGAAATGTACGAGGCGGCGGAAGATTCGCTCGTTCATTATTTGGAAGAAGACGACGAGGGTCACTACATCGACGAAGCGGAAGAGATGATGGAGCTGCTGACGTTCGAGCTGGCGAGGCCGACGAAGCAGGCGAATGTGAAGTCGCTCGGAGGCATGCGGGAGCATGACCGGGCGAGAGAACTGCTGGAGGAAGGCAAGTTCGCACAAGCGGTCAAGTTGCTCGAGGATATCGTAGAACGGTATCCGGATTTTTCGTCTGCCCGTAATAATCTTGCGCTTGCCTATTATTATATGGGCCAGTTCGATAAGGCGATGGAGACGATTCTGAAGGTGCTGGAGCTGGACGAAGGCAATCTTCATGCGCTCTGCAATCTTGCGATATTCTATCAGCATATGGGCGAGCGGGAGCGGCTCTCCCGCCTGCTTGAGCAATTGCGCAAGACGTTCCCTTTCCATCAGGAGCATTCTTTCAAACTAGCGACGACGCTCGGCATTCTCGGCGAGCATGAAGGGGCATACCGCCAATTCGTCCGATTAATCCGTACGGGCGGCATGAACGATGGCAGCTTGTATCATTACGCGGCGGTAGCGGCTTGCCAGACGAAGCGGTACAGCGAAGCGGAGCGGTTGTGGCAGCAGTGCCGCAGCTTGGAGCCTAACTCGGAAGTTGCGCCGTATTATCTTGATTACTTGGCAGAAGTAAGGGCGAGCGAACAACAACCTGCTCCGATCAGCTATCATTACCATCTCCCTTTCGAAGAGCAGATTAAGCTGTGGGAGAGGCTTCCCGGCGAAGCGATTCCGGAGAAGTTCAAGCGGGATCCGCTCGTGCGCTCGTCGTTCTTCTGGGCGCTGCGGCATGGCGACCGCCAGACGAAGTTGCAAGTCATTCAAGCGTTCGGCATTATCGGCGATGAAGAGGTGCGCGAGGCTCTGCAAGCTTTCTTGAGGGAGCCGGACGAAGAAGATGATCTGAAACGAATCGCGCTGATCGTGCTTCGTTCACTGGGCGAGACGAAATCGATTGAAGCGATGTTCAGCGGAGAAGAGACGCTTGTAGAACCAAGTCGAATTCCGACGAGACTTCCCGCCTGGGAGGACAGCTGGCAGAACGTGGTCGACGTAGCACTGGGGCAGATGCGTCCGCGTTACGATCTCGTGCAGCAGCACGATCTGCTGACGCTGTGGATCGAATTCTTATCCCGTATTTACCCTGACGTGCCGAAGCTCGGCAAAACGGAAGGGTGGGCGGCAGCGCTCGAATATTGGACTGCGAAGATGCACAGCCGGTCGATCTCGTTCGAAGAGGTTGCAGGGCGTTATGGTGCGTCCGCTGCAACGGTGAGCAAGCATGCGCGGCGGATCGACGAAGTATGCGGCCTAAGGGAAAAAATGCGCTCTGCCAACGAGATGCTGCGATTGCAGCCGGTAGACGGCAACGGTGATTGATGCCGCTCCGGAGCGGGTATCCTACAAGTGAAGAACCGTTCCAATGCTGCAGTACCGAATTGTATGCAGCCATGGCAGCAGCGGATAGAAGCGAAAGCGAAGCAGCCGATCAGGAGGTTAATATGTACAAATCGATTATTATCGGAACCGGTCCGTCGGGATTGACGGCGGCGATCTATCTGGCGCGGGCGAACATGAAGCCGCTCGTTATCGAAGGACCGGAGCCGGGCGGACAATTGACGACAACAACGGAAGTGGAGAACTTCCCTGGATTTCCTGAAGGCATTATGGGACCGGATCTGATGGCGAATATGCGCAAGCAAGCCGAGCGGTTCGGCGCCGAGTTCCGTACGGGCTGGGTGAACAGCGTCGACATGTCCCAGCGTCCGTTCAAGCTGCAGGTTGAAGGACATGGCGAGCTTGTCGCCGAGACACTCATTATATCGACTGGCGCATCGGCAAGATATCTTGGCATTCCAGGCGAGAAGGACAATGTCGGACGCGGTGTGAGCACATGCGCGACATGCGACGGCTTCTTCTTCCGCGGCAAAAAAATTGTCGTCGTTGGCGGAGGCGACTCCGCCATGGAGGAAGCGAATTTCTTAACTCGCTTCGCGTCGGAAGTTGAGCTCGTTCATCGGCGGGATGAGCTGCGCGCATCGAAGATTATGCAGGATCGCGCGCGGGAGAACGACAAAATTCGTTGGAGCCTGAATAAGACTCCGGTCGAGGTTGTTGCGAGCGGCATGGGCGTTACGGCGCTGAAAGTACGCAATAACGAGACGGGCGAAGATGAATTGCTCGAGACGAGCGGCGTTTTCGTCGCCATCGGCCATACGCCGAACACCGGCTTCCTCGGCGGCCAGATCGATACCGACGAGCACGGCTACATCAAGGTAAAGCCCGGAACGACGGAGACGAACGTACCGGGCGTGTTCGCTTGCGGCGACGTACAGGATAACAAGTACCGTCAGGCGATTACAGCTGCGGGCAGCGGCTGTATGGCTGCGCTGGACGCGGAGAAGTTTCTCGATGGACATGTGACGCAAGACTGGAGCGTCTCTCTGTAACGGCAATAATGATAGCTCCCGCTAAACGTCTTGCCGGATTCGCTGTTAGGCGAACCGGCAAGACGGCTGGCGGGAGTTTTTTGTAATGTACCGAACGGACTAGCCTGCGGTTGTATGAAATGCAACGGCGGGCGATGCGCCGAGCATAAACAGCGATTCTGAGGTAACGTTGGACGAATTGAGTTTCCGAACACGGTCTGTCCAATCGACAGGAACGGGCAAAGCTTGTATGTGCTGCACTCCCTTACAGAGGGGTGAAAGCGGCGTCATTCGACAGGGAACGATAGACTTGCGAATGGAGGAGACGGAGGGCGGGAAAGCGCTTCCTTGCTGCTACCGCGCCCGTTTGTTCCAGTTTTGAGCGCCTTGACCTATCAGGGGCATTCGCTTATAGTTGGTAACAGAGAAGTTTAACTTTGTGAACGAGGTGGCCAAGTGATGTCTGAGCAAATCTACGTTGGAGTCGATATCGGGGGAACTGCCATTAAGGTAGGCATCTGCAACTCGGTAGGCGATCTGCTCCATACGTACGAAGGACCGACTGAAGTCGACAAGGGAACGGAAACGATCCTTCGCAATATTGCGGATTACGCCAAACGAATCGTAGAGCAATCGGCCTACGAATGGGAACAAGTCGCGGGAGTGGGTGTCGGAATCGCCGGCTTCTTGGATATCCCGAACGGCATTGTGGAATTATCCGTAAATCTTGGACTGCGCGATGTCCATTTGAAGGCATACTTGGAGCAGCAGCTCGACAAGAAAGTGCTTATCAACAACGACGCTAACGTAGCGGCGCTGGGCGAAGCATGGGCAGGCGCGGGCAAAGGTGTAGACCACTGCGTATGCTACACGCTGGGAACGGGCGTCGGCGGCGGCATCATCATAAATGGTAAAATTTACGAGGGCTGGAGCGGCATGGCCGGCGAACTCGGACATATGCAGATCGTGCCGGATCTTGAAGCGATTCAGTGCGGATGCGGCAAGATGGGCTGCCTGGAGACGGTATCGTCGGCAACGGGCATCATTAAGATGGCGAAAGACGCGGTAGAACGCGGCGACCGCACGACGCTGTCGCTTGCAGAGCAAATCATGGCGAAGGAAGTATTCGACGCGGCGAAGGCGGGAGACGAAGTTGCATCCCGTATCGTGAACCGTGCGGCTTACTATCTTGGCAAGTCGATGGCATCGGTAGCAGTCGTATTGAATCCGAAGCGGTTCATCGTCGGCGGCGGCGTGTCCAAAGCAGGCGAATTCCTGTTCGAGCAAATTCGTGAGGAGTTCCGCAAGTATACGCCTGAAGTGATCGCGAAGGAAGTGGAGATCGTACCAGCTGTGCTTGGTAACGATGCAGGCGTCGTCGGCGCAGCGGGACTTATTCTCCGCTCAGGGCAGTAGAAAGTAGACAGTAGACAGAGAGAAGGCTGACCCGCCCTTGCAGGCGGGTTTGTCCGTGATAGGGCCGAAGTAAGGTCGGTCCGGTTCGGGAGAGGAGTGGCTTAAAGCATGGATAATGAAACGATGCAAGTTGCCAAGCTCGTCATTATTACTGGTATGTCGGGAGCCGGTAAGACAATTGCCGTGCAGAGCATGGAGGATCTCGGATTTTTCTGCGTCGACAATTTACCCCCTGTGCTCATTCCTAAATTTGCTGAGCTGATCGAGCAGTCGAACGGCAAGATCGGCAAGGTTGCGCTTGTCATAGACTTGCGAGGCAGAGAGTTCTTTACAGCGCTCTCGGAATCGCTCAGCTTTATCAAAGAGCATTACACGATCAGCTGCGAAATTCTGTTCCTCGATGCGACGGATGCGGTGCTCGTTCAGCGTTACAAGGAGAGCCGCAGAAGACATCCGCTTGCGCCGGACGGCATGCCGCTCGACGGAATCGGGCTGGAGCGCAGGATGCTGGAGGACTTGAAGGGGATGGCAACGCAGGTCATCGATACGAGCAGTCTGAAGCCAGCGCAGCTGAAGGAACGGATCGTGTCCCGTTTTACGAATACGGAGCGTACCGGCATTAACGTGAACGTCATGTCTTTCGGTTTCAAGTACGGTATTCCGATCGACGCGGATCTGATCTATGATGTACGTTTTCTGCCGAATCCGCATTACATCGAGCACTTAAGACCGAACACGGGACAAAATCCGGACGTATATGAATATGTTATGAAGTGGCCGGAAACCCAGACGTTCCTGACCAAGCTGCTTGATATGCTGAACTTTCTTATTCCGCTCTACCGGAAAGAAGGGAAAAGCCAGGTTGTTGTCGGCATCGGCTGTACGGGCGGCAAGCACCGCTCCGTCGCGATCGCCGAATATTTGGGCCGCATGCTCGGCAGCAGTGATACGGAGACGGTGCGCGTGAGCCACCGCGACTCCGACCGGGATCGGCATTAAACGAGGTGCTTGAATGAATGGCAGCGAACAGCCGGCTAAGGAAAAGGCCAAAATCGTCGTTATAGGCGGCGGAACCGGCTTATCCGTTATGCTGAGGGGATTAAAGGAGAAGCCGCTCGATATTACCGCTATCGTAACGGTAGCGGATGACGGCGGCAGCTCGGGCATTCTTCGCAACGAATTGCAAATTCCGCCGCCAGGCGACATCCGCAACGTGCTGCTTGCGCTTGCCGATGTCGAGCCGCTGCTCGGCAAACTGCTTAACTATCGGTTCAATAACGGAACCGGCCTCGCGCCTCACAGCCTCGGCAATCTCATGCTGGCGGCGATTACGGATATTTCCGGCGACTTCGTATCCGGCGTCAGGGAGCTGAGCCGGGTACTCGCAGTAAGAGGGCGTGTGCTGCCAGCAGCAGGCCAAGCAATCGTATTAAAGGGCGAGATGGCGGACGGTACGATTGTGACCGGGGAATCGATGATTCCGAAGGCTGGGAAAGCGATCAAGCGGGTGTTCATTGAGCCGGCTGACGTGGAGCCGCTGGAGGAAGCGGTAGAAGCGATCCGGGAAGCCGATGCGATCTTGATCGGGCCAGGCAGCTTATATACGAGCATCATCCCGAATTTGATTGTGCCGAAGCTTGCGGAAGCGATCGTGTCTTCGAGTGCTCTCAAGATGTTTGTCTGCAATGTGATGACGCAGCCGGGTGAGACCGACAATTATTCGGTTGGTGACCATCTGGATGCTGTTTATGAGCATATCGGTTATCATTTATTTGATTATGTCATTGTTAATAACGGCGAAATTCCGGAGCAGGTACAGAGCAAGTATGCGGAGAAGGGTGCGAAGGCGGTCCATCTCGATCTGGAAGAAGTCGAGAAACGCGGGTACAAAGTCATTGCCGACAGGCTGGTACTGTTCCGGACCTATTTGCGGCATGATGCCGAGAGGCTGAGCCAACATATTTTTCAACTGGTAGATAACTGGATGACACGGAAGAGGTGATACGACATGTCCTTTGCGGCGCAAACGAAAAAAGAATTAACGATGATCGAATCCGACGATTGCTGCGAGAAGGCGGAATTGTCCGCGCTCATCCGCATGAACGGCTCGGTATCGTTATCGAACCGCAAAGTGATTCTCGACATCTCGACGGAGAATGCGGCAATCGCCAGACGCATTTACAGTCTGATCAAGAAGCGGTTCGACGTGCATACCGAACTTCTTGTCCGTAAGAAAATGCGGTTGAAGAAGAATAACGTCTATATCGTCCGTATACCGACGAAAGTGCAGGAAATATTAAAGGAGCTAAGCATCGTCTCCGAAGGCTTCCTGTTCCAGCAAGGCATCGACAAGGAAATCATTAAGAAATCATGCTGCAAACGTTCGTACTTGCGTGGAGCATTCCTCGCAGGCGGTTCGGTGAACAATCCGGAAGGCTCGTCCTACCATCTGGAAATTTCATCGATGTACGAAGAGCACTGCCAAGCAATTGCTGATCTGGCGAATAAGTTCGATCTGAACGCACGCTGCATCGAGCGGAAGAAAGGCTTTATTTTCTATATTAAAGAGGGCGAAAAAATTATCGAGCTGCTGAACATTATCGGCGCCCATCAGGCGTTGTTCAAGTTCGAGGACGTTCGCATTATGCGCGATATGCGCAACTCGGTCAACCGGATCGTGAACTGCGAAACGGCTAACTTGAACAAGACGATCGGAGCGGCCGTCAGGCAGATCGATAACATTAAGCTGCTGCAAAAGGAAGTCGGGCTCGATACGCTGCCGGATAAGCTTCGCGAAGTCGCGGAAATTCGTCTGATGCATCCCGACATGAATCTGACAGAAGTGGGCGAATTGCTCAAAGGGAAGGTCAGCAAGTCCGGCGTAAACCACCGTTTGAGAAAAATCGATGAATTAGCCGAAAAAATACGCAATGGCTGAATGATTTCCCTAGTGCTGAAAGCCCGATAATGATATAATGATTAACAAAATGCCGTGAAAACGGTAGTAATGTGAAAGCAGATGTACGTTTTTAATGATCGAATGACGATATTCACATTCATCCAATAGAAATAAGTGTAGGGGGTATGGTTTCCATGACAAGACATCCCGCTGTCGTACGACTGAAAACAGGTCTGCACGCAAGACCGGCGGCTCTGTTCGTTCAAGAAGCGAATAAGTTTTCTTCCGAGGTATTCGTGGAGAAGGACGACAAGAAAGTGAATGCGAAATCGATTATGGGCATTATGAGCCTTGCGATCAGCTCCGGTACGGAAATCTACATCAGCGCCGAAGGTTCAGATGCAGATCAGGCTGTAACCGCTTTAGTCAACCTTGTCAGCAAGGAAGAGCTGGAGAACCAATAATTAAGAAAGACCCGCAGGGTCTGCAAGAGCTGCCGAGATCGTCTCGGCAGCTCTTTTTAGTTTGCAGCGATAGGAGAGGGGGAGCGGGCTAGGGCGGTAAGGCATTGCCATTGGACTAGCGGTACAGGACTTGCTCTCTTTGGGGGCCGACGGATATGGTCCGAACAGGGACTCCGATCGCTTGCTCGATCCATAAGACGTAATCGCGCGCTTGCGGGGGGAGATCGTCGAACGAACGAATATGCGATAGGCTGCACTGCCAGCCAGGCAGCTTGTGCAGCACAGGAGCGGCTTGTTCCAGTTGCACGGTCGCCGGAAATTCGTTCGTCACCTTGCCCTCGACAAGGTAACCGGTACAGACGGGTATTTCGCTCAAGTAGCCCAGTACGTCCAGGTTGGTTAGCGCGATCTCGGTTGCACCTTGCACCATGCAGCCATAACGTGTGGCAACCGTATCGAACCACCCGACCCGGCGCGGGCGTCTTGTCGTTGCGCCGTATTCGCCCGCATCGCCGCCAAGCCGGCGAAGCTGATCCTCTTCATCCCCCGTAAGCTCTGTAACGAACGGTCCGGCACCGACACAGCTTGAATAAGCTTTGGTCACCGCAATGATCCGGTTGATCGAGTGCGGGGGCACGCCGGCGCCAATGGAGGCATAGCCAGCAAGTGTCGAGGACGAGGTCACGTAAGGGAAAATACCGTGATCCGGATCGCGCAGCGCACCGAGCTGGCCTTCGACCAGGACCGATTCGCCGGAGGCAATCGTCTCTTGCAGAAGCGTGGTCGTATTGGCGATGAACGGTTTCAATCGGTCCGCCATGGCGAGCAGCCAGTCCGCCATTTCGTTAGGATCGATCGGATCGGCGTAGTACAGTTGTTGGAGCAGTACGTTCTTGGCCGCGACCGCTCCAGCAATACGTTCACGCAGCCGCTTCGAGCCGCCTGCGACAAGCTCGCCGAGCGTAATGCCGATCTTAAGCGCTTTGTCCGCGTAGAACGGCGCTATGCCGGACCGGGTTGATCCGAAGCTGCGATTGCCCAGGCGCTCCTCCTCCAGCGTATCCAGCTGCTTATGGTAGGGCAGTACGATCTGCGCCCGGTCAGAGATGCGAATGTCCGGCGCAGGAACGCCTTTGGCTACGAGCTCATCATATTCCTGAATGAAGTTGTCTGGGTTGAAAGCGACGCCCGGACCAATAACGTTAATGGTACCGGGTGTGAATACACCGGATGGAAGCAGGTGGAGCGCAAATTTGCCATACCCATTGATGATCGTATGGCCGGCATTGCTGCCTCCTTGATAGCGGACAACGCAGCGGAACTGCTCGGCCAGCAGGTCCGTTATTTTCCCTTTGCCCTCGTCTCCCCAGTTCGCCCCTACTACGGCTGTTACACTCATTCGTATCGCTCCTTATTAAGTGCAATATCTACCTACTCAACAAAACCGATTATACGAGTCTTAGTAATATTAATGAAGTGAATGTTAGTTATACTTGATATAAACGGGATTGATATAAAATTATAGAATAGATTGGATATAGGCATTAGTTAACAATAGTTGTATAAAGATTTGTTAAATTTGCATAAATTAGCTCATTTACCTATTTAATATTTGTGAAAAACTGGGTAAAGTATTCAGTTGAAAGGATTCATTGTGAGATTAGAAGGGGGATCGAGTGCAAGTAATACTAAAAATTCATTTGAAAGGTAGATCAAAGTGAAGAATAAAAAAATGTCATTGCTTTACCTAGTCCTAGCTGTCTTTATATTAATACCGGCACTAGCATTTGCCTCGCCTGAAAGCAATAAATCTAATGGCAAGGTTAAAACAAAACTTCCTAAAGGTGTTGAAGTTTGGGAGCAGTATGGGGTGGATAAAGAGTTTTTTAAAGCCGATGTAGAGTTGGATGCTCCTCCTGTTGAACAGCAATCCAATAAAAGTGGGAAAAAGTATTATGATTTAGAAGGTTTCAGCGGATATTATGCAACAGATGAAGTGGCAGGAGATAGACTTGTAATAGTAGAAGAGTCGCTGAACATTTCACAATCTGGATTATGGGAAGCTAAAGGGCTCATTAGGAATGAATATACTTCGCCGGTAAAGGCGGGGCATATTGAGGCCGACTTAATTAATAAGAACGGGGAAATTATAAAGAAAGTAAAAGGCGAGTCTATGGTTGAACTAATTAGACCAGGTGAACCGGTTCCATTTGTAATTCAAACGGATATTGATGCGTCTCTTGTAGCGAATGTGGAATGGAGCATCAAGTCTACTGATAAAAAGCAAGATTTCAATAGACAGGGTACCGCGATGGTACTTCATGAATTGCCTTACGGTGAGGAAACTTATAATGGGGAACTAAGGAGCGATGCGCCGTTTCCTTACAAAATGAGCGTCCAGCTTCGAAATTTAAGTAAGAAGGATTGGAACAGCGCATATTTGGTCGTGGCTTGGATCGACTCCGAAGGGAAGGTTTTCAATACTATAAAAGTGGATTCTGACAAGACCTACCACATCTATGCCGATGGAGTTGCTATGTTCGACGAAATCGTAGTAGACGATCCTTCAATAGCGCCATATTTAAGCCAATATGAATATATGACATGGGTGGTGGGGAAATGAGAATGAAAAGATTAACTTTGAGTCTAATAGGTTTTTTATTCCTGATTATTTCGGTTCCAATATCGCCTGTCCAAAAGGCTGAAGCTGCCAAATTCGGAAGCACTCCGTTAGATGATGTGCTCTACTGGGCCGGCCAATATAAAAGTACTGCAGGTCTTACTTCCACCGAAGAATTTGCCGCTATAATGCTTACCGTTACCTGGCCAGAAATCGCTTCAGCATCTAATACCGATTTGACGCCATCACCGATGGGACAAGGGCGGAGTGATAACAAAATAGGTAACGGATATCAACTTTGGGTTGACGGCAAAACAGGATATGACAAATTCATAGCAGGACAAAACTATTATCGGAGAGTTCACTGGACTGCCGGGGTTGGCGTATTTCAATTTGATAGTGCTGGGCTTGGAAAAGGGCTTTCGTTCAAACAGGTTGTAAATACGTATGATGCTGCGAAAATTGCCGCTAAGACAATGGCAGACCAATACAAGGGGAAGTCGGGAACTGCTGCAGAGAAAAGAGCTGCTGCATGGACAGGTTGGTATGGCTGTGTACTAACAGCTGCAACATTGCAAAAGTGCCAAGATATTTTTAGCTCAATCTATCAGAACAGCAAATTAGTTGTAACGAAAGATACCTCAGTGGATTCAATGGGAGGACTGGCCTCGAGAACGTGTGCTCATCAGACTTCGTCGTATACCTCCCCGAGTTTTACGTGTTATAAGTTTAATGATTCTGTTGCAACAGGCTATAAGGGGTACTGGGCAAGTAATGTAGAAGGAACGCCCAATGGTATGACACCGTTGCCAGCTCCTTTCTATTCTTATACTAGTTCATATTATGATTCTAGTACTGGGACTACGAAGTATCGGGAGCATAGGCACTTCTTAAAAAGCGACTCGGGTTATACAATGAGTAGGGAAGGTATCTGGGAGATGAATCAGAACGCTAGAAGCGGTGTTACATGGAGTCAGACGGAATCGGCATTAATACAGCAGTAACTCCATTTCAAAAGTGGCAGGGAATTATCGCTAGGACGCCATTATAACTTGGCATCTTAGTGGGGTTTCCTGCTTCTACTTTTACTATGAGGTGAATGGGAATGAATCGTTCCACAATAATTTATGTATTTATTTTCCTGGCCCTTATGGTTGGGTGTTCGCAAGGAGATGCTAATGATGTAACGCAGCCCCCAAAACTTAAGGACACACCACCCAAAAGTAGTTTGAAGTTCAACGCTATCAACATGATTACGGAACAAAAAGGGTGGGCACTCGCCGTTCAAGGGGATCAGAACGGTATACTACCCAATGCGCTTTATTCTACTCATGATGGTGGGCAATCGTGGGAGACCATTCCAATTCCTTCTCTTCTTCGAACAGGTGTTTATGCTCAATGGGACTTCAGGGACGATCAAACAGTATGGGTTATTCTGCAACATCAGGATGCAGGAAAAGTTTATTTAACGAGAGACGGAGGAAAAACATGGTTTGAAAGAAAAGTAGATGTCAAAGGCGAAATTCCAGAGCTCCGCAGTCTGGATTCGAATATTGCCTGGGTCACGGATGTCACATATGCCAGCGGGGGATCTCCTAACAATAATATAGAAATTCATTTCACATCAGATGGAGGCGATACTTGGCAGAAGATTGCAGAAGAGAGTAATGTTCCTGAAGTTGGTCAGAAGGGAGCGGCACAACCATTTTCCCATGAAACCGCGTGGATTCCAGTGACAGATATGAACTCGCAGCCTTATGCGTATTATACCTTGGACAGAGGAGCTGCATGGCAAAAAAAACAGCTTGCCTTACCGGATCAAGCGGAACCTCCTGTTCGGTTTCGGGGGTTGGAATATGTCAATTTAGGTAAAGGGCAGTTAGCCTATCCGATTAAAGTTACAACGGAGAACGGAAAAAATGAAATTGTGATTTACACATCAGAGAATAATGGTAATACATGGACTGCACAACAAACGTTACCCTTTGAAGAAGAAGAGTGGATTAATATTAATATAGTTGATAAATCACATGGTTGGGTTGTGAAGAATTCGCAAGCTTCCCTATATCAATTTGCTGATGGCAAAGAAACACTTGTTAATGAGGCAGAACGGATTACGGGTGAAGAGGGAAGTGTTTTTGGTGGCATTGATTTCGTTAGCAGGCAACGGGGCTTTGCTCTAATTGGAGATCCAAATGAAACAGGGAAGTCCTTGTATGTAACAGACGATGGAGGTAAGAGCTGGGAAGAAAAATAGTGAAAGTGAAGTTTTCTGAGCCGCGGCTTAATATAAAAATAATAAATAGGCATTCCGTAAGCATGCGTTGCTTATTGAATGTCTATTTGCTATGCCGGTGTTTACCATAGACAATTCTTTAATTCCTTATTTTAGGTTAAATTTAGATGATTCGACAAAATACGATATATTCAATATAACAACGTTGTGTTATCATAATTTGGTATTACTGCAACATGATAGAATAATAACGATTTATAACCATGCCTTCAGTATGAGTGTTGAGGAGGGGGACGGGTCTAATAAAACATTATAGGGACAGAGAAAAAAATACCAATTCAGGAGGAATAATGTTATGAAAAAAAGAATGTTGTCATACCTTAGCTCAGTTGTTATGCTCACACTAGTCATTTTTCCTTTATCCAGTGCATATGCCGCACCTAAGGCGACCGGAAGTCTTTCGATTTCAACCAATTCAATAACGCTTAGCAGTAATGGAACATCGGAATTTGTGGATGTTCTGTATACTGCAGCTGACGGGACTACAACGAACGTCAACACAACGGCTCATTGGGAAAGCAGCGATGAGAATGTAGCGGTCGCATATGATGGACGGGTTCTGGCAAGGGGAAAAGGCAGTGCGACAATAAACGTATCCTATATGGACTCGCAAGGATCCATTAGAGTAAAAGTTTCAAACAAAATTAATTTGGAAGCATTGGTTCTATCGGGTCTAACTAGTACTCAAGGCATTTCTGCATTTTCTTTAACGACTTCGGATCGCGATACGATCTTGAATAGAGCAAGTGCTATGTATGGAACTAGTTGGAAACCTACCAAAAATTTGATTGCTTGGGATAATAAGAAGATCTATTATGCCGGTACAGCCTATAGCTCTATTCCTTATTCGCAAGGGACTCAGGTTGATGGAACGGGATTCGTGAGTGCAATGAGTAAAAGCGATTTTTACACGAATACAACAGGTGTTACTTCGGCGGTCACCCAGCCTCGATACGGAAATGATTGCTCGGGCTTTACGAGCTTCGCCTGGGGCATAACGAGACAAACAACGAGTACTTTTTATAACGGAATTGTAAACGGCACTTATAGCAAAGTTGGAAGCTATGATCCGGCGAGTCCTACATCGAGCGATCTCATAAGTTCATATGCATCATTGGATAGAGGAGATGCAATTAACAGTAAAGTTAAAGGTCATGTGCTGCTTGTCGGAAGAAATATGGGTGACTATGTTATCGCCTATGAGCAGACGCCACCTGAGCTTCAAATTACGATTTGGGACTATACAGATTTGGCTAGCGGCAAGTATTTGCCATTTACTAAAAAGTAATAAATAACATTTTAAGAGTATTTAAGCGGGCATGTTTATGTGAAGGGCATCACCCTTCCTATTCATGTCCGCTTATCGCATTATAAGTTTATAGCTCACAACGTGATTCACAGAGAGGATGATAATGACGTGATCCCTAAAAAAATTGCAGGTATATTGCTAGTATTAAGTCTGATATTTACCGTAACGGGATGTGCGAGCAAGAGTGAAAACGGGGGGGCAGAGATGACATCTTATCATTACAAGGATGTTCGGTTTGATTTTACGGTTGATTATCCTAGCGAATGGATGATAGATGTCGATTCACCCGCGGAGGCTACCGAAGTACAGGAAGCATCTCCTACCGGAGGTGTCAAATTATATCCGGGCAACGATAAGAGCGAAAGGATATATGTTTACGGCCAGAATGGACATATTGGAACAGACTATCCTGGGTATGAACATGATAAGATCAAAACAGAAGACGGCGTAAGCGGAGATTTATACATTGGCGAGGCAGATGGGACCATGTATTTGAATCTGGTGCTTGGCGACGGATTCTATGGAGCAAACGCCAATATCAGCAAAGATCAATATAAAAAAAATGAGAAGTCGATTATGAATATATTTAAAAGCATTAAAATCCACGGTAACGAATAAGTGAAAGAGAGCCGCTTGGCAGTTGCAAGACGTGTCGGGATAGATCGTTGCGAACGATCTATCCCGACACGTTTTTCTTTATCTATTTGTGTCCCCTATCAATTTCCAAATTGAATTACGCATGTCATAATATTATTAATGAAATGAATATCAACGGTATTCAATATAAAGGAGATTGATCTCGAGTGAGGGAGCTCATCACCAACATGGAGTGGTACCGCGCGTTCTATTGGACGGCGAAGGCCGGAAGCCTGTCCGGCGCGGCGGAGCATTTGTACATTACGCAGCCTGCCGTTACGCATTCGATTAAACAGCTGGAGTCGCAGCTTGGCGGGCAGCTGTTCTTTCGAACGTCCAAGGGTGTCAAGCTGACGGCGGAGGGCGAGGTGTTGTTTCGGCATATCGAGCAGGCGTTCAACTTCATTGCGGCAGGCGAAAGACGGCTGGCTGAGCGTCATGCGCTCGTTCAAGGGGAGATGCGCATCGGGGCGGGCGACACGCTGTGCAAACATTATTTGCTGCCGCGCATGCGGCAGTTTCATGAGCAGTATCCCGGCATTCAGTTCCAGGTGACGAACCGGACGACGCGCGAGACGGTGAAGCTGCTTAGGGAAGGGGCGATCGATTTCGGGATCGTCAATTTGCCGCTCGAAGATCCGAAGCTGAACATTCAAGAAAGCATGGCGGTCCAGGACGGGTTCGTTGTATCGGATGCTTACCGCGGGTGGACGGAGATTGGAAGGCCCATGACGGTCGGGTGGGAGGAGCTGAGCCGCTATGCGCTTCTGCTGCTCGAGCAAGGGACTGGTACCCGTGCCTATATGGATCAGGCGGCGGCTGAGAATGGTGTATCTCTGACGCCAAGCATGGAGCTCGGAAGCTTGGATCTATTAAGCGAGTTCGCTCGTACCGGCTTCGGTGTTGCGAGCGTCGTCATTGATTTTATCGGGGAGGAGCTGGCACGGGGAGAGCTGGTTCAGCTGGCGGTCGATCCGCCGATCCCGCAGAGGAGAATCGGCATTGCGACGCTGAAAGGCGTTCCGCTGTCTGCGGCGGCGAAGGCATTTATCTCGATATTGCCGTAAGCCTGGACGGGATGTGCGAAAATAAGAAGCGCCCCTTAATCGGCTAATGCCGGCTAAGGGGCGCTTAATTCGTTCTCTCGCTACTTGTTACTCAAGCGTTGTTTTTATTACAGCTTCTCGATGACTTTATCGACAAGGCCGTATTGGCGTGCTTCTTCGGCGCTCATGAAGTAGTCGCGGTCCGTATCCTTCTCAATGCGTTCCAGCGGTTGGCCGGAACGATCGGCGAGAATGCCGTTCAGCTTGTCGCGCATCTTGATAATGCGGCGGGCGCGAATTTCGATATCGCTCGCTTGACCCTCTGCGCCGCCGAGCGGCTGGTGAATCATTACTTCGCTGTTAGGAAGCGCGAAGCGTTTGCCTTTGGCGCCTGCTGTCAACAGGAATGCGCCCATCGATGCCGCCATGCCGACACAGATCGTGGAGACGTCCGGCTTGATGAATTGCATCGTATCGTAGATTGCCATACCGGACGTAATCGAACCGCCAGGGCTATTAATGTATAGGGAGATGTCTTTCTCCGGATCGTCTGCTGCGAGAAACAGCAATTGCGCGATGATAGAGTTGGCTACGATGTCATTGACCGGCGTTCCGAGAAAAATGATGCGGTCCTTCAGCAAGCGCGAATAGATGTCGTACGCGCGTTCGCCGCGGTTGCTCTGTTCGATAACCATTGGCACAAAGTTCATATCCATGAAAGTTCCCTCCCGAATGGTAAGTGTGGAATGTCGTACGTTAATAATAGCTGATCGGTTTGTAAAAGTCAAAGAAAGTCAAAGTGGCGCTGAACGATCCTGATGGCCGCTATGTCGCCTGTAATTTGGTAATCCCTACTAGTATGCTCCTGTACTAATGGAATAAACAGTAGTGAGGAAAGATAGTGTGAAACTAAAGTATGAGTAACGGTGCAGGGAGGCTCTGTAGTGACACAGAAAGTGATGCAACAGCGCCCAACGATCGCAGGAAAGTTTCGTAGTGACCCAAAAAGTGATGCAACAGCGCCGAACGGTGGGGAAATTTCCGAACGAAAAGCAGAGTGTTGAGTGTTGGGTGAAGGAGAGAATACAGATTCTATAGGAGAAAAAAACAAAAAGGAAACGGATATTATCCGTTTCCTGTTAAGTGTTCGTTTAATTAAATTGGCGCGCCCGCTAGGAATCGAACCTAGATCTCAGGCTCCGGAGGCCTACGTCATATCCATTGGACCACGGGCGCAAAAAAGCGGAACGAGAGTTATCATACCGCATATTCCCTAGAATTGCAATAGCGGACCAGCAGAAAAAATAAAAGTTGTCCAAATCATGTCGGGAAGCGATTACATGGGCGAAAAGGAACTTGCAGTCCTTTCCGACTTTATATAAAATAAAGGTGGGACTTAAAACGAATGCGCGGGACGCGAAACGTCCAGTGGGTTCAAAGCCCTGATGATTAGTTTCTTCATATTGAAAGGCAACAATTCGGCTGTGGAGTGGAATGCCCAAGATGCGTCCTATTATTGAACTGCAGCAGCAGCTTGTGCCGGATCTGCTGGAAGTCATGAGGAAACGATACTTCATCCTGCATCAAGTGATGCTGTCTGATTCCGTCGGACGGCGTGCGCTGGCAGGCTCGCTAGGGTTAACCGAGCGGGTACTGCGCGCAGAGACGGATTATTTGAAAGCGCAGGGCCTGTTAGAGATTCATGTGTCGGGCATGCGCATTAGCGAGCAGGGCCGTATGCTGCTTGCGGAACTGGAACCGTTATTCAAGGAATGGTTCGGCCTAGCCGAAATGGAAGAGAAGATTCGCCGGCACTACGATCTAACGCGAGTGTACATCGTACCGGGCGATTCCGATGCTTCCAAGACGACCAAGCGTGAGCTTGGCAAGGCAGCAAGCCAAGCGCTCATCCGATCGCTGGGCAAGGACGACGTCGTGGCCGTCACAGGCGGAACGACGATGGCGCAAGTCGCCAACCAATTGACCTCACCTGTACCGCTGCCGACGAACTGGTTCGTACCAGCACGCGGAGGACTCGGCGAAAGCCTCGATTATCAGGCGAACACGATCGCTTCGATGATGGCGAAGCGCACAGGCGCGCAGTATCGGCTGCTTCACGTACCGGATCATCTGGGTGAAGAAGCGTACGTGACGCTTATGCAGGAGCCGAACATCCAGGAGATTGTGAACGTGATCCGCAAAGCCCGAATCGTCGTACACGGTATCGGGGACGCGATGGTAATGGCAAGACGCCGCAAGGTCGATCAGACCTCGGTCGATGCCATGAAGGCGGAGGGCGCGCTCGCAGAGTCGTTCGGGTATTATTTTGACCGGAATGGCGCTGTCGTTCACAAGATGCAAACCGCAGGCTTGCGGCTTGATGATATCTTGAAGACTGAAGTCGTCATTGCAGTAGCCGGCGGACAAAGCAAGGGTGAAGCCATAGCGGCAGTCATGAGGTTCGGGCACGACGACGTGCTCGTCACGGATGAGGCTGCAGCGAATGAGATCGTCCGACTTATTGACGAGGACATTTCGGGCAATGCTTAATAAGGTGTTTATTGATTGTGGGATCATGACGATCCGCGGTGCATAGCGCCGCGCGCCGTCTTGAGTATATATTTTCAAACTCAATTGTCTGGGAGGAATTTCAAAATGGTTAAAGTTGGTATTAACGGATTTGGTCGTATCGGTCGTAACGTGTTCCGCGCAGCGCTGAACAACCCTAATGTAGAAATCGTAGCAGTCAATGACTTGACGGACACGGCAACGCTGGCACACCTGTTGAAATACGACACGACGCACGGCAAGCTGGACGGTACGGTTGAAGCAAAAGAAGGCGCGCTGGTAGTTAATGGCCGCGAGATCAAAGTTTTTGCTGAGCGTAACCCTGAGAACCTTCCTTGGGCATCCGTTGGCGCTGAGATCGTTGTAGAATCGACGGGTATCTTCACGGCTAAAGAAAAAGCTGAGCTTCACCTGAAAGGCGGCGCTAAGAAAGTTATCATCTCCGCGCCAGCTACGAACGAAGACATCACGATCGTTATGGGCGTTAACGAAGACAAGTACGACGCTTCCGCTCACACGGTTATCTCCAACGCATCTTGCACGACGAACTGCCTTGCACCATTCGCAAAAGTTCTTAACGACAAATTCGGTATCGTTAAAGGTATGATGACGACTGTTCACTCGTACACGAACGATCAATCCGTTCTTGACGTTCCACATAAAGACCTGCGCCGCGCTCGCGCTGCTGCAGAAAACATCATTCCTTCGTCGACGGGCGCTGCAAAAGCAGTATCCCTCGTACTGCCAGAACTGAAAGGCAAACTGAACGGCATGGCTATGCGCGTTCCTACGCCTAACGTTTCGGTAACGGACCTCGTTGCTGAGCTGAAAGTTAACGTAACGGTTGAAGAAGTTAACGCAGCACTGAAAGCAGCTTCCGAAACTTCGCTCAAAGGCATCTTGAACTACTCCGAAGAGCCGCTCGTATCGAGCGACTACAACGGCGACCCAGCTTCCTCCACGGTTGACGCTCTGTCGACGATGGTTGTTGAAGGCAACATGGTTAAAGTCGTTTCCTGGTACGACAACGAGTGGGGCTACTCGAACCGCGTAGTTGACCTGGCTGCTTTCGTAGCTAGCAAAGGTCTGTAAGAGGTTTTCAAATCCCCCAAACCCCCTTTGCTCTCAAAGGGGGGTCCAAAGGGCTCTGCCCTCTGGACCCCCGTTTCAATGCAGCGTGGGAGGGACGGTCGGCGCTCCTGCTCGGTTTTCGTGCTAGGAACGCTTTCGTCCTGACGGACACGCTTTGGCTGATGTGCTCCCGTGCTGCGGAAGGGATGCCGCCGTTCCGGCGGGACCTGGGGGCCGCGGCTCCTGTAATACGGAGCCTGGCCCTTGGTTCGCGCCCCCTCTAGCGGGGGCTGAACCAATGGTTGAAATCGTTCCTTCAGTATCTGAAGGAACGATTTTTTTATGTGTGAGTAACGCTCCGATGGCATGCTATCACTAAAGTGACAACATGCGCTGAAGAGGGCGTATGCTTCGAGGGCGTGTCGGCCGCTTCCAGCGGACCCGCGGTTGTGGGCGATGCTCCGATGGCATGCTGTCGCTAAAGCGACATCATGCGTTGTGAGAGTAACGCTCTGATGACGTCTCGCTTAGCGATCCGCAAACCGAACAAAGTACTTAACTTATGCTTGGCCTAATCCGAAGGAGGCTATTTCTCATGAACAAGAAAAGTGTGCGCGACGTCGAAGTCGCTGGCAAACGCGTATTCGTCCGTGTTGATTTCAACGTACCGCTGGAAAACGGCAAAATTACGGATGACACTCGCATCCGCGAAACGCTCCCAACGATCAAGTACCTGATCGAAGGCGGCGCTAAAATCATCCTCGCTTCCCATATGGGCCGTCCTGCGGGTCAAGTTGTCGAAGAGCTGCGCCTGACGCCAGCTGCTGAGCGTCTGTCCGAACTGCTCGGCAAACCAGTTGCAAAAGCAAACGAAGTTGTCGGCGAAGCCGTTAAAGCACAAGTGGCTGCTCTGAACGCTGGCGACGTGCTCTTGCTCGAGAACGTTCGTTTCGAAGCTGGCGAAGAGAAGAATGATGCGGAACTGGCGAAGCAATTCGCAGAGCTGGCTGACCTGTTCGTGAACGACGCGTTCGGCGCTGCTCACCGCGCTCACGCTTCGACGGAAGGCATTGCTCACCTGCTTCCAGCTGTATCCGGTCTGCTCGTAGAGAAAGAGCTCGACGTACTCGGCAAAGCGCTGAACAACCCAGAGCGTCCTTTCACGGCAATCGTTGGCGGTTCCAAAGTTAAGGACAAAATCGCGGTTATCGACAAAATGATCGAGATCGCAGACAACATCCTCATCGGCGGCGGTCTGTCGTATACGTTCCTTAAAGCACAAGGCAATGAAGTGGGTAAATCGCTGCTTGATAACAGCAAGCTCGACCTGACGCTTGAGTTCATCGAGAAAGCGAAGAAGCTTGGCAAGAACCTGTACCTGCCAGTGGACATCGTGGTAACGGATGACTTCAGCGCAGACGCGAACACGCAAATCGTTGGCGTAGACGGCATTCCTGCTGATTGGGAAGGCATCGACATCGGTCCTAAAACGCGTGAAATCTATGCAGAAGTTATCAAAAACTCGAAGCTCGTTGTATGGAACGGACCAATGGGCGTATTCGAAATCGAGCCATTCTCCCATGGTACACGCGCAGTTGCACAAGCATGTGCAGAGACGGCTGGCTACACGGTTATCGGCGGCGGCGACTCCGCAGCAGCAGCTGAGAAGTTCCACCTGGCTGACCGTATGGACCACATCTCCACGGGCGGCGGCGCATCCCTCGAATTCATGGAAGGCAAGGCTCTTCCAGGCGTCGTAGCACTCAACGACAAGTAAGTCGTCTATTGATCACGAAGTAACACACATGAAGCTTATTCGGCATCGAATCTTACTCCAGCCCTCGAACTCCGTTGCTCATGTAGGTCCCACCTACACTGCGCTACTCATTCTTCGGTCTGAAGTAACCTTCTCGGTGCTGAATAGCCGACATTGGCATCATCATTAACGTTGCACCAGAAGGGAGTTTCATCCGAAATGAGCAGAAAACCGATCATTGCAGGTAACTGGAAAATGTTCAAAACGGTAGGCGAAGCCGTATCGTTCTTCTCCGAAGTGAAAGGCAAAGCAGAGGTTGACGGCGTAGAGAGCGTTATCTGCGCTCCGTTCACGGCGCTGCCAGCACTCGTTGAAGCTGCGAAAGGCACGAACATCGCTATCGGCGCTCAAAATCTTCACTTCGAAGACAACGGCGCATTCACGGGCGAAATCAGCGGCGTTATGCTCGCAGATCTCGGCGTGAAGTATGTTATCATCGGCCACTCCGAGCGCCGCGCTTACTTCGCGGAGACGGACGAAATCGTCAATAAGAAGACTCACGCTGCATTCAAGCACGGCATTACGCCGATCGTCTGCGTAGGCGAGAAGCTCGAAGAGCGCGAAGCGGATCAAACGAAAGAAGTATGCAAAGTTCAGACGGAAGCGGCTTTCCAAGGCCTGTCGGCTGAGCAAGCGGCGCAAGTCGTTATCGCATACGAGCCAATCTGGGCAATCGGAACGGGCAAATCGTCGACGGCGGCTGACGCTGAGGACGTTATTGCTTACATCCGCGGCATCGTTGCGGGCCTGTACGGCGAAGCAACGGCAAACGCAGTCCGCATCCAATACGGCGGCAGCGTGAAGCCGAACAACGTAGCGGAATACATGGGTCAAGCGAACATCGACGGCGCGCTCGTCGGCGGTGCAAGCCTTGAGCCAGCATCGTACATCGCGCTGGTTGAAGGAGCGAAGTAAGATGACGGCTCCTAAACCGGTAGCGCTGATCATCCTCGACGGCTTCGGTCTTCGCCAAGACGTCGTAGGCAACGCAGTCGCTCAAGCGAACAAACCGAACTACGACCGTTACTGGTCGACGTACCCGCACACGACGCTGACGGCATGCGGCGAAGCGGTCGGCCTGCCGGAAGGTCAAATGGGCAACTCCGAAGTCGGCCACTTGAACATCGGTGCCGGCCGGATCGTCTACCAAGACCTGACTCGGATCAGCAAGTCGATCCGTGACGGCGAGTTCTTCGATAACGAAACGCTCCTTGGTGCGGTTCGCCATGCGAAGAACAATGGCAAGAAGCTTCACCTGTACGGCCTGCTGTCGGACGGCGGTGTACACAGCCATATCGCTCACTTGTTCGCGCTGCTTGAACTCGCGAAGAAGGAAGAGCTTCAAGAAGTATACATCCATGCATTCCTAGATGGCCGCGACGTGTCGCCAGACAGCGCAGTCGGCTACCTGGAGCAGCTGACAACGAAAATCGCAGAAGTCGGCGTAGGCAAAATTGCGACCGTTCAAGGCCGCTACTACGCGATGGACCGCGACAAGCGTTGGGAGCGTACGGAGAAGTCGTACCGCGCCATGGTATACGGCGAAGGTCCTCAATATACCGACGCACTGACGGCTGTGAAGGAATCGTACGAGAAGTCGGTAATGGACGAGTTCGTTATGCCGACGGTTATCGTCGAAGACGGCAAGCCGGTTGGTCTTGTTGAGTCGGATGATTCGGTCGTCTTCTTCAACTTCCGTCCTGACCGTGCGATCCAGCTGTCGCAGGTGTTCACGAACACCGATTTCCGCGGCTTCGACCGCGGCGAGAAATGCCCGCAGAACCTGCACTTCGTCTGCCTGACGCTGTTCAGCGAGACGGTTGGCGGCTATGTGGCTTACTCGCCGAAGAACCTCGACAACACGCTGGGCGAAGTGCTCGTGCAGAACGGCAAGAAACAGCTGCGCATCGCTGAGACGGAGAAGTATCCGCACGTGACGTTCTTCTTCAGCGGCGGACGCGACGTTGAGCTGGAAGGCGAAACGCGCATCCTGATCAACTCGCCGAAGGTTGCAACGTATGACCTGCAGCCAGAGATGAGCGCATACGAAGTGGCTGCCGCAGCGGTGAAAGAGATCGAAGCGGAGAATCACGATGCAATCATCCTGAACTTCGCGAATCCGGACATGGTCGGCCACTCCGGCATGCTGGAGCCGACGATCAAAGCGGTTGAAGCGACGGACGAGTGCCTTGGCCAAGTAGTCGAAGCGATTCTCGCTAAGGGCGGCGTAGCTCTTATCACGGCGGACCACGGCAACGCGGATATGGTCATCGACGAGAACGGTCGTCCGTTCACGGCGCACACGACGAACCCGGTTCCGTTCATCGTGACGAAGCAGGGCGCAGAGCTTCGCGAGGGCGGCATTCTGGCCGACATCTCGCCGACGATTCTGTCGCTGCTCGGTCTGAACAAACCAGCAGAAATGACGGGCGAATCGCTCGTTAAATAAGAAATACAGCCCGATTAACGGCATCGGGATCGGCGGCGAGTGGAGAGACACGAACGGATAGACCGCCGACCCGGCGCTTCGGGCAATGCATTTTACGAAAAAAATGTAACAGAAAGTCGGCTAGGACGTGCAATCGATCCGGTTTTCGTTTACGATAGAAATATTGGTTTCCGAGTGAACCGCAACCATTAACAAATAATTTAAGCTAACAAGGAGTGTTTACGAACATGTCTATCATTGCTGACGTATACGCACGCGAAGTCCTCGACTCCCGCGGTAACCCGACTGTTGAAGTAGAAGTAACGCTTGAATCCGGCGGCAAAGGCCGCGCAATCGTACCATCCGGCGCATCCACGGGTGCATACGAAGCGGTTGAACTGCGCGACGGCGACAAAAGCCGTTACCTGGGCAAAGGCGTAATCAAAGCAGTTGACAACGTCAACTCCATCATCGCACCTGAAATCATCGGTCTGGACGCTCTCGACCAAGTGGCAATCGACCGCAAAATGATCGAGATCGACGGCACGGAGAACAAAGGCAAGCTGGGCGCTAACGCGATCCTCGCGGTATCGATGGCAGTAGCTCGCGCTGCTGCTGACGCTCTTGACGTGTCCCTGTACACGTACCTCGGCGGCTTCAACGCGAAGACGCTCCCTGTTCCAATGATGAACATCGTTAACGGCGGCGCTCACGCTGACAATAACGTTGACGTTCAAGAGTTCATGGTTCTGCCAGTTGGCGCTCCTACGTTCAAAGAAGCTCTCCGTATCGGTACGGAAATCTTCCACAGCCTGAAATCGGTTCTGAAAGAAAAAGGACTGAACACGGCAGTAGGCGACGAAGGCGGCTTCGCACCGAACCTGGCTTCCAACGAAGAAGCAATTACGACGATCATCACGGCAATCGAGCGCGCAGGCTACAAGCCAGGCGTCGACGTATTCCTCGGTATGGACGTTGCTTCGACGGAGTTCTACAAAGACGGCAAATACCACCTCGAAGGCGAAGGCAAATCGTTCACGTCCGCTGAGTTCGTGGACCTGCTCGCATCGTGGGCTGACAAATATCCGATCATCACGATCGAAGACGGCTGCTCCGAAGACGACTGGGAAGGTTGGAAATTGCTCACGGATAAGCTCGGCGGCAAAGTCCAACTCGTTGGCGACGACCTGTTCGTTACGAACACGGTGCGCCTGAAAGACGGCATCGAGCAAGGCGTAGGCAACTCGATCCTCGTTAAAGTAAACCAAATCGGCTCGCTGACGGAAACGTTCGACGCGATCGAAATGGCGAAACGCGCTGGTTACACGGCTGTTATCTCCCACCGTTCCGGCGAATCCGAAGACAGCACGATCGCAGACATCGCTGTTGCGACGAACGCTGGCCAAATCAAAACGGGTGCACCTTCCCGTACGGACCGCGTAGCGAAGTACAACCAATTGCTCCGCATCGAGGACCAACTGGGCGCATCGGCTCAATACGCTGGCGCAAGCGCGTTCTACAACCTCAAAAACTTCAAAAAATAATAACTGCATAAGCAGTTAGCAACGTGAAGCTCCCCCGGGCGTATAAGCTCGGGGGAGCTTTTTTATTATGTATGTAAAGCCGTTGTGGAGGAGAGGAGAATCCGGTTGCTGCACTTATTCAAGCTGTGGAGACGTTTCGTCTCACTGCCCTTTCTGAGCGTTCTTATCCTGACATTGGTTGCGGTATTCGGATCAGCCGTTATCATTCATCTTCTAGAGCCGAAGACATTCCCAAGCGTATGGAACGAAGGCATCTGGTGGGTAACGACAACGATGACGACGGTCGGATACGGAGACCTTGCGCCGAAGACACTGCCAGGCAGACTATTCGGCATGCTGTTGTTCGTATACGGCATTGGCTTGATGACGCTGTTCATCGGCCGCGCGTTCGAAGAAATTGCAGCCAGTAAGCGAAAGAAGGAGGAAGGGAAAGTGGCATTTACGAAGAGCAACCATTACATATTTATTGGATGGGGCAAGAAGACCGAGAAGGCGATCGAAGATATTATCGTCTCTGACCGGCATGCCGAAATCGTACTCATTGATCATGAATTGGAGAAGTGTCCGACCGATAAGGGGCATGTGCATTTTATTAAGGGAGACGCTGCTGATGAGGCCGTACTGGTGAAAGCGAATCTTCTCGGATGCAAATGCGTCTCGATCTTCTCCGATGAGAAAATATATGACGACCTGTCCGCAGACGGCAAAACAGGGCTGATTGCACTGGCTGTAGAAGGGTTTGCAACGACGCATGGCAAGCATGTCTATACGACGGTCGAGATTCGAAAGTCGGCGCACCAGAAGCAGTTCAAGCATGCCAAGGTCGATGCATTCGTGCTGTCGGGCGATTCCGTAGCGCTGTTAATGGCGAGAGAGGCGATGTTCCACGGGAGCGCCAGCCTGTTCAACCAGCTGTTGTCGCAGGATCATGGCGCCGATTGGTTCGAGGTAAAGCCAAGGCCTCATTGGACAACGTATCAGGATGCGGCCTTCGAGCTGTGGAAGCTTGGTGCCAATCTGATCGCGGTGAATGATGATTTACACGTGGCTTCGCAGGGCGGCCGTGCTCTGCGGCCTGATGATAAGCTTTATATCGTGTGCAGCGAAGCGGTGCATAAGACGATCACGGCATCGGGATAGCTGAAAAGCGGATAGGCTGAAGGGCTTTTGACCGGATGCGCCAAAAATACAAATAATCCGTGCAAAAACCGGCATAGTAAGGTAGCGGTATTCCATTTATGATCAGAGGTAGCAGCACAACGCTTGTCCAAACTAACCAAGGTGGTGCACACGGATAATGGCGAAACCGCTTATCGGCATTCAGTTGTATACGCTCCGCGACCAGACGGAGAGCGACTTTATCGGTACAATCCGCAAGGTTGCGGAGATGGGGTATGAGGCCGTAGAGTTTGCGGGATTTTTCGGCGCTTCGGCGAAGGATGTCCAGAATGTGCTGAAGGAGACGGGGCTGCAAGGGCCGTCCGCTCATATCGGGCTGCAATGGTCGGAGCCGGAAGACGGGATGTGGAAGGCGTTCGAGGATCAGGTTGCATTCGCGAAAGAGGTTGGTTTGCAATATATCGTCACGCCATGGGCGCCGTTACCGGAGAACCCGCATTTGGACGATGTAAACCGGCTCGCGGGCATATTGAAGAAAGCGTCGGAGCTAGTTCGCGCGCAAGGCATGGTGTACGGCTATCATAATCATGACTTCGAGTTGAAAAAGGTGGACGGCACGCCGGTTATAGACCGGCTGCTTGAGCAGTTGACGCCGGAGGAGCTGATCGCCGAGTTCGATCTTGGCTGGGTACATATCGGCGGCGCAGAGCCGTCCGATTATATATCGCGCTATGCGGGCCGCGTCCCGCTCGCGCACTTCAAGGATTTCGCGGACAACCGCAGCGATATCGAGATCGGCGCCGGAGTCGTCAACTTCAAGCCGGTGCTGGACATTGCGGAGCAGTCGGGCATACATTATATTTTTGTTGAGCAGGAAGCGTTCCAATCATCTTCGATCGAGAGCGCGAAGATCAGCTTGGATTACTTCAAGAAGAACGGATACTTGCAGCAGAAGGCTTAAAAGCTATTGATGAGAGACGGTACGCGGCAGCGGAGCCGTCTCTTGTCGCACAATGACTGGTTGACGGGATGCGGAGGGGCAGCGAATGAGAATTGGGGCGATTGAGGCAGGCGGCACGAAGTTTGTATGCGGCATCGGCGACGAGACAGGAGCGATAATCGAGAGGGTATCGTTTCCGACGGAGCTGCCGGAGCAGACGATGAGCCGCGTGCTGGCGTTCTTCGAAGGAAAAGGAGTCGAGGCGATCGGCATCGGGACGTTCGGACCGATCGGGCTGGACCAGAGCCGGGCGGATTACGGGCAAGTAACGACAACACCGAAGCCAGGCTGGAGCGGATTCGACTTTCTCGGCACGATGAAGCAGGCGTTCAACGTTCCTTTCGGGTGGGATACGGACGTGAACGCCGCGGCATACGGCGAGGCGATATGGGGAGCGGCCCGCGGGCTGGATAGCTGCGTATACTATACGATTGGCACCGGCATCGGCGTTGGCGTCTATACCGAAGGCAGGCTCGTTCACGGGCTTGTGCATCCGGAGGGAGGGCATGTGTTGACGCGCCGTCACCCGGAAGATCATTTCGCCGGCTGCTGCCCTTACCACGGTGACTGCTTGGAAGGGATGGCGGCAGGGCCGGCGATCGAGCAGCGCTGGCAGACGAAGGGAAGCGAACTCGGAGCCGATCACCCGGCCTGGCCGATGGAGGCGTTCTATATCGGACAAGCGGTAACCAGTGCGGTTCTGCTGCTGTCCCCTCAGAAGGTCATTCTCGGCGGAGGCGTCATGCATCAGGAGCAGTTGTTCCCGATGATTCGCCAAGAGGTGAAGAAGCAGCTGAACGGTTACGTGAGCGCAGTTCAGCTAGCGGACGATATCGAATCGTACATCGTGCCTCCTGGGCTTGGCGATAACGCCGGTTTATGCGGCGCGTTGGCGTTAGGTGTAGCTGCTGCACGGCGCGTGTAGCGTCATGTATTCCGTCAGGATTGTACTATTGTGCCGAAGGAACGGTTATGATACAATAAAATTACTGTTTTTAGGCCTGTCCTGAACGGAACGGACATACTCGATCCGTACAAGGCTTTCCCTTAGGAGGTGGAAAAGTGGACATTTTATTCAAAATCTTGCTCATCATTGCTGCTCTCGGCTTGATTTCCGTCGTGCTTCTTCAGAAAGGTAAAAGCGCAGGGTTGTCCGGCGCCATCTCCGGCGGTGCGGAGCACTTGTTCGGTAAAACTAAAGCACGCGGCTTGGACCTGTTCCTGCAGCGTCTGACGATCGGCCTCGCAGCTTCTTTCTTCATCCTGGCGATGGTTGTATCGTACTTCGTTAAGAACTAACCTCGTTGAACGTTAGCGTCGTCTAACGTTCACGTCATAACAATGAAGAAGAAGCAGGACGCAGTCCTGCTTCTTCTTTGTTGCTGTTATTTTTTCAGCTGTTCATTGAAGAAGGTGAGTACCTCTGCTGATATGCGGCGGTGTACGGCATCCGGACTGCCGGTCCCCGTCAGTATCGGGAGCAGCGGAGAAAAGCGGTACAGGTCGGTGAAGGCGAGATGATCGGCCCCCTTAATCGTCATGGAACGGGAACCGCTAGCAGCAAGGGCATTATGCTCGCGCTTCAGAACCTCAGAGACGAGCTTCTCGAATTGGGCTCTCGTTATATTCGATTGCTTAAGTTCCGAGTCGGTCGGCACCTCATTGGGGTCGGACCGTTTCGAAAGCAGCAGAAGCAACGGTTTGCCGAGCGGGCCGCTGCCTGCGCCTGTGCCGAACATCGTACCGTCCAAGTTAACGCCGGCTTTGACCCGGTCGTCCGTATACAGCATCTGGACGGCATTTGCGCCGCCGAACGAGTGGCCGGCCATGCCGATGCGGTTCCAATCGAGACGGCCGGCAATCGGGAAACTCGGGTCTTTATCGAGCTGCGCCAGCCGGTCAAGGACGAAGGAAGCGTCCTTGGCCCATACGTCAGCGATGAGCGAATCATTGGCATCCCAATCGAGCGGGGAGGGGAATGCATGGTCTTGCACTGTCGCCACAGATCCGTCTTGAAGCACCGACGCGATCGAATAGTACGTATGGTTGATCGATACGACGATATAGCCGCTGCTGGCTAGTGCTTCGAACAGGAACGTATCGGATGCGTACAGTCCGGGAAGTCCGTGCGAGAACAAGATGACGGGATATCGGCTCAGGTCAGCCGATACGGGGGCATTGGAATAGCCATGCGTATGGACGGCCTGCAAGTGCGAGAACAGGAAAGATGGAAGGTGGTACTGCTTCGCAAGCAAAGGGGCAGTCTCGTTCCATTCCGGCAAATAGACGGCATGTTGCAATCCTGCGACAGACGCTGAATCGGCAGGGTACCAGACTTGGACGGTGAGTTCGCGATGATCGGACGGGTCATCAGTGACAGGCTCCAAGCGGGACTCGTCAGTCCAGTGATACAGCGACGTCCCGATCGCATAATCGCCTTCCGGCCGCTCGAGCGAGAAGACGGGGAGCAGGATGGGCGGAGCGGCAATGATAACGGCCAGCAAGCACGCGATTAGGCCGGCTGCCAGCTTTCGAATGAAAGCGAACCGGCGTACCGTGCTTGGAGCGCCGGCCAACGGGAGTCTAAGCTTGCGGAGACGGAATAAGCTATAGACGGCAATGCCTCCCGCTGCGATCATGGCCGGCAGGATCGTCCAGACGAAAGGCTTCAGCAGCAAGCGGACGAAGAGGAGAAGGACTAGGATGTCGGGGACGATGATCAGTGTCCATCGGAAATGAAACAGCCGATTCCATAACAGGCCGGCTAACGCGGCGATGACGGCGGCGACTAAGGCCAGATCGATTACTATCAATGTGAAGCACCTCGTTATTTTTTCTACATATTACCATGATAGAGGTGTTCGAATCGGCGAACGGCGGGTTAAGTGTCGTTTAAAAAATATTGGTCCGACGTATCTTTATGCCGAATCAAGATATCGTTTATAATGGGTTATCTATTCGTTTCCAGTTCGCGGTATAGCAGGAGGTTGACGATGAAAGAGAGATATTCGGTTGACGTAGTATGCGAGCGTTATGGCATCACGGCGAGGACGCTGCATTATTATGAAGAAATTGGCCTGCTTCATGACGTGCCAAGAACCGAAGGGGGGCACCGGTATTATGATGAACGGATCGTCCAGCAGCTGGAGCAAATTATCCGGTTGAAGGAAGTGCTCGGCATATCGCTGCAGGAAGTGAAAGTGATCATGGAGCTGGAGTCGAAGCTGGAGCAAATTAGGGGCGCGTACCGGCAGGAAAGCTCAGCGGAGGAGAAGACGAAGTTTCTCGATCAGGGCGCAGCCGAGCTGCAGCGGTTCATCGATCAGATCGATTCCAGGCTGGACAAGCTGAATCAGCTCCGCCAAGGGTTCCAGCAGCGGCTCGACCGGGTGAACGGGCTGAAGTCGGAGGCAGGGCAAGAAGGCTAGAGCCGAGAGGAAAGAGCGAGAACGAGAGTGGGAGTCGGGCGCAGGGGCAAGAGCGAAGTGCCAGTGCCAGGGCAAAGAGCCAAGAGCCAAGAGCCAAGAGCCAAGAGCCAAGAGCCAAGAGCCAAGAGCCAAGAGCCAAGAGCCAAGAGCCAAGAGCCAAGTG
>NZ_BILZ01000044.1 GCF_004000825.1 Paenibacillus kobensis NBRC 15729 | reverse complement strand
TTTCAACAACTGAATAACGGGATGTAGCTCAGCTTGGTAGAGCACCTGGTTTGGGACCAGGGGGTCGCATGTTCGAATCGTGTCATCCCGACCAGTTAGAACTTTGCGGACTATAACCGTCATCATACATAACAAAGAGCCTTCAGTTATCTGAAGGCTCTTTGTTTATTTATATCGAAGATTTATATGTTGTAATTAGCTGAGCCAAGCCAATCCGGTTATCGAAGGGGTCTCGATGTGTATCATGGCAACATTATATCGAGAGCTGCCGCTGCTTGAATTGAATGGAAAACGTTGTTCCTTGCTCACTGGAGGTGACTTTAATTTCAGCGTCATGCCGCGCTGCAATGCCATAACATACCGACAGCCCAAGACCGGTGCCATTTATTTTCGTGCTAAAGAATGGAGTGCCGAGCTTCTCCAGTACTTCTTCCCTCATACCAGTGCCTTGATCCCGAATCTCCATGACGATGAGATCGTGCTCAGAATAGGTTTTGATCGATAATTCGCCCCCGCTCGGCATCGCTTCAAGTCCGTTGAGCGTTAGATTAAGAAGCAGCTGACGGATTTCTTTCTCATCCAAGTGAAGAGCTGGGCAAGGTGACAAATCTAATTGTATCGAATGGTTGCTGCAGAGTGCCTTGGAATGAATGAGCGGATACAACGTTTCGATAACAGAGTTCAACTGATGCAGCTTACGGTTCGTCGTATGGGCCGTTGCAACGGACAGAAACTCGGAGACGATATTGTGAGCGCGGTCCAGTTCTTCGATCATAATGTTCGTATATTCGGACGAGTAGTTTTTGGATAGCTGCAGAAATCCTCTCACGGTCGTCATCGGGTTGCGAATTTCATGCACAATTCCAGCGGCCATTTTGCCTGTGAGATTCAGGCGGTCGAGACGAACCATCTCCTTCTCCAGAAACAGCTGCTTCGTAATATCAGTAATAACGGTGAGCAGGCAGTATTCGCCATGCAGTTGTATACGCTCGGTGGACATTAGTCCTTCGCGCAGCTCGCCGGTTTTGGTCATATAACTGATCTTAATATTCCGGACGGGAGCATTGTTGCCCATCATTTCGTTAATGGAGTGCAGATGGTCTTCTTCGATCATATATTGCAGCTCGTAGCCCGGATTATGCAACACTTCCTCTGAACTGTACCCCGTCGTTTGCAGAAAGCTGTCGTTCACGTTCAAGTACGAGCGGTCCTTCAGAGAGCGGACGCAAATTAATGAAGGCGCTGCATCAAAAATACGGCGGAACCTTTCTTCCTCCAAGGCTTTACGTTCCGTAACATCCCGAACGGAGCAGACGAATATATGCCGGTTATCGACTTTCGCTTCACCGACTTGGATATCGACGGGGAATCGATGCCCGCCTCGGCGGACTGCATTCGTCTCAATAATGGAGTTCCCTGCATCTTCCTCTGTTAAACGTTCATAGAGCTCCGGTACAAGCTTATTGATAGGCTTGCCAATCAGTTGCTCCGGATTATAATCGAACATTGGCTTAGAGGCACGATTCACGGTTATGACCGTACCGAGTTTGTCCATTGTTATAATCGTATCATTAGAGGTATCGCCGATAATGCGGAGCAGTTCATTTTGCAGCTTGATCTGTTCCTGATATTGATGCATGCGGACAATAGCTTCGATTTTTAACGTTAAGGTTTCGGGATGAAACGGTTTGAATAAGTAGTCGATTGCACCGACTGCATAGCCTTGCTTCACATTCTCAGATGCTTGGCTAATCGCGGTTACGAATAGGATAGGGACATGAGTAGACTTCTCACGCGATTTGATGAGGCTAGCAGTTTCGAAACCATTCATCCCCGGCATCTGTACATCAAGCAGGATGACGGCGAAATCCACGGATAATACGTACCGGAGCGCCTCAAGTCCGGAGGTCGCGGTATACAGCTCATATTGCGGTTTGTCCAGCAGGGCGGCTAGAGCAATCAGATTTTCTTCACGGTCATCAACGAGCAGTATATTGACTTTCTCTGGGGAGTCATCCGATTTTTCTGTATAGTTTCTCAATGGGATCCATCTCCTTATATAAAGCGCTATGGCTCGTATAAGCGATACTTTCTCTCGTGCCAAGACCTAGGAAGCCGGAAGAAATTAAGCTGTCATAGAACAGGCCATGTACGCGGTTCTGCAGGGCAGAGTTGAAGTAGATCATAACATTGCGGCATACAATGACGTGAAATTCGTTGAACGAGTGGTCGACTGCCAGGTTGTGCTGCGCGAACAGGATCGGTTCCGATAAAAAAGGATGAATTACAGCCTGGCCATGCTGAAAGCTGAAATAGTCGCTTAACGATCTAGTGCCGCCTGCAAGCAAATAGTTGCTCGAATAGGCTTGCAGCCGATCAATCGGCAATGCCCGCTGTTTCGCTGCTTCGACGACCTGTGCACTCATATCGGTCGCGTAGTAACGGGTCTTGTGATGCAGTCCCTCTTCATGCATAAGAATGGCCATTGAATATACTTCCTCGCCGGTAGAGCAGCCTGCATGCCAGATCCGGATGCAGTCGAAATCGCGCAGAAGAGGAACGACATGCTGGCGAAAGGCGAGAAAGAAGGACGGATCCCGGAACATTTCCGTCACGTTGATCGAGAAGTCAGCTAATATTTTGTTCAGTACAGAACGGTCGTGAAGTACTTTCTCTTGCAGCCCGGAAACGGTCGTAAGGTTCTCGGCATGGATGCGGTGCCAGATTCGGCGCCGAATCGATTGGAACACGTAATTACGGAAATCGAATCCGCAATGTCTGTACAGCGCTTCTAGGAACAGTTCGATCTCGATCTGTTCAAGCGGATCAATATCCTCGGAGGCAGGGACCATGATGATTCGATCTTGGTAATTATAATTGTACAAGCCTCGCCATCCTCCTCTTATCTGCACATCCAATGCTGCAAAATCGCAAATAACTGCTCCAAACCGATTGGCTTGCTAATGTAGTCGGATGCGCCGGCTTCTATACATTTGTCCCGGTCGTCTTTCATGGCTTTCGCCGTTAGCGCAATGATGGGCAGTGAAGCGTACTGCGGCATCGAACGAATCGTTCTCATTGTATCGTAGCCGTCCAGCTCAGGCAGCATAATATCCATCAGCACCAGATCAATGGCAGGATGTTGCTGCAGCGAGGCAATTCCTTCCCGGCCGTTCTCGGCGAACAGCACGTTCATCTGACGGCTCTCAAGAGCGCTTGTAATGGCAAAAATGTTGCGCATATCGTCGTCGACGATCAGCACCGTCCGGCCTGACATATCGGAGGGCTCCTTCTTGATCGGAAGATCGGAAGGATAAGACTCAATCAGCGGAAGTTCATCGGGCTTTGTTACGTCGTACGCCGCGGCTGCTGTGTCCACCAGAAGAGGCAGCGCCTGCTCCTGTGTACGGAAGTCCGTATCGGGAAGCAGCAGCGTGAAAGTACTGCCTCGGCCTTCTACGCTTTCAACGATGATGCTGCCGCTTAGCAGACGGGCCATCTCCCGGCTGATCGAAAGCCCTAAGCCAGTGCCGCCGTATTTACGGTTGGTTGTGCCATCCGCTTGTTGAAACGCTTGAAAGATGAGGTTTTGCTTGTCACTCGCAATACCAATACCAGTGTCCGAAATTGAGAAAGCGATGGCTGAGAGAAGCGGAGCCGTCCGGCTGGCTTGCTCTAGCATAGAGCTCGTCGCTTGCTGAATGCGCAGCTTTACTTGCCCGTGCGACGTGAACTTGAACGCGTTGGACAGCAGATTTTTAACAATTTGCATCAAGCGCTGTTCGTCGGTATACAGCATGGGAGGAAGCCCGGCATCAAGTTCTGTCCGGAATGACAGTCCTTTCTTATCGGCGACAGGCGAGAACTGCTGCTCGGCCAGTTCACAGATAGACCGAAGTTGAACTTCGTCCGGATATAGCTCGATCATACCGGATTCTACCTTGGACAGATCGAGAATATCATTAATTAGACGAAGCAGATCATTGCCAGACTGGTGAATCGTGTGAGCGTATTTGATTTGAGCAGCCGTTAAATTACCTTCTGTGTTGTTGGACAAAATATCGGACAGAATGAGCAGGCTGTTAAGCGGTGTGCGAAGCTCATGCGACATATTCGCGAGAAATTCAGATTTATATTGCGAGTTCAGCGCCAGCTGGCTAGCCTTTTCCTCCAGCTGCAGCTTCGTAAGCTCCAGCTCTTTGGTCTTCTGCTCGGAGTTTCTGTATTGCTCCTCCAGCTTCTCGTTAATGCCTCTTAGCTCCTCCTGCTGCAGTTGAAGCTCTTCCGATTGGCACTGCAGCTCCTCTGTTAATGCTTGTGATTCTTGAAGCAACTGCTCGATCTGCATACGTCCCGCGATGCTGTGGATCGTGATGCCCAGATGGTTCAGCACTTGATTCAGCAGTTCCATCTGAATAGGTGTAAATGGCGTAAAGGCAGCGAGTTCAATAACGGCCGCGACTTGCCCTTCGAATTGTACGGGCATGATGATGATGCTAGCGGGGAGCGCCTCTCCAGTTCCTGAACGTATCGGTATATACGATTCTGGAACCGCAGTAAGGATAATCGCTCGGTTGTCAGCAGCGGCTTGTCCGACTAACCCTTCGCCGAATTGGAAGCTGTTCTTGACCGTTCCAGACGAAGATGCAGCGTACGAAGCCAGCTTCGTCAGATGCATCCGGCCTCCTGCACTGGAGCGGATATAGAACACGCCCAGGCTTGCGCCTGTCAGCGGTGTAATCTTCGTAATAAACAATTGCGCAAGCGAATTCAAATCATGGACACCCTGAACCATCGTAACGAGCTCGGCGATCGTTGTTTCCAGCCATGTCTTGTCCCGTTCGAAGGCGGAATACTTATCCAGCGTCGTGGCCATTTCGTTGAAAGAAAGTGCGATTGCACCGATCTCGTCCTTGGAACGGATCTCGATGCGGGGCAATCCTTCGCTTGCATTGTAACCGGTCTTAACGCTGGAGATGACGTTCGTTACCCGGTTCAAGTTGCCCGTGATTTGCCTTGAGATAAAGAAGCCAAGCGACAAGGTAAGGATGAAGGCGATCAAGCCGATAAGCCGGGTCGTGCTGTTGGCCCAATTGACAACCTTCTCATTGTGCACGATACCTTCGCCGATCAATTGCTCCTGACGGTCGGAGATCGAAGCAGCTAATGGACTGAGCTGTTTGCCGATCGGAAGCACTTCCGATTTGAAGAAATCGAGCGTGTTTTCCTGGTTGCGGAAAGTTTCATAATCGTCCAGCATTCGATGAGATTGCTGCTGAAATTGCTGGTTCAACCGGGCAAGCTCTTGCACCAGTGTTTGAGTATCCGGATGAGTAACAAGCAATTCGGTCTCTGCGACACGTTTGTTCAATAGATTGTTAGAGGATTGAAGACTTGTGAGGAAGGAGGCATCGTCGGTTAATAAATATCCGCGGAGGTCGTTCGTCTGCTGCAGCACCAAGATTTGAATATCTTTGGTTGCGGCAAGTACGGAAACCTGCTGATCGATGAGGTTGGAGTAGGAATCGTTTACTTTATTCATATAGTAATAGAATACGCCGCCGGCAACAGCGACGAATAAGGACACGAGTAAGAAGGCGGTAAGAAGCTTAGTGCCGATTGTTAGTTTCATGCCATTTCTCCCCCAATTAATGGATATCAAACCGTGGAAGCACGATCAAAATCCGGCAGATGAGCTATATGTCAGGTAGAAACTGATTTCGGTCGAATTGAACTAATATGATAGATTATCTGTTCTTATATGTTACATCGATAACCTGTGTTTGTCATGTAACCTAACATAAGCGATGAACGGTTTTATTGAAATCAGTCTAAATTGTCACAGAATTGTCACAACTTCAATAGCTCATTTCGACATACTCCAATAGTAGGCCTATCCTATACTAAACACATGTTTCAGGTGTAATGAAACGTTACGCTTGATGGTGAGAAGAAATGAAATTAGGAGGGTACCGTCATGGCTATGCTGATGATGAAGCGCAAGCATTTGTTCGCCAATTATGGCAGTTCCGTATTCTATGATGAAATGTTCGATCAGCATGGCAAAGTGCGATCGCCATATGGAACAATGATGAAAATATTAGCCAGGATGGGAATCGATGAGCTTAGTAAACGTCATGCCGTGATGCAGTCCGAGATGGTGACGCAAGGAATCACGTTTACTTTATATAGCGATAATTCCGAAGATTCATCACTGGAGCGGACGATTCCGTTCGATTTGATACCCAGAATGATGACGGCGGAAGAATGGTCGTTGCTGGAACGGGGATTGAAGCAGCGGGTGGAGGCTTTAAACCGGTTTATACACGATATTTATCATCAGCAGAACATTCTGAAGGACGGCATCGTACCGCGTGACATGATCGAGGGCAATCCTTATTATGTCCCAGCTATGACAGGCCTGAATATACCGAACGATACTTATATTCCATTGTCTGGAATTGATATTATTCGAAGCGAGACAGGGGCCTTCTATGTACTGGAAGACAACCTCAGATCGCCGTCCGGACTGTCTTACGTTTATAAAAACCGTGCCTTAATGATGAATCTGTTCCCGGAAATGTTCTTCGAGCACCGCGTAAGGGATATCGGAGAAGGGTTGAACGCGCTTCTGCACAGTCTGCGGAAGCTTGCGCCGAATGGAAAGCCGGACCCGCTTGTTGTGCTTCTGACACCGGGAGAATATAACTCAGCTTACTACGATCATACCTTCCTTGCGCAAGAGATGGGGATCGAGCTTGTGGAAGGCAGAGATTTGACGGTCATCGACAAGAAGGTCTATATGAAAAGCTTGCAGGGATTGCGTCAGGTTGATGTTATATACCGTCGGATCGACGATGAATATTTGGATCCGCATGCGTTCCGGGAAGATTCAATGCTTGGCGTTCCGGGCTTGATAGAAGCTTATTGCGCGGGCAACGTCGCACTGGCTAACGCACCGGGAACGGGAGTGGCCGACGACAAGGCGGTATATGCTTTCGTGCCGGATATGATTCGTTATTACTTGCAGGAAGAGCCGATCTTGAACAATGTGCCGACCTATATTTTAAGCCGGCCGCATGAGTGCGAATATGTGCTCAGTAAACTGTCTGAAATGGTCGTTAAGGAGAGGTCGTTATCAGGAGGCTACGGCATGCTGATCGGACCTTCGGCTTCCGAAGAGGAGCTCGAGTCTTTCGCGGAAAAAATAAGACAGGATCCGCAGCGGTTCATCGCGCAGCCGACGATGAAGCTGTCATGCAGTCCGTCGCTCAGCGATTCGGAAGTGTGCGCGCGTCATATCGATTTGCGGGCGTTCGTGTTCAAAGGAGAGGACATTCATGTCGTCGCGGGCGGACTCACGAGAGTCGCTCTGCAGGAAGGCTCACTAGTTGTTAACTCCTCGCAGGGCGGCGGAACGAAGGATACGTGGATATTAATATAGGAAGGAACAGAGGTGAGGATCATGATGAACCGGTACGCAGAGTTGTTATTTTGGGCAGGACGTTATATGGAGAGAGTCGGAAACTATGCGAGATTGATCGATGTGAACTATCATATGAGGCATGAGCTGTACGGTCATCAGGACCGGGAGTATATATGGGAAAGGCTGGTCGAGACGACTGGCGAAGTACGGCGGTTCGAAGAGCTGTACTCCAATATCAATGCGGGCACGAATGAGTTGACCGTGCTTCATTTCTTGACGTTCGAGCGGTCCAACACGAATTCGATATTCGCCTGCGTCCAGCAAGCGCGCAACAATATTCGAACGCTGCGCCAGTTGGTCCCTGCCGAGCTGTGGGAGATGATCAATTCGTTCTACATATGGCTCAAGGATCAGAATGTGAGTCAAATTATGCTTCAGTCTCCGCATCTGTTCTATCAGAAGGTGCGGGAGTGGGCAACGCTGTTAAGCGGTGCCGTAGACTCCATCATGATCCGGGGACAGGAATGGGATTTCATTCAAGCAGGCAAATACGTGGAACGGACGGATAATACACTGCGAATCATTAGTGCTGTTCATCGGCAGATTGGCAAAGCACCAGCCGCCGAGGGCCATTCGTACTCTTACAAACGTACGGTTGTGCTGTTGAAGTCCGTCGGCGGATTTGAAGCGTTTCGCAGGCTGCATGCAGCGGACGTTACGTTCGAAAAGGCGTTGGAATTTATGCTGATGAACGGCCAATTCCCGCACTCGGTGCAGTATGCTTTAACAGCCCTAGGCCGTCACTTCGAGAAGCTGCAGCTCCAAGAGGACGGGGGGAATGCGATAGCTGAAGCGGCGGTCCAGCTGTCGGGAACGATACAGTCGGTCGTTGCAAGTATGGCGGGCGGAGAATCAGATGTGACAGCAGCGGATTTGAGCCGGCTGCTGCTCGCCTCGGGACGGTTAGGCAATGCTGCTGCCTCAGCATTCTTGTCCGATGTTCACGTAGGAGCTTAAAGGAAAAGGTCGCTCTTGCTGGTTGAGTTCGGCGAGAAGTGGAACTAAAGAAAACGGTTTGTAATGAAGCATTGCCCGCAGGCGTTTGGTCCAAGACCAGCTTGCGGGCTATTTATTTGTAGAGTCACCCGGTATTCGAACTTCTTTGTGACAGAATTTGACCTTTCGTTGCTTAACGGACAAGCATGCGGTATGATCGTAGCGAGCAAGCTGCATTCGTATGAAGCGAGAAGAGAGGAGGCGGGTTGCATGGGTGTGCCAGCTGGTGTATGGGTTGCCGCAGTTATCATTACGATCGCGATTGCGTGGGTTACGTTGTGGGTAACGAAGAAAGCGTACTCGCGCAAATGGGACGAGCCCGATCATGAATAGATGAGTTTTGCCGCCGCTGTCTTCTACAGCGGTTTTTTCATTTTCGCGCCCAGAAATGACCAGATCAAATTACTCCAGATATTTACCTGACTTCTCCATTGTGAATACGCTTTCCATACGTGATAATAATGCTAGTAAATGAAGTAACAATCATACATTATTAACACCATGTAGAGAATACAGACAAGGCAGTTGCCGACAATCTGGATAAACTGGATGTCGTATACGTGCTATCGGGAGGGGACGATCGAAGGATGGGAAACTGGGCAGAAGCTTGCGATTTGAATACAGGAAAGCATGTATATAAGCCGCATCAATCGGGAGAACCACTTCTTCCGACAATTCATACTGCGGGTGACTTGGTGGCAAAAGCCGGCACAGGGTTGAAGCCTAGACGTATAAGAGATTATGAATTGATCTATTTTCCCGAAGGTACGGGTGGCGTATATATAGTTGAAGGAAGGGCCTATTCGCTTGCCGAACCATGCTTCATTATTACGCGGCCTGGCGAGTGGCATGAATATCGTTATGATAGTTCTCAGCCTTCACGGCATTTGTTCGTCCATTTCGGATTCGAGAAACACGAGGATGCGGAGAATCGGCTGCTCTCGATTTTAAGGGATATTGGGCCAGCGCGTATTGTACAAACAGATGATTTGCATGTTAGCATGATGACGCAGATGCTTAATATAGCGTATAATTACCCGACTCGCATGCAGACTCGGGGAAGTTCGCTGCTGCTCGCTCTGCTTGAAGAACTGAACGGTTATGTCGTCGACTGTCCGATGGAGAGAGAGCAGACGGTACCGCCGCAAATCGTGAAGGCAATCGATTACATCGAAGAGCATTTGGAAGAGCCGCTGACAGTCGAAGGGCTTGCGGAGAGAGCGGGATGGACGCATGAGCACTTCACCCGGTTGTTCGCACGCCATACGGGACGTACGCCGCGCGAGATGATTATTCAGCGCCGGATCGAACGGGCATGCCAGCTGCTGCTGTATGATGAGACAACTGTGAAAGAAGTAGCGTACGCGGTCGGGTTCTCTGACGAGAATTATTTTTGCCGCGTGTTCAAGTCGGTTAAAGGCGTTACGGCAACGCAATACCGCAAAAAATATTACAATCCGAGAAACCGCGGTCTGTATCCGGCCAGCAAGGGAGAGACGCCGATTCCGCCGAATCGGGTACTCTTCTTCGCAGGGATCTCGTAAGAGGCAGCGAAAGGGAAGAAAGCAGACATGAGTTTGTTAATGAATGAGAAGATCAAGTCCAAGGAAGTGGACTTGACCGGATTGGAAGGCGAATCACTCGGCATCGTATCCAGGGATGAGGCGCTTGCGATGGCGAAGCAGTTGAAGGCGGATCTGGTCTGCACTTCACCGATGAGCTTCCCGCCGCCGTGCAAGCTAGTCTCCCGCGGCGAGGCGAAGAAGGAGCAATCGCAGCAGAAGCGGGAAGAGCGGCTGCGCGAGCAGCCCGCGAAGGAGAAGGAGCTGCGGCTGTCCGCCTCGATCGAGGAGCATGATTACGATACGAAGCGGCGCCAAGCAGAGAAGCTGCTTGCATCGGGCAATGCTGTCCTGCTCGTCGTGCGGCTTCAAGGCAAGCATGAACAGGCGCCGGCGAAGCAGCTTTTGGAGCGGTTGTCCGCCGATCTGGCTCCGGCCGGTACGAAGGCGACGGGCATTCAGGTAAGCGGCAAGCAGGCAGCAGTCCGCATCAATCCCGCAGTCTGACTTACGGACCGAGCGTTGCGAGACGGAAGGGCACAGAATAAAGCGTCAGGCCATTGTGCCTGACGCTTTATTCATAGGGATCTTCTTGGTGCGTTCCTGTTCAGCTGACGGTTTGCGGTGAAAGATTTGTTTGTACACAATGGGCAGTATAATACTCCCGGCGATGGCGAAGATATCGACGAATATAAGCTTACGGAGCGCCAGCTTCAAGGTGTAATAGAATGCGGTGCTTCCGATCATATCGACAGCAATGAATTCCCGGATCGCAGACATCGGGACGACAACGATGAGGATTTCTTGATTGGAACGCAGCACGGTATTCCTCCTAACTCGGATGGGATGACCTTATGATGTATGCCTGCTACCGGTTGTCCTATGAGTAAAGGTTCGTTCATGAAGCGTGCAGGGATTTAGAGCGATTCCGTCGAATAATTGAAGGTCGTGCCGAATGGCATGTACAATCCAACTGAAAAGAGGGAGTTAACTTTGAAACATCGACTGCAAGGGCTCGTTATCGGGCTGTTGGTCGGACTGCTCCTCAGTGCGGCGACGGCGTATGCAGCGAGCGGGACGATCGTGGTAGATTTCAAGAAGATTACGTTTTTATTCGATGGGGTAGAGAAGAAGCCGCCAGGAGACGGTGCGTTCCTGTATAAAGGAACGACATACGTACCGCTCCGTTTCGTGTCGGAGTCCATTGGTAAACCGGTCAACTACGATGCGAAGAAAGCGACGATTCGAGTGGGCAAAGGTTATACGAAGGCGCCTGAGATGACGATTGATACCGCGAAAACGTACAAGGCCAAAGTGACGACGACAGCGGGTTCGTTCACGATCGAGCTGTTCGCGAAGGACGCGCCGAAGACGGTGAACAACTTCGTTACGCTTTCGCAGGACGGTTATTATAACGATATTATTTTCCACCGCATCCTTGATAATTTCGTCATCCAATCGGGCGATCCGCTTGGGACAGGACAAGGCGGCCCAGGGTACTCGTTCGAGGATGAACTGGACAATGGCCATAAGTACGAGGACGGCATCGTCGCGATGGCGAACGCGGGTCCGAACACGAACGGCAGCCAATTCTTCATTTGCACGGGTACGGACAGCGAGAACTTGAACCAATATCCGAACTATTCGATTTTCGGCAAAGTGACCGAAGGGCTTGATGTCGTGCATGCGATCAGCAAATCTAAAGTCAAAGTAAACGAGATGACGGGGGAAACAAGCACGCCGGTCACTCCAGTGAAGATCAAGTCGGTTGTTATTGAAGTGTCATAGGTCATGCCGTGTGGAGACCGGAATGTCGTCCGACGACGCCGGATTTCCACGGCAGTAATGTATGACCATAGAAGCGAAGTTCATTTGATCGGAGTTAACGCTTGCTTGTAGATGTGGTGTTGCGGAGCGGGCTCATTGTATTTCATACCATGAGTGAAGAGGTTAATTAACGCTCAGGGAGACTCGTTGTAATTCATACAATGAGGAAACTTCGATAAGGTTGAAATCAGGCCAATTCGGCGGGTTGCCTCATTATTTCGTTGTATGAAATGCAACGAAACGGCATTATAGGTCGTTAAGCAACCGTATTCGTTGTACTTAATGCAATGAAGATAAAGCGGCAAAACGCACACCCGCCTTTTGTTCTTGCTCTAACCCCGACTTAACCAATGACTAACTGCCGCCACGACAAACCAAGGGCCGTCTCCTAGGAGACGGCCCTTGGTTTGTCTATATTAAATCGCGTTCGAGGCTTGTTGTTCGAAGTCGGACGATTGGCGGTTGTTCTGCAATGCGCTTAGAAACTCGCGCATGAAGCCCGGCAGATCCGGCCAAGCATGACCCGAGATCAGATTGCCGTCTACATGCAGCGTTTCTTCGGCGTAGGTTGCGCCAAGACGCTCCACTTCGAGGCGGCAAGCATTATAAGCGGTTAGAGTGCGGCCTTGGAAGAAGCTGTTGTCGTTAAGGGCGAGGAATACTTGCGCGCCGTGGCAGATCGCGCCAACCGGCTTCTCTTCTTCGAGGAAGTGACGAATGATTCGCGGCAGGTCAGCATCGTTGCGGATGAACTCCGGTGCGCGACCGCCTGGAATGATGATGCCGGCATACTCGGAAGGGTCGACATCGGCGAAAGCGATATCAGCCGCAAGACGATGTGCCGGTTTCTCTGTGTATGTATCCCAGCCTTCGATGAAGTCGTGACAGACCGTGTTCAGAACTTTCTTCTGCGGTGCCGCGATGACCGCCTCGTACCCTGCTTCGAGTATCCGGAAATACGGATAGTACACTTCGAGCACTTCGGCTGCATCACCGGTCAGAATAAGAATTTTGCCGGACATGATATCACTCCTCTGGGAATGGTTGGATCTACCTATTCCATTATCGTAGGAGCACAGACAAGCGTCAATGAATCGCCAGAAGGAGGGCGCAAGTCCTGTCTATGTCGAAATTAAGCGCTTTCAGAAAAGGGTGCCTAAGTGACAAATAACCCGGATAGCCTTGAAAAGGTCTATTCCGGGTTATTCGGTTTAAACAACGGGCAAATGAGCGTTCTAAGCAGCTGCTCCACGATTGCGTCTGTCGACATGCCATAATCTTCGCTCAGATGCTGCAATGTGAATGGAGCAAGTGAGGCAATATAAATATGGGCAGTGAAAGCAGGATCGAACGGCACGGTCTGACCGCTGTCCTGTGATTCCTTAAGTAAGTGCGTGAGCGTGCTGTGAAGAAACATATAAGGTGGCGACGTAAAAAAGGTGCGCTTGTCGTTCTCGATGCAGCGATTGTGTACGAGTGATATGTGAATGGCCTTCAGCAGAGCGGTCTCGTCGCTCGCGAATACGACGAGCCTGCGGAACACGGCCTTCAGTCTATCTAGAACAGGCTGATCGTGAATCGATGCGAGCAGCTGCTCGATATCGTTCTTGAAGCGGTTGAAGTGGTCGTCGATCAGCTCGAGACAGAGATCGCCTTTCTGCGTATACCGGCGGTACAGCGTAGCTTGTCCTACGCCGGCTGCCTTGGCGATCTGGTGCATGCTAACGGAATCGACTCCGAACTTCGTGAACAAATCGCGCGCCGTATCCAGTATGAGCTCTGTCAGTTGTTGAGCGTCCTTTCGTTTGGGCGTCACCATTGGTTCAATTCTCTCCCTTTTTTGAATTGACAAACGGACAATTGTCCGCTATTATTCAATAAGCGTAGCGGACAATTGTCCGCAGGATGCGTAATTGGAATCTGCTTGCTATGTGTCAGATCAATGCTATCATTGTAACCCGATCCGCATAGGCAGTCAATTTCAGAAATAGAGGAAACAAAGGAGTGGAGTAGAGCAATGACGAAAGAGGCAATAAAACAAGAACAGTCGATCAGCTCGATTATCGCGCCGCTGCTCGCGATTATCGTCGGGATGTTCATGGTTATTCTCGATGGTACGGCAATGAACGTCGCGATTCCGGGCCTCGTTACGGACTTCGATTCGACGATGAATACCGTTCAGTGGACGGTTATCGGCTATGCGCTGGCACAAGCGGCGGTTATCCCGCTGGCAGGCTGGCTGTCGGACCGTTACGGTGCGAAGAACATTTTCCTTCTGTCCATTATTTTGTTCACGGTAGGTTCGGCGCTGTGTGCACTGGCTGGATCGGTTGAACAACTTATTATTTACCGCGTTATTCAAGGTTTAGGCGGGGGCATGGTTGCTCCAATCGCGATGGCGTTCACGTACCGTCTGGCGCCTCCGGGCAAAGTCGGCGCAGTCATGGGAATGATCGGCATTCCGATGCTGCTGGCACCAGCTCTCGGTCCGGTTCTCGGCGGATGGCTGATTGAGGACGCAACATGGCATTGGATCTTCCTGATTAACGTACCTGTCGGTGTTATCGCCGTACTGATCGGCCTTAAGACGCTCCCGGCAATCGGACGTCAGCAAGTGCCTACGCTAGACATTCTTGGCATTATCTTCGGACCAATCGCATTCTCGGCGCTCGCTTACGGTATTAGCGAAGGCGGCAATGACTGGGGTTCGGACAAAACAATTTACGGAATCATTATCGGTGCTGTTTCTTTGATTATCTTCATTATTGCCGAGCTGCGCCGCAAGCAACCGCTTCTGGAGCTTCGCGTATTCGGTTCGGGCAACTTCACGAAGGGCATTATCGTTCAATGGGTATCCCAAGTTGCACTGTTCGGCACGATGTTCCTGATTCCGCTGTTCCTGCAGCAAGCGAATGGTTACGGACCGTTGAAGACAGGCGTACTGATGCTGCCTATGGCCATCGCGTCCACGATCTTCATGCCGCTGGGCGGCAAGCTGTTCGATAAAATCGGCGCGCGTCCGCTCGTCGTCGCAGGTCTTGCGATCGTTACGGTTGCCGGCTACTTGCTGACTGGCATCTCGACGGAGTCGGGCACGGTGGAACTGATGATCCCGCTCGCGCTGCTTGGCGCAGGCATGGGCTTGTCGATGATGCCGCTTAACACGCACATTATTCAATCGACGCCAGCTGATCTTGTCGGCCGCGTTACGTCCTTGACGGCAGCCATGCAGCAAGTTGTAACGTCGTTCGCAATTGCCATTCTGACGACGATTCTGAATAAGAAGGTTGAGCATTACTTGCCTCAGCTCGGTCAAGAGCAAATGGGTAAAGTCATGTCGAACTCGTTCGGCGACACGTTCGGAGTGCTCGTATGGATCGGCGCAGCCGGCGTCCTGTTCGGATTCCTGCTGAGCCGTCCGAAGCGTCAGCCTGGCGGTTCCGGCGAAGGTGCCGAGAAGCCAGAAGTGATGATGATGGGCGGCCACTAATCGAAACGAGTAGTTGGAGTACAACAACAAAAAGGATGCCCGGCTTAAGCTTAAGCCGGGCATCCTTTTTGTTATGCACACGCATCACATAATGAAGATACATAAGAGCTAATGCTATTTGAAGAATAAGAAGTGGGTCGGCAGCGGCCGCAGCCTTCCATCGGAAGGATTGTTCACGATGCGTCCGTTGAAGATGAGGGACGATGAGCCGCCTCCATCTAGATTGTAGGCATTGACGGCGCCGAACCGTTTCAAGATGATTTGCATCTCCTCCAGCGTTGCGCCGGAGCTTCCGTTCTCGTTATAGCCGTCGATGACGACGAACAGCAACTGATCGTCCTTGTAGTTGGCAATAACGGTGCGAGGTGCACGCCGCGGGCTAACCTGCCATTTGCTCGGGATCGGCATCGCCTGACCGTTGCGGAGCAGCACAGGCACGAATGAAGCGCCGAATTGCGGCTTCATCAGGTCCAACTGTTCCCGGCTTGTAAATTTGCCGCCGATTAGTTTGTTGTCTTCATCCATACCGACGAAGAACAAATCTTTGTTGGAGGGCTCAAAGCCGTTCACATATTGGCCGTTCAACACGGTCGTGCTGAGCGGGTACCGTTTGCCGTGTCCGTCTGCGAAGCCGCCAGCATTGACGCCTGCTGCTGCCTTATACCGCTTCACAGCGGACATCGTCGTCTCGGAGCCGCCGAACTTATCGTTGCCGAGCACCATGCGCATCGCGTCTTTGCTGCCGAGCTTCACCTTCAGGGCGTAGCCGCTGAAGTTCTGCGCACGGATCGAGAACAGCTGCGCTCGGAGCTTGTCCGACTGAATGGTGCCGGATGTCGAACCCAGCTTGCCTGTAATGCGCCGGTCATAAATCGTTAGCGGCCGCTTAGCCTGAGTCGAAGCGGTATTGGCAATTATCCGAATGTCCGCATTCGTCTTCTCGTAGATACTGATTTGTTTCTTAATGGAGGCCTGAGTGTCTTTCGCCAATATCGCTGCTTGGTCCAATCCTTCTAATGCTTGACGCACGCCCGTGTCTGCTGTTTCTGCCTGCGGCGCGGCCTCATGAAGCTCCGGCTGCAAAATGATCGTAAGCTGCGCCGTAAGCAGCCAGATCATGATGCCGACGAACGGCGCGGCGACGAGCAGCATGGAGCGGTTAAGAAATTTGACGGGCATGTTCATCATTTCAGTACGTCCAAATTCTTCTTGAGCTGATCCAGCTGCTTCTTCACGTCGTTCAACTGACTGAACAGCTTGTTGCTGTTGTCGGTCTTCGCATTGGCATTGTCCTTCGTGAAGGTAAGAAGCTCGTTAAGCGCGTCAACCTTGCCTTGCAGTACGGCAATTTCATCTTTGTAGCCCGTTTCGACTTGTTTCAGCCGCTCGTCATATTGCTTCTGCATCTGGGTAATCTGAGCAGTAGTCTGCTGGTTGATCTTGTCGGTCATCTCGGATTTCATGTGATCGGTATATAGCTTCGCCCCAGCGATGCCGGAAGCGATGAGCAGCACCCATATGAATAGAAAAATGACGAATGCGCGCTGGCTGCGTTTGCGCGGCGCGCGGTCTGACCTTGTGGCAGGCGTTGTTGCTAGTTCGGTTTGCATAATAATCGTTCACCTCTTTGCGTTCGTTAGTAAAGCCGTCTGCGTCAGATGAACGGACGTGCGCTTTCTAGTAAAGACGATTGAACATGCCGGATTGGTTGCGAGCTTCACTATATTGTAACAAAAATAAGCGGAGGATGCTCGCCGTTCTCATTTGTTCCGCTAGCGGAGTTGGAGTATAATCGAAGCAAATTGTGCGCGTAACAGCGGGAGGAGCGAAGAACGATGAGCGAGCAGCATAACGAATTGGCCACCTTCGCAGGAGGCTGCTTCTGGTGCATGGTGAAGCCGTTTGAGGAAATGCCGGGCATTATTAGCGTCGTATCCGGCTATACAGGAGGAACGACCGTTAATCCGACCTACGAGGAAGTGTGCCGGGGAGGCACCGGTCATACCGAAGCGGTTCAAATTACGTTCGATCCGCAGCAGTTTCCTTATGCGAAGCTGCTGGACACCTTCTGGCGGCAGATCGATCCGACGGATGCCGGCGGACAGTTCCATGACCGGGGCGATTCCTACCGTCCGGCAATCTTCTATCACAGCGAGCAGCAGCGCGAGCTTGCCGAAGCTTCGAAGCGCGAGCTCAATGAGAGCGGACGGTTCGATCGGCCGATCGCGGTGTCAATCGAGCCGGCGACGCCATTTTATCCGGCGGAGGACTATCATCAAGACTATCATAAGAAGCAGCCGCTTCGTTACCGGATGTACCGCAAAGGCTCGGGCCGGGACGCCTTCATTGCGGAGAATTGGAAGTACCGCGAGGATGCGGCGAGCTTGCGCAGCAGGCTGACGCCGGCTCAATTCGAGGTGACGCAGAACAGCGCGACCGAGCCGCCGTTCCGCAACGAGTTCTGGGACCATAAGGAGCAAGGCATCTACGTCGACATCGTCTCGGGCGAGGCGCTGTTCAGCTCGCGGGAGAAGTACGATTCCGGCTGCGGATGGCCGAGCTTCACGAAGCCGATCGCAGGCTCCGGCGTGACGGAGCATCTCGATACGACCCATGGAATGGTTCGCACCGAAGTGCGAAGCCAATATGCGGATTCGCATCTGGGCCATGTGTTCGAGGACGGACCGCCGCAAGCGGGAGGACTGCGTTATTGCATCAACTCCGCTGCGCTCCGGTTTATACCGGTCGACAAGCTGGAGGAAGAGGGATACGGCGAGTATCGTAAGCTTTTTGTATAGGAAACAAGCCATGAAGGCGGCCCGTCATCGGGTCGCTTTTTTTTGCATAGAAAGAGGCTGCCACTCTTGATGATCAAGAGCAGCAGCCTCTATAGTAGCGATTAAACAACCTCTTCCAACCGCTCGTCGATCAGTTCCTCGGCTTCGCCGCCATGGACGATCAACTCGACCTTACGAATCCGGTGCTTGCTTACTTCCCGGATAATGAATTGCAGATTGCCGTGCACGAACTCGTTGTTCGCCTTCGGCTCTTCCATTTCGTTGTACAGCCAGCCGCCGATCGTATCGACTTCCTCGTGGCCAATATCTTCGCCAATCAGTTGGCCGAGCTCATCAAGCGACACTTTACCATCGAGCAGGTAGCAGTTGTCCGCCAGCTTCTCGATATCTTTGCGTTCGTCGGCATCGAATTCGTCGCGGATCTCGCCGACGATAATCTCGAGAATGTCCTCGATCGTAATCATGCCCGACGTACCGCCGTATTCGTCCATCAGAATCGCGATATGCATCCGTTCCTGCTGCATTCGGCGAAGGAGCGTCTTGACCGGCATTACTTCCGGAACCGTCATGACCGGACGAATCAGCTTGTCGAAGTTCAGCGGCTCGCCGTCTTGATGCTGGAGGAACAGCTGCTTCGTATTGATCATGCCGATGATCTGGTCCTTACTGTCGAGTGCAACCGGGAAGCGGGTATATTGTTCTTTGCGGATGACCGCCATATTATCTTCAATCGATTTATTCGAGAATAAACAAATCATATCGGTGCGCGGCACCATAATTTCTTTTGCAAGCATTTCGTCAAAGGCGAAGATACGGCTAACGTAACCGTACTCGGTATTGTTGATTTTGCCGCTCTGGAAGCTGTCGTTCAAAATAATTTGAATTTCTTCCTCGCTGTGCGCCTCTTCATGCTCCTTCACCGGCTTCAGTCCGAACAAGCGGACGAGCGCATTCGCGGAGCCGTTAAGCATCCAGATGAACGGATACATGACCTTGTGGAACCATATAATAGGCTTGGCAACCGCAAGGCTGATAAATTCCGCTTTCTGAATCGCCCATGTCTTAGGCGCGAGCTCGCCGACGACGACATGAAGGAACGTAACCGTAATGAATGCGATAAAGAAAGATGCGATATGCGAAGCTTCACTGTTCAGGTGCCATGTATCGAATAGCGGCAACAATAGCATCTTCACGGTCGGTTCGCCGAGCCAGCCAAGTCCGAGAGCCGTAATCGTAATCCCGAGCTGACAGGCGGACAGATAACCGTCCAAGTTGCTGGTGACGCGCTGCACAGCGCGTGCGTTGCTGCGGCCTTCCTGTACCAACTGATCGACGCGGCTTGTTCGGATGCGGATAATCGCAAATTCCGTTGCTACGAAGAAAGCGGTTAATACAATTAATACTGCTACCATAAACAGATTTAAGCCTGTACTGCCCATTTGTTTCCATCACAATCCCTTATTATATAATGTAACTCTTCTTTTGAACTACTATAACGGACTTTTGCTCTCGGGACAATGCGTTTGTGGGGGGCTATCCGGTGCTGAGCGGTCAATTGGTCAGAAAAAGTGAAACAATGAGCTTGTTATTAGCGAATTTCTCCGCTTTACAACGGTTCTGTGCGGAGATTATTATAATGTAGTGTACGCGTGTACATAAATATGAACGAGAGCAGGCTGGAATGAACAAGATGGCTAACAAGGGATGGGCTTATGCAGGACTGGCAGGCGTAGCTGCCATATGGGGAATCAATTTCGGCGTTTCGCGCCTCGCGATGGACACTTTCGATCCGGTATTATTCGCCTTTTTGCGCTTCGGACTCGCAGTACCGTTCTTCTTCCTCGTGTTGTACTTGAAGGAAGGAAGCGTCGGCGTCTCGCCGCGCGCTGCTGTGAAGCTGGCATTGATCGGGCTGTTCGGCGTGACGCTGCTTGAGATACTGGTTATGTATTCGATCAAATATACAACGCTCGCGAATGCTTCGCTGCTTAACGTTGCGCCATGGCCGATCTTCGCTGCTTTGTTCGCGCCGTTATTCACGAAGGAATCGTTCACGCGCCGGATCGCGGTCGGGGGCATTATCGCGATTGCAGGCGTATCGCTCGTCATATTAGGCGGCGGGGAAGGCCTAAGCCTTTCTTCCGATAATATGAAGGGGAACTTGATGGCATTCTCGATCAGCTTAATCGGCGCATTGTTTAATTTGTCCTGCATGCCGCTGATGAAGCAATATTCGGCGCTTCGCGTTACGACTTGGTTCAGTACGTTCGGCGCATTGTTCATGTTCCCGATTACGATCGGATCGTGGGGCAAGGTCGATTGGACCGGACTGTCCGGCACGGAATACAGCGTCGTTGCATTCGGCGTACTGCTATGCACTTTCATTTCCTTTATTACTTGGAATGCGGCGATGTATCGAGTCGGTGCTGCCCGCTCGAACTTCTTCCGTTATGTGGTGCCTGCGGCCGCCGTTATTACGGGCTACATTATGTTCGACGAGCAAATTACAGGTTGGCAGATCGGCGGCGGTGTCGTGATGGCAGCGGGACTAATCTGGATCTCGTCAGAGCGCAAAGCGGCCGCAGCGGAATCTTCGGCGCAATAAACATGAAACGTCTTTCGGCTATTGGGCCGGAAGACGTTTTTTTTGTAATGGCAGTGGTATAATTGGCGTATTCGGTCCAACCTAATCGTACCTTATTATAATGAAGCTGCTGCCGCATCAGCCGTATTTCAGTCCGGACGGTGTACGGATGCGATAGCTTCCAGGAGGAATGACATGCGTTCTGCGCTCAAAATGTATTGGACAGGCATTGCGCTCGCTTTCCTGTATATCGCGGCGGCCGAGTTGATTTGGGTTCCGGATCCGCTGCGCTTGCCGGGCGGTCTGACTTGGCTCGAGACCATTGACCGGCTGCTTTATGCGCCTGCGCTTATTGCGTTGATTTGGATTGCCGGGGCGGCGGCAGCATGGCAAGGTGAAGATCAGCAGGGGCGACGGCTTCTTCGTAAAATTCCCCGCGTATTCGTTATTGGATCAGGCATTGCGGCCATGATTGCGATTATAGCGGCCCCACGGACCGTGACGGTCGGCATCGGATTGCTGGTTGTTAACTGGCTGTTCGTTCTGATTGATCTGTTCGTCATCGAATTATCGGACCGCAACCGCAGACGCAGATGGCCGATGAGGACCGTAACTGCACTTGCCGCACAGCTTGCGCTGCTTGCCGTTATGGCGCTGCCGATTTCGTATAACGTCACTTATCCGGGGTTAACGATGAACATGAACCATTATGCACGTGTCGAAGGCGGGAATGTGAACGGCCAACTGACAGGTGTTCTCGTGTTCGACCGGAGGGCTGTCCCGCTGGATTGGCTGATGTCGCGCGTGCTTAATATTTATGAGCTTAGTCCCGTGCCGCCGAACGAACCGCCGCTGCGTGAAGCGTATGCGGAAGTCGTAGCGATGAAGACGGAAGCAGAGACGGTCGCAACAGCGGTTGCGCTCGGTAAGCTTGGCCTTAGCCGGGGAGCCGAGGCGAACGGCGTGAATGTGAACGCTATAGCGGAGCAAGCGGCTGCACGCGGTATATTGAAGGCGGGCGACCGTATCGTCTCCATTGCCGATCATCCGACGCTTGACGTTCAATCGCTTACCGAAGCGATGAGTGACGTGAAGCCGGGCAGCATCATTGTGGTCGGGCTCGTCCGCGGCAGCGATTCCTTGTCGCTTGCTGTGCCGACGGGTTCCGCTGAAGATGATAACGGTAAAGAGAGGGCTGTGTTCGGCGTATCCGTCGAGACGGCGTATCATTACGATATTCCGAGGCAGGTCAAGTTCGAGCGGCCTTTTGCGCATATCGGCGGTCCGTCTCACGGCGCTATGCTTGCGCTCACGATCATCGATCAATTGACGCCGGACGGCATCTCTCACGGGCGGAAGATAGCGGGGACCGGTACCATTGAGCCTGACGGCAGCGTCGGACCGGTCGGCGGCGTCCGGCAGAAGGCTTATGCGGTCGCGAGAACGGATGCCGAGCTGTTCTTCGTGCCGGCTAGTGAAGAGAGCGAGGCGAGAGCCGGACTTGAATCCGGCGATACACTGGAAATCGTACCAGTTCAGACATTGGATGAAATGCTGCAGTGGTTGAAGGATCACGCTAAATCTTAATAGAAGCTTCCCGGCACCAAGGCGGTGCGGGAAGCTTTTTTGCTATGCGGTTAGGGAATATTTCCAATGGAGAGAACGCAATGAAACGATGGATTAGGGGATAGTAAGAGCGGCAATACCAAGAATTTATGGAAGGGTGTTTAAACGGCATGATGAACCGCCACCAAGCGGCTACGGGGCAGCAGAAACCGAAACGGAAGAGAAGAATGAAGGGGGTCCAATGTTTATCGGCGGCGGTTCTGGCGGCGATGTTGTTATTCAGTTGGCCTAGCACGAGCGAGGCGGTCGGCAAGCCGGCAAGCGGGCCGGATGTGTATGTTATTCAGGGCATGTTGAAATCACTCGGAAGCTATTCCGGACCGATTAACGGAAAGTATAACGATGCAACAGTTAGAGGGGTCAAATATTATCAGAAGACGCACGGACTGCCGGTTACCGGCGCGGTCGACGGGCGGACGCTTAAATCGATTACGTACTCGTATTCCACGTTGAAGACGACGGGCAAAGCAGCCCAAGGCAAAGGGACAGGCACGAAAGGCGGCAAAGGAACAGGAACGGGTGGCGTTAAAGCTAAAGACCGCGGCGGTGCGCAAGGCATTGGAGGCGGAGGCGGCCAAGGACAAGGAGAAGGCAAAGGCATTGGCGGTGAAGGCGGCCAAGGACAAGGAGAAGGCCGCGGCTTTGGCAGCGGAGGCGGTCAAGGACAAGGAGGAGGCCGCGGTTTCGGCGGTGAGGGCGGCCAAGGACAAGGAGGAGGCCGCGGCTTTGGAGGCGAAGGCGGTCAAGGACAAGGAGGAGGCCGCGGCTTTGGAGGCGAAGGCGGCCAAGGTCAAGGAGGAGGCCGTGGCTTTGGCGGCGAAGGCGGCCAAGGACAAGGAGAAGGCCGTGGCTTTGGCGGTGAAGGAGGCCAAGGTCAAGAAGGAGGCAAAGGCTTCGGCGGGGGAAGAGGCGGCCAGCAAGGCGCAGAGCAAGAGCAGCCAGCGCCGCAACCAGCACCGCAACCGGCGCCGGCACCACAACCAGCTCCAGTACCGCAACCGGCACCGGCTCCACAGCCGGCTCCAGCACCGCAACAGGTACCGGCACCACAGCCGGCTCCAGCACCGCAGCCTGAGCCGGAACCAGCGCCAGCACCGAAGTACGGCGGGGACAACCGGTAAAATATTTGTTGAGGTTGATCGAATTGTGGAGGCGCCTGGCAGGCGCCTCTTGTTCGTGTTTCGGGGCCGGTTTTGCGGCGTTTGCGGTGCCGCATTGAGAACCATCATCAGCTGCATATTCGTGAGAAACCTTATAATGACGGGCATTGTAGGCTCCAGCCAACGATTAACTAATCATTTTGCTACTAGGTACGCAGTATGAAGGTGGAGCGAAGCGCAACAGAATTGTGGTAATTGCGGCACAACTAGTCGGTGAGAACTAACCTGAAATCTATTATGATTTCCATTAGACAACACAGTTCGCGTTTCAATAGGTTCGATAATAACGAACGGGTTAGAAGATAGCTTGCCGATTGCGAGCTGCAAATCAGACGAAGGAAGAGGGATGCATGAATGATGAACGGCCGACACAATGGCTGGCGAGCGCTCCATTTGTTTTGCAGAGGCTCTAAGATTCAAGAGCATCTTCTGTTAGAGAAATTGTTGCTGAATGTGATGAGAATGCATGAGAAGGGCGAGGTTCTCGGCTGGTTTTATTCCAGATATTCAGGTGGCGGTGCTCATTTGCGTCTACGACTCTTCCGTCCTACCGAATTTGCGATGAAGAAATTAAGAGCAGCTGCGGAACGGATGCTTCGCAGCATGCCAGTCAGCTCCGGCGAAGAAGAAGAATTGACAGGCGCCAAAGTGAGTCCGTTCATTCTTCATGAGACGTCCGTTGCGTTAGATTATGATTTCACCCCTATGGTGGAATTTGATTATGAACCGGAATTCGCTAGATATGGCGGCGTAGCTGCAATGCCGATCAGCGAGCGATTGTTCCAGCGCTCCAGCGAGACTTCGGCGATCATCATTAGCCGCTCGGTCGACAGCCGTTCGAAGCGCATGGTACCGGCATTGTGCATGATGATTGTAACCGCTTCACGCTTTGGCGTGAAGAAGGACGAGCTTTCTTCGTTCTTCGCTGCATATGCCGATTACTGGAGTGTGTTCCTTAATGCAAGGGACGTTAAGCTGCAGTACGATCAGCAAGCGATAGAAGAGGCGGAGACCCTCTCTAACCGCTTGTCGATGCCGGCACTCGTCGGTGAGGAAACGCCGCAGGATGACGTCATCGCCGTGTGGTCGCATATGGTGAGCGATGCAAGCATGAAGCTGGAAGACCTTGCGCTTGCAGGCAAGCTTCTAGTTCCGTATACCGGACAGCCTGCGATTCAGGAAGCGGACCGGCTTGAAGCGTTCCGTTCCATCGCATGGTCGCATATCCATATGATGAACAACCGGTTGGGCATGACGCCTTCCTATGAGTACTATTTGGCTCGAGTCGCGCAGCGTTTATGTGAAGCTTTTGAAGTGACGATCGACAACTAATCGTCTTGAGTAGAACTGCATACATGAGCAATTATAATTGGCCTTCTCCCGACATGTCGGGGGGAGGTTTTTTTGATATATAATTAACACAATATTGCATTTAAATGGAAACATATTCCCTCGGTCCATTGAATTATAGTACATTAGAGTTAATAGATTCGTTCATTAGTAGCTAGCAGAGGAGGCGCATCCATCGAATGTCGACGATGTTACAGCCGGCAGTGGATTTAATGAGATCAAGTATCTCCAGAGCTTTTCATGAGGCGGAGTTAAGGTCGCTCGCAGAACAATTCGTCGAGTATAAACAGACGGAAGGCAGCAGCTTCGGACAGCTTGCGGCGCTTCATTGCGCCATGTTCGGCGGTGATGAACAGCGTGCGACGGCCGCGGCGGCTGCCATCGATTTGATGATTTTGTCGCTTGATATCTACGACGACTTGCAGGATCAGGACAATGACAGCGTCCCTTGGTCGAAAGTCCCTCCTGCTCTGGCATTAAACGTGGCGATCGGACTGCAGGCCTTGTCGATTGACGTCCTTATGAAGCTTCCAAGCCCGATCGATCGTAAAGCGGCTGCTGTTCAAGCGTTAAATCAAGGCATATTAGGAGCAGTTAATGGACAGCATGTCGACATTCTCAATCATCTGTTGACGGAAGAAGAGAGCTTGCAGATGATCGCGGACAAAGCGGGGTCGCTGATCGCAGCGTCTTGTCTGGTCGGTATCGCTCTAGTAACGGACGAGCACCACGATATTGTCGAGCAGTACGGCAGAGCAATAGGCGTCTCTGCCCAGCTCTATAATGACGTGAAAGGCATTACTAGCTGGAGCACTCGCAATGATCTGCTGGCCCGTAAGCTGACGCTTCCTGTGCAGTTTTTGTTGGAACAGCAGTCGGAAGAAGCTGCAATTGTACGCAAGTATTACGATGGCGAGATTACGGCCGCGCAATTATTAGAGCATAAGATTGCGATTATGGACTATATACATGGCTGCGGATGTGTCGAATATGGGCTCGTGTTGGGCAAAATGAAGCAGTATGAAGCGGAGGAGAGCATTGCGCTGCTCCCAGTGGAGGAGACGTGGCGGGAGCAGCTGAGATCGTTCGTGTAAACGCTTTATGCTTTACAGGGCTTGAAAGAAAACGCTTATAAATTAAATCGGCTAAGTAGGCATTGGCGGCCAGTCCGCAATGAAATTGTGGTATCCCGCAATTCATAATACGATGCAGGCCGGTCCTACAAATGGTAATCTTGGATTAAGACTTACATGCCTGTAAAATATTATAAAGGTGGTTACGGGGATGCTTAAAAATGTAATCGCTCAACTGAAGCAGAACTCAGGAATGATGACTCAGTTTATGAACGGAAATGTAGCACTCGCCGGTGCTAATGTAAACCAGCAGCGGGCAGTGTTTGACATCTTTAAAGGTCAGGAAACAGCTAAAGATCAAGTTCGTGCTGGTAGTGATTTCTGGCGGTGTTAAGAATGTAAGATTAAACCGGCAACGTTAACTCGTAGCCGGTTTAATCTATTTTTAAGGAGTCAATGCCCATATGATCAATAGGTTAAAGAGAAATTGGGTTCCATTATTTTTTCTGATTACGCTTGTTTTTGCAGGGTGGATTACCGTTTTGTATTTTCGAGTTCCGAACATGGGCGTCGATGTATACGAATCTAACGGTAAGTGGATTATTAACGCAATGGATAAGAAAGCACGGGCCGCACAGGAAGGAATATTGCCGGGGGATATTGTAACGTATGTTGATCATCAGCCGGTTGAAAGAACGGGTCTGGACGAGCGTTATGGCATTAATTCAGCCAAAAGCATTACAGTCATGAGAGATGGAAGCCAGTTCGACTTTGATTTTTCGGATATGTCTGATCGACCGATTCAGTTGAACCAGTCTATTATTCCAATGTTATTATTTGTACTGATGATGACCTTCTCTTCGTTTATCGCCTACAAGAAGCCCAAGGACTTGTCGGCTTCCTTATTGATATTGTTTTTAATGTCAGTGGCAGTTGGGTATTTGTCGGGTTATGGTAACACGGTTGGAGATCTGTTCTCGTCTGTCATTCTCGAAATTGCACTAACATTTGCGCCTGTATTGTTTGTTCATTTTGTAAGAAGTTATTTCAGTAATAAGGGGATTTATTCGTTTCATAAACGCTTTGTCTATATTGGATATTGGACGGTTGCGGCGTGGAATATCTGCTATGCTCTCGTCGTTAGCATTAGTGGACAAACACCTTCGTTAATTAAAAATATAGGACTTTTGATATTTATCGCAGGCACGCTAATGGCGCTGCTCGTTCAAGCTCTAATGTACATTCGGTACCGTAATTCATCCAACCAAGCTGTAATGATCTATATGATGATTGGAAATATCGCATCATTTTCCCCAATTATTATTCTAAATTTACTTCCATACCTTTTGGTAGGGGATTTCATTGTGAGTGGCGGCGTAGCTGTATTGTCTTTTTTGTTTTTGCCTTTGACATACTTGTATCTTATTATCTCTAAACAACTGTTTGATATTGAGTTCATTGTAAGCAGGCTGAGATACTATTGTATGATTGCACTACTGCCGGCATTGTTGATCTTATCGGGCTTTGGAGTCATATTCATGAATGAAGCACCTCACCCGATAAGGTGGATTCAAATGTTTCTCGTCATTTATGGTTCAACCGTCCTATTCTTGTATGCGAAGGAAGGGCTTGACCGCAAATTCCGCAACAAGGTGATCAAGGGCGCTCATCAATTCGAGCAAAGCTTGGAGAGTTTCTCGCGTCAAGTATCCGAAGTGATGAAGGTTAACGAGCTGGAGCAATGCTTGCAAAAAGAACTGCTGAAGCTGTTGCCTGTTGAATCGGTTGGAGTTATTGAACGTCACAATGAATCCAAAGTGATCAGCTTGAAGAGAAGTCAGGGTTCCGTACCGGTAGATGAGTTGTGTCAGCGGCTGAATAATCTGTCCGGCCTAAGTATTGGGGAAGGGCTTAAACTGACCAGGGGCATCTGTTATATGATTGGACACGGCCGTTTAACGCAGCATTTTATCTGGATTGACGATAAGAATAATCATACGGAATATAACCATGACGAAAGAATGTGGATGCGTACCATCATCACGTATGTCAGCTTCGTGTATCAGAATCTTCTGCTTATCGAAGGGCTCGTTCATGATCTAGATTTGAAAAAGGCGGAGGCTCCGCCTTGGGTGCTTCGCCTGCTGTTCCGACTATCCGAGAATGAAAGACGCAAGTTAGCCAGCGACCTCCACGATTCTGCGCTTCAGGATCAGTTGTTATGGTTCCGCAAGTTGGAGGCGGTTGTGAACGATGAAGCTGCGTTGCCGACCGATATTCGTTCGAGCCTAAGGGACATTAGTGAAGGATTGCTTGATGTTATTCACCAGATTCGTGAAACGTGTAATGAACTTCGGCCGCCATTCCTTCAGGAGATGGGGGCGATAGAAGCGATTGAGAATTTATGTGTCCATACACAGTTGAATGCGAACTTTACAATTAAGTTTGACCATCAAGATTTCCGAGTCGAGCTGGACGACGAATATGTGCTAACGATCTACCGCATAACTCAAGAACTGCTGCGCAACGGGATGAAACATTCGAAGGCATCTCACGTAGAACTGCTGCTCTACTATGAAGATCATCGTATTCGTTACCGATATAAGGATGATGGGATTGGTTTCGAGACGGATGGAGTACAGTTGTCGTTTGATCATATGGGCTTGTCGGGAATTCGAGAGAGAGTATCTGCGCTAGAAGGTGAGACGATCATGCAGACAGCACCAGGTAAGGGGTTGGAAGTTGAAATCATATTGCCTCTACCCAATGCAGATAAGATCCAGCATAGCGAAAGCGATGACATGCTAGATGACGAGCGTTCCGCAAGCTGATCTATACTCACACGTAGTAATCATAGGCCTTCTCCCAGCGAATGTGGGGGAAGGTTTTTTTGATTAGGGCTTAACCAGTAGAGAGATTACATAAGTACAGTGAAGTTATTAAACAAGACTTTACTCATAACAAAGCAGTACAATTTGCGGGCTGAACTGGGCAGATTGAAGCAGTGTGAAGCGGGAGAGAAGTGGGGAGCTATGTTCCTAGTGGGAAAAATAACAGTGGTGATTGCGGTATGAATGTAAACGCTTAACACTTGACAGGGCTTGAAAAACAACACCTTCTAAGTACATCATATAAATGGGTATTATTAGCTAATCCGCAACATATTTTGCGGCATTCCACAATTCATATTGCGATGCAGATAAGTGCTACTAATGGTATACTTACTTTGTGAAATGCATGCATGTATATTAATATAAAGGTGGTATTGGGGATGCTCAGAGAAGCGATTGCTCAAATGAAGCAAAACCCTGAAATGATGCGCCAGCTTATTCGAGAGAATAAAGCGCTAGAGGCAGTAAGCCAAGCGCAGCAGCAAGCAATGTATGACGTCATTAAAGAGTCGCAACCAGCTAAAGTCCAGGTTCGCGGATTGTGGTGGAATACTAACTAAATAGTGCGTAGAAAATGCAGCCGGCAACGTTCATCCGTGGCCGGCTAAGGTTGTTTTAAGGAGCCATCGATATTATGACAAATAAGAAATTTAGAACATGGCTATTCTTGTTAGTTACGTTAGTTATTGCAGGATGGTTTACCGTACTGCATTATAGTGTTCCGTACTTGGGTATAGAGTTGAAGGAAGATAATGGAATATGGATCGTCACCTTGGTAGATAAGGAAACATGGGCACTGCAAGAAGGTATTCAGACAGGCGATGTTATAACACATGTCGACCATCAACTACTTGATAGAGAGAGATTGATGGAAAAGTACGGAATTAACACTGCGCAAAGTATTACGATTATGCGAGATGGAAGTCAATTTGAATTGGATTTTACCGATAAGTCCGAGCGGCCTATATCCATTAACCAGACGGTCATTCCGATGGCGCTATTTGTCGTCCTGTTCACCTTCTCTTCATTTATCGCCTACAAGAAGCCGGAAGATGATTCGGCTTTTTTATTAATATTGTTTCTCATGTCCGTGCCTATTGGGTATCTAGCCGCTCTGCCGAATACGATAGGAGACACTTTATCCATTGTTGTTATGCAACTCACATTGACATTCGCTCCTGTACTACTTCTACATTTCGTCAGGCACTACTTTAGCAGCATGGGGATTTATGTGATCCGTAGATATGCTGTTCCTATCATGTATGGAGCAGTTGGTGTATGGAATATTTTTTATTTCACGGTTATTTTCATTAGAGTACATAAACCGGATATAAGAAATGTACCATTGATATTCGTTAATACTGGTTTAATGATCTTTATTGTAGGTATTTTACTAGTGTCTCTCGTACAATTAAGAATGTATATCCGTTATAGGAAAACGCCGCAGCAAGCCCTTATGAAATATATGATGATAGGCAACATGGCTGCTTTCTTGCCATTCATCTTGTTAATATTGTTGCCAACACTCCTTCTAGAAAAATACATTGTGAACGCTGGCGTCGTTGCATCTTTCTTTCTGTTTTTACCTCTGACGTATGTATATTTGGTTGCTTCTAATCAACTGCTAGACATCGAATTTATCATGAGTCGGCTGAGATATTACTGTATGATCGCATTCTTGCCGGCACTGTTAATTCTGAGTGGATTTGGACTTGTATTTATTGGCACGTCGATAGAACTTGTCCAGTGGATTCAAATGTTCCTCGTCGTGTATGTATCAACCGTGCTGTTCTTGTATGCGAAGGAAGTGCTCGACCGTAAGCTTCGTAACCGTGTCATTAAAGGCGCCCATCAATTCGAGCAAAGCTTGGAGCACTTCTCACGACGAGTTTCGGAAGTCATGAAGGTAAATGAGTTGGAGCAGTGCCTGCAGAAAGAATTGTTCGAATTACTTCCGATCGAGTCAATCGGGTTTCTTGAGCGGCAGATCGAGAGCAAGGTCATTAGCTTAAAACGTACGCAGGGCGAAATGCCGTTCGAAGAGTTATTGGAGCAACTTAATCATAACTTGTCCCGTTTAAGTGTGGGGGAAGGCATGAAGTTGACGAAGGGCAATTGCTACATGATTGGTCAGGGCCGCGGGACGCAGCATTTTGTGTGGATCAGTGACAAGGATAACCATACGGAATATAACCATGATGAGAAGGTATGGCTGCGCACGATCATGACTTATGTCGGCTTCGTGTACCAGAACCTTCAATTAATCGAGGGACTTGTTCAAGACCTTGATCTGCAGAAGGGCGAAGCTCCGCCGTGGGTTCTACGTCTACTGTTCCGGTTGTCGGAGAAGGAAAGACGTAAGCTTGCAAGCGATCTTCATGATTCAGCGCTTCAAGACCAGCTGCTCTGGTATCGCAAGCTGGAGACGATCGTGAACGATGAAGCCCGGCTTCCGAATGATACGCGGACGAACTTGTTCGACATTAGCGAGGGTCTCCTCGATGTTATTCACCAAATTCGTGAGACTTGCAATGAGCTTCGGCCACCGTTCTTGCAGGAGATGGGGGCGATCGAGGCAATCGAGAACCTGTGCGCCCATACTCAGCTTAATGCGAACTTTACCATTACGTTCGACCATCAGGATTTCCGTGTAGAGCTGGATGATGAATACGTGCTTACGATATATCGGATCACACAGGAATTATTGCGGAATGGAATGAAGCATTCCAAGGCGTCGCATGTCGAGCTGTTGCTCTATTACGAAGAGCAGCGTATCCGGTATCGTTATAAGGACAACGGTGTAGGGATTGCGATGGATCGGCTGAACTCTTCATTTGATCACATGGGACTGTCCGGTATACGGGAGAGAGTGGCTGGATTAGAGGGTGAGACCCTGTTCCGGACTGCTCCGGGAGAAGGTCTGGAAGTTGAGATTGTATTGCCGCTGCCGCAAGATGATAGCGTGGAGTACCCAGAAAGCGAGGTAGAGATAGATGTTAACCGTACTGCTAGTTGATGACCATCCTTCCGTCGGGGAAGGAACCAAACATATGATTGAACAGGACCCGGACATTCTAGTTACCATTGTATTCTCTGGTGTAGAGGCGTTAGAGAAGCTGGAAGAGGAAAGCTACGATGTTATGCTGTTCGACTTGAATATGCCGACAATAAGCGGGTTGGAGCTGACCAAACGTGTGACGGCGAATAATCCGGATGCGATCGTGCTTATATACACAGGCTATGACCTGGCCTCTCATTACAATATGCTGCTGGATGCGGGTGTATCCGGCTTCATCAGTAAAGCGGCGACTAGAGAACAGCTGGTAACGGCTATTCGATGCGCTTTGCGCGGTGAGGCAGTCGTGCCAATCGCGCTGTTGAAGCAGCTTCGGCGGTCGGAAGTTCGATTCCAGCAAACCGATGGCAAAGTGATTTCGGAAGTATCGATAAGCGAGAAAGAACAGCTGATACTTCGAGAGGTGGCAACGGGGGGAAGCAACCGGGAAATAGCGGCCAGACTGTTCATGAGCCAACGGACGGTCGAATACAATCTGACTCGCATCTTCGAGAAGCTGGGTGTTCGTTCCCGGTCGGAAGCGATTGTCGAAGCGAAACGGCTAGGACTCATTAACGAACGAGATATTACGATAACGATATAGGATATGAATCTGTTGTAAAAGAAACGCAATCGTTCTGCGCGGCTATGCAGAATTGATTTCGGTGAAAATTGATAGAGTATGCTATAACATGAGGACAAGGAAGGTGATTGCTGGAATCGGGTGAGTGATAGCGACCTAGCGAATGGAGGAATGTAATGAATTCACAATATGCGATTCTAGCTGATGGTATTGGTAAGAGATACGAGCGAGTCGAAGCGATCCGTAATCTTAATCTGCAAGTGAAACGCGGCGAAATGTTCGGCATAACCGGCAGTGGCGGATCGGGCAAGTCGACGCTATTGGAACTGTTGACCGGCATCCGCAAAGCGGATAGAGGCGACATTCGATTGCTTGGCATGGACGTTAAGACTCATCTGAACCAGATCAAACAGCGAATCGGCGTACAGCTGCAGAATTCGGCATTGTACGAACGAATTACGGTGAAGGAAGCGCTGCAGCTGTTTCAAACTTATTATTATAAGAAACGCGATCTGCCTGATTTAATCGAGATGCTCAGCTTAGAGCCGTATCTCAATCAATATATTAACAGGCTCTCTGCTAGTTTACAGCAGCGGGTGTCTCTGGCGGTTACGGTCGTTAACGATCCGGATCTTATTGCATTGGACGAGCCTTATGCTGGCCTAGAGCCTCATCACCGCAAGGAGATGTGGACGATCCTCAGCAATCTGCGGGATGAAGGCAAGACCATTATCATTGCAACGTCTGCCAAGGAAGAGGCGCAGCGGCATTGTGACCGTGTTGCATTACTTGTAGAAGGAGCAATATCGGAATGCAATTCGAAGAAACCCGTACTGACCGTTCCGGCGATCATGACGGTCAAGGACGAGAAGTATATGTCATTGACTGCGTTCAATCAGAAGGGAGAATCGGCTTGATGCGATCCCTCTTAATGCATACGAAGATGGAATTACGAATGTTATTACGTGACATTATTGGACTGTTCTTCGTATTCATTATGCCTGCATTAAGCTTCTATTTCTTCAGCCAGATGTTCCAATCTCAAGATTCGGATCAGGTCCATTATTTCAATCGTTATATCCCCGGCATGATTGGCATCGTGCTGTTTACTTCCGGGTTCTTCATTATCGGCCTGGAGGCTGTTACCGATCGTGAGAAGGGCGTCTATAAGCGATTGAAGAGTACGCCGATTAAGCCGTTTATTATTATTCAGGCGATCGTGACGAAGGGGTTCGTTGCTGTAGCAGTAGGCGCTTTGGAAATCATGATAATTGCGCGAATCGCGTTAAGCGTGCCGCTCAAGATGCATGTCTTCCAGTTCCTCATTGCCTTGCTTATCGCCTCGGCGGCATTCTTCGCTATTGGATTTATTATCGCCAGCATCGCCAGAAAATTTCAAAGCGCGATGGCTATCGGATTCGTCATGCTCTATCCGATGCTATTCTTGTCGGGGGCGATGATCCCGATCGAATCGCTGCCGAATAGCTTCCATCCTGTTACGCTGCTTATTCCGCTCACCTATGCCGTACATCTGCTCCAGAACGGCTGGGAGGGACAGCTCTTCACGGTGTCCAGTATAAGAGACGTTATTGTTATGCTGTGTATTCTCACAATGGGCATATTCCTCAGCCGCAAGTTCTTTCGGTTGGACATGGAGTAGCTAAGCCGGGTTGACAAGAAGCAAGGTTAATGGATACGCTATAGGTAGACGCAGTATTGATCGTGACCGTATACGCACTAACAAGTCGCCGTTGAATGATAATGCGCAGCTGCTCCGCAGCTGACGTGTTCCGCACGGCGGCTTTTTGTATGAGTACATACTCCAGCATTCGAACGTTGATCATGGGCGGCCTCATCGACAACTTATCACGAGGCTTCTTGCGAACAGGTGGCGACTCGGATATGGGCAAGAAGAGCATTGCTTTCCACGAAGAGACGTTGTTTCAGAACTTGTCGGAGTGCCAGTTAAGTATTGAAGATGTTAGTGAGCGGATCGTTCGATTCGTCTCGGAGGATGTTAGGGCGCCGTATCAGTTCGTCATCGGGACGGACAGTCAAGTGTTCGGGGATTATACGAAGTTTGTGACGGGCGTCATTATTCGAAGAATGGGCAGAGGCGTCTGGGCTTGTTACCGGCAGTCCGTTGTAAGAAGGCCGATCTTATCGATTCGGGAGAAGCTGTCGTTCGAGACGGCGTTGTCTCAACAGACCGGTTATCAGTTCATGGAGCCCGTGTTCCCGGCAGTGGAAGGATTGCTGCTCCCTTACTTGTATCATGGGGCTGCATTCGAGGCGTATATTGACATCGACGCGGGCACAGAGCCGCATCGGAATCCAACCTCGATGTTCGTGGATGAAATGGTCGGAAGAGTGAAGGCAATGGGCATGTATGAGCCGAGGACGAAGCCGGAATCGTATGGTGCGTCGTCCTACGCGAACCGGTTCACGAAGCGGCCGGTAAGACTTGTGATGTAGCCGAACATAGAGGAAGCCCCGGTTACGGGGCTCCTACTTAGGATTGTTGAATAGCGAGGCGAGATGGCGGAACGGGTTTGAATCGTCATCGTCCTCCTCGACGCTAGAATAGACAAGCTTCGTCTCATACAGCGGATCTTCGGAGGCGTTGTTATGCTCCAGTGTAATTTGGTCGAACATCTTCACGAACAGCCGCGCGGTGTTGGCAGCGTCGTCCAGCGCTCTGTGCTGTGCGCCGTCGAAGGTGAAGCCGGCTGTCTCAAGTGCTCTGGCTAATCCAATACGCTTGCTGGCATCGTTGCCTTGCAGCTTCGTATAGTACAATTGAAGATCATTCATATTGCGCAGCCAAGTGAGTTCAAGCTTCATGTCGCGGCATTGGCGAACGAAATGCTGCTTGTCGTCGGGGCCCCATGAGCATAGATAATAGGTGCCTTCCCCAATCCATTGCTGGAATAAATCAATGGCATCGCGGAAGGTAGGGGCGGCATCGACCTGCTCTTGCGTGATACCGGTGAATTCGGTGGTGTGGGACGTAATGATTTTGTTGCGTTCGGGTTTGACATACGTCTGAAAACGGTCCACCTCGACCGGACCTTGCTCGCTGTCCGTCAGCTTGACGGCACCGATCTCGATAATGTCAGCGGAAAACTGCTGTTTCCGGAGGACGGTAAATTCTAGATCGAAAACGATATAAGTGCGCATACCGAATCACTCCTTTCTGTTCTGTTACTCTATTGTAACATGCGGCGACGAAGGGAGGGAGATGGTAAATCACGAGATTATATGCGTGCGAAGTACGATACCCGACTAGAGTCGGGTATCGAAATACGACGCCAGTCGAATGTTCGCGTACATCTGGCGTGGTAATCTGATTATAAGTGAAGCAAGCGGCTGAACGTGCTGCTTGCTGGTATAGGGCGGAGGGATGGAATGTCAGTCGAGAACGCTGAAAGCAAAGCGAATTCTTTTATGATGTGGCGTAAGGAGCAGTTGAACGGCAGATTCGAGCAGGCTGGAGCCGATGGCGTCCGCAGCGTTCTGATCGACGTCAAGCGTGCGAACGTGACGGTTACACCTAGTAATGGCGCGACGATTGGCATTCGGTTGACCGGCAAGCTGAGCAAGACTTGGAACGGAGAGATCGGCATCGCGACTTCGCGGCTGCAAGATGAGCTGGCAATCGGCATTCGGCAAGAACGAGGATTGTTGCGTTTCTTGGATTGGGGAACGCTTCATCTTGAAGTAGAGCTGCCTGCGAAGATTTGGTCGACGATTCAAATCAACACCGGCAGCGGCAATGTACGAGTGAGAGATCTGAAAGCGGACACGGTCTATGTTGCAACGGGCAGCGGGAATCTGATTGCAACGGACATCGTTGCGGGGCAACTGCTGGACATGAATGTCGGATCCGGCAACATCGACGCCGAATGGTTCGATGCGGGTAAGACTTGCATTCGGACGGGGAGCGGGAATTTGAGACTGATTGAAGGAATGACGACGTTGACCGCGGAGACGGGCTCGGGCAACATTGAAGCGGAAGAGTTGTCGATCGAAGGAGATACGGAGCTGCACTCGGGAAGCGGTAACATATTCGTCCGCTTGGCGCCGGAGCCGTTATCGTTATCGCTGGAATATGAGAGCGGATCGGGTAATGCTCACGTGACGAGACCGGGATTCGTCACGCAGGAACGCGGCCGAGGCAATTCGGCGCTGCGCGGCAAGTTCGGAGACGGTGAAGTAAGACTGAGGGTACGAACGGGCTCAGGCAATTTCCAGTTGGCATAGCGACAATAGGACGGGGATAAGGGGCAGCCACTTGATGGTTGCCTTTTTTGCGTTGGGCTCATCGGATTCGACTATTGAGTTGTTATGTAACAATTTGTAACATATAGACAAAATGGGAAGTTGGGTTTATATTACTGTTGTGAATTTATTCCAGTTGTTATTTCGCTATAACGAAAACAGAAGATAATGAGAATGAGAGGGGAATTTCCATGAGCATGGTAGGCAATCTGAAACGTATTTCTCCGACGGTATTAAATGACTTGCTCCAAGGTGATGTCGAATTAGACGAGCTGCTTTATGGTGTAGCAGATGAAGATCAATCGTTGTACCTGGACAAGTCCTGGCATGCGATTCACTATTTGTTGAACGGCGCGGCATGGGAGGGAGAAGTACCGCTTATTCATACGGTGCTTGGGGGAACGCCGATTGGCGAACCGGATGAGGAAGAAGAGAACGAAGACTATAATCCGACTCGTTATTTGACAGCTGAACAAGTGAAACAAATTCACGACGCACTGTCCGTCATTTCCGAGGAAGAGCTTCTTCGCCGTTATAATCCTGAGCATATGACGGAGCTGGATATCTATCCTTCGATCGACTGGGATGAAGATGGAGAACGTGAATACGTGATGGACTATTACCGGGAATTAGTGGCTTATTATCAAGAAGCGGCAAAGAATAACGAGGCGATGCTGCTTTATATGAGCTAGGCCGAAGCTAGATTATTCAATGTTCCGTATTCACGCAATAGAATGATGTAATATGTGAATGGTCCGGAAGCTCCTAAGCTTCCGGACTTTTTGTCATGACGCAACATCCTCATCTCGCCTTCACCGGCAAATAAAACGTAACTCGCTCCTCCCCGTCTTTCCAGCTATCCGGCTCATGGAGCCATTCGAACGACGGTCGAGTGTTATCCCACGTATAGGGACTGCCCGGCAGCCACTGAATATGCATCAGGTAGATCAGGTCGCAAATGAACTCCGGCCGTTCGATCAAATGGACCGTCGCGTACAGCCCGCCGGGCAGGGTCTGCCGGTCGACGCCGCTTTCCGCCGCAGCATCGCGGCTCGCCGTGATACAAGCGTCGTACCGATGCCGGCCCGGCGGTGTGACGTACGGATCGTCGAGAACGATGCCGATATATTTGCGCTCATCGTCTGCCATTTCCCTCGCCTTCAGCCACCCCTCCACATACCGGAAATGGTCCTCTAATTCGACATTATTACGCGTGCTCAGGTCCAGCGTTCCGATGAAACGCCGATAATAGACCGTTTCCTCCGGGAGACGCTCCAGCCGCACCTGCATTCGCATAAACTTCTCGCGCAGCAGTTGAAACCGTTCCGATTGCAGTCCAGTTTCGTCATCATAGCTTTGCTCGAATAGACCGACGAGAACGCCTGGATTAGAGCGCTTTCGAAATTCAGTTGCGGATAAGCCCGTCAGCTCACGAAACGCGCGCGCAAAATGGGCTGGCGACTGTAAGCCGCATTCCAGTGCAATGTCGCTAATCGTCCGATCCGGGTGAAAGACCAGCAGCTTCGAGGCCTTCTCAATCCGCAGCCGTCGGATGAAGCCGGCGACATTCTCGTTCATCACTTGATAGAACAGCCTATGAAAATGGAACGGCGAGAACGATCCGACCGCAGCCAGACGCTCGATCGTTAGTTCTTCGTCGAGATGCTTTTCGATATAGCTGACAACGCGCTGTACGCTGATGATATGGCTATGCGGCAGCGAGGAAGCGGACAAGAAGATCACCAGCTTTCTAGTAGTAGTTCAAGGAACGTATACCAATCATTAAATAGTTTAATTGGAGAACAATGGTTTCGCAAGAATCGTTAAACGGTTCGCAAGAACGGGCAAGACAGTTCCCCCTCCGCTCCCCTACATTGGATCAGTGAGGCTTTGCTTAGCCGTAAGCTCTGCTTTCGCGGGAACATCATCCATTGGGGGAGACTGCCATGAAAGATCTCAATAAGACAAAGAATAAGGAAGCACTATCGCTGGGCGAGTCGCTGCGCATTTACCGGTGGATGACAAGCTGGCTCAAGCCCTACATGTCTCGATTCTTGCTCGTCCTGCTAGCAGGACTCATCATGGCAGGTGCTGAGCTTGTTATGCCCAAAGTCGTGCAGTATGTCCTCGACGACATCGTCCCTGCAGGTGACCGCGCACGCTTCTTGCAGCTTCTGCCTTGGCTCATTGCCCTCCCCTTCGCGGCGATAGGAGCGGGAATCGCGCAAGAAGCGATTGGCAGACCGATGCAAGAAAGAATCGCCGCCAATATTCAGTTCGGACTATTCGCCAAAATCCGCTCGCTTGGCTTCTCGTATTTCGAGACGCATCCCGTCGGTGAGAGTCTTGGATTGCTGCAGTCGGAGACGGCCGCACTTCAAGATTTTTACCGCAAGCTGCTTCCCGGTCTTATTCGCAACAGCCTATTCACTGTTCTCGCGCTCTTCTGTATGGCTAGCACAAGCGGGATCATGCTTCTTATGACCGTGCCGGCCATTCTATTGTTCTATGCATCAGGACCGTTCATCGAGCGGGCAATGGGACGCGCCAGTAGAGCATGGGCAGACGAGCGTGTCCGGCTTTATGGTTCACTGCACGAGACACTGTCCGGCAAGGCGGAATTGCGGGCGAACGGCGCGGAGCGCTGGACTAATGCGCGTACGGAAAAGCGGATGGCGGAGAACGACCGGCTGTTCCTGCGAACCTATAAGCTGATCAATGCGCGCCAAAGTGCGCGTACGTTGTCTTTTTACGCCGGAAGCTTAGCCGCTCTACTGTATGCCATATACGCCGTTCCGGCTGGCAAGCTGTCCGTCGGCGCAGCGGCCGCGTTTCTGCTGTACCACGGGCTTGGTATGCGCCACATGATGCAGACCATCTCACTGTTGGCCGAGCAACGTATCCTGATTCATCAGATGCGGCGATTGTACGACCTGATGGGCACCGCGCCCATGATCGCCGATTCGCCGAATGTTTCTCCTATAGGGACCGTATATGGAAGCATTATGTTAGACCATGTTTCGTTCGCTTACGAAGGCCGTCCTTCTGTGCTCACTGATGTTCAGTTATCTATCCCGGCAGGCAAACGTATCGCGCTCGTCGGACCAAGCGGCGGCGGCAAATCGACGCTGCTGAAGCTGATCCCGCGTTTCTATGATCCTACTTACGGACGGATCGTGATCGACGGCTTAGATATCCGCGATTGGCCGCTCGGCGTCCTGCGCGAAACGATCGGTATCGTGTTTCAAGAAACGTATCTCTTCGGCTTCAGCGTACGCGAGAACATTCGCTTCGGCCGTCCAGACGCCACCGATGATGAGGTCGTCGAAGCTGCCCGAAAGGCCGCCGCTCACACGTTCATCGAGCAACTGCCGCAAGGCTATGATACACCGCTTGGCGAGCGCGGCGTCATTCTCTCCGGCGGGCAGAAGCAGCGCATCGCGATCGCCCGGATGCTGCTGAGCAATCCGGCGATCGTTCTGCTGGACGAAGCGACTTCAGCGCTCGACAACGAAAGCGAGCGCGAGGTAACAGAAGCGCTGCGCCAGCTGGCGCACGGCCGGACGATCGTCGCGGTGGCGCACCGGATTTCAACGATTCAGGATTACGACCTCATCGTCCATGTGGAGAACGGGCGTATTGTCGAACAAGGAACTTACGAGGAGCTGCTGTCGCGGGGCGGCGCGTTCACCCGGCTTGTCGAGGGCATGAACAACGAAGAAGGGGGAAAACACGATGCACAGTTTGCGATGGATCTGGCCGCACGTTAAGGCGCGCCGCTGGCTGCTTGCGCTGGTGGCGAGTCTGACGGCGCTGCAGGTTGCCGCCGATCTGATCGGCAGCTCGCTGCAGCGCAATCTGCTGAACGGCCTGCTGTCAGGCGACGTACAGCACGCTATGCAAACCATTATATACGCCATGGCGGGGCTGTATTTTGTCCATGCGGTGCTGGTCTACGTCAGCCCCGTTGTCTCTTTGTACAACTACGCTGGCATTCGACTAAGATTGTCCCGCAAGCTGCTGGAGCGGGCCGACCGGCTTCCGCTTGTCCGGCTGCAGCGGGAACGGACGAACGAGCTGATCGGTCTGTTTCTGCATCACGCCCATATGGTGGCATTCGCCTTCTCGGATCGGCTGTTCGTCTTCGTGCGGACCGGCGCCGCGGCCGTGATCTTCTCTTGCTTCCTGCTATGGGTCCATCCGCTCCTGTTCGCGGCGTGCGCTGTTGCCGCTGCGGGATATGTAGCATTAAGCCGTTACTTTGCGGGACGAATGAAACAAATGTCGGGGCGGCTCTGGGAAGCGCGGAATGCGCTGGGCATCTGCCTCGAGGAGGGGCTGTCCGGCACGCGGGAAGTGCTGGCCTATCATCGCGGAGCTTGGGAGAAACAACGGTATGACCGCCATTTTGACGTCTACGCCGCGCGAGTGCGGGAGGATACGAATCTGCGCGCGAAGAGAACGTTAGCGGGCTCGCCTCTGGAATGGGGCATCCGGCTGTGCGCGCTGGTGTTCGGCGGCCTGCTGTGCCTGCAAGGAGAGATCAGCGCTGGTGCGTTCTTCGTCGCGTATCTGTTCGCGGGACAGCTGCTGTCGAGTCTGCAGGAGCTGTTCGTCGCAGGTACCGACATCGCCGGCCATCTGAAGCATACCGAATACATTCGCGCGTTTCACGAAGGCCCTTCCGTCGAGGAAGGCTCGGAGCCGCTTGCCGGACTTGAACAGCTGGCTTTCGAATCGGCCACCTTCTCGTACGCAGCAGATGCAGGGATGCCCGTGCTGAAATCAGTCAGCTTCGAGATTCGTCCCGGCGCAATGACTGCCATCGTCGGTCCGAGCGGCAGCGGCAAATCGACGGCGGCCGCTCTTCTCGCCGGTCTTCATGAGCCGACGGAAGGCGAAGTTCGAGTGAACGGCTGTCCCCTCACGAGCTGGCGTCAGGAAGATTGGCGCGCTAAAGTCGCCTACGTGCAGCAAGAGCCGTTCCTGCTGCACGATACGCTGCGGACCAACTTGCTTCTTGGACGGGAGGCGTCAGAGGCGGAGCTAAGCCGGGCGCTGGACGCCGCCCAGCTGTCCGAGACGGTCGCCAGCCTGCCGGACGGCCTCGATACGATCATCGGCGAACGCGGCATCACGCTGTCCGGAGGGCAGCGGCAGCGTACAGCCATTGCGCGGGCATTACTCCGGCAGCCGGAGCTGCTCATTCTGGACGAAGCGACTTCTGCGCTCGACCTGGAGACGGAGCGCCGCCTGCAGGACTGCCTGCTGGCCGACCGTACAGGCCGAACGACGGTCGTCGTCGCGCATCGGCTGTCGACGATCCGCCATGCCGATTGGATTATTGTGCTTCAGAACGGCGAAGTCGCCGAACAAGGCACGCATGATACATTAATGGCGGACGATACGCTATACCGCCGTCTTGTGCAAGCTGACTTCCAGAGCAGCTAACCTGAGCTGCGATTAGCGGATCAAGCGGGCAAAGACCTGGCAGGGGATATGGCGGAATATCGTGTAGTGAACAATGAATAGACAGACGGCCTGCAGAGCCCGGAAGCGTCGATGCTTCCGGGCTTTTTGTGCTCTATGCTGTACGTTCCCCTCCCCCTTCCCCTGCAGTTCCCCTAAATAAACCGCTTTCATGTTGTTCGGTTGTCTACTACAATGGTACCTATCAAGTTTAAGCTGCCACCTAGCGGAGGGACCGGATGCCGAAATATAATCTGTTTTCCAAAATCGTCGTGTTGATCGTCGTCATGCTGCTTCCGATCATCGGACTTTATTTCTATTCGAACAAAACGAGCACCGACGTGCTTCGTTCCGAGCTGAACCAATCGAACGAGAATCAGCTCGCTTTCTTCCAGAATCAAGTGAACACCAATATCGATACGCTCGCATTATGGCCGAATCTGCTCATTCAAGATCCGGACATCGCGAGCTTCCAGGACATTTTTATTAACAGCGAATATTTCAACCTGGATACGATTTCGCTCGTCAAGCGCATTCAGGCCAAGCTTGCTATTCAAGAAAGCTCGTCCAATTGGAAAAGCAGCCTTTACATCTATTCGCCGACAATGCATCGCGTCGTATCGGTTAATGATGCGAAGCGTTACGATGAGGCGGATCTGGAGCAGCGGGTCAAAAAAGGCTGGCAGGTAAAGAAGCTGTCGGATGACTTATTCCAGTTCAGCTGGTTCACCGCATCGCCTTATTCGACCTATGAGGACCCGGAGCTGGCGAACACGATTATCGAGGTCCGGTTCAACAGCCGCAACATTCAAGACATGCTCGATAAGTTCAAAAGCTCGGGCCGGAACGATCCGTTCTACTACTCCAGCGGACTGGGCCTGATCTTCAATCATACAGCGGACGGGAAGCTGGCCCGGCAGCTCGTAGAGCGTATGGAGATCGAAAGCGGCGGCAGCAGCATCGGCAGCAGAACGGTTGAACTAAACGGCCAGTCGTATCTCGTGAATTCGGTCCGGTCGCAGACGACAGGCTGGTATTTGATCGACTACACGCCGTTGTCGGAAATCATGCAGCCGATTAACCAATCGAACCGGATGTTCTACTTCTCGGTCAGCTGCTTGCTGCTCATGAGCTGCCTTGCCGCCTACTTGCTCTACGGGCAAGTGCAGGTGCCGGTGAAGCGGCTGATTGGCAGCTTCCATAAGCTGCGCAGCGGAGATTACTCCGTCCGTCTCGACGACAAGGGCAGAGGCGCAGCCGAATTCAAGTTTCTGTTCACCCGGTTCAATCTGATGGTGGAGCAAATCCAAGAGCTGTTCGAGAAAGTATACGTCGAGCAAATTCGCGTCCGCGAAGCGAAGCTGAAGCAGCTGCAGTCGCAAATCAATCCGCATTTCTTCTACAACTGTTTCTCCTTCATCTCCAGCATGGCGAAGCTGCAGGATTACAAGGCGGTCGTGGCGATGAGCCAGAGCTTGGCAGCCTATTACCGGTATACGACCAGACAGGAGCGGGATGTCGTGCCGCTGGCGGAAGAGTTGGATTTTGTCCATCATTATCTCGAAATTCAGAAGCTGCGGCGAAAGCGGTTGGAGGTTGCGGTCTCCATACCGCCGTCCATGCGTCCAGCGGAGATTCCGCCCCTGTTCCTTCAGCCGCTAGTCGAGAATGCGGTCATTCACGGTATTGAATCGAGCGCGGATGCGGGGCGAATCGTCGTGACGGGCGAATGCGAGGGCGGCGTATACCGGATAACGGTAGAGGACGATGGTGCGGGTATGGAGGCGGAACGTATGCTGGCCCTGCAATATAAGCTGAATAAGCCGATGGAGCAGGAGATGGGCTGCGGTCTATGGAACGTGCACCAGCGTATGCATCTGCAATTCGGCGACGAAGCGGGACTGTCGTTCGCGCCTTCGGCACTAGGCGGATTGAAAGCCATGCTTCAATGGCCTGCACCAATGACTGCGGACTCTAGGCAGCAGGAAGATAACGACACAGAGAAGGGGACGGCAATATGATCGATATTGTGCTCGTAGATGACGAGTCTTACGTAACCGAGAGCTTGGCGAGAACGATCCCTTGGAGCGAGCTCGGTATTCGTACCGTATACCAGGCGGAGTCAGCGCGAGAGGCGCTGCAGCTGTTGGAGGAGCAAGAGATCGATATCGTCGTCAGCGATATTCGGATGCCGGGCATGGACGGGCTGGAGCTCGTCGCTACGATTGCGGAGAAGTGGCCGCATGTTCGCTGCATGCTGCTGACCGGACATTCCGATTTCGATTATGCCCGCCGCGCGATTCAGCTGAAGGCAGCTGATTATATTTTGAAGCCGGTCCATGACGATGAATTCGTCGCCAGCATATCGAGCGCGGTGGAATCGCTTCGCGAGGAGTGGGAGGCGGCAGACAAGTACAACCGCCTTATGTATAACATGAAGTCGGATTACGCGGTGCTCCGCACCCATCTGCTGCACGATCTGCTTCTGGGCCAACAGCTTGCGCCGATGCTCGTGCACAACAAGCTGCAGCAGTACGAGATTCCGCTTGCCGTGTCGGAGACGGCTGCGCTGCTGCTTATCCAATACGGCAATCCGTTCGAAGGCAGCGACCGCCAGTCGGCGTCTCTCATCGAGTACGCGGTGTTGAATATCGCAGAGGAAGTATTCGGCAGCGAGTTCCGCGTCTGGTGCGGCAAGGCGCCGCATGATTGCCTCGTAGTGTTCGTTCAGCTGAATAGCGCAAGCCTTGATGCCGTGGCAGCTGGACAGCAGACGCTGATCGTCCGAGAGAAGCTCGAGCGAACGGCGGAGAAGTTCCAAGCGCAGGCGGATACGTATTTGAAGAGCGCGGCATCGTGCATCGCGTCGGGTTGGTTCACATTCCCGGAAGGCGTGCCGGACGCTTACCGGCGCGTACTGAGCGATTATTATCTGATGGAACGGGGGCCGAATGCGCCTGCCGTACTTTTTCCCGATGAGGAGAAGGAACGCGAGCAGCCGGCGAAATCGATGGACTGGCTGCATAAGCCGCCGACGTTGGCGCATCTGCTCGAATCGAAGCAGTGGGTCGCCGCGAATGACAAAATCGACGAGATGTTCGATCAGCTGCATCAGACGAATTATTCGCGGGAACAGCTGTACGAAGTATTCTTGTATGTGACGAACGCGTTCATGTACAGCGCGCATAAGCGCGGCCAGTTCATATCGGACATCGATCATTCGGCGTTCGATCTGTTGCTTGACCGTGCTGCGATTCATTCACACGACAAGCTGAGGAGCTGGTCGTCCGGCATGCTGCGCAAGCTGGAGACGGAGCTGTCGGCGACCGATTCGACGAACCGGACGCATCTCGTGAAGCAAGTGCAGGACATCGTGGAGCAGACGCTTGGCCAAGATACTTCGGTGAAGACGATCGCGGACAAGGTATATTTGCACCCGGTCTATCTGTCCAAAATCTACAAGGCGGACACCGGCGAGAGCCTCGGCGACTACATCATCCGAATGCGGATGGAGCGGGCGCACGCGATGTTGAAGAAGACGAACAAGAAGATTTACGAGATTACAGCGGAGCTGGGGTATCAGAACCCGCAATATTTTAGCAAAATGTTCAAGAAGTATTACGGCATGACGCCGCAGGAATTCCGGGATGCCGCTGACTAAACATCGAAGAGGTTGCATAAGGTGCAGAAATGTTCAATTTATGACATAGGCCGCTCGGCCCCCCGATTCTATAATGAAAACGTAAACAAAAATGAAGGGGGTCCACCATGAGAGCGAAATTCAGAATAGCATTGCTGCTCGCGCTTTCGTTAGTGATGATAATTACGCTTGCGGCTTGCGGCGGCAGTAAAGAGGACAAGTCCGCATCGTCGGATCAACCGGCACAGACCGGGACGAAGACCGATGAAGGCGCTGCGCAAGAAACAAGCCCTTATAAAGACAAGTACGATCCGCCGGTTACGATTACGACCGTATGGGGCGTCGACCCGGCGCTTAAATTCAAGAACGGCGAGACGATCGAGAATAACGTCGCGACCAAGTGGGCCCAAGATACGCTTGGCATCGATATCCAATCGCTCTGGTCGGTGACGAACACGAACAACGCTTACGCGACGAAGCTTCGACTGGCGATGACTTCGGGACAAGAGCTTCCGGACGTGCTCGTCGTCGGCAATGAGGATGCGCAGCTGATTCAAGATCTGATCGATTCAGGCGCGTTCCAAGATGCAGGCGCCTTGTTCGATAAGTATGCGAATGAGAAGTGGAAGACAGCGATGGATCTAGACAAGAACGTCTGGAACCCTTACTTGCGTGAAGGCAAGAGGATGGCGATTCCGATTCTCGATTATGCCTACAACAACGACTATCTGCTCTGGATCCGCCAAGACTGGCTCGATAAGCTGAACATGGCGGCGCCGACGACGATCGATGAGCTTGAGAAAGTGATGGAAGCGTTCAAGAACAACAACCCGAGCGGCTTGTCCCCGGACAAAGTCATCCCGCTCAGCATCGGCTTCAAATCGTCGATGAACACGTGGATGGGCGATCCATCCTGGCTGTTCGGCGCATATGGCACGATTCCGCAGCAATGGAACGTCGGCGCTGACGGCAAGCTCGAATACGGCTCGATCAATCCAGCTGTGAAGCAAGGTCTTGCGAAGCTGAATGAATGGTATACGAAAGGCTTCATTCCGAAGGAAGCAGCGCTTTGGGATGAGAATAAGACGTCGGAGCCGGCGGTTGCAGGCACGGCAGGCATCATTCCAGGACCATACTGGATGAGCGGCTGGCCGCTGCAGGATACGGCGAAGAACGATCCGAATGCGGTATGGAAGCCGATCTCGCTCCCGACCGGTCCGGACGGCAAAGCAGGACGCCACGGCACTCCGTTCTCCAATGGCGTCATCCTGATCAACAAGGATATGAAAAATCCGGAAGCGCTGTTCACGTATGAAAACTATATGTTCGACAACATCGCCGATCCTCAGCCGGGCGGTCCGTTCGAGAACGGTCTGTTCAAAGGCTACGATTATGACGTAGACGCTAGCGGCAATCCGGTATACGGCGACGAGAATGTGCAAGGCGGCGTCGTCAATGCCGTGCGTTACCTGCTCGTTCGTGACGGTGCGCGTATTCCGGACGCTCAGATGAAAGCGCTGCTGGGCCTTGCGAACGGCAAGGAAGCAACGACTCGCATGGAGAAGGATCTGAAGAACAACTTCGGCAAAGAAACGCCTGCAGCGGCGAAGGTGCTCATGGGGCAGCCGAACATCAGCTTCATGAACATGTACACGGGACCGTCGACGGAAACGATGCAGACGAAACTCGACTATTTGAAAAAAATCGAGATGCAGACGTTCAACGAAATCATCTACGGCGAGAAGCCGGCGGATGCGATCGATAAGTTCGTCGAGACGTGGAAGAGCTCCGGCGGCGACAAAATGACCGAGGAAGTAAACGCTTGGTACGCGAACTTGAATAAGTAATTTGGACGAAACCGTCCCGCAGCCGAAGGAGGCTTGGGGGACGGTTTTTTATTTTAAGCCGCTCATCAATGCCGTCCTTAAGTGATTGCATTTGTGCCATTTATGTTGGGTTTGTTAGCTACTAAGCGCACGGAAGCGCTTGCTATAATTTGAGGCATAGAGGTTCAGTTCAAGACGTACAGACGCAGACATACTGACGTACTGACGTACGTCTCAATGAGGCAGGGGGAACATTCGTATGACACATCTTAAGAAATACTGGCCGCTTCACCTTATGGTATTGCCGTCGCTGCTGTTTCTGATCGCATTCAGCTACTTGCCGATGGGCGGAATCGTGATGGCGTTCCAGAACTTCAAGCCCCGGCTGGGCATTACCGGTTCGGAATGGGTCGGACTCGACAATTTCCGGTTTCTGTTCGAGCGTGAGGACAGCATCCAAGTCATCTGGAACACGCTGCTCATCGCGATGCTCAAAATCATCTTCAATCTGATCGCGCCCTTCACCTTCGCTATCTTCTTGAACGAGGTGCGCAAAGAACTGTTCAAACGTTACGTGCAGACGATGGTTTACTTGCCGCACTTTCTGTCATGGGTCCTTCTTGGCGGCATCCTGTTGAACGTGCTGTCCACCGATGGAGGGTTCGTGAACCGGATACTGGAGTCGGTCGGCTTCGACGCCATTCCGTTTCTTATGGACGGCTCTTGGTTCCGGTTCACAGTCGTCGCTTCGGATATATGGAAGGAGTTCGGCTATGGCGCGATCGTCTTCCTGGCCGCTTTATCGAACGTGAATCCTTCGCTGTATGAAGCAGCGGAGGTGGACGGAGCGAGCCGGCTGAAGCAGACGCTCCACATTACGATCCCGGCGATGCTGCCGATTACGATCGTGGTCGGGACGCTGGCGCTCGGCAACGTACTGAATGCGGGCTTCGATCAAATTTTCAACTTGTACAATCCGCTTGTCTACGACTCGGGCGACATTCTTGACACATTCGTCTACCGGACGGGCATTATCGGCGGCAATATGGGCTTCGCGACCGCAATCGGGTTGTTCAAATCGGTCATTAGCATGGTGCTGATCTTCATCTCTTACCGTGCGGCGTATAAGTGGGCAAACTATCGGATTTTCTAACGACGAGAGAGGGAGAGAGACATGTACCACAAAACATTATCATACCGTGTCTTCACGGTATTCAACACGATCGGTCTGCTGCTTCTGTCGATTGCCTGTATCGTTCCGCTTATCCACGTGCTTGCCGTATCGTTCAGCGCGAAGTCGGCGGCGGATGCGAATCTGGTGTCGCTGTTGCCGGTTGATTTTACGACGGAGGCTTATAAGAAGACGATCGATAATCCGCTGTTTCTTCACTCGATCTGGGTGTCGGTGAAGCGGACGGTTATCGGCACGGCGCTGACTCTGCTGCTTGCGTTCCTTGCGGCCTATCCGTTGTCAAAAGAAAATAGCGAGTTCAAAGGCCGCTCGGTCTATGCTTGGCTCTTCATCTTCGCGATGGTGTTCAACGGAGGGCTTGTGCCGTTCTACATCGTCATGCAGAAGCTGCATCTGATTGGCTCGTTCTGGGCGCTTGTGCTGCCCGGCGCGGTCAACATTTACTTGACGATTCTGATGATGAACTTTTTCCGCGCGGTGCCGAAGGAGCTGCAGGAGGCAGCAATGATCGATGGAGCGGGACATTTCCGGACGTTGTTCGCGATCTTCCTGCCCGTGTCCACGCCGGCGATCGCGACGCTCGGATTGTTCAGCATCGTGTTCCATTGGAATTCATGGTTCGACGGCTTGCTGTATACGACGAATTCGCATCAATTTCCGCTGGCGACGTTCCTGCAGACGGTCATTATTACTCGGGATCTTAGCTCCATGAGTCTTGATCCGACGAGTCTTGCACTCATCTCGCAGAAGACAGTCAATGCGGCGCAAATTTTTATCGGAGCAATGCCGGTGCTTCTTGTGTATCCGTTCCTGCAGCGCTTCTTCGTGAAGGGGCTCGTGCTTGGATCGGTGAAAGAATAGAGGTTGATGTGAGGCGAGTTGGAGAGAGCGAGAGTGCTGAGAAGTACCGGGAAGTACTAGGAAGTGCGGAAGGAGCTTCAGGATGGACAGGTCGAATGCGTTTTTTTGGAACGGGATGGATATATCGTTTCTGGATGAGATCGAGCTGAGCGGCGGCGCATTCTATGAAGACGGGCTGCAGCGCGATCTGCTGTATATGATGGCGAATAATGGCGTCAATACGATACGGCTGCGCATCTGGAACGACCCGCCGGGAGGCTTCTGCAACCTGGAGCGTACGCTTGCGATGGCGAAACGGATCAAGGCGTTAGGACTGCACTTTTTGCTCGATTTTCATTATTCCGATGTCTGGGCCGATCCGGCTCATCAGACGAAGCCGAAGGCATGGGAGAGCTTAAGCTTCAACGGGCTGATTCATGTCGTGTACGACTATACCCGGATGGTATTGACCGAGCTGCAGGCTCAGGGAACATTGCCTGACATGGTGCAGATCGGCAACGAAATTACGCCTGGCATGCTATGGGACGACGGCCGAGTTGGCGGCGAGGAATATAACAGCGAGGAGCAGTGGGCCCAATTCGCGGCACTCGTCAAGTCGGGCATCGAGGCTGCGAAGGCGGTAGATGCCGACATTAATGTAATGATCCATATCGACCGGGGCGGCGATAATGAGACGTGCCGGATGTTCTACGACCGGTTCGCGAGACTCGGTGTCGAATTCGATACGATCGGCTTGTCCTTTTATCCGTGGTGGCACGGTACTCTAGATGATTTGCGGAGCAATCTGCACGATCTGGCGCTTCGTTACGATAAAGACATTGTCGTCGTGGAGACGGCTTATCCGTGGACGATCGAGCCTGCGGAAGGCCGGTCGTTCATTGTGACGAGCGAGGAACAGCTGCATGAAGGTTACCCTGCGACGGTGCAGGGACAAACCGACTATATGCGCGACTTCATACGGATTGTACAGGAAACGCCGAACGGCCGCGGCGTCGGCTTCCACTACTGGGAGCCGTGCTGGATTCCGTCCAAAGACGAATGGTCCGTCGGCCACGCGAACAACTGGTCGAACCTAACGTTATTCGACTTCGAGGGACGCAAGCTGAAGACGCTTGAGGTGCTGAAAGAAGTAGTGAGGCTGTAACGACACTTTTGGTGTTGTTAGCGAGCGACGACACGGGGTGAGACGA
>NZ_BILZ01000043.1 GCF_004000825.1 Paenibacillus kobensis NBRC 15729 | reverse complement strand
TTTACATAGGGGCATAGTTTAAAGGTAGAACAAAGGTCTCCAAAACCTTTGGTGTGGGTTCAATTCCTGCTGCCCCTGCCAATTTCTTTTGTATCATGGCGGTCGTGGCGAAGTGGTTAACGCATCGGATTGTGATTCCGACATTCGGGGGTTCAATTCCCCTCGATCGCCCCATGAATGTTGGGGATTAGCCAAGCGGTAAGGCAACGGACTTTGACTCCGTCATTCCCAGGTTCGATCCCTGGATCCCCAGCCATTTAAATGCGGAAGTGGCTCAGCGGTAGAGCATCGCCTTGCCAAGGCGAGGGTCGCGGGTTCGATTCCCGTCTTCCGCTCCATTACGGCGCCATAGCCAAGCGGTAAGGCAAAGCTCTGCAAAAGCTTTACCCCCAGTTCGAATCTGGGTGGCGCCTCCATCTTTTTCCTTAGATTAATCTAAGGAAGAACAAAATAATGATTAGCCGGTGTGGCGGAATGGCAGACGCGCGCGACTCAAAATCGTGAGGGAAACCGTGGAGGTTCGAGTCCTCTCACCGGCACCATTACTTAGAATGATTGAACTCTTGTGTACCTAGTACATAAGAGTTTTTTGCTATTTATCAGCTGAAATATTGATAGGCGGGTCTGGGTTTGGAAATATACAATGCAGTTGAGATCGTAAAGTGAACCGCGACAATGTATGGTAAACGAATATCTTTGATCGTGTTGCTTTAATGACCTCACGGCATAAATAAGGGCATATACGCTGAGCATCGAATGATGTCAGGTCGTATATGCCCTTATTTATTTTGTAATAAAGAGGTAACGACTTATTGAGTCTTTTCTGTACCTGCTTCACCAGCTGCCGCTTCTTCTGTATCTTTCGTCAGATAGTTCTCGATCTTAGCTTGCGAATGGAGATCCGACAAGAGCGTTTGGGACAACTGATAAATTTGCTGCGTCGTCAACGTATCTTTAATTTCTGCTTGTTTGTCTTCAAACGTAGGTGTAACCGCATCCTTATGATCAGTTACTTTGATGATGTGATAACCATAAGACGTTTGAATCGGTTGGCTTGTTTCGCCGACTTTAAGCTTGAATGCAGCATCTTCGAATGCCGCTTCCATCTGGCCGCGGCCGAAGTAGTTCAAGTCGCCGCCGTTGTCTTTGTTGCTTGTATCGAGCGATTTCTCTTTCGCGATGGTTGCGAAGTCGCCGCCTTCGTTCAGTTGCTTGAGGACGGCTTCTGCTTCTTCTTTCGTGCCTACCAGGATATGCGATGCACGAACTTGCTCAGGCGTTGCGAACGAAGCTTTGTTCTGCTCGTAGTAATTTTTAATGTCTTCGTCCGTTACTTTGACCTTAGGCGCGAGCAATTTGCGGTATTGTGCTTGTTGACGAAGATCTGGCCCCAAATCTTCAACCGTCATGTTGTATTGCTGCAGCGCTTGATTGAACGCGTCTTCGCCGCCCATGTTCTTCTTAAGTCCTTCAAGCTCATGGTCCATATCTTCTTGCGTGATCTTAATGCCGTTCTTCTCGGCTTCTTGATTAATTAGTTCGTAGTTAATCAGGTTGTCGAGCGCTTTCTGGCCATTGCCGCCAGGCAGGAGAGCTTCATACAGCTGGTTCTGTGTGATTTCTACTCCGTTAACATCAGCGACTGCTTCCGTACCGCCTTCGCCGCCCGTCGAGAATGCTTTGATTGCAACAATGATGAATGCAACGAGAAGAATAGCTGCCGCGATCCAGCCGCCGGCACCAGAGCGCTTAGGCGCGTTGTCGCTGCTAGCGATCGATCGGTTCGATCGGTCGGCTGCTGCCTCATCATCAATTGCTTCTTCTTCGTCTTGCCCGGACAGCTCGAAGCTTGTCCCATTCGTATCGTAAATGTCAGTCTGTTCCTGTGCTTGCTCGTCCGGCTGCGACAGATCGCGCCGTTTGTTGTCTTCCGTCATAATTGCTTGTTGCTCCTCTCTAATGTTTAAAAATGGGTGACCCCTTCTTAATACTATACCAGAATCTATAGGCTCTAACCTTAATCACAAATAAAAATCGTAAGAGGAAATGAATCGATTGGGTCGAATACATAAAAATGCAGAAAGTACAAAGAAATGGAGAGCTACTATGGCATTAGTACAGTCGCTAAAGGTTAAGCTTCTGCTCAGCTTCGTTGCTGTCATCGTTCCGTTGGTGTTGTTTATGATCGTTAATACGCTCTATGCCAAAGAGGTTGTCCGTGACAAAGTGTCCGAGACGTACCGGAACACGCTGGACATGTATGTGAAGCAGACGGATATCAACTTGAAACAGGTAAGTGATTATTTGATGAAAATGGCCGTTCTGGATAGTGAAGTCGGTCTGCTCAGCTCTTATGAATACGGTTCAGACAATTATGTACTAACGAAGGTCAGCATCTACAATAAGCTTAACCGGGACGTAGGCTTTTATGATTTGATCGATACGTTCTTCTTATACAGCAACAAAGACGTGATCATCGGAACGAGAAGCAATAATTATGAGATGATGAAAAGCTTGCTTCGCAGACATGTGCCGAGTATTATTGCAAACGATTCCAACAATCCGGCCCAGGTCAAATGGCAGGTCGCCAAGGATGAGAATATTCCAGGCAATTATATTATTATTAAAGCCATTCATGTTACGGACAGCCTATATGTCGGTGCAATCATCCGAGCCAAGGATATAGCCGATAAGCTTGCCGAGCAGCAAGGCGAGAATACGTTCAGCCAGCTGTATACGCTGCAGAACAATCGAATGTCGATACCGCTTAGTGAAGTGCATTTGCCGGTTCAGCTGAACGGGATGGAAGTGAACGTCCGCGATCCCTACATGACGATAAAGGGCGAGGACGATAAATATTTGGTTATGGCGAAAGTGAGCGAAGCGGTTGAACTTGCCTTTTCAGTGATGCTGCCGGAGAAGTCGATTTTGCAGAACCTTCCGTTCTTTCAGATGGCGGTGTTTTTCCTGCCGGTAGGGATTTTCATTATATTGATGCTGTATCTCATATTCGTTCAGAAAATTATGTTCAAGCCTCTAGGCGAGCTGATTCTAGGAATGAAGAAGATCTCGCTCGGGATGCTGGACGTTCGTCTTCAATCGGATAAGACAGTCGAGTTCGTCTTCTTAGCCAATACGTTCAATACGATGGCAGAGCAGATTAAGACGCTAAAGATCGGCATGTATGAGGAGCAGCTTCGAGTAAAGCAGGGGGAATTGAAGCAGCTGCAAGCTCAGATCAATCCGCATTTCTATATGAACACCCTTAATATCATCTATAACTTCGCCGCTTTGAAGGATCATGAATCGGTCAAAAAAATGTCGCTTCATCTGGCCGACTATTTCCGCTTTATTATGCGGGCGAACCGGGACACGATCACCCTTGATGAAGAACTGCGGCATATCGATAATTACATTACGATTCAAGAGCTTCGTTTTCCGAACAAACTGGTCATTACATACGATATCCCTGAGCCGCTTAAGAGTTATCCGATTCCAGCGTTAACGGTACAGCCGTTCGTAGAAAACTCGATTATTCATGGTTTCAAAAACCGCAAGCAGCTGTTCGTCATCCATATTTCGGTCGTACAAGATACGGAACAAGGCGGCGGCGGGTTCCTGCTGTCGATTTCTGACAACGGTGTCGGGTTTCCGGTCGAGGTGCTGGAGAAATTGCGGGACGGCATACCGCTTCCGGAGGGAGAATCCAGCAGGCTTGGCATTATGAATGTGGCGCACCGGCTTAACCTTCATTATGGAGAGGGTGCGACGATCAAGTTCGCTAACCGGGAAGACGGTATGGGATCTGTCATTACGATCAAGTTTCCGAATATGACCGATCGGCAAGCTGCCGCTATATAGAGCCGTATTAAAACGGAATAGACTCTCTGAGTCGATAGAGGGGGCGTGAATCATATGGGATACAATTTGCTTATCGTAGACGATGAGGAAATTGCGATCAAAGGAATCGTGCACGGGCTGGACTGGAGCTCGATGCCGATCGCAAATATTTATACCGCTTGCGATGCGGAGGAAGCGCAAAATTATTTTCGAGAGCATACCATTCATGTCCTGTTATCCGATATCGATATGCCGAATCAAACCGGTATCGAGCTGCTTAGCTGGGTTAATGTACATTCAGCGATGACGAAGACGATCCTATTGACGGGCCATGCCGACTTCAAATACGCGCAGCAGGCGCTGCAGCTCGACGGATTTGATTATTTGCTTAAGCCAGTCGACCACAGTCATCTGCAGAACACGCTGCTGCAAGCTTTTGATAAAGTTCGGATTCAGGAGGAGCACGACGCTTTTCATCGCACTTACGAGCTGTATTACCAGCAGTGGCAGAAGCAGCTTCCTGTCATGGCGGAGCGTTTGTGGCAGGATGTCATTCATTGGCGGCAGTCTGTCGCGCCTCAACAGTTGAACCCGCAGTTGAAGCTGTATGGCATCCCGCTGCAAGCGGACTCTCCGATCATGGTCATCCTAATAAGCATTGAGCAGTGGCAGGAAGAATGGTCGGCGCGTGATGAAGAAATTATGACCTATGGCGTGAAGAATGCAGCGGAAGAAATTATATTGATGAACGCGCGCGGCGAAGTCATTCAAGATGCCAGCGGCGCATTGCTCGTGCTGCTCTATGAGCCGGATGCTGTCGCGAAGGCCGAGCTCGATGCACGGTGCCGTCAATATATCGATCAGTGCAGCGCGTATTTGCACTGCCGATTGTCCTGCTATGTAGGCGTTCCGGCACCGGTCACATCGCTGCGTGAAGTGGTTCAGCATCTGAATGAGCTGGAGAAACGCAATCTGACCGATACATGCACAGTCGTTCATGTTCAGGAGAGAGACCGTTCGAAGCAGCAAGCGATGTCGGCATCGCATCCTCCGCTGGCGGATTGGGCGGTCTTATTGGAATCGGGCAAGCGGACGGAACTGGCCGCGAAGATCGATGAGTTTTTTAATCAGCTGCTGGAGGAACAAGAAGGTATTGATTACGCGCATATCGTGTCGATCTATTTCGGCATCGTGCACACGATTTTCCAGACGTTCCAACGCAAGTCGCTTGCTGTAGACAAAGCGTACCCTCATCGGGAATGGGAGGACGGCGGGCAGGCGCTGAAATCACTTCAAGGACTCAAAGCGTGGGCGTTAACGGTGTGCATGCAGGCAGCTGAATATATGCGGCAGAACGGCAAAGACGTCTCCAATATGGTTCGGAAGGCACAGCAATATATCGAGGAGCATCTCGATGAAGATATAAGCAGAGAGAGGCTGGCCGATTATGTCTATCTCAACCCGGCTTACTTATCCCGCCTGTTCCGGAAGGAAACCGGACAGTCGATTACAGATTACACGACGGACCGCAAAATCGTGAGAGCGAAGGCGGAGCTGGAGAACGGCAACAACCGCATCAGCGATATCGCTGTGTCGGTCGGATACAGCAATTTTTCACACTTCTCCAAACTTTTCAAGAAAGCAACGGGCTTAACGCCTCAGGAATATCGACGAATATTCCAGCATGTCGACTAAAATAATCAAATAAGTCACAACAACGTTAATAAGGTCACGGTGCGAATAGAGCTCCGTGGCTATTTTTTTTACAATGAAATAGACGAAAGAGGAAGACCCGGATAGGGCACTAGGAAAGAAGCAGGAGGAAATTGGATGGCAATCAGGAGTAATTTACGGAAATACGGGATGTTTTACTTAATGATGTTGCCCGGCTTTTTGATTTTGCTTGTGAACAACTACCTCCCGATGGCTGGTATCGTAATCGCCTTCAAGAGTATGACGTACCAGCATTCCAACATACTGTTGAACTTTGTCGACAGTGAGTGGGTCGGGCTCGAGAACTTCAAGTATTTGTTCAAAACAAGCGACGCATGGATCATTACAAGAAATACCTTGCTCTACAACTCATTGTTTATTGTGCTGAACTTAATTATCCCTGTTATCTTCGCGATAATGCTGAATGAGCTTCGGAGTAAGTTTCTGGCACGGTTTCACCAATCGATTATTTTCTTGCCTTACATCTTGTCTTGGATCGTAGTTTCGTACCTGGTATACGGCTTGCTTCATGACAAGAACGGCTTCGTCAATACGACGATATTACCAGCGTTTGGCGTAGATCCGGTTCAATGGTATTTCAAAGTAGAAGCATGGCCGTACATTATGCCTCTGGTCAATACGGTGAAGAATGTCGGTTATTATATGGTTATCTACATGGCAGCGATTATCGGAATTGATGATGAATATTACGAAGCAGCGACGATTGACGGCGCGAACAAATGGCAGCAAATTATGAAGATTACGATACCACTGCTTATCCCGGTCATGATTATTATGACGCTGTTGCAGATCGGCCGTATCTTCTACGCCGATTTCGGATTGTTCTATCAGGTACCGAAAGAATCTGGTCCTTTGTTCCCGGTCACGAACGTCATCGACACTTACGTATATCGAACGTTCATTGCAATGGGCGATTCCGGATTATCATCAGCAGCAGGTTTGTATCAGTCAACTGTCGGATTTATACTCGTCTTCCTATCGAACTGGTTCGTAAGACGAATCGACAAAGACAGCGCTTTGTTCTAAATTAGCTGTTACACAGGCCAATGCAAATTTTTAGGAGGTAGCACATGGAAGCCCCTGTTGAACGCGCTCCCTCTAAACCGGTCAATTCGTTGTCGCCGGTAGGAGATTGGACGATCAAAATCATATTCTTTATATACTCTGCTCTCTGTATATTCCCGATACTTCTGCTAGTGATGGTATCCCTTTCGAACGAGTCAGATGTCATCGTGCACGGCTATAAATTTATTCCCACTAAGATTGATCTAAGTGCCTACAAGTTTGTCTTTTCTGACTGGGAAAGCATAGCGCGCGCATACGGCGTATCCGCGTTCGTCACAGTCGTTGGTACGGCATTAAGCTTGATCGTAATGGCTTTATATGCATATCCGATCAGCCGGCCGGACTTCCCGCAGCGCAAATTCTTCACTTTCTTCGTGTTCTTCACGATGTTGTTCAATGGCGGTCTCGTGCCATGGTACCTCATATATGTAAGATTCCTGCATCTGAAGGACAGCATATGGTCGCTTATATTACCGCTAGTGATGTCGGCATTCTTCGTCTTGATCATCCGTACGTTCTTCAGTACAACGATACCGGCGGCCATTATCGAGTCCGCTAAGATTGACGGTGCTGGCGAAATGCGTATCTTCTTCAGGATTGTACTGCCGCTGTCAACACCGGTGCTCGCTACCGTTGCTCTGTTCAGCACATTGAACTACTGGAACGACTGGTTTCTCAGCTTAGTCTTCATAACGACGGAAAAGAACTACAGCTTGCAGTATGTCATGTATAAGACGCTGACGAACATCCAGTATTTGACGCAGCACAGCGATGCAATCGCACACATTGGCGGAGCAACGAAATTCCCGAGCGAAACCGTTCGGATGGCGATGGCAGTTGTCGGTATCGGTCCGATCATATTCGCCTATCCATTCTTCCAGAAATATTTCGTAAAAGGACTTACGGTAGGCGCTGTCAAAGGATAATGCTGTTAAAATCAAATGAAGAGAAGAGGGCGGCCAAGCCGCCGTCCTCTAACCGCTGGCTGTAACCGGTTACAACAATCCGGTTTAGCATATATATCCATTACCAATGGGAGGTCAATTGAAAATGGTTAAGGCAAAGAAAAGTGCATTGGTACTCCTGATGCTTGCCCTTGCGCTCACGCTGGCATTGTCCGCGTGCGGCAAGAGCGATGACAAAGAGGAGACGAAGAAAGAAGAGACAACAACAGCTTCGACAGACGAGACGAAGGCAGAAGATACAACGAAGACTGAGCCTGCTCCTGCTGAGAACGCTGCAGCGAACCTGAAAGAGTATAAACTCGTATTTACTTACCCAGGTACGCCGCAAAAGGACGAAGCGGTTATTGAAGAAGCAGCTAATAAAATTTTGAAAGAAAAAATTAACGCAACGATCGACCTGCAGCCGATCGACTGGACGGCGTGGGAAGATAAAGTAAACCTGCTGATCGCTTCCCGTGAGAAGGTAGATATTTTCTTCACGGCTCAATGGAGCAAATATGCGGTTAACGTAGGCAAAAATGCCTTCTTGGATCTGAAACCGCTGTTGGAGCAATACGGCAAAGATATCACGAGCACGCTTGATCCGGTATTCCTGGATGGCTCCAAAATCAACGGTATTAACTACGGAGTACCGACGGACAAAGAGCTCGCAGCACAAGGCGGTATCGTGTATCGTAAAGATATCGCAGATGAACTTGGAATCGACATGAGCAAAGTGAAAACGATCGCAGATCTGGACGCAGTATTCGCTACGGTAAAAGCTAAACGTCCTGAGTTGACGCCGCTGTACCTGCTGAAAGGCGAAACGTTCGATTCGCACTACCTCGGTAACTTTGACGCTCTTGGTGATACGGCTGTACCTGGTGTTATTCTTAAAGACTCGACAGATACGACGGTTAAAGCAAGCTACGACCAACAACGTTATGTTGATACGCTGAAACTTACGCGTGACTTCTTCACGAAAGGCTACATCAACAGCGACGCTGCAACGACGACGACGATGAATACGGAGGCACTCAAAGCAGGCAACGTATTCGCAATTACGCAATCCCTCAAACCTGGTAAAGCGAAAGAACTCGAAACGTCCCTCGGTCTTGGCGGCAAATTGGAACAAATCGAATTGAATGAGAAAACGGTTTCGACGGGCGAGACGGCTGGTTCGATGCTTGCGATCTCGACGACGTCCAAAGACCCTGCACGTGCAATGATGTTCATCAACCTGCTGCACTCGGACAAAGAGCTCAACAACTTGTTGAACTTTGGTATCGAAGGCACGCACTATACGCGTGAAGGCGAGATTATTACGCCTGCTGCTAAAGCAGCAGACTATTCCCCAGGCGCAGCTTGGATGTTCGGTAACCAATTCCTGAACTATGTGTTCAATAATGAAGCACCTGACAAATGGGATCAATTCCGTAAGTTCAACGAAGGTCCTAAAGTATCGCCAGGACTCGGCTTCGTCTTCAACAGCGACCCTGTGAAAGCGGAAGTAAGCGCAATCGTTAACATCGACCGTCAATATCAAACGGCTCTGGAAACGGGCTCGGTTGATGTAGACAAAGTGCTTCCGGAGTACAAGGACAAATTGATCAAAGCCGGCGTTGAGAAAATCGTCGCTGAGAAGCAAAAGCAGTTGAACGAATACTTGGCTGCGAAGTAAGCAACTTATTGGTTGTTAACCGTTATGCAGTAAGTAGCTGACGGTAGCAATAGCATGACGCAGTAAATGGCAGCACCTTGGATTTATCGTATTTCGTAATTCCCCCTCACCCAATTGATGCACCCTCCCTGACATGGGAGGGTGCCTTTTCTATAATTAGAGCCTATTCCGCAATGAATTCCATTGGTCTGAGTGTCGCTTAAGCCTATAGTTTGGACGGTCCCCCGACCTAGGTCCAGTCACAAAAACAGCCGTGGGTCTGTTTTGAACCAATGCGTTATCACCTAGAATAAGGACATAAGGTTCACACAAGAACAACGAAAGGCGGTGAAGATAGAAATGAATATGAATTCGACAAAAGGAATCGTATTAATCGTCATCGGCGCAATCATCGCGCTGCCACTTCTGGGTATCGCATTAGGCGGGATTATCAAGTTTTTGTTCCCATTCATTCTACTCGGTCTTGGGGTGGTCGGCTGGCGTAACGGAAACAAAGTAATTGGCGGATTGCTGGTCGGCTTCGGCGGATTGTTGGTACTGAGCAAATTCAGCCACCTGATTATGTTGCTGATTGCAATCGCACTTGTCGTGTACGGTGTGTCGCTCGTGAAAAGCAAACGTAATTACTAAACATAAGCAATATCCATTGTGATAGAAGGAGGGGCGGAGCCGATGAGTATCATGAGAAGGGTACGCGATATAACGGTAGCAACGCTGAACGAACGATTAGAGAGTGCGGAAGATCCGGTTAAGATGATCGATCAGTTTCTATGGTCGACACGAGAAGAGATCATTCAGTGCGAGAAGCTGTATCAGCAATATGCAGGACATAACAACCATTTGAAAGCGCAATGGCTGCAAGCGGAACAAACGAAAGAGAAGCGGGAACAGCAAGCGATGACGGCGCTTAAGGCGGGAGAAGAGAACCTGGCCCGCATCGCATTGCTCGAGAAGCAGTCCGCGGAAGAACGTTCGGTTCAATACCGCGAGCTGTATGAGCAATCGAACCAGAACGTACTGGATCTGGAAGAGCAGCTGCGGGAACTTCGGAATGAGTATCAGAGCGTCTATGACAAACGTGAATACTATGCAGCTCGAATGGAATCGCTGCGGTTGCAGCAACGAATGAACGCACGTTATGGTGCGCAGGGCCAAGAGCCGGTGAGCATGTTCCGGCGGTTGGAAGACCGGATCAACGACATGGAGCTTGAGGCGAAGAGCTTGCGGGATCTCCGCCGGATCGGCACCGAGTTTCTTACGGAAACGGGCCAACGCGTACAATCCGTTGTCGAGCGTGAGCTCGAGCAATTGAAACGGAAACTGGAGAAAGAAGGGTGGTCGTCCTCCTCATGAGTAAGATGTATCGGTCAAGTCGGGATAAGAAGCTGTTCGGACTATGCGGCGGATTAGCAGAATGGATGGGCGTAGACGCTACACTGATCCGAATTCTGATGATCGTGCTGGCCGTGTTCTCCGGAGGAACCATCATTCCGATTTATATATTGGCTGCATTCGTCGTACCGAAAGATCCGTATTACACGAATCCGAATTACGGATACGGCGGCTATGGATACGGTCAAGGCAACCGTCCTTTCGACGGCGGCTATGGCCAAGCAGGCGGATCGCAAGGACACAACGGCTTCAACAACGGACCGCATTATGGCGGACCGGGTCAACAAGCTGGCGGTCCATACACGAATCCCCCGCAGCAACCGCCATTTGGCAGCAGCAAACCGGCGTCGAGCCAGTTGGACTCGATGATGGAAGATTTGGAGCGCAAGGCGCTTCGCAAAGAATTGGATGAATTGAAAGCTAAACTCGCAAAGTATGAGAAGGGAGAGTTTTAAGATGGGTATCTTTAAACGCATGAAAGATTTGACGAAGGCTTCGGTGAATGAGTTATTGGATAAAGTGGAAGATCCGGTTATTATGCTGAATCAATATCTCCGCGACATGGAGGAAGAAATTCGCCAAGCGGAAGTAACGGTAGCGAAACAATTGACGAACGAACGCCGTATGAAACAACGTCTGGAGGAAGCGGTCAGCACTTCGGCAGCTCTTGAGACGAAGGCAGAAGCGGCACTGCGTGCCGGTGCAGAAGAACAAGCGCGCAAGCTGCTGGAAGACAAAATCGCTTACGAACAGAAAATTCCGGAATATACGGAGCTTCACGCTCAAGCGAAAGTGCAAGCTGATGAGCTTATGCAGCAACTGCACGGCATGAAGGAACAATTCTACCAGCTCCGCAACAAACGTAATGAGCTGGCGGCCCGCGCTCAACTGGCGAAGGCAAAGAAACAAATGGCAGAGCTGTCGTCTACGCAGCAATCGATCGGCCACGGCAGCGCGGCGCGCGGCTTTAACCGGATGGAAGAGAAGATTATGCAGCTCGAGGCTGAAGCAGAAGTACTTCGTACGCCGCATGGATTCCATGGCGGAGCTATCGGAACGACGATCGACTTCGAGAAGCGTGTGAAAGTCGACGAGCAGCTTGAAGCGTTGAAGAAGAAATTGAACAGCGGCGCCGAGCAATAACGGCCAGCTGATCGATAAGGGCGGACCGCTATGAGCGGACCGCCTTTCGGCTTGTCTAATTGCTTAGGGTAGAAGGAGTACGGTTGCCCATGTCCGATAAGAAGAAAGAGCCGCAAGCCCAATCGAAGCGCAAAAGCCAGGCCGCAGAGTCCATTATTTGGATGCTGATCGTGATCGGATTGCTGCTGATTGTGCTTCAAGGGATCGGCTACTTGGAAGTGTTCACGCTGCAAGGGCGCGGCGCTATCATCGCGCTTGCAATTATCGCGGTTGCGCTTGCGGCTGCGGCGTTAAACAGCTACTTACAGGGGCTAAGGCTGAAGGAGGCGCTTAGTCGTCTCGCGGACCGTCAGCACCGCCGTCTGCCGCTCGTGACGCTTGACCGGGCAGAAGACGAGGAGTCCCGCAACATCGACGACGTGGAAGCGGACGTGATGTGGGAAGAGAAGGTCAAATTCTCGGCTGTCATCGAGGAGAGACAGAGGCTTGCACGGGAGCTTCATGATGCGGTTAGCCAACAGCTGTTCGCGATTTCGATGACGGCTACGGCTGTCGGACGGACGATCGAGAAGGATTGGGAGCGGGCCAAGCGCCAAGTTGAGCTGATTGAGGAAATGGCTGCGGTGGCGCAATCCGAAATGCGCGCGCTGCTGCTTCATTTGCGTCCGGTGCATCTAGATGGTAAAAATTTAGGTGAGGCGCTGCAGGTGCTTGTTGCGGAGCTTCAACAGAAAACGTCGATGACGATCCATCTGGTGGTGGAAGGCGAGATGATGCTCGACACGCAATCGGAGGACCATCTGTTCCGAATTGCGCAGGAGGCGATCTCCAATACACTCCGCCATTCGAAAGCGCAATCCATGACGATACGGCTGACGGGCTATGGCAGGCAGGTTCAGTTGACGTTCTCGGACGATGGAGTTGGATTCGATGTCGAAGAGAGAAAACATTCTTCGTACGGCTTGCTGACGATGGAGGAGCGGGTGCTCGAAATGGGCGGGTCGCTGGAGATCGAGAGCAAGGTGGGGGCGGGGACGATGATCGATATATGGATTCCGGCGAGAGCGGCGGAATAAGAGGAGACGAGGAAGATGGAAACGGTCGGACATAGAAACGAGACGGAAATCGGGCAATCGATTAAAGTGCTGTTGGTTGACGATCATGAGATGGTGCGGATCGGCCTGGCAGCGGTATTGGATACGGAGGACGGAATCGAGGTCGTTGGGGAAGCTAGCAATGGGTTCGACGGCATCCGATTGGCACAAGCCTATAAACCTGATGTCGTGCTGATGGACCTTGTGATGGACGGAATGGACGGGGTCGAGACAACCCGTAAAATTTTGGAGCTGTATCCGGACTGTAAAGTGATCGTCTTGACCAGTTATTTGGATGACAGCAAGCTGTATCCGGTCATCGAAGCAGGAGCGTTCAGCTACTTGCTCAAGACGTCCCGGGCGAACGAAATCGCGGATGCGATTAGAGCGGCTGCCCGAGGACAATCCGTATTGGAGTCGCAAGTAGCGGCGAAGATGATGAACCGGTTCCGTCAGCCGCAGCAGACGGCTGCCAAAGCGCATGAGCAGCTGACAGAGCGCGAGATGGATGTGCTGAAGCTTGTCGCGCAGGGCAAGTCGAATCAGGAGGTTGCAGACGAGTTGTTCATCGGCATTAAGACGGTGAAGTTCCACGTCACGAACATTTTCTCCAAGCTCGGTGTTGACGACCGTACGCAAGCGGCGATCTACGCTCACAAGCACGGATTGGCGGAATAGGCGATACGTTTGCGTTACATACACCTCAAGCTCATAAGGGACTAGGTTGATTAGAGGCTTCGTCTCGTATGTGTTGAAGGATGCGGAGTATCTGATCCGTATCGTTCAGACCGATGACCGGAAGCTTGTCTGGCCGGTCATGAAGCGAGGCAGTGACCGTTTCGGGCGTGTCCGGCCAGACAATTACGGCGGCGGGGTTGCTTAGGCTGCCCGCCAGACCTGCGTCTTCGATGGACCGGACGATAATTAGCTTCGGATAGTCCGCTGTTTTGAACCCTTCCGCCAATATCCAGTCGACATGGCTGCAGCGTTCGGCCAGCTGTTCAAGCGAGAACGGCTCACGCTGCAGCATGGCCGTCCGATGGGGCGAAGTAATGATCGTCATGTCCGCGCCGGCTAGCGTATGTTTCCATGTGTCGGTTCCTTCGTGATCGATATCGAAATCGTGCGCGTCGTGCTTAATCGTTGCGACTGTATATCCGCTTTGTTTTAGACTCTCCGTTAACCGGCAGACGATCGTCGTCTTGCCGGTATTTTTGTATCCGACGACTTGGACGACGACGGGGCGTTTCCCCGAATGGCTGTTGACCGTCATAGAATGCCTCCTGGACGTGGCTTAGCCCGCGATTAGGCCTGTAATACGTCGATTGTAGCACCTTGCGCTTCCGGCTGAAAGTATGGGGATGAGGTAGAGCCGGCGTCCGTCATTTGATACAATAACAATTAGTGGAATATGAAGGCGGTGACTCGGATATGGGAGCAAACGGAACGGAACTTCAGGACAAGCTTGGCAGCCGGTTTCGCCGGCGGTCGGTTAAAGTGGCAGAAGCCCAGTCGCGGATTATGGAAACGGTTGAGGCATGGATGGAGAGGAAGGCAAGAATGGACATGGTGCCGCTTCATCGAAGCGGAGGCAGACGAGCGGCACGAAGGATGCATGCGACATGCGATTGGCCGCCGTTCGATCGCTCAGGCGTAGACGGCTTCGCCGTCAGAGCCGAGGAAGTGGCCGGCGCGGCGCCTGATTGTCCAGCCGTGCTCCGCATTGCCGGAACGGTTGCGGCAGGCGATGCACCGGAGGCGCTTATGCCTGGCACAGCGATGCGGATTATGACCGGAGCGATGATTCCGGAGCAGGCTGATGCGGTTGTTATGCTGGAGCAGACGGTCGACGCGGAGGCTGGCGCGGCGTCCGGCATCGAATTCAGCAGACGAGCGGGATCTGCAGATGACGGATACGTCCGGATCAAGCAACCGGCGCAGACCGGCCAGCATATTGCTCCCCGCGGTGAAGAGCTGCAGAAGGGTGCACCGCTCATCGAACGGGGCGAGCTTATTCGGCCGGGCCATGTGGCATTGCTTGGCACATTCGGTTATACCGAAGTGCCGGTCTGCGCGCGTCCACGCATCGCAATATTCGCGACGGGGAGCGAATTGCTGCCGGTCGGACAGCCGCTGCGTCCCGGACAAATCCGAGACAGCAACAGCGCGATGCTGGCGGCTATGGTGGAACAGAGCGGCGGAGAAGCGGAGATGTACGGGAGCTTGCCGGACGAGCTGCCGGCTGTTCGGGAAGCGTTGCGCGAGGCGTGGGACACCGCGGATATCATCGTAACGACAGGCGGCGTATCGGTGGGCGATTACGATGTAATGGCCGAGCTGATGCGTTCCGTTCTGAGACGGGACACCGCTCGCGGCCTGCGTGAGAGCGGCGGAGATGAGGAGTTGCACCGCATCGACGCCGCGGATGGTGAGGATGAGCTGCTGTTCAATCGTGTATCGATGCGTCCGGGCAGTCCGACATCGGCCGCCCGGATAGGAGGCAAGCTGCTGTTCGCTTTATCCGGCAACCCCGGTGCTTGCTTCGTCGGCTTCGAACTGTTCGTTAGACCGGCGCTGCTCGCTCTGCAAGGCGAATCGAAGCCTCTTCCCAGAGTTGTCCAGGCGCGGCTGGCCTCCGGCTTTGACAAGGGGAGTCCGCATGACCGGTATGTACGAGTTAGTCTGCGTGATAGCCAAGGTTACAGGATTGCGGAACCTCTTGGCTTCGCGAAGTCCAGCATGATGGTTTCGATTCCGGCAGCGGACGGGCTGGCGCTTATTCCTTCGGGATCGGCAGGCGCGGCAGCAGGGGAGACCGTAGATATATTGCTGATCCCGTAGCAGGGGGGAAGGGGAGGGCGCCTAGCCTTTTACGCTGAGCAGCAAGCTTACTCGTTGCAATGCCTGCATACGCATGAACGGGGAATAGACCGTGCCCACCGTGCTGTGCAATTGCGTAAGGACATCTGAATCTAACAAGGCAGAAGCGGGCGAGCGCTCAAGGCTCTCGATGACGAGCCTCAGTGCCGAGGCAGCGCCATGACGTCCGAAGACAGCATTCATCACTTCTTGCCCGCCTCGTTCGCGTTTCGACAGACGGTTGTCCCGACGGTTGGAATGCGTGTCCGATGATTCATAAACGAGGAAGTGCTCGTCGAGGACAATCCCGCACTGTTGAATGTGCGGGGGAGTGAACGGCTCGATTAACGCTTGCCGCCAGCTCCGGCGAAGAGCAGGATGTTCATCGAATACGAGCAAACAATCATTCAGCTTATCGATGAGCGGATGGATGCAGCGGTGTTCGGCTTCAGAGCTGGATAGCTCATTACGTCTAAATGCAATGGCGCCTCGTTCTAAAGCTCCTTTCAATCCAGCGATCCGCAGCATGAGTACCGCAACGGATTGGGCCGCATCAACAGCGGCAGAATGCCGCCGCTGCTCATCCGCACCGGAATGAACGAGCGGGTCATGCTCGTCCAGAAGACGGTAATCGGCGTAAGGCCTGGAACGCTGTACGCGAGTGATGGCCGGTGTAGGGGTTGAACGGGCAGACGGGTAGATTCTCATCTTCAATCACCTCCTCCTCCTACAATAGCGGACCTTCGCTGCAGAAGGTGGCGGTTGGTGTCGGAAGGCGCGGAGCTTTCGGCTGCGCGCCTGTCCGACTGACTGCAGGCTGCTCCTGCTTGAATTATAATAGGAGGAACAGGAAGGCTATAAGCGCAAGATCAACGGCGAATGCAGCTCCCCATGGATTGTAGCCGTAGCCGTCGTAATAGGACTGAGTCTGAGCCTTCGGCAACTCATCTTGGAGAGGCTGTTCTTTTTCTTTCTTCTTCGACTTCGTTTTCTTGTTCTTGCTGGCTGAATCCGATGTATGTTGATCGATGTACGCTTGGCCGGAAGACTGGCCGTTCAGCATGACGCGTCCATTGCGGCAGTGCGTCAATATGCCGACATGACGGCGGCCGTCATGAGTAACGATACATACCGGAAGCCCGCAGAAACGAGATATATATTCTTCATTTAATGGATAGATCGGTTCCATTTCGTTATGCACCTCCTAGTTCTAAGCCCATCTTATGCAGGCGCAGGCTTCTGCGCATAGTCAAGTACCTAGACGGCTTCGTCTATTGAACGCCCATTTATTCCCCTCTGCCTATGCATGGTTATCCGGTTATTCGCCCGAATCGGACAAAAGGAGCTGATCTTCGGTGAAACGCCAGTCGGCGGCTCGCAAGCCGAGCCAGAGTCTTATCCCCGTTCTAATCGCGGCAGCAGTCTTAGTCGCAGGCGCAATCTTCGCGACGAATCTTCGAACGGACAAACCGGAAGGATCCGCGGCAAGCGATCTTTCGTTCATATGGAAGCTGTCTTCACAGCTTGTCCCGCAGGGGGCGGCAGACGACCGCAGTTGGCTTGTTCGATTCGATGCTGAAGAGATGAGGGACGGTGATGTGCTGCGTGCCGCCGGTCTGCTTGGTTTGCACCGCAGCGAAGGAGAAAGCACAGGAGATCAGGAGACGGAGCCCGACAATGCACAATCTAAGCCGGAACAGGGGCAGGAACCGGAGCAGAGGCTGGCTTACGAGGGCGAGCTCGTTCTGAAGCGTGCTGCGCAGGAAGGTGGGGCGCACTCGAAAGTTCCCTCCGTACAAGCCGACTCGGTTACCGTACCGGTTGCCATGTATAGGAGCGGCGGCGCAAGCGATGCGGTCGTTATCTTACAACCGTCCGCACCGCTTGCGGCGGATGAACTGGAAGATGCAGCCCGTCTAGTGGAAGAAGCGCTGCAGAGGGTTGGAGGCAAGTACAGCTGCAGCTTTCGAGTAACCGGATCCGCAACTATTCAGGATATTCATGATACGTCAGCAATGACTCGCTTGATGTCCGGCGTAATCGAAGAAGCAGATGCTAAGCTCGTGGAGCGGTACGAAGACGATGAGGGCGCCTCCATTAGCGAAACGTATATGTCGCCTCATATCCATGCTTCGATTGAGACGAAAGGGAAGCGGGCAAACTTGCAGTTGTCCGTTCATCGCGACAGCGAGTCGGATGCGGCGGACTGGGTCATCGGGGTGCCAGTCATTACGGGGGATTATACGCTTGCGAAGTAAGTCCATCGATTATCTTTATTTAGGGGTACCATCAGTTTTTTTTATGATACCCTGAATGGCGCAATATGGCTGAATATGCTACACTAGATTTTACATGATAGGAGTATGAGAGTAGAGAAAGGGAAGAAAAAGGACCATGACGAGCAATGTAAAATTGGAGCAACAGGCCGCTGAGGGCGCGGTTTATTATCTGTTCGGTGCAACAGGAGACCTTGCGAAGCGCAAGCTGTTCCCGGCGCTGTTCAGCCTATATAAAGAAGGCAAGCTGGCTGACAATTTTGCCGTTGTCGGTCTTGCCCGCCGTCCGCGTACGAACGATCAATTCCGTACGGACGTCTACGAGTCGATCGTTGAATTTTGCCGCTATAAAGCGGATGATGCAGCATTGTGGAACAAATTCGCTGAGCATTTCGTCTACATGTCCCTTGATATTAACAACGTAGACGGTTTCCGCGAGCTCGACAAGCTGTCGTCTGAGCTGGATAAGAAGTTTGATATTCCAGGCAACCGCTTGTTCTATCTTGCACTGGCGCCGGAACTGTTCGGTCCGGTATCGTTCAACCTGCGCGACGGAGGACTTCTGGATACGCATGGCTGGAAGCGTCTCGTTATCGAGAAGCCGTTCGGCTACGATCTGGAATCGGCCCGCAAGCTGAACGCTCAATTGAGCCAAGTGTTCAAGGAAGAGGAAATTTACCGCATCGACCACTATCTCGGCAAAGAGATGGTACAGAACATCGAAGTAATCCGGTTCGCGAACGCGTTCTTCGAACCGCTCTGGAACAACAAACATATCGCCAACGTACAGATTACGCTGTCCGAGACGGTCGGCGTCGAAGACCGCGGCGGCTATTACGATAAATCCGGCGCTTTGCGCGACATGATGCAGAACCATATGCTTCAAATGCTGACGATGATCGCGATGGAGCCGCCAAGCCGTCTGCAGCCCGAAGATATCCGCGACGAGAAGGTGAAGGTGCTTCGTTCCCTTCGTCCTTATAAGTCCGGCGACGACGTTCGTGCGAACGTCATCCGCGGGCAATACTCGGAAGGCTCGTTGAACAACAAGCCGCTTGTCGGTTACCGCCAGGAAGATTCCGTTAATCCGGAATCGGTCACGGAAACCTACTTCGGAGCGCGTGTATTCGTGGACAACTTCCGCTGGGCTGGCGTTCCGTTCTATATCCGTACGGGCAAACGCATGCCGGTGAAGACGACTGAAGTCGTCGTTGAGTTCAAGAATGTACCGGAGAACGTACTGTTCGGTTCGCGCGAGGACGTAGGTCCGAACCTGCTCGTCATCCGCGTTAACCCAATGGAAGGCATCTACATTAAGATCAACGCGAAGCGTCCGGGCTCGGACAACGACGTGCAGCCGGTAGCGATGGAATTCTGCCAATCGTGCCAAGTCGGCATCAACACGCCGGAAGCTTACGAGCGCCTGATCTTCGATGCAGCGCGCGGCGAATCGACGCGCTTCACTCGTTGGGACGAAGTTGCACAAGCATGGACGTTCGTCGATCCGATTGCCAAGGCATGGAGCGAGAGCAAATCCGACCTCGCATTCTACTCGGCAGGCTCGTGGGGACCGAAAGAGATGACGGACATTCTGGAGCAAGACGGCTTCCGTTGGTGGCCGGTCAGTGGCCAGGAAGAAGACAATGTCATCTGGATTTCGGGCAGCCGCAAGTAATTCAATTACACGGTAACGGGTATCATTAAACATAAGCAACGGTCGCAATCCGGCCGGTCGACGAGACTTGTTTCGTCGGCCGGCCTTCGGACTGTTTCAGAACATCATGCGTTAGCCGGGTACGCACCGGCGGCGGAGAGGACGGCACATCGTGTTCAAAATATACGATATTTCGATGACGGTTCATGAAGGCATGCAAGTATGGGGCAATTCTCCCGGTAAACAACCAATCGTTCAGAACGTATCGAGCTTCGACGATGGCGGAGTGTATGAATCGCAATTGACGTTGAACGTACATACCGGCACGCATGTCGATGCGCCTCTGCATATGCTGGAGGACGGCGCTACCATCGAATCGATCGGGTTAGAAGAGCTGGTCGGGCAAGCTCGCGTGCTTGATCTTACGCATGTAGAGGATTCGGTCTCGAAGGCTGATCTGGAAAAGTACGGCATTCAGAAGGGTGAATGGATTCTGCTGAAGACGCGGAACTCGTTAAACGAGAGCATGACGTTCGACGACCATTTTGTCTATGTGAATGAGGAAGCAGCCCGTTATTTGATCGAATGCGGCGTACGAGGAATCGGAGTCGACGGGCTTGGAATCGAGCGGTCCCAGGAAGGCTATCCGACGCACCGCCAGCTGTTTCGCAACAACATTGTAATCGTCGAAGGATTGCGGCTTAAAGCGGTTCAGCCGGGCAACTACTTTCTCGTCGTAGCCCCGCTCAAGCTGACTGGAGTCGAAGCGGCACCAGCAAGGGCCGTGCTGATCGGCGGCATTTAGTATAATCGAAAGGACGTCATTATGAGCGTATCGTTGAAGGAAGAAATATCGCAGGAAGTGGAGAAAAGGCGCACGTTCGCCATCATCTCTCACCCGGACGCCGGCAAGACGACGCTGACGGAGAAGCTGCTGCTGTTCGGCGGCGCGATCCGTGAAGCGGGATCGGTCAAGGCGCGCAAAGCAAGCCGCCACGCAACGTCCGACTGGATGGAGATCGAGAAGCAGCGGGGGATCTCCGTTACGTCTTCGGTCATGCAGTTCGACTATAATGGGCACCGGATTAACATACTGGACACGCCTGGCCACCAAGACTTCAGTGAGGACACGTACCGGACGCTGACGGCAGCGGACAGCGCAGTTATGCTTATCGACGTCGCGAAAGGTGTCGAGCCGCAGACGATTAAGCTGTTCCAGGTGTGCAGCAAGCGCGGCATTCCAATCTTCACGTTCATCAACAAGCTGGACCGTGAAGGGCAAAGTCCGTTCGATCTGATGGAAGAGATCGAGCGCGTACTGGGCATCCGTTCGGTGCCAATGAACTGGCCGATCGGGATGGGACGCGATCTGTGCGGCGTATATGACCGGATGAAGAATCAGGTCGAGCTGTTCAACGGCAAAGACCATTCGACGATCGAGGTTCGCAAAGTCGATGACTATAACGATCCGATCATCCGCGAGATGGCCGGAGATTTCATGACGGATCAGCTGATCGCTGATCTGGAGCTGCTCGACGTTGCAGGTGACCAGTTCGACTTCGAGAAAGTAAGCAAAGGCGAGCTGACGCCAGTCTTCTTCGGCAGTGCGGTTAACAACTTCGGCGTGCAGACGTTCCTGGAGAACTTCCTGCAGCTGGCGCCGAAGCCGGCTTCACGTCAGACGACAGATGGTATCATCGAACCGACGAACGAGAAGTTTACAGGCTACGTCTTCAAAATCCAAGCGAACATGAACCCGGCTCACCGCGACCGGATCGCGTTCCTCCGGATCTGCTCTGGCCGGTTCGACCGCGGCATGAGCGTCAAGCATGTGCGTGCAGGCAAGGATATTAAGCTGTCCCAGCCGCAGCAGTTCTTGGCGCAGGACCGGGATATTGTTGAATCGGCATATCCTGGCGACATTATCGGTCTGTTCGATCCGGGCATTTTCCGGATTGGCGATTCGCTGGCACAAGGCGGCAACGTCGAGTTCAACGAACTGCCGACGTTCTCGCCGGAAATTTTCGCTAAGGTGACCGTTAAGAACGCGCTGAAGCATAAACAGTACCAGAAGGGCATCGACCAGCTGACGGAGGAAGGCACGATTCAAGTGTTCCGTACGACGAGCTTCGAGGATACGATTCTCGGCGTTGTCGGCCAGCTGCAGTTCGAGGTGTTCGAATACCGGATGCGCGCGGAGTATGGTGTTGAAATTCAGCTGCACCGGATGACTTATCAATTCGCACGCTGGATTATCGACGACAAGATCGATCCTTCGAAATTCCGTATCAACTCAACGCTCGTGAAGGACAAGAAGGACAATTATGTCGTTCTGTTCGAGAACGAGTACGCAATGCGGACCGCAATGGAGAAAAATCCGACGGCGAAGTTCTTGGAGACAGCGCCTTAAATACAAAAAGGGTGGAGCTAGACGTTGACCGTCTGCCCCACCCTTTTACTATGACCGCATTAAATCTGCCCCCACGTTCCGTCCCCGGAAGTATGAAGAATCCACTTCTCATGATTCATAACAATCGTGTACAGGCCATCGTCGGACAGCGCCCATGAAATCTCGTTATGGCTGCCTTGCTGCTCGTCAATAATCGGTGTCCAATGAGCCCCTCCGTCATCCGTTATGTAGAGCAATGAAGATGCCGCTACCGGGCGAATGATGAGAATGCCTTCATCGGCGGATGCGAACTTAGGCGGGTAGACATACAATTGAGTCGATTGCAGCGTCTCGGGCACGGTTACCGCTTCCTCCTGCCAGGTGCTCCCGCCGTCATGGGTTGTGTATAGGCCGACTCTTCCGTCCCATGGAGCATTCGTCGTCATCCAGCCATCCGATTCGCTCGTAAATACGATGCCAGATTTCATTCCTCCGGGCAAGGTGCTGTCTTCTTTGTTAGAGCTAGCGATCTCGGTCCAAGTCTGTCCGCCATCGGTTGTTCGGTACAATACCGTATCTTCACGGAACATCCCGTATGCGCTATAAGACGCTTTCCAGCCGACTTGATCGTTAAGGAAATAGGATTCTTCCCGTACTTTGACCACACCGGTTTCCTGCGAATCGGATTCAGAAGATGCCGAACCTGCATTTTCTTGCTGCTCGATCTTGCTGCTGCTGGCTGTAATAGTGGACTTGCTTACAGGGGCTTGTTCAGCAGCCTCCTTATGATTTAACGAGCAGCCTGATAGCAGAGCTGCGGTAAGCGTGCAGAGAACGATAAAAGGTAATGTTCGCCTCAATGAAGGAGCCCTCCATCTTATCCGTGATCTTCCAGCGTAATATTGGACGCGGCGAACCGCTATTTTGTTTCACATAAAAACCGCCGCGTTTGGGACTTGGAAATGCTCTATAATGGCTCGATTGGTACGGATTAGTCAGGAACAACGGTGTTATCTGAAAAGACGCATGTTCTCGCATGTTCTCACTTGACATGGAACCGTTAACATGACAAAATGTACGCGTGTACATTAATCATAATCATGATATTCAGCAAGGGGCGTAATACATGTGAGACAACAAGTAGCGAAGCTGGCCGGCGTGTCGGAGGCCACGGTATCCCGTGTACTGAACGGCGTCGGTCCGGTAAAAGAAGAGACGAAGCAGCGGGTGTTGGCGGCTGCGGCGGAACTTGGCTACGTACCGAGTGCGCTGGCGCAGCGATTCGCTCGTAAGAAGAGCGGCAATCTCGGCGTCGTGCTGCCTTATATGGCGAAGGTATCGTTGTTCTCGACGTATTACTTCTCGGAGATGCTAGGCGGCATAGGCTCGGAAGCGCAAGCGAGGGGCAACGATCTGCTGCTGCTGTTCCGGGAGACGGATCAGCCGAGAGATTATACGGCATTGTTCCAATCCCAGAAGGTCGACGCACTTATCATTCTGGGAGCCCGAGACATGCCGCTCGACCGGCAATCGTTCGAAGAGCTGGCCCGGGAAGGTTATCCGTTCTGCGTATTGAACCAGCGCTACGGTGAACGCGGAGAGGTTCCTCCGTTCCCGACGATCGATGCCGACCATTGGTCGGGCAGCCGGGAGGCTGTCCGGCATCTGATCGATATCGGCTGCAAGCAGATTGCGTTCATCAACGGACCGGCTGACTATTCGAACAGTACGGACCGGCGGGACGGATACTTGAGCATCATGGAGCAATCGGGACTGCCGGTGCAGGAGCGGCTTATGCTTACGGGCAATTACAGCCGGAAGAGCGGGTATGAACTGGCGCCGCACTTGGCGGATCTGATCGCTTCGGGTCAAGCCGATGCGATCTTCGCGGCGAACGACCGTATGGCGATCGGCGCGATGCAAGGGCTGCGTGAACGCGGGCTTGAAGCGGGCCGGGATTACGCGCTGTGCGGGTATGACGATGCGGATGCCGCACGCATGGCTTGTCCGCAGCTGACGAGCGTCGCGGTTCCTTTTCACGAGATGGGACGGGCTGCTGCCGAGCAACTGCTCGCCGGAGAAGGCGAAGAGCGCGCAGCCGCATTGTCGTCGGAGCTTCCGGTGCGGCTCATTGTCCGGGAGTCGACGGGACAGTACAAGCCTCAATCTTAAGCAGGCATGAATGGCATGGATCAATAAAACAACGCAGAGTGGCATCGAATCGGGCTGCGGCCACGATCATTCGGATAGGAGCGGTATTCATGGCATTGGATCAAGTACGGGTAGGAATGGTTGGTTACAAATTTATGGGTAAGGCGCATAGCAACGCATATCGTGCGGCGCCGATGTTTTTCCCGGATGCGCCGAAGCCGGTTATGCAAGCGATTTGCGGCCGTGATCCGCAAGGCGTCGAGCAAGCGAGAAGCCAATTCGGCTGGCAGTCGGTAGAGACCGATTGGCGCAAGCTCGTGGCGCGCGACGATATCGATCTGATCGACATCAATGCACCAAGTGACGCTCACAAAGAAATTGCACTTGCTGCCGCAGCGGCAGGCAAGCATCTGTTCTGCGAGAAGCCGCTTGCGCTGACGTTGGCGGATTCTCGCGAAATGCTGGCGGCGGCGGAGAAAGCCGGCGTTACGCATATGGTCGGCTTTAACTACCGCTTCGCGCCTGCGGTGCAGCTGGCGAAGAAGCTGATTGAAGAAGGCCGTCTCGGCAAAATCTATCACTTCCGCGCCTGGTTCTTGCAGGACTGGATCATCGATCCGTCGTTCCCGCTCGTATGGCGGCTGCAGAAGGAAATCGCGGGCTCGGGTTCGCACGGCGACCTCGGCGCTCATCTGATCGATATGGCGCGTTTCCTGGTCGGCGAATTCAGCGAAGTGGTCGGTATGAGCGAGACGTTCATCAAGCAGCGTCCGCTGCCGACGGCAATGACGGGACTGAGCGCGAAGGGCTCGGCAGACGCACCGCTCGGCGATGTAACGGTCGACGATGCGACGCTGTTCATGACGCGGTTCGCGAACGGTGCGCTGGGCAGCTTCGAGGCGACTCGCTTCGCGGCCGGCCACCGCTGCACGAATTCATTCGAAATTAACGGCAGCAAGGGCAGCGTGAAGTTCGACTTCGAGAGGCTCAACGAGCTGCAGGTTTATTTTACAGACGATGCTGAGGATGTACAGGGCTTCCGCCGGGTGCTGGCGACGGATGCGGCGCACGCTTATATGGACGCTTGGTGGCCTGCAGGTCATACGATCGGCTATGAGCATACGTTCACGCATGAGGTTGTCGAACTGATGCGCGCGATGGAAGAGGGCCGTCAGCCGGTTCCGAACTTCGTGGACGGCGTGAAGTGCCAAGAGGTGCTGGAAGCGGTCGAGCGTTCAGTTGCAGAGCGCCGGTGGGTATCGATAGACGAAATGAAGGAGTAGAGACAAATGAGAAAAGCACTGATCGTATGGGGCGGCTGGGACGGACACCAGCCGAAGGAAGTGGCGGAAATTTTCGCGGACGTATTGCGTAAGGAAGATTTCGAAGTTGTCGTATCGGATACGCTGGAAAGCTATGCCGATGAGGAACTGATGAACTCGCTCGATCTGATCGTACCGGTATGGACGATGGGAACGATTGAGAAGCATCAGCTCGAGCCGCTCCTTCGCGCTGTCGAGCGCGGCGTCGGCATTGCTGGCTGCCACGGCGGCATGGCGGATTCGTTCCGCAACGAAGTCGAGTATCAATACATGGTCGGCGGCCAATGGGTAGCGCATCCGGGCAATGACGGAGTGACGTACACGGTGCGGATGACGGGTTCGAACGATCCGCTTACGGAAGGCATCGGCGACTTCGAAGTATGCTCGGAGAAATATTATATGCACGTCGATCCAGCAGTCAAAGTGCATGCGACAACGGACTTCGGCGACGTGCTGATGCCGGTCGTATGGACGAAGAAGTGGGGAGAAGGCAACGTGTACTACTGTACGCTTGGACACCAGGCGAACATTGTCGCGATGCCGGAGACGACAGAACTGATGCGCCGCGGCTTCTTGTGGGCTGCGCGTCCGGCTCAAGGCTAAGCAGACGAGAGGAGAACGAAACCTCATGACAAAAGCACGCATTGGTATTATCGGCTGTGGCAACATCAGCAATATTTACTTGAAAAACTTGACCAGCTATGAGCAAGTGGAAGTCATCGCCTGCGCGGATGCCGACCTGTCCCGTGCGAAAGAGCGGGCAGAGCAATACGGCTTGCCGCATGCTTATTCCGTTGACGAGCTGCTCGCGGATCCCAATATCGATATCGTCGTTAACTTGACCATTCCAAAGGCTCACGCCGAGATCAGCATTCGTGCGCTGGAGGCCGGCAAGCATGTATATGGCGAGAAGCCGCTGGCTGTTACGATGGAAGAAGGCGCACGCGTGTTGGAGTTGGCCGAAGCCAAAGGGCTGCGCGTCGCTTGCGCGCCGGAAACGTTCCTCGGCGGCGGCATTCAGACATGCCGCAAGCTGATCGACGAAGGCGCAATCGGAACGCCGGTAGCAGCATCAGGCTTCATGCTGAGCGGGGGGCATGAAAGCTGGCATCCGGATCCAGGCTTCTATTACGAAGCTGGCGGCGGACCGATGTTCGATATGGGACCGTACTATTTGACGGCTCTCGTTACGCTGCTCGGACCGATTCGCCGCGTAACGGGCTCGGCTGTTATCACGCACCCAGAGCGTACGATTACGAGCGAGCCGAAACGCGGCCAGAAGATTAAAGTCGAGACGCCTACGCATATCGCGGGCGTGATGGACTTCGCTTCGGGCGCGGTCGGAACGCTTATTACGAGCTTCGACACGGCAGGCGGATCGAATCTGCCGAATATCGAAATTTACGGAAGCGCTGGAACGCTGCGCGTTCCGGATCCGAACCATTTTGGCGGCGAGGTGCTGTTGCGAAGAGCGGGTTCGCACGAGTGGGAGAGCATTCCGCTTACACATGGCAATACGGACAACAACCGCGGTATCGGTGTCGTCGATATGGCTGAGGCGATTGCCGAAGGACGTCCGCACCGTGCAAACGGCGCGATGGCCTATCATGTGCTGGAAGCGATGCACGGCTTCCATATCGCTTCGAGCGAGAGCGTCCATTACCAAATGACGAGCTCCTGTGAACGTCCGGCGCCGATGAAGGCGGAATAACCGACTCGACTCGAGCCATGTTGAAGCAAGCAAGAAGAAGTCCATTTCCTTCGGGAAATTGGACTTCTTTTATATTTAAGGGAAATGGTTACTGAAAAGGTGGAAGAAGAGCCGGAGGGCGGCAAAAAGCTAGCCTGGCCTCTTTACGAGGGCTTGGTTCGCTTAATTCGATGACGGCGGGAATTCGTTGCTGGCTCGGCGGGAAGCGTCGTATTTTTCTCATTACGGGCCTTTAATAAAGCAATTAAAGCTAATACGTCGGCAGCAACGACAAGAACGGCAGCCCAAACTGCGATATCCTCCGACGAAGGCTCGGAGTCGATTACCACATCTTCGGTAAGTGCCATGGATATTACCCCTTCCCGGTCCTCATTATCTTATGATAATAGCCTATGCTTGAAGAAGCTGATACGCATGGGCGGACGCTCAAATGAAACATCATTCGAACGGGAAGGGGAGACTGGCTTATACCGTATACCGTGTTGTATTAGACTGTCGTTGTCGCAGGGCCTCTAAGAATGGCCGACTCCCGCATCCGGCGAATCGTTCGCATGCAGATGGGAGTGAAGCGAACCGACCATCTTCGATTGATCATCTAACGTACTGTGCTGCCAGATCATCTCGAACAGGACGCCGAGTCCAGGAAGCGCCCGTTCATCTGCACCGATAGAATCCTGAATGATGTCGGAAAGTTCCGAGTCCGATTTGTCCTTGACTCTCATAATGATCGCTTGCCGCAGATCGATCGTATTCAAACCGCATACCTCCATTCGGTTAGACGCGTATTCATTATGTCCCAGAACGGTACACTACACACAAGGAGACATCTGGCAGCCGAGAGGAAAGGGCCGCGCGGGTATGTTATAATGAACTTTAGACGCAATTGGATTTTGGATTGGGGGAAATTGTCATGGCTAAGAAGCAGTATGCCGTTATCGGAATGGGCCGGTTCGGATCGAGCGTTGCCCAGACGTTATCCAATCTCGGATTCGATGTGCTTGCAATCGATGCAAGCGAGCAGCGGATTCAAGAAGCTTCGAACTATGTAACGCATGCGGTGTCCGCAGACAGTACGGACGAGGAAGCGATTCGCGCGCTCGGCATCCGCAACTTCGACGTCGTCGTTGTGGCGATCGGACAAGACATTCAAGCGAGCATTCTGACGACGCTTATTCTGAAAGATCTTGGCGTGCCGAATCTGATCGTCAAAGCGCAGAGCGAATTGCATGGCAAAGTGCTCAGCAAGATCGGCGCGGACAAAGTTATATTCCCGGAGAGGGACATGGGGATGCGTGTCGCTCATCATTTAATATCGCCTAATATAATCGATTTCATCGAGTTGTCGAACGATTACAGCATACTGGAGTTTAAGGCGCCTGCCTCGATGATCGGTAAAAATTTAAAGCAGCTCGACATTCGGGCTAAGTATTATTGCAATGTTATGGCGATCAAAAGCGGCGGCAATATGAATATTGCTCCGCATGCCGATGATACGATTCAGTCGGACGATGTGCTTGTTATCGTAGGGAAGAATGACGATCTCGGCGGCTTGGAGCTCGCTTATTCGGAAGGCCGTCAGCGGTAAAGCTTGGCGTTGGCGTTTGATTTCTATTATGAGCATGGCTGAGAAGGAAGGATTCATTTGTACGATGTAATGTCGGTCCAGAATGCAAGGGCGAAGGCATGGGCTTCCCTGCTGGACAAAAAATACCGCGACCGCAGCGGCCGCTTTCTTGTCGAAGGGATTCATCTCGTTCAAGAAGCTGTGAGCAGCGGGGCGGAGATCGAAGCCGTCGTATACGACGGCGAGCGCGGCTTGCCGAGAGAGCTGTCAGCGCTTCAAGCGGATCATGCGGAGCTGCTCGTAAGCGCTTCGGCATCCGTCATGGCCAAGTGTACGGGTACAGATTCGCCGCCTCCGGTGTTCGCGGTCGTCATTAAGCCGCCGGTCGATGAATCGGCCTTATTCCGGGAGCAGTCGCTCGTTGTCGTTCTCGACGGCGTGCGGGATCCTGGTAATGCGGGCACGATTATCCGCAGTGCGGATGCGGTTGGCGCTGATGCGGTCATTTTGGGACGAGGCTGCGTTGATCTGTACAATCCGAAGACCGTACGGTCGACGATGGGATCGATTTTTCATCTTCCGATCGTTGAAGGGGATCTTGGGGAGCTGCTCCCAAAGGCGAAGGAGCAGGGCATTCGGCTCGCGGCGACGAGCCTGCAATCAGCTGTCAGTTGCTACGATTGCGATTGGACAGGCCCAACCTGGCTGCTGCTAGGCAGCGAGTCGGACGGCATCTCGGAGGATGTGTTGGCGCACGCGGATCAGTCCGTCATCATCCCGATCCGCGGCCGCGCGGAATCGCTGAACGTGGCGATGGCCGCGACCGTTATTTTGTATGAGGCGCTTAGGCAGCGGGAATTTAACAAATAAAAAAATTTCCATCCAATTTTATTCTTACCGTCACTGACTAAAAACAACTGTCCCCAAACCACCAAAGAATGGAACAATGGTTGACGATTGCCCCAACCATTGTTCCATTCTTTTTCTGCTTTTAAGCCTTCCCCAATCCATTTCCTAAGCAAAATTCCAGTCTCATCAAGGATTTCAGAGGTTCTTTACTCAAGCCTTCCTCGATCTGTTCTCCAGTCCGAATCCCTTTCCCCGGATCTATTCCTGTCTTTAACTCTGCTTTCGGGATTTCCAGGTATCCACTCCTGATTATCGATCGGCTTTTGCGTGTTATGCAAACTCTGTGTTTCTCTTTAGTTTGGTGTTTTCTTTTCACTATGTAGGAGTCTAAATCGTTATTTATGAAAAAAAATACTTTTTCATAATAAACACAAAAAGATAGGGTACATAATGCTATTTTTCCAAATGAAGGACTGTGTTCCTTTTTGTCGAATATTAACATTTTCAATAAAACCAGAAGCTATTGAATAACGCTTTTCTGGTTTAAAACTCTGTAATGTAAATGTGTAATTTGTTTTATAACATTGGAGGAGAATTATGAGGACTTACAATTTAAGTGAACTCGACTGGAAGGCTTTTGAGAGGCTTTGTATAGCTACTTTACAATTAACAAGGAATAAAAAAGTACAGTCATTTTCAGGAGCAGTTGACGGAGGGCGTGATGGTTATTATGAGGAATTAAAGGGAAATTATGATAGGGGTAATTTGCACAAAGAGAAATTTGTTTTTCAATTCAAACATACTTCAGACGAAAGAAAAAGTATTACATACTCGCTTGTAGAAAAAGAAATTGCTAAGATTAAAGAAATGGTAATAAACCATCAGATTAATAATTATACCTTAATAACAAACTACAATTTAACAGACGATAATGAAAAGAAAATCAAAAGAAATATTGAGAAAGAAGTAGGAATGATAACGGTCGAAATTTACGGGAAAAAATGGTTGGATGATATGATAAATTTACACACAGAATTAAGAAGGTATGTGCCAAGATTATATTTTCACAGTGCATTCTCAATAATTCTTGATGAAAAAATTATCGAACAATCTAAAGCTATATTACAAAGTAAGAGTTGGAGATCCAACATTATTAACTTTGTTGAGACACCTGCTTTTTTTGAAGCACTCAACAAAATTGAAAAGGATAGATTTATATTTTTAAAAGGAGAATCAATGTCAGGCAAATCTGCAATGGCTCAATATCTATGCTATGAATTGTTAATGAGGCATCCTAAGTATCAATTGATTAAAAAGAATTTAAAAGAGTTTGAACAGCAGTTTGATCCGAACGATTGTGAACGAATTTATTTCATTGATGATGTATTTGGAGTTCACTCTACTGATACAAATTTTATTCATTCATTAAGTGAAGATACCTTCTTGTTTGTACAGATGGCAATAGAGCAGGGAGCATTTTTTATTTTTACAAGTAGAGATTATATATTAAATGAAGCAAAAAAAATATCTTCCATTGTTCGTTATAAACGACTTTACCCTGAAATATTTGATGAATCGAATTTTCTACAGGTAACTAAATTTAACGATAAACAACGTAAAGAAATATTATATAACCATATTAAATACGGTGATTTGCCTAAAGTTGCAAAAAGTCAAATGAAACCCTTCTTGAATGAAATATCGATGCATCCCGATTTTAATCCAGAATTGGCGAGGAGGTTAGGAAATTATAGTTTTAATAAGAATGTAGATACCTCTAAAAGTACTTTGGAACATTTTTTTAAACACCATAATAAATACTTGCAAGACCTATTCTCAGAACTCCATAAAGAGTATAAAGCGGCAATTGTTTTTGCTTTATTGCATGAAAGTTATATTACCTCCCGAATAAATACTGAAGAGATTAGTGGAATAGTATTAAAAGAGTATAAAATTGAGGATGAAAATATATTAATAGAAGCTTTAAAAAAGATAGATGGAAGTTTTGTTAGGCAAGAAGTGATTAATGATAGGATAGTCTGGCTTCCTCACCATCCAAGTATGAGAGAAGCATTATTGCCTCTCTTAAAAGATAGTACCGAGATATTTATAACATTAGCGGACTTTGATGTTTTATCAAGAGAAGCTTCTTGTTTAACACCAGAAGGTGTCTATATTTCAGGTGATTACTGGGAGAAATTCACTGAAAAATTATTCGGATCATTTTGGGAGACACAAAAAGAAATAAAATCGATTGATGACTATTATATTTTAAAAAAAGATGAACTCAGTCACTTTTTTGCTTATAAAGTTAGTGAGAGCTATTTGGTTTGGCTCCATAGAGAAAAAACAGACATCAATTGGAGTGAATATACAAATAGCTTTTTTGATCAGCTCTCGGATGTCCCTTCATTTGATTTAGCTTATAAATTAGAACGTCTGGGGTTACTTTCGGATGAATTAAAAGCAAATGTGATTGCTCGCATATTTGATATTGCTACTCGAAAATTTGATATAACATTTTTGAAAGAAGGCAGTGTTAAAAATTTATTAGGAGAAGTTAATTTTGAAGTTTTACTGAAAGAGTACAGTGATAATGGTTTGGAGAAAGCGGAGGATTTGATCATTCAAATTATAGAAGACGCTGAGAATTCAACTAATTATGAAAATAATTTAAACACTGATATAGAGCAGGTTTTTGAAAATATCAAAATGTTAGAAAATTATTTAGTTGAGAAAGGGTTGCTTGATGATAATTGGGAAATTGAACTTGATAATTTAATAGAGGAGACAGAATCGAAAAAATACGATTTAGAAGAAGAAAATCAAAATAAATGCGATGAAATTATAGATGTTTTCGATGATGCTTTTTATGAAATGAAAGGTGAAGCTGATCCTAAAAAGTCCCTTGTAATTTTCATGAATGCACTAAATGAAGTTGAAGATATGTACAACCTTGAATATACGCAAATCATTAGTCTGTTAATTGAACAATATAAAGAAAGGGGAAGTTCAGAATTGCCTTATTTACTAAAAGTCTTAAACCTAAATAGTGAAGATTTCTTTAATGATGTAGATGAATAGAGCTTTATTTGGGAGAAGTTGAGCAAAGAAGGTGAAACAGTTTTAAATCTGAACGAATAAGTAATCTTTATTCTGCATGCGAGAGTACGAGAGTGCTTCTTTGTAGTAGAGGCATTTTAATAATTTCTCTTAAATTTAAGTTTTAAATTGCATAAGGAGAAGAGTTATTTGGAGAATAATCAAGCTTCATTAGACATACTATTTAATAATGCCATTAATATAATTCATATTATATATGAGCAAGAAAAAATAAATGATGAAGATATAAATGATTTATTACAACTCATCGATAACATTGCATTTTTATTAAAAGAAGATATCGAGGTAAGTTGTTCAGATCTCTCTCACATTAAAGATAGCATTAACAAGATAGATAATAGCAAGGACGATGAAAGCAGACATTTATATCAAAGAGAGTATATAACACATTTTTTAATGCATTTATACAAGAATCAAGAAAGGATAAGTGATGAAGAAAAGTATGTAGATAGATTAAGTGATATTAGAAATGAAATAACTGAAAACACACATCAAATGTATAGTTCCAAAATTGATTTATTCTATAAAAATATTATGTCTGTGGAAAAGCAAAAAGAGTTCGAAAGAATGACTGACTTAATCAGAGATGAATTGCATGTTTTTGGAGTGAATTTATTTTACTGTAGAAAAATAATGAATTTCATTGATGGAGAGTTTTCGCAAAAGGGTGTTTTCCCAACAGATCTCTTTTTTATAAAGCAATTTGTGCATAATTCTTTTTTTGTATTGATTCTTACTTCTGAAAAGTTGTTTGCAGAAGCAAACCTCAGTAAAAAGAAAAACTTTGGTTTTGATTATTTAAAGAACCAGATAAGTAACTCATGTAGTTCTAATGAAATTAGAAGTTCTATACAAGGGCTTTTTGGAGGGGAATTTAGGGAGCGTATGAAACAAGGAAGGAGGTTACGTGCGGAAATTAAGGACCTAAGAGATAGTTACATAGCACATTATGATATATATGAAATTGAACATATTAAGAAAGTGGCTTTAGAATTATTTGAGAAGATATATGAAATATCTGTTGAAATATTTGAATCAATATCTCTATATAGATTCGAAAGACTCAATATCACTTATAAAAACTTGATAAAAATACATGGTTTCAAAAAAACCGTATGTGAAAATGCGTTAATACATGAAAAAAAACATACAGATATTGATTCTTTTTTAGATGTGTTAAGAAAAAAATTTAAGGAAAATTTACAAACGAGGAGATGAGCATAACGCTCAGTGTAATTGTTTTATATGTTGAACAAAACATTTTTACCCCAAATGCAGTCAATGATTGCTTCCTTTTAATTAATAAACAATTCCTGTCCAACACCATAAATAACTGTCTTCTACTGAAATAACTGTCCTTAAATCACCAAAGACTGGAACTGGTCGGCGTTATCTCCAACCAAAGCTCCAGTCTTTCCTTTTATGACTTTCTCAAGTCTTTCCCCAATCATTCACCCAACCATAAACTCAGTCGTATCAAGGCTTTACAGGCTTGTCTCAGGCTCTTTCCCAGGTATTATCTCTTATTCCCTAACCCTGTACTCCTACGCCTCTCCCTGCTCTTCCAGGACACCAATTATTATCTTAGAAATAGGGGAGAGGGCAGGTGGGAGTAAGGGAGTGAGCGCTTGGGGCATTATGTTTCTACAGGAAGCTGTCGATGGCCAGAAGTGAACATGTGACATTGTGTAGGTAGTGAGAAAAGTATTTGAAGTTAGCCGACCATCAGAGGTCGGCTTCTTGTTTACACACACTCTCTATGCCGAGTTTAGCGTCATTCCGGCGTCCAAGTCGAAACTGACGTTCCTAATGATTGTTTCGGAAAATGAAAAAACGCCCGAGAGAGGCAGCGTGCCTGTTTCCCGGACGTTGAGTTATTTTATAGAATTTCGTAAAACCGAAATACAACCGAATCTCTCCGCTCGCCTTTGCCGATCATCAGCGTGCGGTTCAGCCAACCGTATCGGCCGTCCTCTACTTCGAAGAAAGGCGCGGTGCGGAAATAATAATCATCCGGCGACACCGCTTCTCCCGCAGCCAGCTTGGCCATCACTTCCTTCGGAGCGTGGCGATATCCTTTGTTGATGACGTAGATCATCGTTCCATCCGTTGTCTTGATCGTGAACCTGGCTTCGATTTCCGCAACGCCATCGTTGCGGATCAGCTGCCAATCCGCTCCGCCGGGAAGGATGATACCTTCGACTCGCGGTCCCGAAATTCGTCCGCCCAGAATCGGAATCATTCGTCTTACGCCTCCAGGCGTTGCCCCTACTTCTTGGATGGGGCCGACTTCGGTGATAGCTTCGAATGCAAATTCAGCATTCATCACGACTTCACTTCTTTTCCGGCGTTCATTGTTTCTTTATCGAAGCCCGCAATCTTCTTATAGCGAGTGGAGATGTCCTCCAGCTCCTGTCTGCTGACTACATCATACAGATTGGCGAACCCGTGAGGCGCCCTGTCCTCCACAATCTGCATGACGATTTCCGGACCGTTCTCACGGTTGCTGAGTACGATCGAAGTCGTCTTATCCAACCGGAGGGCTTCATATTGTTGCAAAGCGGCTTCCATGGATACATTCTCTTGCAGGGAGCGGGATAAGGCCTCTGAATCCAGTATGGCTTGGGAAGCGCCGTTCGATCCGATCGGATACATCGGATGCGCGGCGTCGCCCAGCAAAGCGATCCGGCCGAACGCCCATTGCTTGACAGGATCTTTATCCACGAGCGGAAACTCGTAGACGGATTCCGATTTCTCGATTAACTGAGGAACGTCGATCCAATCGAACTTCCAATTAGCGAACGCCGCCGCAAAGTCTTCCTTATTGGCTCTCCTGTTCCAGTCGGTACGATCCAGCATTCCGTCCGGGACGGTCAATTCGGCGATCCAGTTGATGGTGGATTGCCCTTGAGGATTCGGGGCAGAGATCGGGTACGCCACGAACTTGATGTCCACATGTCCCATCATGATCATCGACTTGCCGGTCATGAAGGGAGAGGCATCTGTCGTGCCGCGCCATAAAATTCGTCCGCCATACTTGGGAGCGCCTTCATCGGGGTAGAAGGCTTTTCTCACGATGGAGTGAATGCCGTCGGCGCCGATCATCATGTCGGCTTGGTGGCTGCCGACGGTCTGTCCGGTCTTGCGATTGACGAAGTGTGCGGTTACGCCGTCCGCATTCTCTTCGAACTCAGCTAAGTGATGGCCAGTCTTGATAGCATGTTCACCCAGCCGGCGTTGGACTTCCTTCATCAGAAGCATCTGGAGCTTGCCGCGATGAATGGAGTATTGCGGCCATTGATAGCCGGCATCCATTCCTCTTGGTTCCTTCCAGATGAGCTGCCCGAATTTGTTGTAGTAGGCGAGCTCCGCAGTTCGTACGCCTTCACGGTCCAGCTCTTCCGCCAATCCTAATTCGGTTAATACCTTGACGGAATGCGGGAGCAGGTTGATACCCACCCCCAGCGCGCGAATCTCTTCCACGCTTTCGAACACTTGCACCTTTATTCCAAGCCGGTCCAACTGCAGGGCTGTTACCAGGCCACCGATTCCGGCTCCGATAATCATTGCACTTTTCTGGTTGGTCATCGTTACGCTCCCCATTGTTTATAAATATTAATAATGGCTGTTATTTCAATATTATAAATCAATTTCGAACGGTTAGGCTTGTTTTTTATGAGAACGGATACAGGAAATATCGAGGATGCGAAGAATTTCATTCAGAGTGCTGAAGCCGTTTTCTACGAATGGAATTGAGGTGTCGTTGTGATACAAGGATTAATCATTGAAGGCATGTCCACAGCAGGCAAAACATCCGTATTGTCCGCATTGAAGAAAGCGCATGGTCAGGCTGCGAATGTTCCGAGAACGATGATCGCATTAAGCGAGCACTACTCCCAGGTCCTTCATGATGACCATGGCGAGCCAAGACGATTGCAGCAGGAGGAACATTTGAACCTTATGCAACCTCATATTAATTATTTGGAGCACCTGTTTCTATGGAGTGGTTCACTTGGCCATTCCAAATTAAGCAACGGGGCCTTCTACATCCTAGAGAGATTTCACTTGAATCATCGGGCGGCTTTTGGAGACAGTGCAGAAATTAAGGCGCTGGAGCGGCGATTATCCGGTCTGAATGCACAATGCGTCCTTTTAACCTTGTCACCAGAAACGGTGGAGTCCAGGTACATCGAGAGCCGCGGCGAAGGTTGGAAGTCATACGTTATGCAAGGCCATTCTTCTGTTTCGAAAGCGGTTCAACATTTTTTGGAGGCTCAGGAGAACTTGCGGAAGTGTGCGGGACAATCCCTGATCCCTACGGTGGAGATCCAAACGGATGATGCGGAATGGGACAAATATGCACAGCAATTATTAATGTGAATAAGCTGATCGGAACATGAGAAGAGTCGGATATCCGGCTCTTTTTTCTGTTTGTTCAAATGGGAGTTGTGATTCGTTCGTTAGTATTGTTATCTAATTAATGATATTTTATTGCTAATTAATTTGTTCTTCTTCCTAACTCCATATGTTATTCTTATAATGCAATTCAGACGCAGTCCATCAGGTGAATATATCGTTGTTAGCCGATGAGAATGGTTCTGCCGCAATCGCGACAAGCTTACAGTATAATGCGGCAAGCTTTCCATTCATTGCGCGTCGAAGGAGGATCGTTAATGCGAAAGACGATAGCAGGCATGATCAGCGTATTTGCCGTTACTTGGCTGCTGGCTGGATGTTCGGGCGAAGGGGCGGGGGGCGGCAACGAGCGGACAAGCCATTCCGATGACCCCAATACGACGGCTCAAACACTATCCGTTCTGACCAACCGGGTCGATCTGATCGAGAACGGCACGATGGACCGTTATGCGGAACGGTTCGAGAGCGAGCATCCCGGCGTTACGGTCGAGTTTCAAGGGTTCAGCAATTATACGTCGGATATTATGGCTCGTCTGTCCACTCTTAATATGGGGGATGTGCTGCTGCTGCCCGCGAATATGCTGGCGGAGGATTTGCCCCGCTATTTCGAGCCGCTTCCGGACGAGATGTTCGATTCCATTCGTTTCGACAACTACAAAGCGGTGAACGGGATCCGTTATGGCATTGCTACGGGAGTGGCGACGGTTGGCGTTGTTTATAACAAAAAGGCGTTCGAGAGGGCTGGTATACTGGAACTGCCGACGACTCTCGCCTCGTTCTATGAAGCATGCGAGAAGCTGAAGAAAGCGGGCATTACGCCGGTATTCCTCAACTATGGAGCACAGTGGCCGATGAAAATTTGGGGAGAAGAGCTTGTCAGCTACATGGCTGGCGATGCGGATTATTTGAACAAAATGGCCTCGACGGACGAGCCTTGGGCAGTAAACAATCCGTGGGGCCATTCGATGCAAATCGTCAAAACGTTAATAGACCGCGGATACACCGAGCAGGAGCTCGTGAAGAATCAGTGGGAAATTTCGAAGCGTAAAATAGCAGACGGCGAAGCGGCCATGTATTTGAACGGCAGTTGGGTCATTAAGCAGGTCATCGAAGCGGGGGCCTTGCCTGACGATATCGGGTTCTTCCCGTTTCCTTACGATGACGGGCCGAAGCGGTTCGCGCCATTGGCGCCCGACTGGTTCGCAGGTGTGAGCAAATACAGCGGAAGCAAGGAGCTGGCGAAGGAGTGGGTCGAATATTTCGTTACCCAGTCCGGGTATGTGGAGGACGAAGGCTTCTTGCCGGTCAAAATCAACTCCAAGTCCGCCGTATTGCCGCAGTTGGAACAGTTCTTGTCGTTCCTGCCTACGTTCGTGGAGAGCGTGCCGCCAAGCGACCGGCTTCTCAAGATTGCGGAGAAGGCGAATGTATCGTTATGGTCGGGCGAATATATTCAGGAATGGATTGCTTCAACCGACTTGAAGGGGACCTTCAAGCAATATAACGAGAGATGGCGGCAAGCGCGGCAGCAGGTCGAGGGATCCTAATCGGCAAGGCAACTCGGCTCAAATGGCGAGTTTCGCAGGCTAACGAATCCAGGTGACGTTATTTGCATCAAAATCGGCCGTTTCAGAATCTAACGAATCGAGGAAGCGCTATTTGGGCTCAACTTGCTCGAAATTCCCTTTTACGACTCAAATAACGTCTCTAGGATTCGTTACATTTGCGAAAGCGCAAATAGGGGCCAAATAACGCTTCTCAGGTTCGTTAGCACACTGGTTCGAACAGCTATGGGTCGTTAGTGTTCGAACGAAGAATGACGGCCGACGCGAGACTATTGGATGTACAAAGAAACTGCTCCCTTTCATAGTTCAAGGAAACCTGGATAGGATACAAGAGGGATAGGAAGAACATTCGTCTGCGCAGGTGCATCTAACAGTAGAATAAAACCAATAGAAAAGCCCTCCTGAAAGTCCATTTCTAACGACTTTTGGGAGGGCTATTTATTTTGATTACTTCGTGAGCTCCAAGTTGCGCTCGATCAGCTCCAGACGCTGCTGGACGCAAGCGTACGAACGAAGCGGATCCTCAGGTGTATTCATCGCATAATCGAGCAGTTGGCCGACCGTCGTCGTCGCGACATGGCAGCGCGTATCCGAGGATGCGTAATAAATGAACACGTCGCCGTTCTCGCGGGCGATCACGCCGTTGCAGAATACGACGTTCGATACATCGCCTACGCGCTCGATGCCCTCCGGTGCGATGAAGTGGCCGCCCGGCCGATGGGTGACGACGTTCGGACGCTCCAGTTCGGACAAGAATACGTACAGCACGTAACGAAGGCCTGCGGCCGTGTTCCGAACGCCGTGCGCAATATGGAGCCAGCCCTTGTCCGTCTTGATCGGAGCGGGGCCTTGCCCGTTCTTGACTTCCTTGATCGTATGATAGTGGCGCTGATCGACGATCGTTTCCTGCTCGATAACGGCATTCTCAATCGACCGCGACAGTCCCCAGCCGATGCCGCCGCCGGAACCGGCGTCGATGAATCCGTCCTGCGGACGCGTATAGAAAGCGTATTGGCCGTCGATAAACTCCGGATGCAGCACAACGTTGCGCTGTTGGTTGGAGCCGGTCTTCAAGTCGGCGAGACGTTCCCATTGCACGAGATCTTTCGTCCGGACGATGCCGCACTGCGCTACTGCGCTGGACAGATCGCCAGGCGCCGCGCTTGGATCTTTGCGTTCCGTGCAGAACAGGCCATAGATCCAGCCGTCCTCATGCTTGACCAGGCGCATGTCGTATACGTTCACGTCGGGCTCTGCCGTCTCCGGCAGAACGACGGGGCGGTCCCAGAAGCGAAAACCATCGATACCCGTGTCGCTCTCTGCGACGGCGAAGAACGATTTGCGGTCGTTGCCTTCGACGCGCGCGACAAGGTAGAACTTGCCGTTCAGCTCGATCGCGCCGGGATTGAAGACGCAGTTGACGCCGATGCGCTCCATGAAGTAAGGGTTCGTCTCCGGGTTGAAGTCGTATTTCCACACGAGAGGGGCATGCTCGGCTGTCAGCACCGGATGGTCGTAGCGGTCAAAGATGCCGTTGCCGAGTGCGGCCTTGCGGTTAGGGCGGGCAATCAATTCTTCGTAGCGGGCCGTATGCTCCGCTTGGCGTTGTGCGAACAATTGGTTCATGGTTGTATTCCTCCATTGGCATTAGTGGATTAGGATGAATGCGATAGTACTGCTAATGCGATATTAATGGGCAAGCCGTTCAATCATTTCGAAGCAGGCTCTGCCGTTATGATAAGGACATTTCCATGCGCCCAGCTTCGGATGGCCTTCGGTCGGAACGCCTTCTCGCGAGACGCTCCAGAACCATTCGCCGTTCGTTCGGTCGATCATGTACGTCTGGATAAAATGCCAAGATGCGCGTGCGGCTTCGGCATAACGCTCGTCACCGCTTAATTGGTACGCATTGTAGAAGCCGACAACGGCCTCGGCTTGCGGCCACCAATCTTTGTCGGTATCGATCAGACCGCTGCCGTCTGCTTCGTTCGGAATGCCGCCATCGGGATCGACGCCTTCTTGCAGCGTTGCTTCGGCCATCTGCAGGGCAACAGCGACCACTTCCTTCGTCAGTTGCTCATCGCCGAGCACTTCAGCTGCTTCATGAAGCAGCCAGCTGCCCTCGATATCATGGCCATATGAGACGTGATCGGATTTATTGCCCCACTCTTCGTCGAAGAACAGCTTGAAGTGGCCCGTACTTCGGTCGACGATATGGTCCAGCGTAATCCGGATGAGCTCTCGAAGCGAACGCTGTAGTTCCTCGCTCGGCCATACCCGGTACAAGTTCGTATAGCCCTCCAGCACGTGAAGATGAGTATTCATCGACTTCTTCTCGTTCAAGTCTTTGTTGCTTAAGCTAAGCTCGTCCGTGGCGGTCCAATCCGCAGCCAGCGCTTCGATGTAACCGAGATGGACGGCATCCCGCCCGTGATGCTCGATGAGCCGGAACGTCTCGATCGCCATGCCAAGCGCTTCCCGGTTGCCTGTCGCGCGGTAATACTCCGACCATGCGTAGATAGCGAAGGCTTGGCCATATACTTGTTTCTTGTCGGAGGACGGTTTTCCCTGCGCGTTGAGCATCCAATAGAGGCCGCCGTTACGCACGTCGACAAAGTGTTTCTTGATGTAGAGATAAGCGCGGTCTGCGACGTCCAGATAGGCTTGTTTCTTAAAAATCCGGTACGCGGAGGCGAATGTCCACAGCATGCGGGTGTTCAGCACGAGGCTTTTGTCCGCATCCGGCACCCGCGTCATATTCTGCGTAATCTCACCGATGAAGCCGCCGTCGCGTTCGTCAGGCGAGTGCTTCATCCAGAAAGCGAGGATATTGTCGTCCAGCTCTTGCCGGATTTCGGAAGCCCACTGCGATTTTATGTTAGCTGTTATGGTCATACGCGCGCGTTCTCCTGTTCTGCCGTTTTGAGCTTGTAGTAGTCCCGCACAGTCGCTTCGCCTGATTTGGCGTACATGCAGTAATCATCATTGGCAGACGCCTGTTGTTCGGTATAGAGCGTCGCCGGCCAATCCCACAGCATGAAACCGCCTACCCATTCGCGCTTGTCGCACCGGTCGAACATCGTGGCCAAATAACGCTGCTGCACCGATTCGTCCGGATCCCCCTGCAATCCCCAATCGTTCGGCAGATGCTCCGATCCTTGTCGGCTAGGGCAACCCGCCTCCATGAAGAAGAACGGCTTGCCGTAACGCTTGACGACCGCTTCAATCCGGTCCAATTGGTTGTCCCAATCGTTAATCGGGTAGTAGCCGCTGGAAGATATGACGTCGACGGCGTCCCACCATGCGACGCGGTCCTCCTGATATTTGTCGCAATTATAAGTAACGATTCCGGAATAGACCTCTCTAACCTTGCCGATTAGCTCGCGCCATTCCTGCTCTCTGCGGTCTGTTTGAACCATTTCGCAGCCGATGCACAGCATCTCGCAGCCCGTTTCTTCCGCTATAGCAGCGTAATGCAGGATGAAAGCCGTATAGGAGGCGAACCATTCCGACCATTTCGGCTCGCATGGCACATCGTGATCGAAGAAGTTGATATGCGCCCGCCATGTCCCGTCTGCACAGTTGACCACAGGCTTCAAACACACATTCAGTCCCAGGCGCTTGGCTTCGCCAATGGCGCGGCGAACTTCCGTGTCCGTTACCGTAGGTGCATCTTGATAATGGATGGTCGTCGCTTGCGGATGCGATTGATAGGCCGCAAAGGTGACCGCCGTCCAGTTCACATTCAGACGTTCGGTCATTAGCTGCATGGAACGGTCTGCTTCGCTGGTTGCCCAAGTGCCTCTAACGCCTGTCCAGCCCCATGTCATTCCGCCTACAAAAGAATTAAGTTTGCTCATGTACACCTCTCCAATCTTCCAATCAAACATGAAGTTAGTTGTATTTATTTAAAAGTTAGCATAACAAAAATAGATTTGTTATCACAAGTAAACCGCATCATCGTTCGTTTGGCAATAGGGCAGAGGGAAAAAATAAATTGGAAGCGTTTCAATGCAATTGGATGTCTTCAATATATATAAAATAGATGGGTTTTGGCATAATATAGCGCTCTCAACCTATTTTTAAATTGTCGGTTAAAGAAGTAATTTGAAGACTATAAAAGATAATTCAGACCATTTCATTGAGAGCAGTAAGGCGATATACTCAATTTGCAAGCGGTACCAAACACGAATAGAGGGGGAAGAGAAGAATGAAAAAAGCAGTATCGTTATTACTTGTAAGTATTCTTATGCTAACAATGTTAGCGGCTTGTGGCAAAGACAGCAAAGACGATCCGAAGCCTGCTGACACCGGCAAGGAGACGACGGAGAAAACGACGACACCGGAAGAAACAACGGCCGGCGGGGAAGAACTCAAAGGCAAAGTCGTATTCTTGACGAACCGTACGGATATGGTCGGCAAGGAATACAAGGAGTACAAAGAGCGGTTCGAAGAGAAATATCCAGGCGTGACGATCGAATTCGAAGGCATTCTCGATTATGAGAAAAACTCTAAAATTCGGATCGCGACGGGCAAATTCCCTGACGTCATGCTGATCGGTCCTGGTATCCCGAATTCGGACTTCCCGAAATATTTTGCTCCGCTTGACGATATCCAGTTCACTGGCGACATCAGCTTCAAAACGTTGAAAGCGTTCGAAAATAAAATGTACGGCGTTTCGTCCGGCAGCAGCACGGTCGGCATCGTCTACAACAAGAAGGCGTTCGAGAAAGCCGGCATTACGGCAGTTCCGAAAACGCTGGACGAGTTCTATGCGGCTGCCCAAAAGCTGAAAGACGCCGGCATCGTTCCGCTCGCTTCCAACTTCAAAGACAAATGGCCGCTTGACGCGTGGATCTACGACGTACCGACGATGATCGGCGGCGTATCGGATCACCAGAACAAACGTGCCGATAGCGACGCGCCATATACGCTGGACGGCGTGTACGGTCAATCGTGGTCCATTCTTCGCACGCTGTACGAAAAAGGACTTCTTGAGAAAGACGTTAACTCGACGAACTGGGAAAATTCGAAGAAAGACGTTGCGCAAGGCAAGTTCGGCATGTATCTGCTCGGCAACTGGGTCATCAACCAAGTTATCGAGAATGGCGCAGCATCCGAAGACGTAGGCTTCTTCCCGTTCCCGTCCGACAACTCGGGTACGGTGAAAGCTCCGCTTAACCCGGACTGGTTCTATGCGGTTAACAAAGACGGCAACGTTGCAGCAGCTAAAGCGTTCGTCAAATGGATGATCGAGGAGTCCGGCTTTGAAGATTTTGCAGGTCTCATCCCGACGCTGAAGGACAAAGAATCGAAGCTGGCTCAACTTGCTGAATTCAACGGCTACAACCCGCAGTACATCGAAGCAGGTCCTCCGAACGATACGGCAACGGCGATTGCCAACCAAGCGCAAATCGATCAAGGCCGCGTCGTTCAAGAATTCGTCCTGAGCAAGGATCCTCAATCGATTCTTGATAAGTACAACAAGCTGTGGGCGAACGCAAAGAAAAATGTCGTGAAATAAGAAACGCTAAAGCGATGGAACGGATGTCGGCATGACATCCGTTCCTGCGGCGTGCATCATGAGCAGTTCTAGCACTAGCACTGCATGATGCGAAATAAGAAACGGGAGAGGAAGGGGTCCCATGCTTAGCAGACTTCCTTTTGGAACTCAAAAGAAAATAATCATCATATCGTTCGTCGCGCTGCCTCTTCTTCTGCTTTTGACATTTTCCTATTATCCCGCGCTCGAGCTTATTCGGCTCAGCTTCACGAATTGGGATGGCATGAGTCCGGATAAGGACTGGATCGGGTTCCGCAATTATGAGGAAGTGTTCTCGAATCCGGAAATTTTCGGCGTATTCAAACATAATGTCGCGTATTTCGTCGTCGGCATCGTGCAAAATATCGTCGCGATCTACTTCGCTATCGTATTGAACGGCAAGCTCAAAGGGCGTTACTTCTTTAGATTGCTGCTGTTTCTTCCGTACATCCTCAATGGCGTAGCGGTTGCGTATACGTTCGGTTATGTATTCGATACGACGAACGGCTCGCTTAATTTCTTGCTCGGCAAGCTGGGTCTTGGTTCGGAGACGAGTTGGCTGGGGACGGAAAGCTTCGTGAACTACACGCTCGCTTCCATCGGCTTCTGGCGGTTTATGGGCTTCAACATGGTCATATACTTGGCTGCGCTGCAATCCATTCCTTCTGATTTGTATGAAGCGGCGTCCATCGACGGCGCGAACAATTGGCAGAAATTCCGTTTCATTACGCTTCCGAACATTTACAAAATTATTGAGCTGAACTTGTTCCTGACCGTAACGGGCGCGCTGGAAGTATTCGACCTTCCATTTGTATTGACGAACGGCGGACCTGCGGGGGCGAGCGAAACCTTTGTTATGAAAATTATCGAGACTGCCTTCCAGTTTAACAACTATGGGCTTGCATCCGCTATGAGCGTAGTCTTGTTGATATCTGTCGTCCTCGTGTTGTCGATTCAAAGATACTTCTTGAAAGGGAGGGGTTAACGGTGACGAAAGAAAAACCGCTATGGACCGTGACGAAATATTTATCCTTGCTGATCGCGGCGTTCGTCATCTTGTTCCCGCCCTACATTATTGTAACGAATGCGTTTAAGACGCCTGACGAATATTTGACCAAGTCGACGATGTCGCTGCCTTCGAATTTCTTGAACTTCAGCAATTTCAGCGAAGCGTTCACTTCAGCTGATATGGGACGCGCGTTCGGTAATACAGTCGTCATACTGGGCGTCTCACTGGTGCTGAACGTCTTGCTCGGATCGGCATTCTGTTATGCGGTATCCCGGTTTCAATTCAAGCTTCAGGGACCGCTCGTCGGCTTGTTCCTGTTCGCGACGATTATTCCGCAAATCACGACGCAGGTCATTAACTACAAAACGATTCAAAGCCTTGATCTGACGAATCACTTGATGGGGCCGGTACTGCTTTACGTCGGCGCCGACATTTTGCAAATTTATATTTATCTGCAGTTCATTCGCAACATTCCTTACGATCTGGACGAGGCAGCGATGATGGAGGGGGCTTCCTTGTTCAAAATTTTCTACTCCATCATTCTTCCGCTGCTGGGACCGGCAACGGCGACGATCGTCATCCTGAAGACGATTGCGATCTACAACGATATGTACACGCCGTTTCTGTATCTGTCGGATCCCGACAAGGTCGTCGTGTCGACGTCGCTTATGCGGTTCTTCGGCGTTAACAGCGGGGATTGGCAAATGGTTTCATCCGCGATTCTCATTATTATGATTCCGACGGCGATTATGTATTTGCTGATGCAGCGGTACATTTTCGCGGGCGTGACGAACGGCGCGGTCAAATAGCGTCATTCGCTGTGCGGCAATATTCAGAGGGAAGCAGGCAGCAGGCGGCTTTCCTCTGAGATTGTGTCATTGGAAGACGGGGAATCGTTTTATTTTATCTATTATGTAAGCGCTTTATTAGGTGGGTGGATTCGAATTTATTAGGCGGGAGAGTGGGTAAGTTGAACAAAGGGAAAAAGTTGAACCAATCGAAGACAATGAGGAAACGATCGGCGTCCGTTATGGCTGCGGCGCTGTCGGCATCGCTGCTTATTACGGGTTCCGTTCAGGGGGTGGCAGTCACGGCTGCGGCGTCTCAGAAAGTTGAACAGCAGTTGACGGCTGCTGCAGTGGATGGCGGTTGGGCTGCGGCAAGCTTGAACAAGTGGGCGGGTTATGGCGTCATTCAAGGATTCGCGGACGGTTCGCTCCGTCCTGGCGGTAAGGTGACGCGGGCAGAGTTGGTCACGATTATGAACCGTCTGTTCGGCTATTATGCAAAGTCCAGCGAGTTGTTCGCCGACATCCCAGCAGGAGCTTGGTATGAAGAGGCGCTGAGCATTGCCCGTCAAGCCGGCTATTATGAAGGGTATCCCGGCAATAAATCCAATGCGGCGTCTGCCGTAAAGCGCCAGGATGCTGCCGTACTGTTGGCAAAAGCGCTTAAGTTGAGCGGCGGAGGAGCAGACCTCTCGTTCACGGATGCGGGTCAAATCAGCTCTTATGCGCGTGAGGCGGTAGCAGCTCTGAAGGATGTTCTTACAGGGTATGTGGACGGCACGTTCCGCCCGCAAGGAGAGATTACCCGAGCAGAGCTGGTGACGGTCATTGACCGGTTGATTGCGAAATATTACTACGAAGCGGGCGCTGTAGTCGGTGGAACGATCGACGGGAATGTGGTTATGAATCACAGCGGCGCCAAGCTGCAGGATGCTTCGGTTTCCGGCAATCTGTATTTGGCTCCTGGTATTGCCGATGGCGAGGTTACTCTGCAAGGCGTAACGGTCAAAGGGACGACGTATGTGTTAGGCGGCGGCGATCACTCCATACATATTGAATCTTCCGAGCTGTCGAATGTCGTTGTAGACCGTGCCGAGGGCGAAGTGCGAATCGTGGTTTCGGGCGGATCGAAACTGAAGGAATTTATACTGCATTCTATCGGGGAGTTGATTGTGGAAGCGGGCTCATCCATTCAAACGCTAATCGTTAGCGGGGAAGCGTCAGGCTCGACGGTCGATATTGGTACCATGACAGGTGAGTTTGCGATTACGCTTCCGAGCGGCGGCAGCATTGTCGTGAATGGACAGACGATTACGAGCAGCGGCGTGTACGCTTGGAAGGAAGGCAAGCCTCAATCGGGCGGACAGAATGAGTCGGGCGGGACTTCGAACGGAGGCAATGCGGGCACAGGTACTGGCACGGGCAACGGCTCCGGTACGGGAAGCGGTAATGGCGAAGGTACCGGGAATGGCAACGGCAACGGCAATGGGAATGGAAATGGAAATGGCGAAGTTCCTGACGATCAGAAGGTGAATCTCGTCGACGAACAAGCGACGGATGAGACGAAGTCGCTGTTCGCGTACTTGCAAGAGGCGCGCGGCGAAGAAGTGTTGTTCGGCCATCAGCATGATACGACCGTTTCCTTTGCGGGCAAGGATGCCCAAGGCGACGTCATCTCCGATGTGAAGAACGGCGTGGGTGACTACCCGGCAGTGTTCGGCTGGGATACGCTCAGTCTGGACGGCCGGGAGAACCCGCCGGGTGTTGCTGGCGATTACGAGGAGAGCCGCAAAGGGCTTAGCGCAGCGATGAAGAAGGCTCATTCGCTCGGCGGCATCGTGACGCTTAGCACGCATCCGTACAATTTTGTTACGGGCGGCAGCTTCAATGATACGAGTAACACGGCAGACGCGACGCAGTCAGTCGTCACCCGTATTTTGCCTGGCGGCGATAAGAACGATGCGTTCAATCAATATCTCGATCGGATCGCTCATTTTGCCAACGGGTTGAAGGATGACAATGGTGATTTAATTCCGGTATTGTTCCGCCCATTTCATGAGCAGAACGGCAGCTGGTTCTGGTGGGGAGCGGCGACGACGACCAAAGCGGAATATGTGGAGCTGTACCGTTATACGGTGGAATATTTGCGGGATGTGAAGCAAGTTCGCAACTTTTTGTACGTATTTTCGCCAAATGGACCGTTCAACGGCAACGAGAACGAATATTTGACCACGTACCCAGGAGACGATTACGTCGATATTCTAGGCATGGACCAGTATGACAGCAAAGACAACGCGGGAAGCGACGCGTTCCTCGGCGGCTTGGTGAAAGATTTGAAGATGATTGCCCAGACCGCCGACCGCAAAGGGAAGATCGCCACGCTGTCGGAGTACGGTTTTAGTGCACAGGGCATGAAGACGACAGGGAACAGCGACCTGCATTGGTTCACGAAAGTGATGAACGCGATCAAGAACGACCCGGACGCGAAGCGGATTGCTTATATGCTGACGTGGGCGAATTTCGATGACGAGCGCAACCTGTTCGTTCCGTATAAGGATGTCGCAGGTAAGGGCAGCCATGAGCTGCTGCCGGACTTCGTCGACTACTATGAAGATCCGTACACGTCCTTCGCGGCTGAAGTTCAAGCGGCCAATGTGTATGACCGTACGGTGGAGTCGGCGGCGGAACAACCGTTCCTCCATATCGTGTCGCCGACTAACGTCGGTACAGCTAGCGAGGCATCTACTATTATTCGTGCCCGGGTTCTCCATACGGCACCGGTCAAGGTCACGTACAGCATAGGAGCGGATGGCGCTGAGACAGAGATGGCTTTGGATGCGGGCGGTTATTATACGGGAACATGGAAACCGTCGGCGGAACTGAACGGCAAATCGGCAACAGTGACGGTGCGCGCTTATTTGCCTGACGGCGGGAAGCTGGAGCAGACGATTTCGGTGTTCGTGAAAGTGCGGGAGCTGGAAGTGAAGAGGTTTACCTTTGATGCGGCAGACAGTCTCTCATTCGTTCAAAATAACGGCACTTATCCTTCCAACATTCAAATGGCGCTTGCGCACGCGGAAGCAGATGGCGATGGCAAGCTTGATATGCAGTTGTCCGGCTTGAATGCAGCGGATACTTGGCAGGAATTCAAGATTCAGCTGACGCAGGACGCTCTGAACGGCGTTAATCTGGGTCAGGTTCAGCGGCTGAAGCTGTCGGCTCTTATCCCGGTATCGGCGGGCGGAACGGGTGCAGCGGTTCAAGCGGTTGCTATGTATCCGGAGGATTGGGGCTTCAAGTACGGCGAGAATGCAACGAAGAAGACGCTTGCTGATCTCGATCAAGTGACGGTTGGAGGCACGGCTTACTACAAGTACGACGCGGTCATTGAACTGAACAACGCTGCGGCTGCGGCGCAAGCGTCCGGACTTGCGGTTTCACTCGTGGGAAGCGGACTGGGGGCGACCGTACCGGTTTCCATTTTGGTCGATGATTTGGGTCTGTATAATGCTTATACTGCTCCAATTCTGGATACGGGAATTGTCGATGATTATGAAGGATACGGCGGCTCCAGCGATGCGCTTGCCGCGAAATATCCGAAAGCGGGCGGCGATGACGTTAATGTCTCGCTCAGTTCGGATGGGAAGACGTCCGGTGACTACGGCATGAAATTGCAGTTCGCCGTCAATACAGCTGGTTACACAGGCGTAGGCAAAAGCTTGGGCACAGCCGATTGGTCGGGCAATAACGCGCTGAAGTTATGGTTGAAGACGGATAGTGCGGGCTCGTTCGCCAAGGAGGGCAAGCCGCTGAAGCTCGTTGTGCAGATTATGATGAACGGAACCGCCTACGAGGCGTATCCGGTGCTGGATCCGTCACAAGCGTACAGCTTAACGATTCCGTTCAGCGATTTTGCCGTTGCGCCATGGAGTTCCGGCGGTCCGGTGACGAAAGAGACGCTCAAGAAGGTAACGAACTTCAATCTTTACATTAATGCGATGGATGGCGGCGGCCATAGCGGCGTTCTGTATTTCGATGACATCCGTGCCGTGCATGCGGATGGAATAGCGGAGCTGCCGGAGGCGGGCGAGCAGCCGGGTATGCAGGCGGGCGTGCTGTATGGATTCGATTCTGCTGCCGACATCACGGGCTGGAAGCTGGAGAACAATACGGCGGGTGCGCACGATATTGGCCACGACGCAGCCGAGGGTGCGCTAACGGTGAATTTCCCGCTCATCAATACGGGGAATAATTCTTCCAGCGGCGCGTGGAACGAGGAATTTGAACTGACCGTTTCGCCGGCGGGGCTGAACGTGTCGAAGCTCGATACATTGAACGCCACGGTCAAGCTTAGTGAAGGTACGGCGAAGGCGCGTTTGTTCTTTAAGAGCGGCAGCGGATGGACGTGGGTAGACAGCGGTACGCCGGTTGCGATCGGTTCTATGGGAGAGGCGACGCTGACAATCTCGTTGAAAGATGCCGCGGCTATTGCGGGCGTAGATCTGAAAGATATTAAGCTTATCGGCATCAAATTGGAGGAACTTAGCAACAGCGGTGCGGAGGCGAAGCTGATGGTGAAGGATGTGACACTGCCAGCGGCGCTGCCGGACGTTGTGTTCGGCTTCGCTGCCGACACGGAAGGCTGGAGCGGGAACTCCGCCAGCAATTTGACGGTGACGAAAGCTGTATATGCAGATAACGGCCAGAACTATGATGTACTGAAGACGGACGTGAACTGGCAGTCGGGCGGCGAGTATTTGGCTGTCAGCAAGGCGGGCGCTGTCGATCTGAGCGGCTTTAATGGGTTGGAAGCGAAGGTGAAAATCGACTCCGCCGTTGCCGGCGTACAAGCGAAGCTGTTCATTCAACTGCGCGGCTACAAGGTGTGGATCGATTCCGGCGCATTGTCGGCAGACAGCGCGGGGTTCGCGACGCTGCGGATCGACTTCTCGAACATGAATCCGTGGGTCGATTCAGGCGTTCCGGCTTATACGCCGGACGATCTGAAGTCGGTCAATTCGATCGGCGTACAAATCGTAACGCCGGGCGGAACGTCCGGCACTGCGACGGTATACGTGGATGAAGTAAAAGCATACCGGTAAGGAAGGTGTTGGCTCCCAAGGTCATTGGTTGATGACCTTGGGAGTTTTTTTAGTTCGTGCGGCCGCCAGGGCGAATAGAGCAGAAAAATCTGCTCTATCCGGGGCTGGGCGTGCCGCCGGGGCGAATAGAGCAGAAAAATCTGCTCTATCAGGGGCTGGGCGTGCCGCAGGGAGGCTGAAATAAGCGTCCCGCAAGGACGCTTATTTCACACCATGCACACGTTCGAGTAATTTAAGTGTCTCCCAAAGTCTCTTAAATCCGCTGCCGCCGTGCATTTATACGACATTAGAGGAATTAAGCGACGTTGAGAGACTCTTACAGCGGTTCAGCGGTCTGATGAACGGAAATAAGCGTCCCGCAAGGACGCTTATTTCACACCATGCACACGTTCGTGTAATTTAAGTGACTCCCAAAGTCTCTTAAACCCGCCGCTGTCGTGCGTTCATGCGACTTAAGAGTAATTAAGTGACGTTGAGAGACTCTTATAGTGGTTCAGCAGTCGGATGAACGGAAATAAGTGTCCCGCAAGGACTCTTATTTCACACCGCGCGTTCGCTCGAGCAAATTAAGTGTCTCCCAAAGCCTCTTAAATCCGCCACCGCCGTGCATTTATGCGACATTAGAGTAATTAAGCGACGTTGAGAGACTCTTACAGCGGTTGAGCGGCCTGATGAACGGAAATAAGTGTTCCGCAAGGACTCTTATTTCTCACAGC